>NZ_LMHO01000023.1:0-676617 GCF_001428185.1 Mesorhizobium sp. Root695 | reverse complement strand
ACCATCTCGAGCGCGGTCTGTTCAGGGGCGGGTCGCTTCAACATGACCCAGTGAATCAAAAACCCCCGGCAAATGCCAGGGGTTTGTCAGCAGTCTGAAGCGGCCGCGAGCGATCGCGGCCGCTTTTTTGTTACGCCTCGGACTTATTAGCCGCTCCCGACTGATGAAAGCGGGGATGATTTTTGCAAAACCGATTTTTGGACGTGAAAAACCCGCGAAGATTGCTATATTCAGGGAAATTGCGGTGAAACGGTTCCGTTAGCCCGAGGCTGCCGGACCGTTTTCTTTTTGTACCCATCGACAAGGCTTTCCCCGAAACGCGGGGGTGGCAGCAGGAAAGGTCAGGCATCATGAACAAGGTCCCGATGACAGGCGAGGGGTTCGCGTCATTGAAGGAAGAGCTGCGCTGGCGCCAGCAGGAAGAGCGGCCGCGCATCATCGAGGCCATCTCCGAGGCGCGCTCGCATGGCGACCTGTCCGAAAATGCCGAATATCATGCCGCCAAAGAGGCGCAGAGCCTCAATGAGGGTCGCGTCAACGAGCTTGAAGATTATATCGCGCGCGCCGAGGTGATCGACGTCAGCAAGCTTAGCGGCGACAAGATAAAGTTCGGCGCCACCGTGGTGCTGGTCGACGAGGACACTGAGGAAAAGAAGACCTACCGGATCGTCGGCGACCAGGAAGCGGACGTGAAGTCCGGCCGCATCTCGATCTCCTCGCCGATCGCCCGCGCGCTCATCGGCAAGGAAGTCGGCGACGCCATCGAGGTCAATGCGCCTGGCGGTGCCAGGGGGTATGAGATCGTCCAGGTGCAGTTCATTTAGACAAGGTCACCGTTTTACGGAAACGGCGAACCGCTCTAACTCCTTAGTTTGAGATAATTCCCAGGGGAAAGCGCAAAGCGCTTTTCCCGAGAAAACCGTTGCACACTTTCCTGGAATTGCTCTGCTGCCGTTGCAGCACAGTTCATCGTCTCACAGAAACGCCGAACCACTCTGTCCCATACCAGCCTGGGGTCAGAACTTCTTGCCCAGATTGACCAGGAAACCATTGTCGGTGTCGCCATCGCTGCCGAACAGGCCGCGATATTCCAGCCGCACGGCAAAGTCCTGGACCGTCTGCACATTGACACCGAGGCCGAGCATGAAGCGGTCCTTTCCCATCCCATCGATGGTGGTGTGATAGAAAGGTCCGCCGAACATGTCCGCATAGTTCATCGTGATCGCGCTGTCGCCCTGGAAGTCGTGCTGGTACTCCAGCCTCAATTGCGGCGAAACCACCCCGAAGCTGACCGGGACCTTGTAGTTGAGCGTCATGCCGAGATTGCCCGTGGTGGTGCTGATGTCCTGCTCGCCATAGTGCAGGGCCGATGACGGATCGCCATTTTCGGTGAATTCGTCCAGGGTCGCACGTGCCACGTCGAGACGGGCATAAGGCGAAATCTGCCACTGTTCGATCTCGAACTTCTTGCCGGCTGAAACCGAGGCGAACCACTGGCCACCGTCCCGTTCGCCGGTGGCAAAGCCGCCACCGGATGTCAGATAGCGCTGCGAATCGAATGAAAGCCACTGATATCCGACCAGACCGTCGATGAAGTAGTCCTGGCCGGGATGATAGCTGGCATAGAGGCCCGCCGTGTAGGCCTCACCCTTGCTGCGGCTGCCGTTGTCACCGATGTCGCTGACATCGCGGCCGTAACCCATGCCAAGACCGATCGCAAAAGCACGGCTGAGGCGATAGTCGATACCGGCGCTGAGGCCGGTGGTCTCGAACTTGTAGCCATCTTCGCCGTCACGCTCGCCGATATTGATCGAACCGCCGGTCCATATGGTCACCTTGCTGTGGCCGAAGCTGCCGGAGCCGAAGCTTCCGGGCGTGCCCGATGTAGCGGTGTCGTCGAGAGACGATTTGAAGGGCCAGTTGGGGTCAGACGCCTGACTGCGCCCACAAGATTCTCCCTTTGCTGCCCGCTCCTGGTCACCGCAGGTGCTGTCGAACGAGAGCACTATGCCTTGGACAAAGGCCAGACTGTCGACCGGTTCCTGACCATCGCCGCTGTCATGAAGACCTTCCAGACGCTGCTGGAAATTGCCGATCTGCGAAGTGGCAAAACGACGTGTCGCGGCGGTCTCGGCGTTGAGGATGCCCATGACCTCGCTGTCCAGCGTCGGATCGGGGCGCTCCACGACCTCGATGGTGATCGCCGTCACCGCCGACGTTGCATAAGCATTGCTCAAGGTGAAGGTCACCGTGGCCGTGCCCTGGTATGTCGCTGTCGGGGTGAAGGTGAGTTGGAACCCGTTCAGCACCGTCGTTCCCGATGAAGGGGGAGGCACCAAAACAAGGCTTGCAGTGGTAAACGGCCCGCCAACAGCGTCCTTGGTCAGGTCGACCACCACTGCCTTGCCCGACACTGTCGTGACGTGCTGCGCGACAGGGACGGGCACAGGCCTGACGTTGATCGTGACGGCGGCGGGCGCCGAGGTTCCACCTGGTCCGGTCGCCGTGTACTGCAGCGTATCCGACCCGTTGAAGGACGCTGCCGGCGTGTAGACGATGTCGGTGCCGCTGACCGTCGCGGTGCCGTGCGCTGGCGCGGTGGCGACCGCAACAGAGGTGATGGTCCCGGTATCGTTGTCCGTGACGTGGATGGTCACGGGCTGCCCTTCAAGGGTTTCGGCAGTCTCCGGGTTGGCAACCGGCGGGTTGTTGCCGATCACAAGCGTATAGTTTGCCGTGCCGGTGAAACCAAGATTGTCTGTCGCCGTGACGGTGATGTTGAACGAGCCGACAACCTTCGGTGTGCCCGAAAGCGTTCCCGTCGAAGAAAGTGTTATCCCGGTCGGCAGCGCGCCTGTCGTCACCGCAAAACTGTAAGGGCTGGTGCCCCCGCTGGCTGTGAGTGTCTGGCTGTAAGCAACGTCATATTGACCGGCAGGGAGGCTGGCTGGTGCCAGCGCTATGGTCGGCGCTGCAACCACCAGCGTATAGGCCTGGGACCCACTGGCCGCCGTGCCCGCCGTGCTGTCGGTCGCCGTCACAGTGAAGTTGAAGGTGCCGGCAACAGTCGGCGTTCCAGCGATTGCGCCGCCCGCGATGGTTACGCCTGCCGGCAGTCCGCCCGCGGTGAGCGCATAGGTATAGGGGCCGTTGCCGCCGCTCGCCGTGAGCGGCTGGCTGTAGGCAATTCCGGCCGTGCCGCCTGGGATGCTGGTGGGCGATATGGTCAGGGCCGGCACGTCGACCGTCAAGCTATAGACATGGGTCCCTGTCTGGCCGTTAGCATCGCTTGCCTGGACCGTGAGCGAAAAAGTTCCGGATTGGGTAGGCGTGCCCGAGAAAGTACCCGCCGAATTGAACGACATACCGACCGGCAGCGCACCGGAGGTCAACGAGAACGTATAGGGCGCGACACCTCCGGATGCTGTGACCGTGGCAGAGTAGGGCGAAGCAGCCGTGGCATTAGCCAGCGTCGCAGGGCTGACAACGACGGTGGGCGGCCCGACCACCAATGCGTAGGACGCCGCGACTGTAAAAGGCGCTCCGGTGCCGGTGCTGCTGTCTTGTGCCTGGAGCGTGAAGTTGTAGGTGCCGGGTGCCGTGGCCGTTCCGGAGAGCAGCCCAGCCGAATTGAACGAGATGCCTGGGGGAAGGGCGCCGGCGGTGATGCTGAAGCTGTACGGACCTGTGCCGCCCGACGCAGAGAACTGCTGGCTGAACGGCGCACCATAGGGGACGGGAATAGATCCCGGCGCCGGCGCTACGACAAGCGTTGGCGCAGCGACGGCGAGCGTGAAGGGCTGTGAAATCGCGAAGGGGCCATTTCCGGTGCTGCTGTCGGATCCTGTGACACTGAGGATGAAGCTGCCCGCCGCACTCGGCGTTCCGGAAACAGTCACGCTGTTGGCTGTTGTCCCTGTCTGGGATAGGCCTGCCGGCAAGCCGCTCACCGACAGCGTGTATGGCGCCGCACCACCGGATGCGGTGAAGGTCTGTGTGTAGGCAACGCCGACTTGCGCGGTCAAAGCCCCGGATGCCGCGACCACGATCGTCGGATTGCTGACCGTGATGGTGACGGTCGCCGGTGCGGACGTTCCGGCCGTATTCGTTGCTGTGTAGGTGAACGAGTCTGGACCGGCAAAGCCGGCAGTGGGTGTGTAGGTTATCGATGTGCCGCTGGCTACTGCCGTGCCGTGGGCAGCCGGAGTGGCGACCGCGACCGATGTCGGCGTGCCGGCTGTGATGTTGAGCGTGATCGGATTGGCGCTGCTGTTGTAGGCGACCGTGGCCGACACCGCGTTGGCGACCGGCGGAATGTCGAGGACGGTTATGCTGTAGGCGCGGGGTGCACTCGAATAGGGGCCGGTCCCCGTGCTGCTGTCGGTCGCGGTGACAGAGAAGTTGTAAGTTCCCTCCGCGGTCGGCGTTCCTGACAACGCACCCGCGCTGGACAGCGACAGGCCTGGCGGAAGGGCGCCGGCCGTCAATGCATATGCGTAGGGCGCGGTGCCACCGGTCGCAGGATTGAGCGCGGCGGAATAGGCCGTGCTGATCGTGCCGTCGGCAAGTGTGGCTGCCGGCAACGCGATGGTTGGAGCGGCAACGGTCATTGCGTAGGCCCGTGTACCGCTGAATGGCCCCGGCGCGGTGCTGCTATCGGTTGCCTGGACGGTGAAATTGAACGTTCCGCCGGCGGTCGGCGTGCCGGAAAGCACGCCCGCCGCCGACAGCGTCATCCCGGCGGGAAGCGCACCCGCGCTGATGATGAAAGTATAGGGGCCTGTTCCACCGCTGCCAGAAATGGTCGTGCTGTAGGCCGATCCGACCGCGGCGCCACCAGGCAGAGTGGCCGGATTGACGTCGATGGTCGGCGCGGCATTGATGACGACGGTTATGTCCTGGGTGACGAGCCAGACGCCCCCGGTCGAGATCGTTGTGCTGTCCTGCGACTTGACCTTGAATGTGACGGTGCCCTGAGCGCTCGGCGTTCCGGAAATCAGGCCGCTGGAAGACAAGCTCAATCCTGCCGGCAGGGGGCCATTCTCGACACTGTAAGTATAGGGCGCTGTGCCGCCGCTGGTGCTGAGTTGCTGGCTGTATGCAAAGCCTACGGCGCCTGCGGGCGGGTTGGTCGGTGAAACGACCAGGGTGGGTCCGGTGACAGTGAAACTGTAGCTTTTATCGGTCGTCAAAGGCGTGCCGGCCGTGGAATCCACCACATGCACGGTGTAGCTGTAAGGGCCCGAGCCCGTTGGCGTGCCGGAAATCCTGCCGTCTGTTGCAAGGCTAAGCCCCGGCGGCAAGCTGCCGCCGCCCGGCGTATAGGTATACGGTCCCACACCACCGCTAGAGGAAAGTGTCTGGTCGTAGAAAACGCCGACTGCCGGTGTCGGCAGGCTTGCGGGGGTGACGGTGATGGGCGAACTGGCAGGCAAGACGGTCACATTGACCGTGACGACGCCCCCAGACGCATCTTCAAAGGTGAAACTGTCCGACAGGGCGCCGTCGCCATTGTTGACATAGGTCAGAAGCCCGGCATCTGCATTGTCGATGGTGACGGTACCGTGCGCGGGCTGTACCACATAGTCCTGCGAATTTGTTCCGAAAGAGTCGCATGACGACGCGTCGATCTGGTGGGAACCGCCGGATGCCACGGTAAACGTTATCGGGGCGGGGCAGCCCAAGGATGGCGCCGCCTGCGCCCTGGATGGCGCCAAGGCAGCCATGCCAACAAGCGCAAGCATGGCAACCCATAGCAGGAACCTGCTGGCAAGCGCGTCCGAACGCCCGGCGCAATACTTTACAGTCCGATCCAATGCACGCCCCCATGCCGACAGTCGATACGCTTTAGTACCGAAGCGAAAAATATCGACCAATCAAATCTTTAATCTTCCCAGAATCCGGGTGCGATCACCTTCGTCGGATTCGAATGCAAAGTAAATCATACAGTCTTCACCATGTCTACCTCGAGTGTAAGACTCCTCTTGCAGAATCCATGGTTTATGAGCAATGATGAATTCAACAAGATAGCTGTCTAATATTAGGGGATGCTAATGGCGGAATTTTTTCTCGGCCAGATCATGATGACGGGGTTCGGGTTCGCGCAAAAGGGCTTCGCCTTTTGCAACGGCTCGCTAATCGCCATCGCTCAGAACCAGGCACTGTTTTCGCTGCTGGGGACCACCTATGGCGGCAATGGTACCACGACCTTCGGCCTGCCCAATCTGCAGAGCCGCACCCCGGTCGGATTTGGTCCATCCGCCGATCCGAACTGGAACCCATCGCCCTATCAGTGGGGTGAAACGGGCGGCGTTGAAAACGTCACGCTGCTGTCTCAGCAACTGCCGGTCCACAACCATGTGGGTAACGCGACCACGGCCGCGGGTGCGGCGCGCAATCCCAGCAGTGCGCTCTATGGGACCACCACAAACGCCATCTATGCCGCACCGAATGGTCGCGTGGTTCCCCTGGCGCCTCCCACCGTCACCTATGTCGGCGGCAACCAGTCGCACCCGAACATACAACCTTACGAGACCATCAACTACAACATCGCGATGAGCGGGATTTTTCCGTCACGCAGTTGACGCCGCCAGCAACCACCCAGTCCATTGCACGCCAAAATCACTGCCCGGAGGAGGTCCATCGATGAGCACGCCCTTTGTCGGAGAGATCCGGATGTTCGGTTTTTCGCGTGTGCCGAACGGCTGGTTCGCTTGCGACGGGAGCCTGTATCCCATCTCGGAATATGAGGTGTTGTTTACACTGATCGGCACAACCTATGGCGGCGATGGCCAGTCTACGTTCGCCGTGCCCAGTCTTTCCAGTCGTGTGCCCATCCATCAGGGCACCGGGCCGGGCCTTTCGAGCTATGTCCTGGGCCAGGCGGCCGGCAGCGAGAACGTCACACTGCTCCCCCAGCAGATGCCGCAGCACAATCATTCGATGACCGCGACCCCGGCGAGCGCCGATGGCAAATCGGTCAACACGACGGTCGAACTTGGTGCCGTCTCAAACGACACCATGTATGTAACCGACATTACCGGCGCGACGCCTTATGTCACCGCCCCACAATCGACCCAGACTGTCGGCGGGAACTCGCCGCATGACAACACAATGCCGACGCTCACAGTGCAGTTCTGCATTGCATGGGCGGGAATTTTCCCATCGCAGGGCTGAGCCCCGCGCCTGGGAATTTTTATGGAAACCGGTTCGCCATCCAGATCGCAAGGACACTCCAATGACTGAGCCCTTCCTCGGTGAGATACAAGTCTTCGGCTTCAACTTTGCACCGCTCGGGTGGGCGTCCTGCAATGGCGCCGTTATTCCGATCCAGCAAAATTCGGCGCTGTTCTCGCTGCTTGGCGTCAATTTCGGCGGCAATGGCACGACCACCTTTCAGTTGCCCAATTTTGCCAACCGCGCCGGCTGCAACCAGGGCAACGGTCCCGGGGTTTCAAGCCGCACCATCGGTGAGACATTCGGTGCAAACAGCGAGACGCTGACGGTTGCCGAAATGCCGGGGCACATGCATCAGTTCACGATATACAATCAGCCGGATCTGGCCAAGAAAACGGGCTCTCCTTCCGCCGGCAATTCATTGACACCGCCGGGAAGCACCAGTCCTTTTGTGGCCAATGCGCAGCCGAACGCGCAATTCCCGCCAACCATGCTCGGCCCGACCGGGAGCAGTCAGCCGCATGAGAATCGTCAGCCTTATCTCGCACTGAATTACAGTATAGCGATGGCGGGGGTCTATCCGTCCTTCGGTTGATGATACCCATCGAAGCAGAAAGGTTGCCGGCATTTCCAGCCGGTGAAAAGTCACGGTTGATTTTTTCGCGCGTTGCATCCCGCCGCGCGACGCTTACGGACATTCCGTTTCTGCGACGGCTTTACTGGTCATTCCGTATGGAGGAAATGGAACCCGTGCCGTGGCTGCAGGAGATGAAGCGGGCCTTCATCGACCGGCAATTTGATCTCCAGCACCGCCACTATGTCACGGTATTTTCAAATGCCGATTTCCTGATCGTGCAAGACAAGCGTAAGCAGATCGGACGGCTCTATGTCGATTCCACCGCCCAGCGTTGGCACATCATCGATATCGGGTTCCTACCTGAATGGCGCAATCGCGGCCGAGGGCTCGCCATGCTGAAGGCAATTCAACGCCAGGCGCAAAGCTGTTCGGCATCAAGCGTTTTCCTGCATGTTGAGCGGCGCAACATTCGTGCGCAGGCTCTCTACCGCCGCCTTCATTTTCACGAAGTCGATGCTACCGATACTCATATCGGGATGCAGTGGTCTACGGCCTGATCGCTCCGACTGGCTCTTCTTCAACCAGGCCTGTGGCCTCAATTGAAGACCGCCTGATAAACGATCCCTTCCTTGTCCCTGGCGACAGGGACAAGGAATATCTCGAGGTTGCCGAGAGTTGCGTTTTTCAACTTATAGAGTTTTTGCGGCAGCACGATCGGTGAGCCGCTTCGGAACATCAAGGAAAAGGGCGATCGACGCATTCCTGGAAACCCACTTTCAGGCAGTGGTCTGGCCTCCGACAGCGTCAGCGCCATCGAACTCTGCCCCATGTCGATGTCGAACGCACTGCCTACACAGCTGGCGAAGTGTTCCAGTGTCACAAGCCCCATAAGCTCATTGTCCTCAAATCGCACGCGATCCGGTCGATCACGCTCGGGTGTGCTAGTCTCTGATAGCGCGCGGTCCCGGCTGTTAATATCGCCCTGCCGCACCATACGAAAGACTTGGTGAATTTTTCAATACAGGCGAGACTTTGGATCGAAGCACTTGCGGTCGACTGTGTGCGAAAGCAGCATCCGCCAATATCGATTTCTAAACGAGCTGACAGATTGAGCCGATGCGCTTGATCGTGCGACGCAGTGTGAAAGGCCCTATGCCGGGGCTTTAAGCGCCAAAAGCCTTTGCGCCTCGACCACCACCTCCGCCGGCGTCACACTTTCCCCAGGCGCTGCCAAAAGCGTCGACGCATAGGGCCCGCGCGGACCGGTGAGACCGGGCTCGGTTGCCAGGAACACCGCGACCGTCGGCAGTCCGAAAGCGCTGGCGAGGTGGGTCAGCCCGGTGTCGGCGCCGATGACCAGCGTCGAGCGGCCGATATATGCGGCAACTTCGGCCAGTGGTGATTTCGGCACCACGATCGTTGATGGAACGGCTTTCGCGATCGCTTCAGCCACGGCCTTCTCCCGCTCGTTCGACCATGTGGTGACCGGCGCCATGCCGCGATCCACAATGAGGCGGGCGGTTTCGATCCAGTCATGGACGGGCCATTTCTTGTCTTCGCGGCTGGTGCCGTGCAGCAGGAAGGCGATTTTCCCGGAAATGCCGGCCAGAGTGCCGGCAGGCGGCACGATGCCGGAGTCCAGCGTCGAAAGGTCGGGCTGATAGCCGAGCGCCAGGCCGAACAGCCGCCGCGTCCGCTCGATGGCGTGCAGGTCGCGGGGCACGGCATAGGTGACGTCGTAGAACAGCGTCGCCGAGGGCTCGCGCGCGCTGGAGCGGTCGAAGCCGGCAATGGGGGCGCCTGCCTGTCTTGCCACCAGGGCCGATTTCAACAGGCCTTGCGCGTCGATGACAAGGTCGTAGCGGCAATCGCGCAAGGTGCGGCGCAAGGCGGCCGCCTCGCGCCATGTGCCGCCGTCGAGCAGCGCCTTGCGCCAGCGCCGGATCGCCACAGTGTGGATGCTGTAGATCGCCGGGTGCAGCGCGACGATGCCGGCGAATGCCTCTTCGACGCACCAGTCGAAGGTTATGTCCGGCAGCTGGCGGCGGGCGTCCTCGACGGCGGGAAAGGTGTGGATGACATCGCCCATCGACGATGTCTTGACGATCAGCACCTTCATGCCGCGGCCGGAATTTCCAGCAGCCGGTCCGCTGCCGCCGCGACCTGGCCGACTTCAAGCGTCTTCAGGCAGTTGAGGTGGCCGAGCGGGCAGACCTTCTGATGGCAGGGCGAGCAGGACAGGCCGAGCCAGACCAGTTCCCGATGCTCGGCCAGCGGCGGCGTGTTCTCGGGCGAGGTCGAGCCATAGACGGCTACGATCGGTGTGCCGACTCCCGCCGCGACATGCATCAGCCCGCTGTCATTGGACACCGCCAGCCTCGCGGCTGATATCAGGTCGATGGCGTCCTCCAGCCGCGTCTGCCCGGCGAGGTCGACAACGCCAGGGGCAAGGGCTGCGATCTCCGCCGTCACGTCGCGGTCGTTCTTTGAGCCGAACAGTGCGACCTTCAAGCCTTTGTCCATGAGATAGCGGGCAAGCCCGGCATAGCTTTCGCTCGGCCAGCGCTTGGCCGGGCCGAATTCGGCGCCAGGCATAAGTGCCACGAATTTCTGGGGCGCCAGCCCGAAGCGGTCGAGCAGGGCGACCTGGTTTTTCGTGTCCACGCTCAGCCGGGGCGCCCGGAAGCTGCCGCCCTGGGCGAGGCCGAAATAGGCCTGCGCGGTGCGTCGTTTGACGCTGTCGGGCAGCGGCACGATATAGGTCAACAGGCCATAGCGCATCTCGCGCAGATTGCCGACACGGCGCGGAATGCGGGCAAAGAACGGGATCAATGCCGACTTCCAACTGCCCGGCAGGATGTAGGCCATGTCGTAGCGGCCGCGCAGCAGGCGGCCGAAGCGGCGGCGATGGGTGAATTCGAGCGCGCCGGGTTTGAGCGGAAAGTCGATCTGCTGGCGGATTTCGGGCATGCGCTTGACCAGCGGCGCGGCCCATGCCGGCGCCAGCACATCGATGGCTGCGTTGGGATGCAACTCCTTCAGCGCCGAGAACAGGCACTGCGCCATCACCATGTCGCCCACCCAGCGTGGGCCGATCACGAGGATCGTTGGGCTTTCAGCCATTCGACATAGTCTCTGACACCGGTTTCCACTGTCCGGAATTGGCCATTGTAACCGGCCGCGCGCAAACGGGACATATCAGCTTGCGTAAAGCTCTGGTAGCTGCCCTTGAGGTGGTCGGGGAATTCGATGAACTCGATCTCGCCCTTGCCTAGCGTGTCGATCACCGTTTCTGCGATGGCGCGGAAGGGCTGGGCGCGGCCGGTGCCGCAATTGAAGATGCCGCTTGAGCCCCGTTTCCACAGCCACAGATTGACGTCGGCGACATCGCCGACATGGATGAAGTCGCGGCTCTGTTCGCCAGGTCCGAACCCGCCATAGGCGCCGAACAGTTTCGGGTTTTCGCCCCGATCGACCTGGTTGAACAGATGGAAGGCGACCGAGGCCATGGCGCCCTTGTGCGCTTCGCGCGGGCCATAGACGTTGAAGTAGCGCAGGCCCGCGACCTGCGAATGGTCGGTGTCGAAGACGATGCGCCTGACATAGTCGTCGAACAGTTTCTTCGAATAGGCATAGACGTTGAGCGGCCGCTCGAGCGCCGGGTCCTCGCGAAACTCCGAGCCGCCGCCATAGACGGAAGCCGAGGAGGCGTAGAGGAAGGGCACGCGCAGCGCCTGGCTTGCATGCAGCAGCCGCTTGGAGAAGCCGTAATTCACCTCCATCATGAACTTGCCGTTCCACTCGGTGGTGGTCGAGCAGGCGCCCTGGTGGAAGACGGCCTCGATGCGGCCGAGCGAGCCGGCCTCCATGCGAGGCAGGAAATCGTCCTTGTCGAGATAGTCGGCGACCTGCAAGTCGGCGAGATTGGCGATCTTGTGGCCGTCTGTGAGGTCGTCGACGACGAGGATGTCGTCATGGCCTTCGGCATTCAGCGCGGCGACGATATTGGAGCCGATCATGCCGGCGCCGCCCGTGACGATGATCATGTTGTTGGCCCTGATACGCGTTTCACTTGCCGATTCCGGCCCTTATAAGGGAGGCAGGGTGGGCTGTCGATAAAGCAGGCAACGGAGCGGATGTCACAGTGGCGCCGCAAAGCTTCCGCTTCAGTCGGTTCGTGCCGCCCGGCATGATCGTGAGGGACAAAGAAAAGAAATGCCGTCGACCGAACTGCTGCTGGCGTTTTTCGCCACCACGGCGATCTTCGCCTACATTCCCGGCCCGGCGATGCTTTACGCCGCCGCGCAGACGATGGCGCGCGGCCGCTGGTCCGGGCTGACGGCGGCACTTGGCATCCATCTGGGCGGCTATGTGCATGTTTTCGCCGCCGCCGCCGGCCTGTCGGTGCTGTTTCACGCCGTGCCGACGCTCTACATGGCGGTCAAGCTGGTCGGCGCGCTCTACCTGATCTGGCTCGGCGTCTCGCTGTTTCGCAAGCGCGTGGATGGCGATACGGCGCTGCCCGCGATCGAGCGGAAATCGGCACGACGTGCCTTTTTCGAGAGCATCACCGTCGAGGTGCTCAATCCGAAGACGGCGATCTTCTTCATGGCATTCCTGCCGCAGTTCATCGATGTGTCGGCGGCGTTTCCAGTCTGGCTGCAATTCGTCGTGCTGGGCACAACAGTCAATCTGATGTTCTCTTCGGCCGATGTCGTCTGCGTGTTCCTGGCGGGTGCGGTTATCGGCCGCTTGCGGCGTTCGAGCCGCGTACTGCGGCTGATGCAGCGGGCCGGCGGCGCGGTCCTGGTTGGGCTCGGGGTCCATGTCGCCTTGCAGAAGAGCTGACCGACCGGCCTTCGCGGTCATGCCCTGCCGTTGCACTGCATGGATTTGCGGTATATCGGCTTTCGCCATGAACGATCTGGGCCATGAACTGTCCGGCCTGTCTGACGATGATGACCAGCAAGATTGAAATCGGCCTTTTCCATGCGTTGCCAATGACATGATCAAGCACAATCCGCCTTCCCCCGAACCCCTGCATCGCGCCATTGCGCGGTTCGGCCAGGCCACCGTGCTGGTGGTCGGCGACTTCATCCTCGACCGTTTCGTCTACGGCGTCATCGAGCGGATCTCGCCGGAAGCGCCGATCCCGGTGCTGCACGGGCGCGGCGAGACCTCGACGATGGGCGGCGCCGGCAATGTCGTGGCCAACATCGTTTCGCTCGGGGCCACCGCCGTTCCCGTCTCGGTCATCGGCACCGATGTAGCGGGCGACAGCCTGGTGCGGATGCTCGGCGAGCTTGGCGTCGACACGGCTGGCCTGACACAGGATCGCGGCCGCATGACCTCGTCGAAGAGCCGCTTCAGCGCGCTCAACCAGCAGGTGCTGCGCTTCGACGAGGAGGAAATCAAGCCGCTGGGTGCCGCGGAGCGCGCCGGCCTGATCCGGCATTTCCGCGAGGCACTGCCGCGCGCCGACATCGTCATCCTGTCCGATTACGGCAAGGGCATCCTGCTCGACGGCGTCGCTGCTGATCTGATCGGCATCTGCCGCGAGGCGGGAAAACCGGTTCTGGTCGACCCGAAGGGCCGCGACTATGCGCGCTATGCCAGGGCGACCGCCATCACCCCCAACCGCAAGGAACTCGGCGAGGCCGTAGGCCACCCGGTGTTCGCCGATGACGAGATCGTGGCTGCAGCGCGCCAGTTGATTTCTGCACACGGCTTCGACTTCGTCGTCGCGACGCGTAGCGAAAAGGGCATGAGCGTGGTCGGCCCGACCGAGGCACGCCACATCGCCACCCAGGCGCGCGAAGTGTTCGACGTTTCGGGCGCCGGCGACACGGTCATCGCCAGCTTCGCGCTGGCACTGGCCGTAGGCGCTGATACCGTCATGGCGGCCTCGATCGCCAATGCCGCCGGCGGCGTCGTGGTGGGCAAGCGCGGCACCGCGCGGCTGACGGTCGAGGAACTCACCGGCGCACTGTTCCGCTCACACGGACCGACCGCCCACAAGGATGCCATCCTCGATGCCACATCGGCCGCACGCATGGTCGCGGCGTGGAAGGAAGAAGGCTTGAGCGTCGGCTTCACCAATGGCTGTTTCGACATCCTGCATGCCGGCCATGTCAGCCTCTTGCACGCGGCGCGCAGCCAGTGCGACCGGCTGGTGCTCGGCCTCAACAGCGATGCCTCTGTGCGGCGCCTCAAGGGCGTTGGCCGTCCGGTCAACGACCAGCACGACCGCGCCTGCGTGCTCGCGGCGCTCGCCTCGGTCGATGCGGTCGTGGTGTTCGAAGAGGACACGCCGCTGGCGCTGATCGAAGCTCTGCTGCCCGACATACTGGTCAAGGGGGCCGACTACACGGTCGACACCGTGGTCGGCGCCGATGTGGTGCAGAAGGCCGGCGGGCGCGTCGTGCTGGTCGATCTCGTCGCCGGCAAGAGCACCACCAACACCATTGGCAAATTGCGCGCCGGCGGCACCACAAACTGAGGGTTTCATGTCCGACTTGAACGATTACCTGGTCCGCTCGGCGGCTGCCATATCAGCCATGGTCGAGCGCGACCTCACCAGCGAGATGGAGCGGGCGGCGAGCGCTGTCGTGACGGCGCTTTCGTCGGGGAAAGCCTTGCTGATCGCTGGCAATGGCGGCTCGGCCAGCGACGCCATCCATATTGCCGGCGAACTGGTCGGCCGCTTCCTCAAGGAGCGCAAGGCCTACAACGTCATCGCGCTGCCGGCTAACGCCGCCGTGCTGACCGCCTGGGGCAATGATTATGGCTTCGATACGGTGTTTTCGCGCCAGGTCGAGGCGCATGGCGCGGCCGGCGGCGTGCTTCTGGCAATCTCGACCAGCGGCAATTCGCCGAGCATTCTCGCCGCCGCCGAACAGGCGCGGATGATGGACATGACGGTGATCAGCCTGACCGGCGACACCGGCGGCAAGCTGAAGCCGCTGTCCGACATCCTGCTCAATGTGCCGTCGACCTCAACGCCGATCATCCAGCAGGGGCATCTGTGCCTCTATCATTATCTGTGCGAGGTGGTCGAAGCGCGTCTCAGCAATGGCTGATTCCACGACGTCCGGTCCCTATCCGCTGGCGGAGCCCGGCCTATGGGTCGAACGAATAGGCTCGACGGTGTTTCCCCCCGGCGCGCCGGCGCTGTTCCTCGACCGCGACGGCACTATCAACGTCGATACCGGTTATCCCGACGATCCAGCCGAAATGGTGCTGTGCGCGGATATCGCCGCGGCGATCACTGCCGCCAACCGCGCCGGCCTTCCCGTCATCATCGTCACCAACCAGTCGGGCATCGCGCGCGGCTATTGCGGCTGGGGCGATTTCGCCGCGGTCAACGGCCGCGTGCTCGACCTGTTGCGCGCCGACAATGCGTTCGTGGATATGGTCGTCGCCTGCGCCTATCACGAAGCGGGCTCCGGCGCGCTTGCGGTTGCCGATCATCCGATGCGCAAGCCCAATCCGGGTATGCTGCTTGAGGCGGCCAAGCGCCTCGGGCTCGATCTGCAGCGTTCGCTGATCGTTGGTGACAAGAAGGCCGACATGGAGGCGGGACAGCGTGCCGGCCTCTCGCTGGGCTGGCTGGTCGACGGGCAAGCGGCTGTTCAATCGGGCTTCACGGTCAGGCCCTGGCGCGAGCGCGAGGATTTCGAAGGTCTGCTCGCAGCAATAGCGGCACTTGGCGCCGTGTCGGGCGAGCAGTGACGGCTCACACCGGATCGATGTCTCGCGAGGCTTCATAAAGCTTGGCCTCGGTGGCGAACGAATACACCATCACCATCATCGAATAGACGAAGCCGTGCCGGCCACACAGGAAGTAGCGCTTGGCCAGGTAGAATTTCAGGAAGTTGCCGAGCGGCGACAGCACCAGTTTTACCAGGCCAGGCTTCTTGCCCCTCTCGACCAGGGTGGCAACCTTGAGGCTGGAGTAGGTGTTGGCCCTGGCCAGGTCCTCCGCGATGGTCATTTCGCGACGGTGCAGCAGCACGCCGTTTTCAATCGTGCCGGTTTCGCCCGGCACCTCGAACGATTCATGGACCCGCAAGTTGAGGTCCATGGTGGCCTTGTCCCGGCGGAAAAGGCGCAGCAGCCTGTTGTGCAGCACCCAGCGGTGCGCATAGCCATAGCCTTTCAGTTTGTCGCGGCGCCTTATGTACCATCCGTCGAAGCCGACATTGCGAGACTGCGTCACGTCCATGATCGACTGCCTGAGCAGATCGTCGATGGCCTCATCGGCTTCAATTGAAAGGCACCATGGCTGCGTGGCCTGATCGAGGGCGAATTGCCGCTGACGGGGAAAACCCGGCCAGTCGTTGTGAAACAGCCTTATCGGGTAGCCCTTGGCGGTGAACTCCTGGACGACGTCCAGGGTGCTGTCCGTCGAGCCTGAATCGACGACGATGATCTCGGCGCAGAAGTCGACGCTTTCCAGGCACTGGCCGATCATGTCGGCTTCGTTCATGCAGATGACCAGCGCCGAAACCGGGCTAGCAAATCGAGTCATGGTCCCACCCCAAGGCACACTGTTCTCGGAATTGCGCTGCTTCGCCCCATCTGTTTTTGCGCAATCCCCAAGGGAAAGCGCTATGCGCTTTTCCCAGGAAAACCGTTACACACTTTTTTCGGAATTGCTTTAGGAAACCAACACGACGGGTCACGGCACAACGATCCGGCTTCTACACGACAGCCTATCGAATGCCAAAGCGGCCCTGATATGGCGAAGTCCGCAACCCGCGTCCGCCAGGTCCGACGCGGCGCTGACGTTCAACCGGCTCAAGGCTGTGCGAACGAGACCAGCCCTTCATCCTTGACCCGACGGATGGTGAGCGCGGTGCGCACCGTGTCGACATTCGGGGTCGAGGTCAGCTCCTCGATGACGAAGGTCTGGAAGGCGCCGAGGTCGCTCGCCACGCAATGCAGCAGGAAATCGGATTCGCCCGACACCATCCAGGCGTCGCGCACGATCGGCCAGCCGCGGGTGCGTTCGGCAAAGGTGCGCAGCTCGGCGTCGGCCTGGTGATGCAGGCCGATCAGGCAGAAGGCGACGACATCGAGGCCGAGCGCCGGTGCATTGAGCAAAGCGCGGTAGCCGCGGATGATGCCGGCTTCCTCCAGCCGCTTGACGCGGCGCAGGCATGGCGGCGCCGAAATGCCGACGCGGTTCGACAATTCGACATTGGTCATGCGGCCGTCGCCCTGCAGTTCGCGCAGAATCTTCCAGTCGATAGCGTCGAGGTCGGCCTTGAGCGGCATGAGGGCTCTCGAGAAGTCAGGGGCCACGCGCAAGAATCTTGCGTGATTTTGTAATTAAACGACTTCGCTGTCCATTCCATCCCTCGCCCGGAATATTTCGCAGGATCAAGCGGCAACAGGGTGCGACAAAGCTTTCCGGGGACGAACGCCAACTTGCCTTGCTGGCGTCGTGGGCAACACTTACATTACGCGCGACAACGATCGAGTTTTCCATGCCGCAATTGCCGGCAGCCCTCCGCAGAGGCTTTAGATGACCACCAAGCACGCGCCCGTTCTCATCATCGGTTCCGGCCCGGCCGGCTATACGGCGGCGGTCTACGCCGCTCGCGCCATGCTGAAGCCGATGCTGGTCGCCGGCCTGCAGCAGGGCGGTCAGCTGATGATCACCACCGATGTCGAGAACTATCCCGGCTTCGCCGACCCGATCCAGGGTCCGTGGCTGATGGAGCAGATGCTGAAGCAGGCCGAGCATGTCGGCACCGACATCATCAACGACATCATCACCGAGGTCGATCTCAACGTGCGGCCGTTCCGCGCCAAGGGCGATTCGGGCACCACCTATACCGCCGACGCACTGATCATCGCCACCGGCGCGCAAGCGAAATGGCTGGGCATTCCGACCGAACAGACCTTCATGGGCTTTGGCGTCTCGGCCTGCGCCACCTGCGACGGCTTCTTTTACCGCGGCAAGGATGTCGCGGTGATCGGCGGCGGCAATTCGGCGGTGGAAGAGGCGCTCTATCTGTCGAACCTCGCCAAGAGCGTGACGGTCATCCATCGGCGCAACGATTTCCGCGCCGAGCGCATCCTGCGCGAGCGGTTGCTGAAGAAGGACAACGTCCGCGTCATCTGGGACACGATCGTCGACGAGATCACCGGCCGACCCGGCAAGACGCCGCTGCCGCCCTCGGTCGAAGGTCTGAAGCTGCGCAACGCGGTAACCGGCGAGGAAACGCATCTGAAGATCGACGGCGTGTTCGTCGCGATCGGCCATGCGCCGGCGGTCGAACTGTTCGCCGGCAAGCTGAAGCAGAAGCCGAACGGCTATCTGTGGACGGCGCCGGATTCGACCCGCACCGACGTGCCCGGCGTGTTCGCGGCCGGCGATGTGACCGACGACATCTATCGCCAGGCGGTGACGGCGGCGGGGCTCGGCTGCATGGCCGCACTCGAGGCGGAGAAGTATCTGGCCGGCATCGAAGTGCACCGCGAAGCGGCCGAGTAGAGAGTTCAGAGAGCGGCTTAGAAACGCCGTGTAAAAGCCTGATTTTTCATTCAGACGCCAAAACGGAACGAGGGGTATCATGGCGTTGGACTGGGACAAGCTACGCGTGTTTCACGCTGCGGCGGAGGCGGGGTCGTTTACCCACGCGGCCGAGACATTGCATCTGTCGCAATCGGCGATCTCGCGACAGGTTAGCGCGCTTGAACATGATGTCGGCGTGCCGCTGTTCAACCGCCACGCCCGCGGGCTGGTGCTGACCGAGCAGGGCGAAATGCTGTTTCGCACGGCGCATGACGTGCTGATGAAGCTCGAGACCATCAAGTCACGTTTGACCGAGACCAAGGACCGCCCCTCCGGCGTGCTCCGGGTGACGACGACGGTCGGCCTGGGCGCCGGCTGGTTGACCGAGCGGGTGCAGGAATTCATCGAGCTCTATCCCGAAATCAGCCTGCAGCTGATCCTCGCCAACGAGGAACTCGACCTCACCATGCGCCAGGCCGATTGCGCCATCCGGCTGCGCCAGCCGCAGCAACCGGACCTGATCCAGCGCCGCCTGTTCACCGTGCATTTCCACCTCTACGCGGCTCCATCCTATGTCGCCAAGCATGGCAAGCCGGCTTCGGTCGCCGAGCTGAAGAGCCATCGCATAGTCACCTTCGGCGTGCCAGTACCGTCGCATCTGTCGGAGCTGAACTGGCTGGAAACGGTCGGCGATTTCGAGGGCGGACAAAGGGTGCCGACGCTGCAGATCAACGACATCTTGTCGATCAAGCGCGCGGTGCAGGGCGGCGCCGGCATCGCCATGCTGCCCGACTATGTGATCAGCAAGGACTCCGATCTGGTGCAATTGCTGCCGGAAACCGAGGTGCCGTCCTTCGACACCTATTTCGCCTATCCCGACGCGATGAAGAACCAGGCCAAGCTGCACGTGTTCCGCGATTTCATCATTGCCAAGGCCCGAAGCTGGTCCTTCTGAGGGGCATATCGATATTCAGGTGATGCCGACCTGCGAACGAGGGCTTTCTGCGCTTCCGGTACCCACGGACCCAAATGTCCGCTCCGTTCCGGTTCTCGGAATCCCCCGCTCTCGGCTCGGCCTGACCTGAATCTCAGCATGCCCCATGTGGCGCTGCTTCGACCTGAATCAGCCCCGCCAGGGCGTCAGGCGAGGCAGCCAGCCGGGCACGTTGCGGCGGTAGGTCTCGTATTCGGCGCCGTAGCGGTGGGCCAATGTCGGCTCTTCGTAGAACTGCACGAAGGAGCCCATGGCAATCGCGCCGATGACGGCATAGGCGACCAGCGTCCAGCTCGAGAACAGCAGCGCTTGGCCGAGGATGATCGACAGCACGGCGACATACATCGGATTGCGGACATGGCGGTAGATACCGCCGATCACCAGCCGCTCGGTCGGGGCGACCGGGGCGGGCGTGCCGAGGCCCTCAAGCGCAAAGCGGCCGAAGGCATGCAGCAGCACAGCGATCGCGGCGACGATCAGGAGCCCGCCAACGCGGACAAAGCCCGGCAGGCTTGACCACGGCAAGCCCCAGCGGTCGGTCAACAGCCAGGGCACCAGCCCGGCGACCACGCAGGGTGCCGCAATGAAGAAGGCCGCACTGCCGGCGATCGCCGAAAATGTCCGCATTGGCTGCTTCCCCCCAGATTGCCTTAGAAATGAACGCCTGCTGCCCGCTTCCACGTCATGACGCGGTTTTGGCAATTTGGGGCAAAAACCGGCGGCGATTGGCGATTCTCTAGTGACAATCGCCCGGCCAGCGCTCCATTTTGGCGATTCTGCTGGTCCTACTGGCTCCTGGAATGGGTTAG
The DNA here is from genome assembly GCF_001428185.1 of Mesorhizobium sp. Root695. Lineage (NCBI taxonomy): Bacteria > Pseudomonadati > Pseudomonadota > Alphaproteobacteria > Hyphomicrobiales > Phyllobacteriaceae > Mesorhizobium > Mesorhizobium sp. Root695. Next base: position 656,536 of record NZ_LMHO01000023.1, on the reverse strand, counting down.
ACCACAGCCTGCGTCTTTTTGCATGCGTGTGTTGCAAAATAGATGCTTGTTTCTTGGGCATGATGAGCACATATATAGTTCATCTCCTGGGCGCGTTCTCCTCCCATTAGCGCCCTCGAGTGTTCCCCTCTGGAGGTTAGCCTTAACAGGCACTTCCAATCAAACTCAGCCGGATCTTCGTTGATCCGGCTTTTTTGTTGCCTGTACCCTGCTGGGTCGGCCAAAAATTCCATCACAATTGCCACGTAACAGTGACATGTAACCTCTGGTAACATATCGCGGACGCCCGCGACCTGCTATGTACACCATAGGACGCGGTGTGGTTCGAACGGGAGATGGGGGCATCACTCGTACGGCCCGGGCTCAGGCGGCTACCGCGTCCGAACCGCTTCTTCCGCCGAAGTTCGGCGGCATCAAATGCGGCGGACCTGCCGTTTTACCTCCCAAGGAAACGGTCCGCGAACAAAACGACGCCCGGCCCCCGCCGGGCGTCGTTTTCTTTTTGCCCCTCGAATCGAGGTTCGAGGGGCGAGTGACGGTGCTATGGGTCAGGCAGCCTTGCCGTCGCTGTTCATCGCCTCGTCGGCCAGACGGCCGGTGAGTTCGGCCATGTGGTCGAAGACGGCACGGTAGCTGGCGACGCCCGCGGTCGCCGAGCGCAACTCGATGATGAGGTCGCCGATCTCGGCTTGCGGCATGGTTGCCTCGACGACATCCCAGCCCGGCCAGTCAGGCCGCGCGTCATAGCCGAGGATCTGGCCGCGCCGCTGCGGGATGAGCGCGATGATCTTCGAGGTGGCGTCGGACGGCGTGACGATCTCGACCTTCATCACCGGCTCCAAAAGCACCGGCGAGCAAGCGGCCATGCCTTCCTTCATGGCCAGCCTGGCCGCCATCTGGAAGGCCATGTCGGAGGAATCGACCGCATGGTAGGAGCCGTCGGACAGGTTGACGGCGACATCGACGACGGGAAAGCCGAGCGGCCCGGACTTCAGATAATCGCGCACGCCGGTTTCGACCGACTGGATATAGGTCTTCGGCACGACGCCACCAGTGATGGTGTCGGTGAACTGGAAGCCGGAGCCGCGCGGCAGCGGCTTGATCTCGATCACCACGTCGCCGAACTGGCCATGGCCGCCGGACTGTTTCTTGTGACGGCCGCGCTGCTGCGCCGGTTTGCGGATCGTCTCGCGATAGGGCACCGCCGGCGCATGGCCTTCGACCGGTATCTGGTTCTTGCCTTCCAGCCGCTCGCGCACGACACGCAGATGCATCTCGCCATGGCCCGACAGTACGGTTTCGGCCGAGTCCTGGTTGTGGCGCAGGCTGAGCGAGGGATCTTCCTCGGCCAACCGTTGGATGGCGGCCGACATCTTCACTTCGTCCTTGCGCTCCTTGGGGCGCAGCGCGAAGGCGAAGACCGGTTGCGGTGGCTCGAACTGGAACAGCTGTTTGGCGCCGCCCTTGGCCGAGCTCAGCGTCTGGCCGGTCTTGACCTCATCCAGCTTGCCCAGCGCCACCGTGTCGCCGGCCTTGGCGATGGTGAGCTTGGACTGGTCCTTGCCGAGCATCCTGTAGATGCCGGAGACCTTGGCCGTGTCGCCGCCGGGGAGCCAAAGTTCGGAGCCGTCGACGACCTGACCGGAGAGGACGCGCGACACCGACAGCTTGCCGCCATGCGGCGTGTGGATGGTCTTCATCACCTGGACCACGGTCGCCGCGCCGTCGGGTGCGCCGAGCCGCTTGCGGGTTGCCTCGATGTCCGGCGCGTCGTGGCGGATCGCCTTCAGGAGGCGCAGCACGCCGTTGCCTTTCTCGGCGGTGCCGATCAGCACCGGCGTCACCGCGCCGTCGCGCAGATCGGCGGCGAGATCGTCGAAGATCGCGTCCTTGGGTGGCTCGATCTCCTCGAGCAGCTGTTCCATCAGCTGGTCGTCATGGTCGGCCAGCGTTTCCAGCATGGAGAAGCGCGCCTCCAGCTCGCGCGCCTTGTCGTCGTCGGGTATCTGAGCCACCTCGCTTTCGGCATATTCGCGATAGATGTAGGCACGCTCCAGCGCCAGATCGATCGAGCCGATGACGACGCCATCCTTGCGCAGCGGAATCTGGCGCAACAGCAACGGCACGGCGCTGGCCGGCTGCAGCATCTTCAGCGTGTCGCGCACACCAGCGATTGCCTTGTCGACCTTGTTGAGGAACAGGATGCGCGGCACGGCGAGATCGTCGAGCTTGCGCATGATCAACTGCAGGGCAGGGATCTTCTTTTCGTCGGCCTCGGCTACGACGACCGCGAGGTCGCAGGCGGCCAGCACCGGCTCGGCCTCGAAGGAAAATTCGATGGAGCCGGGACAGTCGACGAAGGTGATCTGCTCGCCCATGAATTCGGTGGTGGCGATTGTCGCCTCGACGCTCATGCCGTGGGCGCGCGCCTCGGGCGAATGATCCGAAACTGTGTTGCCTGATGAAACGGGATTTTGTCGGGGAATTGAGCCCGTACGGGCCAATATGGCTTCGAGAAGTGTCGTCTTACCGCTTGCAAAGGGACCGACTATGGCAATGCATTTCGGTCCCGTGCGTCGTCCTCCGGCGCGAGTACCCATGACTGACCTCCACTCAGGCGTTTCCCGTAGGACCGACTGCATGCATGGTTCAGGCGTGGTCAATCGGTCCTGAGCGGCGGCCGGCCTGTTCGACCGTCGCGGGCGGGGTTCTTTTCAAGTGCCACCTGCCCAAATCCATCGTCCCACTTGTTTGCCGGCAGGGCAAGAAAAATAGAAATCCGCCGTCTCGTCGCCATGCGATAGCCAGATGCTGGCTTAGCGGCTTGGGGGCTGTTGCACGTTGGCCGATATCAGCCGAAACTGGGACGGGCAGTTTGTCGCCCTATCCGCTTCCGTTTCTGGGACCATCGACCATGAAGATCATTGCCTGCGGCAGCGTGCCGACCATCGTAGCACCGGAAAAATACTTCACCGGCCGCGTGCTGCAGACGCCCATCATCGAGAAAGAGGCTCCGGCGCGGTTGCGAGCCACACTGGTCAGCTTCGAGCCGGGCGCGCGCACCCACTGGCACACGCACCCGCTCGGCCAGACGCTCTATGTTACTGCGGGCGCCGGGCTTGCTCAGACATGGGGGCAACCGGTCCAGCAGATCAGGGCCGGCGACGTCATCTCGTTCGCGCCCGGTGAAAAACACTGGCATGGCGCGGCGCCGAAATCGGCGATGACGCATATCGCCATGCAGGAGGCAATCGATGGCGTCCATGCCGATTGGCTGGAAGCGGTCAGCGATGAGCAGTATGGCGACTGATGTTATCTGAGCCGATAGGAAAAACCCGGCGTCGAGCCGGGTTTTCACTGATTGTGATGGCCGTGCGCCTGATCAGGTCAACGATGCCGTAAAGCGCTGGATGCGCGTGCAGGCCTCCTCCAGCAGCGTCTCCGAGGTGGCGTAGGAGATGCGGAAGTTGGGGCCAAGGCCGAAAGCCGAGCCGAACACCACCGCGACACCCTCGGCCTCGAGCAGCTCCGAGCAGAAGGTTTCGTCGGTGTCGATCAGCTTGCCGGCCTTGGTCTTCTTGCCGATCAACTGGGCGCAGGAGGGATAGACATAGAAGGCGCCTTCCGGCGATGGACACGTAATGCCGCGCGCCTGGTTTAGCATCGACACGACAAGGTCGCGCCTCCCTTGAAAGATCGCCTTGTTCCTGGCGATGAAGTCCTGCGGGCCGTTAAGCGCCTCGACGGAAGCCCATTGCGCGATGGTGCAGGCGCCTGATGTCTGCTGGCCCTGGATCATGTCCATCGCCTTGATCAACTGGACGGGACCGGCGGCATAGCCGATGCGCCAGCCGGTCATGGCATAGGCTTTCGACACGCCGTTCATGGTCAGCGTGCGCTCGTAGAGCTTCGGCTCGACCTCGGCGATGGTCTTGAAGACGAAATCGCCATAGGTCAGGTGCTCGTACATGTCGTCAGTCAGCGTCCAGACATGCGGATGCTTCAACAGCACGTCGGCCAGAGCGCGCAGTTCGGCCTCGGTGTAGGCGGCGCCCGACGGGTTCGACGGCGAGTTCATCAGCAGCCATTTGGTCTTCGGCGTGATCGCCTTTTCCAGCACGGAAGCGGTCAGCTTGAAGCCGTTGTCGATCGAGGTGTCGGCAAACACCGAGGTGCCGCCGCAGATCGCCACCATCTCGGGATAGCTGACCCAATAGGGGCGGGGGATGACGACCTCGTCGCCGCGGTTCAGCGTTGCCATGAAAGCGTTGAACAGGATCTGCTTGCCGCCAGTGCCGACGATGGTCTGCTCGGGCTTGTAGTCAAGATTGTTCTCTCGCTTGAATTTCTTCGCGATCGCCTCGCGCAGCGGCACGATGCCCGAAACCGGAGGATATTTGGTTTCGCCACGGCGGATCGCCTCGATTGCCGCATTCTTGATGTTGTCGGGCGTGTCGAAATCCGGTTCCCCGGCGCCGAGGCCGATAATGTCACGGCCGGCATTTTTCAGCTCGCGCGCTTTCTGCGTCACCGCGATGGTGGCGGAAGGCTTCACGCGGGAAAGAGCGTCGGCAAGAAAGGCCATGACCAGATATCTCCAAACTAGGTCGGCGCGGGCCGGGAGCGGCCGCGGCGCTTCTCATGTCGCATGATTTCGCGCAGTGCAAGCATTGTCGGCTGATCCAGGTCTCAAGGAGCTGTGATCGGCAACAATAAATTCATTAACAGACGGTAGAGGCTTGAGTGGCAGGATTGCAATCCAATCGCGGAGCGAGGAACCGTGTCGCGCAGCGTCGGGCTTGCCCACATCATCCGTCAGGACGACGGCACCTCCACCGGTGTCTGGGGCATCTACACGCTGCAAAGCGCCTTCCAGCCGATCTTCGCCTTCAACGAAGGCAAGCTCTCGGTGGCCGCGTTCGAAGGGCTGATCCGGCCGTTCCGCGACGGCGAGCCGCAATCGCCGATGAATTTCTTCTCGACCTGTCCGGCCGCCGACCGCCTGCATATCGAGGCGCTGACCAGGACGTTGCATCTTCTGAACGCCGGCGCCTGCCTGCCGCAGGAGGCGTCGATCTTCGTCAATTTCGACCCGTCGGTGTTCACCGAGCGCACCGTTGCCGATGTCGCCTTGCGGGAAATGCGGCTGGTGCTGCATGAGGCCGGCATCGATCCGCGCCGCGTCGTCTGCGAGGTGACCGAGCAGCGGTCGACGTCGCAGGAAACCCTACACAGCTTCGTCGCGGCACTGAGGGCCAATGGCTTTCGCATCGCCGTCGACGATTATGGCGCCGACGATTCCGACATTAACCGCATCAAGGAGCTGAAGCCGGATATCGTCAAGTTTGACGCCTTCTGGATCACCCAGCTGATGGAATCCGGCGCCGGCTTCGCGCTTTTGACCACCATGGTGAAAAGTTTCGAGGAGCAGGACATCCGCACGGTGTTCGAGGGCATCGAGGAGGGCTGGCAATTGGAGCTTGCCGAGAAATCGGGAGCGTCGATGGTGCAGGGTTTCGTGCTGGCGCGGCCTGAACTGGCGCCGACCAGTTTTCGCGTCTTCGACAAGACCAGGCAGGCATCTGTCGCCGCCGCTGTCGGCGACACGCCTGATCCCGCCCCGGCACCGCATTCGGCGCGGCCGGTGAAGGCGTTCGGGCGCAGGGTGGCGCCATGAGGCCTGAACGGCGGCGTAATGTCGGCGATGCGATCCAGGTCGACGAAGTCGGCATCGAATACGGCATCTATGGCGAGTTCCGGCTGCGCAGCGCCTATCAGCCGATTTTCGCGCCGCGTGGTCGGTTCCTTCACGCGGTCGCGGTCGAAGCGCTGATCGAGCCGCACCGTGCCGGTCGGCCCGGCGCACCGCGGGTTTTCTTCGAAAGCATTGCCGCCTCGGACCGGCTGTTTGTCGAGACCATGTGCCGGGCGCTGCATCTCAGGAATTTTCGCAACATCGGTGTCGACGGGCTCGATCTGTTCTTCAACTACAATCCGCTGATCAACGACCATCCCGGGCGAGCGCTGGCCGAGATCCGGCTGATGACCAGGCATCTCGCCGATTTCGGCCTCGTGCCGGCCATGCTGGTCTGCGAAATCACGGAACAGGCGGCCGATGACGCGCTTCTAGCCCGGCTGGTGCGCGAAATGCGGCGCGACGGCATCCGCATCGCCATCGACGATTTCGGCACCGGGCACTCGACCGAGGAGCGGGTGAGCCTGCTCAGGCCCGACATCGTCAAGATCGACGGCACCTGGTTCGCCGAGTTCTGCCGCCACGCTGCCGCCGAGCGGTTCTTCCGCCCGCTGGTTAACAGCCTGCATGACCGAGGCGCCAAGGTGCTGGTCGAAGGCATCGAGCAGCCCACCCATCTGCGCGTCGCGCTCGAAGGCGGCGTCGACCTGCTGCAGGGTTTTCTTCTCGCCCGTCCGGCCTTGGCCGGCACGGTATTTGAGGAAAAGCCGCTCGTGATCGATGCCTTGTTGGGTAGAGACAACAAGGTTGTGCCGCTTTTCGGCTAGGCAACCTTGGCGATTGGGGGGACGCTGTACCACCAGGTTTCGCCAACTGCCTACGTTGCACGCGCCACACATCAGCGGGGCTGATGGTCGCGCCAAAACAAATCATTGGTTGAGGGCGCCGCCGCTGCGATAGTTGCGCCAGTGGAGACAGCGCTCCGGGGAACAGCCATGATACTTTACGGCATGATCGACAGCGGCAATTGCTACAAGCCGCGCCTGCTGATGGCCAAGCTTGGCCTTGCCTTCACCAATGTCGAGGTGAGTTCGCACACCGGCGATACGCGCAAAGCCGACTTTGTCGCCAAGAACCCGAACGCCATGGTGCCGCTGCTCGAGCTCGATGATGGCCGGCGGCTGGCCGAATCCAATGCCATCCTGCTCTATCTCGCCGAAGGCACGCGCTTTCTGGCGGTCGACAGATATGAGCGCGGGCTCGCCTATCAATGGCTGTTCTTCGAACAGTACAGCCACGAACCCTACATCGCCGTGCGCAAGGCGCTGCTGACCTTTCCCGAAAGAGCCGCGGATGCAACGCCTGAGCGGTTGGCGGTGACGCTGGAGCGCGGCAACAAGGCGCTCGGCGTGATGAACAAGTATCTGGAAAACAACGCCTTCTTCGCTGGCGGCGCGCTCAGCGTCGCTGACATCGCGCTCTATGCCTACACGCATACGGCAGAGCAGGGCGGCTTCCAGCTCGACGCCTATCCGGCGGTCGCCGCCTGGCTTGGACGAGTGGAGGCCGATCCGGGGCATGTGCCGATCGAGTGGCTGCCTTAGTTTTGTCCTCACGCCGTCGCCGCTTCGCGGCTGCTCCGGACGGGGCGCGCCAACAGGCGCGACGCCCGGTCGGGCTTGCGGCCTTCGGCCGGGGGATGGTTGGCTGAGGTATTGACTGCGCAATTCAGAGAGGACGGGCCCGGCCCGCGCGAACTTCAACCAAAGCCTTCTCTGCAAGCTTATCCAATCTACCGGCCTTGGCGTCGGCCTCGATCTGCTCATCCCAGATATCTCCCTGAAACGCCTTGAACCATTTGGCAAACGCCTTCAGTTCTTCGGAGCTTAGGGCTGCGACAGATTTTTCGATCTGTTCGAGCTTAGTCATGAAATGGAAATAACATGGTTGGCGTTGCGAAGCGAAATCGCTCAACCCCAGACAAACAAAAAGGCGGGATAAATCCCGCCTTCCCATTTCGGTAGCCTGATCCGGAGCGTCCGGTCCGGGCTGGCAGCTATCTGCTGATCCAGCGTGTCGGGTCTTTCCGCTCCAGCGCGCTTCTCACGCGACTGTCAGTACATCCGTGACTTGCCGCGCGCCCCGAGCTCTCGCCCGGCGCGCACTTCGCAAAATCAGGCTGCCTTGCTCAGAGATCCAGCGGACGACTTGCCAGTGCGGCGGTCCTGCTCGATCTCGAAGTTGATCTTCTGGCCTTCGACCAGGGTCGACAGTCCAGCACGCTCGACAGCGGAGATGTGGACGAAAACGTCCGCGCCGCCGGCGTCAGGCTGAATGAAGCCGAAGCCCTTGGTGGCGTTGAACCACTTGACCGTTCCAGTTGCCATTTTAGATAGTCCTTCAACATTTGCTTTAGTTTGACCGGACCGAGGTCCAGCCGGTGTGCATCGAGATTTTGGAGATAGACGTCAGCAAACGCGAAGATCGCGAGGCCCGGATCGATCGGCCGAAATATCAATGGAACGCATATAGGCCGGTTTCGCATAAAAAACAAGACTGCGTGAGAAAGCCGTGATCGAGGCGCTGCCCAACGGCTGCCCCAATCTGCTGAAAACGTTGCGACAGATCACGCTGTTCTTGAGCGGCGGATCAGGGGAGAGCACCATGAAAACCATTCTGCTTGCCGCCTGCCTGACGCTGGTGGCCGCCGAAGCGCAGGCGATCTCGCGCTACGACCCGACCCGCATGAGCTGCGGCAAGGTTCAGGCAACGATCGCCCGGCAGGGCGCCGTCATCCTGCGCTACCAGTCGACGCGGGTGCCGGGATTGCCGCTCTATGACCGCTATGTGCAGAGCCAGCAGTTCTGCACCATGGGCGAGGTGAGGACGCGCGCCTATGTGCCGAGCGCCGACACCAGGTCCTGTCCGGTCTATAACTGCAAGCGGCCGGACAATGAGCGGCATTTCCGCCGACGGTTCTTCCATAACAATTAGGCATCTGCCTGCATCAAAACCCGAAGGAGACCTGCGCCGGGGGCGGCGGGCCGACACGCACGCCTTCCATGGCCAGCATCTTCTCCTTGGTGACCGAGCCGCCCGGCGCCGAGAAGCCGCCGATCTTGCCGCCGGCGGCAAGGATGCGATGGCAAGGGATGACCAGCGGCACCGGATTGGCGCCAAGGGCGGCCCCGGTCTCGCGGGCGAGACCGGCATGGCCGGCGGTTTTGGCCAGTTCGCCATAGGTGGTGGTTTTGCCGAAGGAGAGTTTTCGCGCCGCGTCGTAAATGGCGAGGCGGAAATCGTCGACGCCGTCGAGATCGACCGGCACGGCGGAGAAATCGACGTCCTCGCCCGCCGCATAGGCCTTGATCGCTGCGATCAGTTCGACCACCCATGGCGGCTGGGCCGTGGAGGCGGAAACGCCGCCATGGCGCAGCAGGCGCCGCTCCACCGCTTCGCGGCTGCGTTCGGGCAGGCAGAGCCGGATCAGGCCCTTTTCGCTCCAGGCAATGCCCATGAAGCCGATCACTGTTTCTAACACTGCGTGGCCGGCCGTGATCGAAGCTGTCGTGTCCATGATGCGTTCCTTTCCGCAAAGTGGCGAAAACCGGGATTCGTCCCAGTACATATCCAGAACAATATGGCATCAGACCCCTGGTCTTGCCACCCGAAAACCACCTGATGGCCCCGATTGCCGCTCATGAACCGCTGGTGTAAGGGATTTCTTAACAACCGGACAAATCGGACCCGAGCGCGGCTTGCCAGCAAAATTCAACCTTATCGCGATCGGCGTGATCCTGGCCGCCGCCGGCATCAGCGGCTGCACGTCGACCTCGCAGATGAAGTCCGCGCCTGCTCTGACCGAAACCGCGACCGTCGCCGGCACTGACGCCGGCTTCACCGTGCCGCTGCCGGAGACGGTTTCGGTGCTGCCGGAATCGTCGGGTATTGCCCCCGTTCAGACAGCCGAATTGCCGCTCGATCCCGCCGCGCAACCGGCGGCAGTGACCGCCGCCTTTGCTGGATCGACACCCGCGGCACCAGCCGTGCCCGCCGTGATGACCGCCAATGCCTGGCAGGCGCCCCCGCCGGCGGATGCGGCTGAGCCGGTCAAGGCGGCCGAGAGCGATACGACCGCAGGGCTGGTCATGCCGGCGACCGCCAAGGGCGACCGGATGCCTGGCGTCCAGCAGGTCGCCTATGTCGTGCCGCAGAATCCGGCGGCCCTGGTGCAGTTCCCGACAGCACCTGTGGAAGAAGAGCACGCCACGGGCGTGCGTGGCGATGTCGAGCGGCTGATCGAGAAGTACGCCGTTCTCTACCAGGTGCCGGTGGACCTGGTGCGCCACGTCGTCAACCGCGAGAGCACCTTCAACCCGAAAGCCTACAACAACGGCCATTGGGGGCTGATGCAGATCAAGCACGCGACGGCGCGCGGCATGGGCTATGACGGACCGGCCAAGGGCCTGTTCGACGCCGAGACCAATCTGAAATACGCGGTGAAGTACCTGCGCGGCGCTTGGCTGGTGGCCGGCGGCAACGCCAAGCGCGCCGACTGGCTCTACCAGACCGGCTATTATTACGACGCCAAGCGCAAGGGCCTGCTTGAAGCGACCGGCCTTGGCCGCGACCGCCAGCGCCGCCGCCTGCAGCCCGACGCCTGAGCGCGATGCCTGAACCGCGCCCGCCGGCTCTGAACGACGTCCGGCTGCGCAAGATCCTCGACGAGACGCTGGTTCCTCCGCACTGGCCGGAGGGCTTTGTCATGCGCAGCTTCGAGCCCGGCGACGCGTCGGCCTTGCATGCGCTGTTGACCGAAGTGTTCGACGACGGCGCCGATGGCCCGTTCGATGAGTGGTGGCCGCGCATATCGGTTGATCCCGAATTCGACCCGGCACTGTGCTTCCTCGTCATCGACGCCAAGGGCCGGCTGGCGGCGGCGGCGCTGTGCTGGACCCGCGCCTTCGTCAAGGACCTTGCCGTTCATCCCGAGGCGCGCGGCAAGGGCATTGCCGAAGCGCTGATGTGGCACGCCTTCGCCATTTTTCGCGAACGCGGCGCCGACCATGTCGACCTCAAGACCAACACGGTCGAGAACGCCGCCGCCGTCCGGCTCTACGAGCGGCTGGGCATGATGCCTGTCGCCTGGGAAGGCTAAGAGACTGTTGGAAATTCTACTCTGGCGGCCATCTGATGGCGTTTTCTGCGCTTCCGGTGCTCACGTACCCAAAAGTACGCTGCGCTCCGGGTCTCGAAACCACCACCATATGACTCGCCAGAGCGAATTTCGAAACAGTCTCTAGGGCCGGCAATACAGCCGCGTGATTTGGGAACCCAAAGCGCTGCTTCGCATTCAATGGAGGGTGGGGTCTGACAAGCTGCCGGCGCGTGGGAGGATTTCCGTCGCCGGCTGCAGAGCGACATCCATCAAACTCTTTGCTCCGGGCTCGGTCGCTCCATGTCGATTGGTTGCGGCGGTTTTCCAGCGCATTGTGAACCGCTTCACATAGACGGCCGCCGGCCAATGCTAACGTTGCGTCACTACACCATTTCAGCCGATCCGGGATCGTCGATTGGCTGGGCACAGGGGGAGGCTGCACCGGCTTGCGTCAGCTCCTCCATGGCGGGTTCCGGGGCGGGTTTCGGAACCCGCCTTCTTGCGCGATCTTCTAGATATCCGGTGCGTTGCCGATCTTCTTCTTAAGCTCCAGCGCCCAGGCGCGGCCCTCGTCGCCGCCCCACAGCAGCCAGGCGATGTAGCCAGCCGACGGGTTTTTCTCATTGCCGTAGTTCCTGCCGCGCTTGTCGACCTCGTGGCGGGCGAAGTAGCTGACCATGCGGCGGATGGTGGAGGGGGCGAGCTTTTCGCGGTTCTTCAGTTCGGTGGCGCGGGCCACGCCGATCTCGGTGCCGCCACGGCCGAATTCTCCGCGCAGCCTGAGGCCCTTGGCGGCATTGTCGGCCACCACTTGCGGGCAGCGCAGGTCGATCTCTTCGTCGTGCATTTCGTCCCCTAGGCGCGCAAGCTTTAACCCGCGGTGAGAATGCCGGAAAAGCCGGACGGGTTCCATCGCCGAGTATTCGGAAAGGAACTGTCGACCAAGGCGGCAGGCCGCATCTTGCCTGCACTCATCCGGTTGCTAAGCTTCGCCTGCGTGGGGGCTTTGCCAGAACCGGAGGAAAACACGATGCGGCTTCTGCTCTCCAGCCTTGCCACCCTGATGCTTGCCGCTCCGCTCATTGTGAGCCCCGCGAGAGCCGCCGACGACTGCGCCAATGCGCAGGACCAGGCCACCATGGACGAATGCGCCAGCAAGGATTTCGACGCAGCCGACAAGAAGCTCAACCAGGCCTACAAGCAGATCGAAGGCCGGCTGAAGGACAATGCGGGGTCGAAGAAGCTGCTGGTCGATGCGCAACGCGCCTGGGTCGCTTTCCGCGACGCCGAATGCGCCTTCCAGGGCGGCCCGCCCGAAACCGCCGGCAGCGTCCGTCCGATGGTGGTCGCCAATTGTCAGGCGGGGCTCACCAACCTCAGGCTGAAGGATTTTCAGGGCTATCTGCATTGCGAGGAAGGTGTGCTGGACTGTCCGGTGCCGGCGGCAGAGTAGCGTTTGTCCGCGCTCTCGGGAGGTATGCTCCTCGCCGCCACGCGGCGTACAAAAATGTCGGAACCGATCGTCGCCAAACGTCCTTGGGTCGCAGAGCAACCGCGCCGGGACGCCGGCGCCGCGACTTGAAGGAGCCGACCATGATCACCTTTCCCAACGAATCCGCCAGATACCGCACCGCGCGTGAAAAACTGCTGCGCAAGGAAATCGAGCTGCGCCGCGTCATGGAAGAGGTCGCCGAGGCTCGGCGCGCGCTTCCGCCAGGCGGGCCGATCCGCCAGGACTATGAGTTCGACGCGCTGGATGCCCATGGAAGGCCGGCCAAGGTCAAACTGTCGGAGTTGTTTGCCCCGGGCAAGGACTCGCTGATCCTCTATAACATGATGTTTCCCCGTCATCCGCAGGAGGCGCGCGAGGTGGCAGCGAGCGGCGGCACGGCGAGGCTTGCGCGACAGGACCAGCCATGCCCGTCCTGCACGGCGCTGCTCGACCAGTTCGACGGCGCGGTCGGCCATCTCCAGGCAGCTGGCTTCAATTTCGCTGTGGTGGCCAAGACCAAGCTCGAAAACCTGGTCACGCTTGGCCGCGACCGTGACTGGCGCAACATGCGGCTGGTGTCGTCGGCCGGCAACAGCTTCAAGCGCGACTACAATGCCGAGGATGCCGACGGCGCGCAGATCCCGCTGCTGTCGGTGTTTCATCGCGACGCCGACGGCATCCGCCATTTTTGGAGCTCGGAGCTCGGTTTCGCACCAACGGAACCCGGCCAGGATCCGCGCGGCCTCGGAACCTGCGAGATCCTGTGGAACTTGATGGATTTCACGCCAGAGGGCCGGCCGAACTGGAACGAGCAGCTGCAGTACGGGTGTTGCCATTGAGGGGCAGGTTCGCCTTCCCTTCTCCCCTTGTGGGAGAAGGTGGCCTCGCGAAGCGAGGTCGGATGAGGGGTGTTCCAGTGAACGCCAACTTTACCTATTGTCCCGCAATGCCACACCAACCCGTCCTACCAGACAAAAGGCGTTCTGCCCGAACCTTACGACGCGAACCGACCGAGGCCGAGGACAAGCTTTGGCATGAGCTACGCGGTCGAAAACTCGACAGAATCAAGTTCCGTCGCCAAGTGCCGATTGGACGGTTCATTGCCGACTTTCTGTGTGTGGAGGCAATGCTGATCGTTGAGATAGACGGTAGCCAGCATGCGGATTCGGGCCGTGATCGTGAGCGGGACGCCGAACTGAAACTGCGGGGTTTCCGCGTATTACGCTTCTGGAATGATGATGTGTTGCGAGAACTGGATTCAGTCTGCGACACCATCATCGCCTATGTTCGGGACACAAGTTTGCAACCGTGGCGGTGATGGCGGTGCCTTCTCGTCTTCCGGCGTTGGTGGGTGGCTTTGAATAGGGCGTATCGCCAAGCTGGAGCACCCCTCATCCGACCGAGCTTCGCTCGGCCACCTTCTCCCACAAGGGGAGAAGGGAAGGGCGCTAGATTGCCACCATCAATCCATGGAGGCACCCATGCCTAAGATCGACCTCTCATCCGTTTCCATCCGCAAAGGCTCCGGCTACCCCGCACCCTTCGACGCCCCCTGTGCCGACCGTACCCGCCGCCGCCTTGGCGATGCCGGCGGCCTCACGGATTTCGGCGTCAATCTGATGACATTGCCGCCCGGCGGCTGGTCCAGCCAGCGCCACTGGCACAGCCATGAGGACGAGTTCGTCACCGTTCTGGAAGGCGAACTGACGCTGGTCGAGGATGGCGGCGAGACGCTGCTCAGGGCCGGCGACTGCGCGACCTTCGCCAAGAACAGCGGCAACGGCCATCACCTGATCAACCGGTCCGCCACGACGGCACTCTACCTGGAGGTCGGCTCGCGCAATCGCGACGATGTCATCACGTGCTCCGATATCGACATGATGAGCCCGAGTTCCGACGGGCGCTTCCTGCACAAGGATGGAACGCCCTATCCGGGGCAGAGGTGAGCCCTGGACCATGCGTCGCCGCTGGTGTTTCGCCGGTGCCGGGATAAGCTCCCTGCGAACCCAGGGAGGAGTGCCATGAAGAAGGAAATTATCGAAGTGCCGGTGCTGTCGGCTGCCGTGCGGGCGCTCGGCGTGCCGCTGTCGCTGGTGACCAGGGCCGCGGGGCTGGTCTTCGTGTCCGGCACGCCGCCGCTCGATATTGCGACCGGCAGGCTGGTCAAGGGCGACATCGAGGTGCAGACCGAAGCGTCGCTGAGGGCGCTGAAACACTGCCTGGAAGCGGCCGGGACATCGCTCGATAATGTGGTGATGGTGCGCATCTACGCCGTCAATTCCGGCTTCTACAACGCCATCAACCGCGTCTATGCCAGGCATTTCCCCGACAATCCGCCGTCGCGAACCTTCGTGCCAGTGGCGTGCTGGCCGATGGAGTTCGATATCGAGATCGAGTGTGTGGCGGTGGCGTGAGGGCGCCTCAATAGAGCCTCGTCTTTCCATCCCTGTCGATGATGTCCTGCATCTCGGCAACGCCAAGCGCCAGCTTGCCATGCGCCACCATTGCCTGGGCCAGCGACGGGACGCATGACGAGTCCGGCCATGTCTCCTGGCGCCAGAGGCCGGCCCGCACCGTGCTCTTGGCGCAATGCAGGAAGGCTTGCCGCACCGTGACCAGGAGGACGAAACGCGGTTCCTTTCCATTGACCGGATAGCGGGCGAGCAGTTCGGGGGCGCGGCTGATGCGGCCTTCTCCGGCAACGCGAAGCGTGTCGGTGTGGCCTGGAATGAGGAAGATCAGGGCAAGCGAAGGCTCGGCGATCAGGTTCTCGTAGCTGTCGAAACGGCCATTGCCGAGACGGTCGGGAATGGCAAGTGTCCTGGGATTCAGCACATCGACAAAGCCGGCGGGATCTCCCTTGGGGGAGAGATCGAGCAAACCGTCGCGCCCCCGCGTCGCCAGGACGAGATAGGGCGACATCGAGATGAAGGTCGCGCAAATCGCGTCGATATGGTCGATCGTCTTGTTCGCCACCTTCTCGCCCACCGGACCGACGATCTCGCGAAGCTGGGCCACATCAGTCAGAATGTTGGGGTCGGCCTGCGCCATGGTTCGAACCCTCCCTGGATTGCCGCAACGGATGCCGTCGCGACGCGGAGGCAATGCTTGCACCGGATGGGAGGGCCGACTAGTCCAGAAGCTGGACTGGTCGTGGCGCGCGCGCAGGCCTATACAGGGCAGGCAGTCTGTTTTCCGACGCAGCGGACCGGTGCAAAATGCAGGAACGCAATGGCTACGGTCAGTATTGTCCGCTCTCGATGGCGGCGGAGATTCTGTGCACCCGCTGGACCGTGCTGATCCTGCGACAATTGCTCGAAGGTGCGAGCGGGTTCAACGAGATCCGGCGCGGCGTGCCGCTGGTGTCGCGCACGCTGCTGGCGCAGAGGCTGAGGGAGTTCGAAGCCTTCGGGCTGGTCTCGCGCGGCAGCGAAGGCCCCGGCAAGCCGGCCGCCTACCGGCTGACGGAAGCCGGCAAGGCGCTCGGCGAGGTGGTGCGCGCGATCGCGGTCTGGGGGCAGGAATGGATCGATGTCGAGCCGTCGCTCGCCGATGTCGATACCGATTTCCTGATGTGGGACATCAGGCGCCACGTCCGCCGCCTGTCCAGCCTGCCCGACCGTTTCGTCGTGCGCTTCCATTTTCCCGACGCGCCGGAAGGCAAGCGGCTGCACTGGCTGGTGTTCGAGCGCGGCGAGGTCGATCTCTGCTATGTCGATCCGGGCTTCGAGATCGACGTGCAGGTCGAAGCCGCGCTGAAAACCATGGTGCGCATATGGATCGGCTCGCAGGGCCTCTCCGGCGCCCTTGCCAGCGGTGACATCCAGATCGATGGCCCGCGCAAATACACGTCCAATGCGGCTGATTGGCTGGGGCTCGGCTCTCTGGCCGCGATACAAAAACGCCCGGCGGAGTTGCGTGTGCTGCGGGCGATTGGATAGGTCGCTGAAGGCGCTGAAACATTGCCTGGAAGCGGCCGGCACCTCGCTGGAAAACGTAGTGATGGTGCGCATCTACGCCGCCGGCTTCTACAACGCCATCAACCGGGTTTATGCGAAGTATTTTTCGGCGAGCCCGCCGGCGCGGAGTTTTGTACCAGTGGCGTCTTGGCCGATGGAGTTCGATATCGAGATCGAGTGTGTGGCGGTGGCGTGAGGGTGAGCCTGTTCCTAGATTTCATCAGAGATCTTTTTCATGAGGGACTTAAGCGAAATGCTCTCTTCTTCCGCAAACTCGGCGACGATTAGATCTCTTATCCGCACCGCCCCGCCTCTGCCGCTAAGACCAGAAAAATCTCCACCGTTCGACCAGTTCCAACTTTTGCCAGAACGCAAAACGGCTAACATATCATCAGGTTTGTAGCCGCCCTTTGCCAAGGCTCTATCGATGACTTCAGCGCCTAAAAAGCAAACGCCCCAAAAACCCGCACCACGCAGCATCACATACTGCCTTGGTGATGTCCAAACTGAGGGTTCCCATTTTTTTAGCGCAGAAAGGTAATTTTTGATAACTTTTATCTGTATGTCGATGTCATCTATAGCTGTCAGTCTAGTCGGCCTAGAGAACATATATTCAATACCGCTCTTTAATGTTCTAAGAGGCACGATTTTTGCAACGTCTTTCGCTCCGCCATAGAAAACCATTCCCTTCAGAGGGCTATCTGAGTCTTTTGCTAGGCGATCTGCAATATATAGCTTTGGGTCTCGTGTCGCAAGCTCACTTCTATCGCTTAGGCGCACCTTTATATTCTCAAGATGGCTGGTATTCATCCTTCTCTGGTTGTTATTTATGTCCCGGAAAAGCTTTATTTCTTGTTCTAGAGTTAGGTTTACAGCCAAACAAAACGAGACGATTTTAGTTATGGGTGGATATCCTTCAGAAGTGCCATCTGCGTAGTGAAGGCGATGGTTTCCGTCCACGCGTGAGATCAAGATCTTCGAGCTTGATGAAATCAGATCTACGTCAACCGAAAGCGAGCCGATCACTGAATTAGGAGTTCCTGCAAAACTCCAAACAGCTGAGTCGCGTGCGCTCAAAAAGATCTCAGGCCAGAATGCCAGTTCCTCTTGCCTAACGTACAGGTACGCATCTCGCGCGTGTTTTGGGCTTAAATCTCGCTGCGTGCCGGTCGGATTTTTATGTGCATCATAAATGTCTGCTTTGGAGAGCGCTGATAGATCACAAAGACGAGCAAATCCTCTGATGACTTTTACGCCGAGAACCTCATCAGAAATAGCCTCTATCTTGAGCTTTCCGCTCTTTATAGCATGTTCCATCTACGCTACCCTCTGCTCGGTTCCAAGTATGAGTTTATTCAAATGGTTGTCCCATTCGGTTTTATTTCTAACTGTCAGAAAATTCATTTTGTACAAAATTGATAGTTTTGCAATATCTACTATTTTTTCCCACTCATCTTCGAGTTTTTCTTTATTCTTAACTTCACCTCCGTGAACTATCGCGCTCCTCGCGTCGTACAGAATTTTCATCAGTTCGAAGGCGGGATCTCTTTTATCTATTTCAATAGTAGATATTATAGCATTATAAAGGGAAAATCTGAACTTAATTTCTTGAGAGGATGAGAATAGCGACTCCAAGCAAATAGCCATATCGATTACCCTGCTTGGAAAATCAGACCGTATTATTCCTGAAACAAATCGATCGAGTGTGATCACCATACTCTTATCTGAGTTGACCGACTTGAGAGATGAAACTAATACGGTATCAATCTCTTTTGATTTAGCTGCGTTTTTCAATTTGAAATCGATGTCGCCTGCCTCAGATGACAAGATCCGATTGGCAAGAGGTGTCTCTCGAAGGATCTTAAATTTTCGCTTTTTCTCCGTGGTAAAGACTCTATCACACGTTATAGCTCCTTCGTCGGCGAAGAAATTTAACGAGAACGAAAGGCATAGGCTGATATTCTCAAGAGTGTGAGTGGCTATTGCATCGTGATCATGCGGTATTAAGAAGCATTTCTTCTTCGGCGTAACGATAGAAGCCAGAGAAGAGCGAAACCCGATAATGGACCCAAGGTGATCGTCCTGAATTTGCTTCAGGATTATTCCACCTGCTAGCACGATAGGGAAACCTTTTTGCAGGGTGCAATTTCTATTCGCCACCAGAAATATAAGAGGTTTCTCCATATGGAATGTCACTCTATTTCGTGAGAATTGAATATCTCAGAAAGCTAAAATTTGCCGAGGTCTTTTGCAAGTGATAACGAGATTGAGGGTCGGACACGGTCCATCTATGCCCTCGGTTCCGAAGGGTTTTACTCATTGCGAGAGGAACAGGGCTCAGCGGAGCCAAGGGTGTGACGCCTGAATCTGTAAGTTCGCCGCGCTGCCCCTCATCCGCCTGTCGGCACCTTCTAGCCGTTGAACGGGGAGAAGGGAGCTAAGCAAAATACTCCTGCAGCGGCCTGACCTCGAGGCTTCCCGCCTTCAGCGCCGCAATCGCCTCCGCCACGGCGGCCGCACCCGACATCGTCGTGTAATACGGCACCTTCTGCATCAGCGTCGCTCGGCGCAGCGACTTGGAGTCCGACACCGCCTTCTGGCCGTCCGTGGTGTTGAAGACGATCTGCACCTGGCGGTTGCGGATGGCGTCCTCGATGTGGGGGCGGCCTTCCAGCACCTTGTTGATTTTTTGGGCGTCGACGCCGTTTTCGGCGAGGAAACGTTGCGTGCCGGAGGTCGCCAGCACCTTGAAGCCGAGGCCGGCGAGGCGCTTCACCGCCGGCAATATGCCTTTCTTGTCCTCGTCGCGGACCGAGACGAACAGCGTGCCGGAGCGTGGCAAGTCGACGCCGGCGCCCAACTGGCTCTTGGCGAAGGCGAGCGCGAAGTCGCGGTCGAGGCCCATGACCTCGCCGGTCGAGCGCATTTCCGGGCCGAGCAAGATGTCGACGCCGGGGAAGCGGGCGAAGGGGAACACCGCTTCCTTGACCGCGATGTGGCCGGGATTGCGGGGATCGGGCATGGCGCCGTAATGGGCGAAGGCGTCTTCCAGTGTCTCGCCGGCCATGATGCGGGCGGCGATTTTCGCAATGGGCCGCCCGATGGTCTTGGCGACGAAGGGCACGGTGCGGGACGCGCGCGGATTGACCTCCAGCACATAGACCGTGCCGTCCTTGATCGCATACTGCACGTTCATCAGCCCGCCGACATTGAGCGCGCGGGCAAGGGCCGCCGTCTGGCGCTCCAGCTCGTCGACCAGTTCCGAAGGCAGCGAGTGCACCGGCAGCGAGCAGGCACTGTCGCCCGAATGGATGCCGGCCTCCTCGATGTGTTCGAGAATGCCGGAGACGAAGGTCGACTTGCCGTCGCAGAGGCAGTCGACATCGACCTCGATGGCGCCACTGAGATAGGTGTCGAACAGCAGCGGGTTCTTGCCCAGCAGCGTGTTGATCTGGCCGGTCTTGTCGTTGGGGTATTTCTGCTTGATGTCCTCCGGCACCAGGCCGGGCACGGTGTCGAGCAGGTAGGATTGCAGCATGCCCTCGTCATGGATGATCTGCATGGCGCGGCCGCCCAGCACATAGGACGGGCGCACCACCAGCGGGAAGCCGAGCTCGCCGGCGACGAGGCGGGCCTGCTCGACCGAATAGGCGATGCCGTTCTTCGGCTGGGTGAGGCCGAGCTTGTGCAGCAGCTTCTGGAAGCGGTCGCGGTCTTCGGCGAGATCGATCATGTCGGGCGAGGTGCCGAGGATCGGGATGCCGGCCTTCTCCAGCGCATCGGCGAGCTTCAGCGGCGTCTGGCCGCCGAACTGGACGATGACGCCGACCAGTTCGCCCGAGGCCTGCTCGGCGCGCAGGATCTCCAGCACGTCTTCCGCCGTCAGCGGCTCGAAATAGAGCCGGTCCGAGGTGTCGTAGTCGGTCGAGACCGTCTCCGGGTTGCAGTTGATCATGATCGCTTCATAGCCGGCGTCGCGCAGCGCAAAGGCGGCGTGGCAGCAGCAATAGTCGAACTCGATGCCCTGGCCGATGCGGTTCGGGCCGCCGCCGAGGATGACGACCTTTTTCCGCGACGAGACCTGTGCCTCGTTGGCGAGCGCGCCGGCAAACGGAACTTCATAGGTCGAGTACATGTAGGCGGTGGGCGAGGCGAACTCGGCCGCGCAGGTGTCGATGCGCTTGTAGACCGGATGGACGTCGAGCTTTTCGCGCGCCTTCTGGATCACTTCGATATCGGTCTTGGTCAGTGAGGCGAGGCGGGCGTCCGAAAAACCCATCGCCTTCAGCATGCGCAGATTGACGGCGTCCTCAGGGATGCCGTGCTCGCGGATGCGGGCTTCCATGGCGACGATGCCGGCGATCTGTTCGAGGAACCACGGGTCGATCTTGCACATGGCGTGCACGTCTTCCAGCGAGGTGCCCATGCGGATCGCCTGCGCCACCATGCGCAGCCGGTCGGGCGTCGGCGTGCCGAGTGCAGCGCGAATGGCGTTGCGGTCGTCGGCATGGTTGGCAGCGCCGTAGCCAAGGCCGGGGATCTCGATCTCGTCGAGGCCGGTGAGGCCGGTTTCCAGCCCACGCAAGGCTTTCTGCAGCGATTCCTGAAAAGTGCGGCCGATGGCCATGACTTCGCCGACCGACTTCATGGCGGTGGTCAGCACCGGCTCGGCGCCGGGGAATTTCTCGAAGGCAAAACGCGGGATCTTCGTCACCACGTAATCGATCGACGGCTCGAAGGAGGCAGGCGTGGCGCCGCCGGTGATGTCGTTCTCCAACTCGTCCAGCGTGTAGCCGACGGCGAGCTTCGCCGCGATCTTGGCGATGGGGAAACCGGTCGCCTTGGAGGCCAGCGCGGAGGAGCGCGAGACGCGCGGGTTCATCTCGATGACGACGAGGCGGCCATCGGCCGGGTTGACGGCGAACTGGACGTTGGAGCCGCCGGTCTCGACGCCGATCTCGCGCAGCACCGCGATCGAGGCGTTGCGCATCATCTGGTATTCTTTGTCGGTCAGCGTCAGCGCCGGGGCGACGGTGATCGAATCGCCGGTGTGCACGCCCATCGGGTCGATGTTCTCGATCGAGCAGACGATGATGCAATTGTCCGCCTTGTCGCGGACGACCTCCATCTCATACTCCTTCCAGCCGAGCACGCTCTCCTCGATCAGCACTTCGGTGGTCGGCGAGGCGTCGAGGCCGGACTGGACGATCTCGTAGAATTCGGCGCGGTTGTAGGCGATGCCGCCGCCGGTGCCGCCCATGGTGAAGGACGGGCGGATGATGGCGGGCAGGCCGACATGGTCGAGCGCCTGGGCGGCGATCGCCATGCCATGGCTGATGTAGCGCTGCTTGCGGTCGCCTTCGCCGAGGTTCCAGCGGGTTTCCAGCGCGTCGAGCGCGGCGTCGAGATCGGCAGGCGCCTCGGCCTTGACTGCGGCGCGCTCGGCCTCATGCGTCTTGCGGTCGGTGTTCTTGACGTCGGTGGCGTTGGCCAGCATCGACTTCGGCGTTTCCAGGCCGATCTTCTTCATCGCCTCGCGAAACAGCGCGCGGTCCTCGGCCTTGTCGATGGCCGTGGCGTCGGCGCCGATCATCTCGACATTGTAGCGCTCGAGCACGCCCATGCGGCGCAGCGACAGAGCGGTGTTGAGCGCGGTCTGGCCGCCCATGGTCGGCAGCAGCGCGTCGGGCCGCTCCTTGGCGATGATCTTGGCGACGACCTCAGGCGTGATCGGCTCGATATAGGTGGCGTCGGCCAGTTCCGGGTCGGTCATGATGGTGGCCGGGTTGGAATTGACCAGGATGACGCGGAAGCCCTCTTCCTTCAGCGCCTTGCAGGCCTGGGTGCCGGAATAGTCGAACTCGCAGGCCTGGCCGATGACGATGGGGCCGGCCCCGATGATCAGGATCGACTTGATGTCAGTGCGTCTTGGCATGTCATAGGTCCGTTTGGCGGGCGGCTTGCACAAAAAACCGGGACGGGAAGACCCGGCCGGTTGTGTTCGCGATTCTGGTATCAGGCTAGGAGGGCCTTATAGGGAAGAGTTTGCCCGATGTAACCCCGAAAATGAGGGATTAGGCAGTAGGGATTGGGGATTAGGCTGTAGGCAATAGGCAAGCCCTACTGCCCAAGCCCTACTGCCTTGGTCCCGACAACTAATCCCCGAATGCGACGGCGTCTGTGATCTCGAAGCGTTCGGAGATGCCGACGCGGATCATGTTCAGGCTGCCTTCGCGGGTGAAGCGGAAGTCGCTGGGCGCGTCGGAGCTGGCCGGCTGGCCGCCGCGGAAGGAAATCACGCGCGTGCCGCCATCGGGCCAGGTGACCGTGACGTCCACGTTGTCACTGCCCTTGCGCTCGACGCTGATCTCGCAACGCGTCATCGGCTCGCCGACATAGCGGGCGCAAGGAATTTCGCTGACACCCCGGGCAGAAGCGGGATCCGGCGCGGCGTCGGTCGCCGCCAGTGCCAGGCGGTAGGCATCCTGCATGGCGGCGCGGCCGATTTCGGCGCCGGATTTCGGCGTGCTTTCGGCTACCGGACCGGCGCCGCCAAGCCGCGCCGTCAGGTCGGGCGGCGCGACTGGCGCCTGGGCCCGGACATCCGCGCCGGCGGCTACCGTGCTGTTCGCCGATGCCTGGTCGGCCTCATTGCCGCTCCCCGTGGAGGCAACCACGGGTGCATGGGCCCGTCTTGTCTCGCCTTCGACATAGGGGGCCGGATTGAGAGGGATGAGGTAGCGCGCTGGCGCCCATCCGCTCAGCTTTTCCTTGCCGGTGGTCTCGATCATGCACCATTTGTAGCCATTGACGTCATTGCAGCCGAGATTGGTAACGCTGTCGCCTCCAGCCAGACGCGTTTCGACCTTGGCTATCGGCGATGCGGCGGTGCGGACCTTGAGAAGATCGTCCGGCGCCAGGCCGATGACGATGGAGATGACGAGATCCGGCGCCTCTTCGGCCGTGACAATGACCGGCCATGCCGCCATCAGCAGCGGGGCGGCAATCAGCGCATGCAGGGTTGTTCGGAGCGTAACTGTGCGCCTCATCGTTTGGCCGTGCGCTGATACTCAAGACACCACGCAGCGACGGATCGCGGCCCGCCGCATGCCCGGCGGATTTTATAAGGGACGACGCGCCGCCATGTAAGCCCGAAAATTCGACCGCCGTTTCGCCTGTGCCAGCCCGCCAGACTGTGAGCCAGTTCAGCCGGGATGAACGCAAAAGCGTTCAGCCTCGACATGAACGCAAGGGGGTTCAGTCGGGAGGCATCACCAAGCTCAGCCTGAGGCATGAACGCAAAAGCGTTCAGCCTGAGATAAATCCGGTCCTGAGCGCGTGAGCCCATTCCGGCCGGCCCGCCTGCTCGGCCTGTCTGGCCGCGGCCTCATGGTCGTAGTCGACGGCGATAGCCTCGAAGCGGTCGGCCTGACCCGCGCTGCCCAAGGTGACGATGCCATAGCGGGCATGTGGCGAGCCCTGCTCGGAGAGATGCGCCGGCGGGGTGGAATCGTCATAGGCGGGGCAGCCGATGCTGCCGGGGTTGAAGATGATGGGACCGTCGGGGATGCGGATCAGTTCCGCGCGGTGGCTGTGGCCGCACAGCGCGATGCGGCAGGCGAGGTCCAGCGCCTTCAGCCGGCGCCGGATCGCCGCCAGCGGCGCGCGCACCAGCTGGCCATTGACGATCGTATCGGCGAGATATTTCTCGTCGTGGTCGGGGCGGGCGTGGAAAGCGATGATTCCGGGCGCGATCTCCAGCGTCAGCGGCTGGGCGAAAAGCACCTGGCGCTGTGCCTCGGTCAGCCGCTCCTGCGCATAGACATCGGAGGCCCACATGGTCTCGTCGGCCGGATCGGCCGCGACGCGGCGGTCGTGGTTGCCGCGCACCGTCGGCAGGTTGAGCGCCTCCAACCGCGCAAACGTCTCGCGCGGCCACAGCGGGCCGGAAACGCTGTCGCCGAGATTGACGGTCAGATCGGCACCGCCGCGCTGGCGCAGATCCTCAAGCACGGCGTCGAGCGCCAGGACGTTGCCGTGGATATCAGCGAGGACGGCGATCCGCATAAGGGGAGCTCCGGTGGTGAGACAGCGTTTCCTCTCCCCCGTTTCGTGGGAGCGAGGAACATCCTCAGGCGTGGATTTCGATGTCGTGGTCGCCGACCGCCGGCAGGGCCCGATCGTCGCCGGCGGCGGCGATGACGCTGTCGAGCAGGCCGGGGAAGCGGGCGTCGAGATCGGCGCGGCGCAGCGTGATCATGCGGTTGGTACCTACCACCTCGGCGCGGGTGACGCCGGCTTCGCGCAGTTTGGCGAGGTGGTAGCTCAGATTGGTCTTCGAGCCGAGATCGAGGAACTGGCTGCAGTTCAGCGGCACGCCTTCCTTGCTCGCGAGATAGCGCACGATGGCGAGCCGGGTCGGGTCGCCGAGCACGCCGAGCACGATCGGTAGGCTGATCTGATCCGTATTGGGGTGTGGCAAGGTCATGGCTCGAAACTAAGCACAGTCGGGGCCGATTTCAACGCATCCGTCCTTTTGTGCCCGTACACACTGTTTCTCCGCTTCTCGACCGTGCCGACCGACCGTGCTGACACAGGGCTGTCAGGAGGGTTCTGCTATTTTCCCCTGGCTTCATTGACATCATGCCTCGTTATGTCCAATTGTTCAATAACTTTTGAACTAAGGACACCGCCCCATGGACAAGCGCCTCTTCTGGCTTGCACTCGGATCGTTCACGATCTCGACCGAAGGCTTCGTCATCTCCAGCCTTCTGCCCGACATCGCCGCCGACGCCGGCATTTCCATTCCGCTGGCCGGCACGCTGATCACCGCCTTCGCGCTCGCCTACGCGGTCGGTACGCCGATCCTGGCGACGCTGACCGGCGAATGGGACCGGCGCCGCGTCATCCTGTGGACGCTGGTGTTCTTCGTGCTCGGCAACATCGCCGCCGCCCTGAGTTCCTCCTTCGAGCTTCTTCTGATCGCGCGCATCGTCATGGCGCTGTCGTCGGGCCTGTTCGCGGCAACCGCGCAAGGAACCGCGGTGGCGCTGGTCGATGACCATCACCGGGCGCGTGCCATCGCCGTCGTCGTCGGCGGCACCACGGTGGCGGTTGCCGTCGGCGCGCCGCTCGGCGCCCTCGTCGCGGCGTTTGCCGGCTGGCGTGGCACCTTCTACGCCATCGCCGGCCTCGGCGCGCTCGCCGGCGCCATCCTGTGGTACCGGCTGCCGCGCGGCATCGTCGGCACCAAGCTGCCCCTGAAGCGCAGGCTGGCGGCCGCCATGCGTCCCGGCGTGATGCCGATCCTTGCAACGACATTGCTGGCGCTGACCGGTGCCTTCACCGTCTTTGCCTATGTCGCGCCGCTCGCCATCGAGGGCGGCGGGCTCAGCCAGATCGCGCTGCCCGGCATGCTGCTCGCCTTCGGGGTCGGCGCGGTCATCGGCAACATCGCAGGCGGCCAGGCGGCCGACCGGTTCGGCGCGACCCGCACCGTCGGCTGGTCGCTGGCACTCAGCGCCGTCATGCTGGTGATGCTGTCGGTCATTCCGACTTTCCTGCCGCCGCATATTGCCGGGCCGGCGCTGATGGCGATGATGGTGCCGTGGGGCATCGTCGGCTGGGCGTTCCCGCCGGCGCAGGCCAGCCGCATCATCAAGCTGGCGCCCGACGCCGCCCCGATCGTGCTGTCGCTCAACGGTTCGGCGCTCTATCTCGGCGTGGCGCTGGGCGCCGTGGTCGGCGGTGCGGTGCTGCGTTACGGCGCGCCGGCCGATCTTGGCCTGATCGCCGCGGCCTTCCCGATCATCGGGCTCGGCATCGTGCTGGCCGGCCGCTGGGCCGCCCGGCCGGTCGCCATGCCGGCTGAGTAGAGACTGTTGGCAACGCCGGCCCAACGCCTCAGGGCGTGGCCGGCGGCAGATCGAAATCCAGCGCGGCGATGTGATCCAGTGCCGCGCGCAGCCTTTCCGCCTGTTCCTTGCCGGCCACGTCCTCGAAACGCTGCTGGGCAATGTGCCACAGCTTCATCGCCTCATCGAGCTTGACCAGACCTTGCGGCGTCAACCGCACGCGCTTGATGCGGCGATCGTCCGGGTCGGCGAAGGTCTCGACATAGCCGTCGCGGATAAGCGGCTTCAGCGTATGGCCGAGCGCCGACAGATCCATGATCAGCGACGCGGCAATGGCGCCCATCGCCGGCTCGTTGCCGATATGGATCTGGTAGAGCAGGCCCTGTTGCGTGGCCTTCAGGCCCGAAGGCGCCATGACATCATCATAGAACTGGCCGAGCTTGCGCGCCGCGCGACGCAGCATGGCGTTGTTGCAGAGTGTGAGGCCGGGCAGGGTGTCCTTTGACATGACGGGTCCTTGGCGCCGGCGAATGATGTCCGGCCGCTGCCACTCAAATAATCCTCGTTGCGGTCATTGACAAGATAGTGGCATATGCCTATTTCGTGGTAGTGGCATATGCCACTAAATGAAATCAGATGGCTTTGCCGGCAGGGCGAGGGTGATTGCTCACGGGGCCGGCGGCCAGGTCGAAACGAAGCAAATCAATCGAAGAAGGAACAGGACAATGAGTGGACAGAGCAACAGGGGCACCGCGGTCGTCACCGGTGCTTCGGCGGGCATCGGCGCGGTCTATGCGGACCGGCTGGCGGGGCAGGGCTACGATTTGGTGCTGGTGGCGCGGCGCGCCGACCGGCTGGAAGAGCTGGCCGAGAAGCTGCGTTATGTCTACGGCCGCAAGGTCAGCTTGATCAGCGCCGATCTCGCCGACGACAATGACGTCCGCCGCGTCGAGCAGGCGATATCAGCCGACGACAGCGTGACGCTGCTGGTCAACAATGCCGGCATTGGTGGTGCGCAGGTGGTGGCGACGGCCGACGCTGATGCAGCCGAGCGCATGATCAAGGTCAATGTCATCGCCTTGACGCGCCTGACCCGCGCCGTGCTGCCGCGGTTTTTGGCGCGCAACCGCGGCGCCGTCGTCAACATCGCCTCGGTGCTCGCCTTCGACACCTCGTTCGGCGGCATCTATAGCGGCACCAAGGCCTATGTCGTCAACTTCACCGAGGCCCTGCAGCGTGAGGTCGCGGGTACGCAGGTGAAGGCCCAGGTGGTGCTGCCCGGCGCAACCCGGACCGATTTCTGGGAAATTGCCGGCAGCGATATCGACGCCCTTCCGCAAGAGATCGTCATGACGGCCGACGATCTGGTCGATGCCGCACTTGTCGGCCTGGCGAAGGGCGAAGCCGTTACCGTGCCTGGACTTGCCGACGCCGCCAAGCTGGACATTTTCCTTGGCGCCCGGCAGACCTTCTACGGCAGCCTGCACGCCGACAAGCCGGCAGCCCGCTACGCGGCTTGAGGGTTGGCGAGGCTGGTTCGCTTTGCGAACCAGGACCCCACCCCGCTGCTCCGCAGCGACTTGCCGGGGCGAGCCACGGGTCTCGCCCGTCCTTCGGACCCCCACAAGGGGAAGGGTGAGGAAGCGCCTTGTCAGCCCATGCGACAATGGTCTTGTGGGGGACGAAAAAGCTGGACTCCCTCCCCCTTGTGGGGAGGTAGGACCGAAGGTCCGGGTGGGGGTACTGGCGCGGATTTTGGCTTGAGCGCTTTACGCCGACCGCCACATCGGAATGATCGAGGCGGCCAGCACCAGTGCCAGCACGATGTTGAGCGCGCGCCATTGCCACTCGGTCTTGAGCAGCCGGGCAAGCAGCATACCGGCCACGCACCACAGCGACAGCGAGGCGGCGGCAGCGAGACCGAAGGTGGCACCGAGCAGCAGCGCGAGCTGCATCGGCCCGCTGGCCAATGCCGCGAACGAGGCGGCGGCGCCCAACCCCATCGCCCAGCCCTTCGGGTTCATCCACTGAATGCCGGCGCCGCCGAGAAAGCTGTTCGGCCTGGCCATGGTCACGTCCAGATCGGGCGGTCCGCTGCGGCCGATCTTGATCGCCAGCCAGACGAGATAGAGCGAGCCGATGACCTTCATCGCCAGTTGCAGCGAGGGCATGGCAAGCAGCAGGCCGGCAAGCCCGGCCGCGGCGGCGCCCGTCACCGTGGCGAGGCCGGCGGCGCTGCCGACCAGCAAGGGCACGGAGCGGCGAAAGCCGAACTGCGCGCCGGACGCGGTCGAGAGGGTCGTAGCGATGCCGGGCGTTGTGGTGGCAATGACGGCGAAGAGGATGAGCGGGATGATGGGCTCTAGCATGGGACGTCCTTTTTCGAGGCTCCATGGTAGACTTGGAATAGCATCAGTAAATGCAATGTTTGCGATGTTCAGCATTAGCATCTATAATGTTAGCCATGATCCGAAATCTCGACATGGCGCTGATCCGCACCTTCGTCACCGTCGCCGATAAGGCCAGCATGACGGCGGCGGCCAATGCGCTGCACCTGACACAGGGCGCGGTCAGCCAGCAAGTCAAGCGGCTGGAGGAGGCGCTCGGTTCCAGCCTGTTCGAGCGTGACCGGCGCCGCTTGCGGTTGACGCGTGCCGGCGAACAGCTGTTTGGCAAGGGCAAGCGGCTGCTGGCCTTGAATGACGAGATCTGGGCCGAAATGGCTGAGACACCGGTGGCCGGCCAGGTGAGGCTCGGCGTGCCTTACGACCTTGTTGGCACCTTGCTGGCGCCGGTACTGAAGACCTATGCCGAGACCTATCCGCAGGTCGAGATATCGCTGGTCTGCGCCTCGTCGCCGGAACTGACTGCTGCCCTTGCGGCCGGGACCATCGACCTTGCGGTAATCGAGGAACGCGTCGGCTCGTCGGCGGGCGAATGCCTTGCCATCGACCGGCTGGTCTGGGTCGGCGCCAAGGGCGGCGTGGCCCGCGCCAAGCGGCCGCTGCCGGTCTCGATCGTCGCCGACACCTGCGCTTTTCGGCCGGCAGTGCTGGCGGCGCTCGGCGAGCATGGGCTGGAATGGCGCACCGTCTTCGAAAACGGCAACATCGACGCGACGACGGCGACGGTGCGTTCCGACCTCGCCGTCACCGCATGGCTGGCCTCCACGGTGCCGGCCGATCTCGACATATTGCCATCAGAGTCCGGCCTGCCGCCGCTGCCGAATTTTGCCATCAACCTGCATCTGCCAAGGCATGGCGTCGGCCCGGCGGCGCAGGAATTCGCGCGGCATATCCGCGACGGGCTGGCGCGGCGGCCGCAGGCGGCTTGAAGCTCCTCAGAACCTGGGTTCCTCGCATCCACGAATGTGGCGGAGGTGGCTCGGCGAAGCCGAGATGGAGCGGGGAGGCGATCTTTCATAGAAGCAATGCTTCCGTCTGGCCTGAGTCTTCTCGCCCGTCTGATAGATGTGGGTCGGATCGGCGCTCGTCGTCGTGACCTTGCCGTTGCCGGCGATGATCATCCACGGTCCGGGGCCGAGAAACGCTTCGCGCGGCACCTCGGCGAAAACCGCCTCCAGGCGTGGGTCGGGCGAACCGGCATTGGCGGCCATCAGCCGCGCGTAGAATTTCCTGATGTCTTCGATCCGGGTCATGATGCCGGAGAACATAGCGCGGATTGCCGATTTGTCGCGGCACTCCCCGGTGCACGGAGGGTAGCCGATTTTCCCGGCGAGGCGGAGCTCAGCCGACCCCGAACGTGGTATCGTAAAGCAGCTTGAAGTTGAGCACTAGGATGATGGCGGCAACCACCCAGGCAAGGGCTGCGACGCCGCGCGGAATGGCGAGGTTGCCCATCTTCTTCTTGTCGGAGACGAACTGCACCAGCGGGACGACCGCGAAGGGCAACTGCATCGACAGGATGACCTGGCTGAACACCAGCAACTGGCCGGTGCCCTTTTCGCCATACAGCGCGGTGACGACCACCACCGGGATGATGGCGAGGCCGCGGGTCAGAAGCCGGCGCGCCCAGTTGGGGATGCGCAGGCGCAGGAAACCTTCCATCACGATCTGGCCGGCAAGCGTTGCCGTCACCGTCGAGTTCAGGCCGGAAGCCAGCAGCGCGACGGCGAACAGGATCGAGGCGATGCTGAGGCCGAGCAGCGGGGACAGCAACTCGAAGGCCTGATCGATCTCGGCGACGTCCTGGTGGCCTGTGTTGTGGAAGGCGACCGCCGACACGATCAGGATCGACGCGTTGACGAACAACGCCAGCATCAGGGCGATGGTCGAGTCCGTCGTTGCCCATTTGATGGCGTCGCGCTTGCCCTTGTCGGTGCGTTCATAGGCGCGAGTCTGCACGATCGAGGAGTGCAGATAGAGATTGTGCGGCATGACGGTGGCGCCGATGATGCCGATGGCGATATAGAGCATCGCCGGATTGGTGACGATTTCCGACGACGGCACGAACATGGCGTGCAGGATCGAGCCCGCCGGCGGGGCGGCGACGAAGATCTGGATGGCGAAGCAGCTGAAGATGATGATCAAAAGCGCGATGACGAAGGCTTCGAGATAGCGGAAGCCCTTGTTCATCAAGAGCAGTACAAGGAAGGCGTCGAGCGCCGTCAGCATCGCGCCGCCGATCAGCGGAATGCCGAACAAAAGCTGCAGAGCGATCGCTGTGCCGATGACCTCGGCAAGGTCGCAAGCGATGATGGCCAGTTCGCAGGCGATCCACAGCACGAAATTGACCGGGCGGGGGTAATAGGCCCGGCAGGCCTGGGCAAGGTCGCGGCCGGTGGCGATGCCGAGCCGTGCCGCCAGCGCCTGCAGCAGGATCGCCATCAGGTTGGAGAGCATGATGATGAACAGCAGCGTGTAGCCGAACTGCGCGCCGCCGGCGAGGTCGGTCGCCCAGTTGCCGGGATCCATATAGCCTACCGAGATCATATAGCCGGGTCCCATGAAGGCGAACAGGCGACGGAACCAGACGCCCGAACTCGGCACGGCGATGGAAGAATTGACTTCGCGCAGGCTGGGCTGTTCGTCCTCATCCGGCCTGGCGAACCGCCAAGAGGAACGGGGGGCTGTGGCTTCGGCTTCGGACATGGGGAGAGCTTTCCGCGAGACTGGGCGATGCTGCCTTAAGCTATGCCATGGCTCAACATTATTCAATATGCTATATTTCATTGTTCGTGCTTTTTATCAGGCGGCAATCGGAGACGCCGGTTGCGCCTGCGGCGTAATGCAAATAAACGGCCTGAAGAATCAGAGCCCGTGCTATGAATGCATGGACAGCAAAAGCCTCGGGAGGAGCGCGCATTGGCGCTGAAGAACAGACCGGTCCCGCGCGAGCCGCTGCCCGACGCCGATGTCCATTCGGAAGGGTTCCGGCAGACGCGCGAAGCGCGCCGCAGCGCGCTGGTCGAGGATTATGTCGAGCTGATCGCCGACCTGATCGAGGACGGCAACGAGGCGCGCCAGGTCGACATCGCAGCGAGGCTCGGCGTCGCCCAGCCTACCGTGGCTAAGATGCTGACGCGGCTGTGCGCCGACGGTCTGGTGTCGCGAAAGCCCTATCGCGGCGTGTTCCTGACCGATACTGGGCGCAAGGTCGCGGAGGAAAGCCGGATCCGCCACCAGACGGTGGAAGCTTTTTTGCGCTCGCTCGGTGTCAGTGCCGAAACGGCGCGCATCGATGCCGAGGGCATCGAGCATCATGTCAGCGCCGAGACGCTGGAAGCCTTCCGCAAGGCGATGACGGCGGCGCACTGAACCGCACTGCCGTCGGATTTCCCCAGCCTCCGGAACCCTCGCGCGCTAAGCACGTTACTTCTGACACCGCGCGATGTCGCGCAGCAAGGGAGGAAGCGATGGGCGTTGAACAGGCACCGACCGCAAAGGGCAAGCAGGCGGCCAAGGGACTGAAACAGGCGGCGGCGAGAGATGAGCGCAAGACCGAGGCCGAGACCGGCCATCCGCTGAAAAAAGGCGCGGCGCGTTTCGAGGAGCGTTCGAAGAGCTCCGACGGCAAGAGCGCCGGCGCCAAGCAGAAAGATTAGACGTCTGTCAGGCTGACGTCAGCGGCTGTAGGCAAAGGCTGGCTGTTGGGACGTGGTGACGGCGCCTTTCTTGCGGCAGTATCGCTTGGCCCTCCGCTATGGCTCCGGGCGTTCGAGCCCTTTGAAAGGTCCACTGGACCTTTCAATTTTCCTGCGGCAAACCGGTCTCTCACCCCCTGACATCCTGCACCCAGCTTCTGGGATGCCCGTCGACGCGAAACTGGAAGATGAAATAGGGCGGAATGCAGGTGCCCTTGCCGGTCCTTGCTTGCGCCAGATCGTCGTAGCCGGCGGTGCAAATGTAGTCCTCGCGGCAGGGATGCGCCTTGTCGCAGGAGCGCAGGCCGCCGGTCTTGGTGAACTCCCTGGTGCAGAATTTGTGGTATTTGCCCGACGCGATGCAGTCGTTGAAGCCGGTCTTGGCCAGACGTCCGCACGTCGCCTCGTCGGGTAGCTTGTCGCAGCTTGCCTTGCGCAGCATGCCGCCGGGAAAGCCGCCGGTCTTCTGCTGCGGATTGTCGTAGCGCTGGCGCGCCGCGCCATAGCCGGCGAGCTTCACCAGCGGCTTCTTGTCCCGCGCCGGGTCGATGGCGCAGGCCTTGGCGGTGGCGGGTGACAGGCGGCAATACTGGTCGTTGCCCCATGTCGACATTTTGATCTCGCCGAACTCGACGGGATCACCGACCGCCGTGCCGGCCTCGCTGACGCAGGTGCCGAAGCCCGGATGGATGGCGCTTTCATGGACGCCGGCGCAGCGCAGGCCCGTGCCGCAGATCCAGTCCCTGAAGCTTGGATCCTCGCCGCGATAGCAGATCGAGCCCCAGCCATTGTAGAGGTCGGTGCCTTGCAGCGCCTCGGCATATTTCGCGTCGGGACGGGCGGCGAAGCCGCGCGTAAAGTCCGGATGGCCGCCGGCGGCGAACTGCTCGACGATGGCGCGGCGGCGCGGCAGGTCGGCAAAGAACACGGCCGAACCGGGCACGAAGACGGCGTTGCGGCGGGGCTCGCTGGCCGGGTCGGCGCCGGTGTAGTGGAACCCAGCAATGCCATGCGTCTGGTGGCAGCCGGTACAGCTCATCTCGTTGAGCCGCAGGTCGAAGCCGGCCACCGACTTGATGGTGGCGAGCGTGTTGCCTTTGGCGACATAATCCTTCAGCGCCTTGTCGATGTCGGCATCGTCGACCAGTCCGTAGGCGATGTTGTTCTGCGACCGGCTCAGCCCGCCGGGTGCAACGGAGACGGCGCTCCTGGCCAGGAACTTTTCGTCGATGACCAGCCGGCCATGATCGAGGTCGTAGATGTTGCGGTCGGTGAGCAGCCATTTGGCGAAGGACTGCTTGTCGGCCAGCACAGTAGCGCGGTCGATCTGGTTTTCCATCT
The DNA here is from genome assembly GCF_001428185.1 of Mesorhizobium sp. Root695. Classification (NCBI taxonomy): domain Bacteria; kingdom Pseudomonadati; phylum Pseudomonadota; class Alphaproteobacteria; order Hyphomicrobiales; family Phyllobacteriaceae; genus Mesorhizobium; species Mesorhizobium sp. Root695. Next base: position 622,934 of record NZ_LMHO01000023.1, on the reverse strand, counting down.
TCGCTTCATAGAAGCTGGACATAGCCGGATCCCATTTGAAGATCTTCAGCAGGTACTCCGCATGGCCGCCGAAATCGCGCCGCGTCGAGGCCGACAGCCTGAGCACCTGCATGTTGAGCTCGAGCCGCATGACCTGCGACGAATTCAGCATGGCACCTGACAGCGGCCCTTCCTCGGAGCGCAGCCAGGCGGCAAGCTGGTCGGGTGGCAGGTCTTTTTTTCCGGCTGCCAGCCAGCGCTGGGCGACATCGGCGCAGGACACTTCGGTGCCGGCAGGCAAATCCTTCGAGGCGCGGGCTTGTGCCTGCCTGGGCTTGGCGTTGAACACCAGGCTCATGGTCAGCGGCAGGCGCGAGGAAATGCGCTGGGCGGCCTTTCCCTTGGCTGGCTTTTCCGCGACGGAATAGTGGAACCGGTAGATCAGCCGGATTTCGCCGCATTCGGTGTGGCCGAGATAGCCGCGATCCATGCGGTTGACGACGCCGGTCAGGTCCAGCGTCGAACCGTCGTCATCGATGTATTTCGGATTGAACTTCTGGCTGGTGTCCTTCGACTTCGCCATGGCAGCGACATAGGGGTCGGGGCTGGTCTTCGGTTCGTCGGCGATCTGCTGTTTGACTGTGTCGCGCACCGTAGCCAGTGCCGGCACCGAAAATAGGCCGCGATTGTCGACCTCGCGGGTGAGGCCGAGCGCCGGTCCGAGCAGACGGCTGATCGACAGGCCGCCGCGCTCCAGCGCCTGCAAGGTGGCGGGGTCGGTGACGGCAACGCTGGAATCGAGCGTGACGGCACGGGCGGTCCCGATATCGAAACTAGTCAATGCCGTCAGCAACAGCAGGAATTGGCCGATCTTCCGCAAAGCGCCCCCGCTACCCAGAGCATTGGATATTAGCGGTCTTCCATGGTCTCGGCCATGGGGACGATTACGACGTCGTGCTACGCGCCGCAACGATCCTGACCGCAAGGCGACCCTGTGGCCAAAAGGCCGTCGAAAAATGCTGTGACTTGGTGCAACCATTGGGATAATTGTTTGTTGGGTTGAGCCCCGGAACAACGGGGAGGTTCGCAGCACGAGGAGTTGCCATGCTCTGGAAGGGCCGTCGTCAGAGTGACAATATCGAGGACGACCGCAGCGACAGCGGCGGCGGAATCGGCGGCGGCAGCCCTGGTCAGTTCCGCATCCCGATCGGCGGCCGTGCCGGTGGCGGCGGCAGCATCTTCCTCGTCATCCTGGTCGTGCTGGCCGGATGGTATTTCGGCTTCGATCCGTCGACGATCCTGGGTGGCGGCGACGGTGGCCTGCTGCCGGGCGGCGGCGGTCAGATCACCGACAACAGCGGCGGTGGCCAGGACAGCGGCGCGGGTACGCCCGCCAATGACGAGATGAAGCAGTTCGTCGCGACCGTGCTGGCCGAGACCGAGGACACCTGGACCGGCATCTTCAAATCGCAGGGGCTGACCTATGAAGATCCCAAGCTGGTGCTGTTTTCCGGCCAGGTCCGCTCGGCCTGCGGCTTTGCCTCCGCGGCGGCGGGACCGTTCTATTGTCCTGGCGACCACAAGGTCTATCTCGACATGACCTTCTTCCAGCAGCTCGACCAGCAATTCGGCGCTTCGGGCGAATTCGCGCGAGCCTATGTGGTCGCGCATGAGGTCGGGCACCACGTGCAAAACCTGACTGGCATCATGTCCAAGTTCAACCAGATGCGGCAAGGCATGAGCGAAGCCGATGCCAACCAGCTGTCGGTGCGCATCGAGCTCCAGGCCGACTGCTTCGCCGGTGTGTGGGCGCATTACACCGCGCAGAAGGGCATATTGGAGCAGGGCGACATGGAAAGCGCGCTGAACGCCGCCAAGCAGATCGGCGACGACACGCTGCAGAAGAAGACACAAGGCTATGTCGTTCCGGAAAGCTTCAATCACGGCACCTCGCAGCAGCGGCAGACCTGGCTGGCGCGCGGTTACAAGAGCGGCAAGCTTTCGGATTGCAACACTCTGAGCGGGCCAATTTGATTAGCCGCTTCCGGGCACTGACCTGACGGCCAAATGCCGTCAGGGGCTGTCAGGATGAAAGACTCCGGACTGTTCCCTTATTGTTCCTTGCTGCGGGCTCGCCTATAAGGTGCGTCCGCCTGCGCCCCCGGGCGACCACAGGAGCCTGGCCATCATGATCGATCCCAAAACCGCCAGACGGGGCCTTGCGCTCGTCTTCACCACGCTGCTGCTCGACATCATCGGCTTCGGCATGATCATGCCGGTGCTGCCGGCCTATCTCAGGGAATTGACCGGGGTGAGCATCAGCGGCGCGGCGATCGAAGGCGGCTGGCTGTTCTTCGTCTACGCGGCGATGCAGTTCGTCTTCGCGCCCATCATGGGCGGCTTGAGCGACCGGTTCGGGCGGCGGCCGATCCTGCTCGCCTCGGTGCTGACGTTTTCCATCGACAACCTGATCTGTGCCGTTGCCTGGTCCTATCCGATGCTGTTCATCGGGCGCGTGCTGGCCGGCATTTCGGGCGCCAGCTACTCGACGACATCCGCCTTCATCGCCGACATCTCGAACGATGAGAATAGGGCGAAGAATTTCGGCCTGCTCGGCATCGCCTTTGGCGTCGGCTTCGTCATCGGGCCGGTTCTGGGCGGGCTGCTCGGCACGTTCGGACCACGCGTGCCGTTCTATTTCGCCGCCGGGCTCGCCTTCGTGAACTTCCTGATCGCGCTGTTTTTCCTGCCGGAAACGCTGGATGACAAGCATCGCCGCCGCTTCGAGTGGAAACGCGCCAACCCGGTCGGCACGCTTCTCCAGATGCGCCAGTACCATGGCATCGGCTGGATCGGGCTTGCCTTCTTCCTGATGACGCTCGGGCACATGATGTATCCGGCGGTGTGGTCGTTCGTCTCCAACTATCGCTATGGCTGGAGCGAGCAGCAGATCGGCTTCTCGCTCGGGGCCTTCGGGCTGTGCGGGGCGATCGTCATGGCGACGGTGCTGCCGCGCGTGATCCCCAGGCTTGGCGAATGGAAGACGGCGGTGATCGGTCTTGCCTTCACCGCGCTCAGCGCCTTCGGCTACGCCTTCGCGTCGCAGGGCTGGATGATCTATGCGGTGATCGTCGTCGGCTGTCTCGAAGCGCTGGCCGACCCGCCATTGAGGAGCCTCGCCGCAGCCAAGGTGCCGCCTTCGGCGCAGGGTGAGTTGCAGGGCGCGATGACCTCGATCTTCTCTATCACCTCGATCATCACGCCGCTGCTCTATACGGCGATCTTTTCGTGGTTCACCGGGCCGAACGCGCCGGTGACCTTCGGCGGCGCGCCCTACCTGGTCGGTGCGTGTTTCCTGACACTGGCAGTCATCGTCTTTGTGACGAAAGTTGCGCGGCCCGCGGCGCTCGGAAATGTCGCGGCCATCGAAAACAACGCAAATTAATTAAGAGGTCAAAAGAAGAAACGAGCAGATCACCAATATCATTATTATCTGCTCAAATCTCATTTTACGTGATCTGTATGCACCAAATTTATCTACGAGTATTTTGTCGTGGCTATCATATTTTATAAGGCCGTAAATCATCAATATAACTATTGCTAATAAAAACACGGCCGTCCTGTTGCGGTCTCTGAGAAAGTTTTCTCTATTGAATATAACAATCCATCCGCCTATCCCATTTGCAACTAAAGTAAATATAGAAAAGACGATAAAAATAGATAACGCATATAACTTCTTTAAAATTCCGGTCATAGAGTTGGCTCAGTTTGTTTGACGGGAGATTCCCAATCTATAACTGGAACACTGCCATTGGTTAGGTCGCCTCGGCAAAACGGTATCATGGTGAAGTAGGCTTCTTCAGGCAAGCGCGGAATCGGACGTTTTTCGGTGGGCGCGAGGCGCGGGTGCGGGCAGCACTCGCGGCAGTGGCCGCCGAGATCGGTGCCGGCGATCTGGCGGCCGTCGCCATCGCCTGGCTGCTGCGTCATCCGGCCCGGCTGGTGCCGGTGCTGGGCTCGATGAAGCCGGAACGGCTGGCCGCCATGGTCAAGGCGCTCGACATCGTGCTCGACCGCCAGCAATGGTTCGCCATCCTGGAGGCTAGCGAAGGCCGGCCGGTGGCGTAGATCAGGTACTAGGTTTCGATCCATTCGCTGGGAATATCCAGCGTCTTTGCCAGCATGGCACTGGTCTGCGCCGATGGTTTGCGACGATTGGATTCGAGGTCCGACAGGAAACCTTGGCTGACACCAATGGCAGTCGCCAAATCGGCCTGTGTCAGGTTGCGCCAATTGCGCAGCGCCTTTAGCCGGCTCGAGCCCCGCAAGATATCCATGGTCACGGCAGCGGGCAGGTTTTTTTCCGTTTTGAGCTCGGCCTTCCGTTCATCGTAGATCGCCACATCCGCAGCGTCTTCCACGGCTTCTTCGGCGGCATGCAGCAATGCCTCGTAGTCAGCCTTCGGGATGACGACCAGTTCTTCGCCGGTTGAGGTCTTGATGATTTGCGGGGCGTTCATGATGTCCTGTCCTATGGCTCCTATGGCCGACTGTAGGTCGTCGTTTCACGCTTGCCGATGTAGATCGCGAGGATCGTGGTGCGGTCTTCGTCGAATATGACGCGGTAGCGGCCAATCCGCAGTCTATAACCGTTCCGGCCGGCAAGACGCTTTACATCTCCACGGCCGCTGACGGCGTAAGTGATCAAACCTTCGGAGACCTGCTCGCGGACATCGGCCGGCAGGTTGTCGAGATCGCGAGCCGCCGATACCGAAAGGATGATCGTCTTCACAACGAACAATATCGCAGATTTATCGCTTTGTGTTAAGCGATATTATAGCTAACGGCCGGTCCTGGAGGGATCAGGCCCGCTCGGCCAGCAATTCCTCGCCGCGCTTTTCGCGGATCAAATTGACGAAGCGGCGGAACAGATAGTGCGAATCCTGTGGGCCGGGCGAAGCCTCGGGGTGATGCTGGACCGAGAACACCGGCCGGCCGGTGAGCGCGATGCCGCAGTTCGAACCGTCGAACAGCGAGACATGGGTTTCCTCGACGCCTGATGGCAGCGAGTCGGCATCGACGGCGAAGCCATGGTTCATCGAGACGATCTCGACCTTGCCAGTGGTGTGGTCCTTGACCGGATGGTTGGCGCCGTGATGGCCCTGATGCATCTTGGCGGTCTTGCCGCCCAGCGCCAGCGCCAGCATCTGGTGGCCGAGGCAGATCCCGAACACCGGGATGTCGGTCTTCAACAGATCCTGGATGACCGGCACGGCATAGTCGCCGGTGGCTTCCGGGTCGCCAGGGCCGTTGGAGAGGAAGATGCCGTCCGGCTGCATGGCGAGGATTTCCTCGGCGCCCGTCTTGGCCGGCACCACGGTGACCTTGGCGCCAAGGCCGGCGAGCAGGCGCAATATGTTGCGCTTGACGCCGTAGTCGATGGCAACGACATGCATTGTCGGCTCGGTCTGTTCGCCAAAGCCTTCGTTCCACACCCAGGGCGTCTCGCGCCAGACCGAGGACTGGCCCGACGTGACCTCCTTGGCGAGGTCGAGCCCGATCAGGCCCGACCATGCGGCGGCGCGGCGCTTCAGATCGTCGAGGTCGAACACGCCATCGGGCGCATGCGCGATGACGGCGTTGGGCATGCCCTTTTCGCGGATCAGCGCGGTCAGTGCACGGGTGTCGATGCCCGACAGGGCGACGATGCCACGCTTCTTCAGCCATTGGTCGAGGCCGGTGCCGGCGCGGTAGTTGGACGGGTTCGTGACATCGGCCTTGAACACGGCGCCGACGGCGCCGGCGCGGGCGGCCGGATTGAGGTCCTCGATGTCCTCGTCATTGGTGCCGATATTGCCGATATGCGGGAAGGTGAAGGTGACGATCTGGCCGGCATAGGACGGGTCGGTGAGGATCTCCTGGTAGCCGGTGAGCGCCGTGTTGAAGCAGACTTCGGCGACAGCGGAGCCGGTGGCGCCGAGGCCGCGACCTTCGATGACGGTGCCGTCGGCCAGCACCAACAGCGCGGTCGGCTTTTCGGTGGTCCAAGGGGCGGTCATCGTGGCCATGGCGGCACTCCTAAAAGGCTACGCCCTTCGATTGGCCCGGCGGACCTTGGCGCAGCAAACGGCGCACGGCAGCGATTTCGCAAGCCTGCGCGCAGTCAAAACTCAGTTCATGCAAGGCCCAGTACATAGGGGAAGGGGCCAAAGCGGTCAATGATGCCGGCACCGAGCGGCATGGATTTATTTCATCGAACAATATCAGCTATTTGACGTCTGCCTTCGGGATTTGCCTTGCGCATTCCCCGGCGCTATTGTCCGCGCCGATCGAAGGAGAATACACCATGCGCGGAAAAATCGCCGAATCCCTGAAGAGCGCGATGAAGGCGCAGGACAAGCACCGGCTGCCGACATTGCGGCTGATCCAGGCCGCCATCCACGACCGCGACATCGCCAATCGCGGTTCGGCAAAGGAGCCGGCCAGCGACGAGGAGATCCTGCAGATCCTGGCCAAGATGGTGAAGCAGCGCGAGGAATCGGCCAAGGCCTTCGACGACGGCAAACGGCCGGAACTGGCCGCGCAGGAGCGCGGCGAGATGGAGATTATCCGCACCTTCCTGCCGACGCAGTTGGACGATGCCGCCATCCAGGCTGCGGCGCGCGAGGCGATTGCGGCGACGGGAGCAGCCAGCCAGAAGGACATGGGCAAGGTGATCGGCGCGCTGAAGCAGAAATATGCCGGCCAGATGGATTTCGGCAAGGCGAGCGGCATCGTCAAAAGCCTGTTGCAGTAGGGGACTGAGGTCCGCAATCCAGCAGAGTGAAGCGGACTTCACGGCCCCTTGCAGATCGGTACCGGCTGCGGCGGCGGTGCCGGGTGATCCTTCCTGTATTGAGCGATGATCGGCTCGAGGGTCTTTCGCGGCCAGAATTTCGGCTTGCCGATTTCCTTCAGGCAGGATGCGTTCCAATAGGCGCCCGACTGCGAAGGGTTGGCGGCCACCGCGGCGATGTCGCCTGATTCGGGATAGATGTAGAGCGTCGTCGGATTGTCCTTCACCATCGAGATGATCTGCCGGGCATCCGTCGGCGACCAACTGGTGCAGCCATTGCTGCGGCCGCCAGTATAGGCGACCAGCTTGCCGAACGGCACCAGACCGTCATGATCGGCATATGAGCTGTTCGGATTTTTGCGCATGCACTGGGCGCGCAGCACCTGCGCCGCGTGACCGCCGATCACCCGCTGCCTGGCGTTGGCGGCTTCGCCTTCGCCGTCGAACTGTATGAAGGTGCGCAGGAAAGCCGCATCCTGCTTGGCGCCGGTGCTATAAAAGCCTTTGAACGACGTTTTCGCCTCGTGCGTCATATAGGCTCCGCCGGCCGTGAGTTCCGAATCCATGGCGTTGCCGAAGTTCTTCGAGCACCGCCTGCCATTCGAAAAATCGACAGTGCCTTTCAGGTTGCGGCCGCCGCCATGACCCGACGAGATCGCGCGAAACGACTGGCTGGCTTCGCAGATGACATAATACCGGCGCCCGAGCACGCCATTACCCAGATCGCCGGGGCGTGTTGCATCCATGGCAAAGTAGCAGGGGTTCTTGACGGCACCTTGCGCCACCTTCTTCAGGTAAAGCGCGCGCGCCCGTTCCAGCACCACTTGTGAGATCTGACCGTCGCTGTCGCCGACATGGGCCTGCAGCCAGGCTGGAACGCCTGATGGTGCGGCTGAGGATCGAGCCGACACCGTCAAGGCAATGACGGCGACGAGGAGGCTGAGGATCGGGACGATACCCACAGGGATGAATCTCAACCGCACCGGTCACTTCTCCTGCCAAAGCCGTTTGCTTGCGGTGTTGCCGCTGGGAATCGATCATAAAGGGCCTTGCATTATCAGGCGAAACACATCTTGTTTAGCGCCCCCTTTGTTTGCGCGCCCTTTCTGCGCAAACGGACCTACGCCGACCTGCTGGCTCCAGGCGTGCGGCGGACGTCTCCGCATCTTTGACTGTCCGCGATTTTCGATCCCTTCGGATTGAGCTATCATCTGATTCTGGCGCAGCCCACGCCTCCTCCCTCCGCTGGGAAAGCATCATTCATGCTGGGCTATCCGATTACCGAACCGACTGTTCGAGCACCGCTGCCAAACCGCCGCGCGGGTTGTCAGGGCATAAGGAGGGATTGCGAAAACGGCTCACACCAGGAGGTTTTGCGATGAAGCTGTCCGCGCCCATCCACCGTCTCAAGCGTCAAGCCAGGCTGTTGTCTCGCAAGGGCAAGATTGCGCTCCCACGAAGCGCTTGATCGTGTTGCAACCGAGGAAGGTTTCAGCAGCTGGAGTCTGCTTGCAGCCAGGGCAGTCGAGGTGGCGCCTGCCGGAACATTGTTTGCGCAACTAGCGCCCGGCGATCTGGTCCTGGTGGGTGCGCGGCCCGGCCACGGCAAGACGCTGATGAGCCTCGAACTCGCAATCGAAGCCATGAAGTCTGGCCATCGCGGCGTGTCTTTCACGCTGGAGTACACGCAAAGGGATGTGCTGGACCGGTTTCGCGCCATCGGGGCGGATCCGGTGCAGTTCAACGATCAGTTCACATTCGATAATTCCGACGCCATCAGCGCCGACTACATCGTCAGTGCGTTGAGCGACCCGTCGCGCGGCACGCTGGTGTTGATCGATTATCCGCAATTGCTTGATCAGAAGCGGGAAAACCCGGACCTGATGGTGCAGGCCGCACGCTGAAGGCGTTTGCCGGCGACAGGGGATTGATCCTCGTCTTCCTCTCGCAGATCGATCGGTCATACGATCCGGCGAAGAAGCCGGTTCCCGACATCAGCGATGTCCGGTTGCCGAACCCGCTGGATCTGTCGCTGTTCAACAAGACATGCTTCCTGAACGAGGGCGAAATCCGGTTCCAGGAAGCGAGCTGACGGATCTGTCAAGCAGCCTTCATTGGGCGGCAGCCGTCAGATTCAGGAGGTGCGCAACCGATGTCGGATTGTGTTGCGCGCGCAGCGCGTCGGCCGACTGACGAACGACTTCGGAAATCCGCAACAGCTGTTTGGCGATCGGGCTGGTGTTGCGCCAGACCATGCCGATCGTGCGCGAGGGCTGGGGGCTTCTGAAGCGCGCGACGGAGACCGGCGCCGAGCGCGTTTCCACCGCCACGGCCATTTCCGGAATCAAGGTGACACCGATGCCGGCGCCGACCATCTGCACCAGGGTCGACAGCGAGCTGCCGTCCAGCAACTCACGCGGCCGTGCCGAATGCATGCTGCAGAACGACAGCGCCTGATCGCGGAAACAATGGCCCTCTTCCAGGAGAAGCAGCCGCATTTCGCGCAGCATTTCGCGATTGGGCACCGGCTTTCCCTCGTCCTCGCCGGGCCGGACCAGCACGAAGTTTTCGGCAAACAGCACGACCTCCGTCAACGACGGTTCGGACACCGGCAGCGCGACGATAGCCGCATCAAGCCGACCGTCCGCCAGTTCCTGGATCAGCTTTTGCGTCAGCGTCTCGCGCACGTGGATATCGAGGCCGTCATGCATGCGCGAGAGGTTGCCGATGATGGTTGGCAAAAGGTAGGGCGCGACCGTCGGGATGACGCCGATGCGCAGCCGGCCGACCAGTCTGTCACGCGAAGAGCGGGCGAGATCAGTCAGTTCGTCCACCGAGCGCAGGATGCCGCGCACGCGCAGGGCAAATTCCTCGCCGAAATTGGTCAGCCGGACCTGGCGCGGGCCTCTTTCGAACAGCTCGGTGCCGAGCGTCTCTTCCAATTCCTTGATCTGCACCGAAATGGCGGGCTGGGAGATCGCACAGGCATCCGCCGCGCGTCCAGAATGGTTGTGCCGCGCCAGCGCCTCGAAATAGCGCAACTGCTTCAGGGTCAGATTTGCCATAACCCCACCTTATCTTTGTGATCAGTAAATCCAACTTAAATTAATCGAGCCGCTTTGCTATAGAGTCTGGTAGGGAGATGAAAGGCAGCCGACGCCACAGTCCGCATCATCGGTGTGGGCGTGCGTTCTGGGTTGTTTTTGTTTCAACACAATCTTGTCCAGGGCAGGCTCAGGGCAGTAGGACATTTCGCATATTCGGGCTCATGACCGTCGCGGCGGCCACGGAGCCGTCTCGAAGGGCATTACAGGCCCTTGTTCACGCAGCCGTTGAGGGCAAAGCTCAACACAGCCACGATCGGAGAAAACATGGACGCCAACACAGACGATAACAGCAAGGGTAAATGCCCGGTCGTGCACACCGCCGTTGGCAGGGGCAACCGCGACTGGTGGCCGAATCAGCTCAATGTCCAGGTTCTCCACCAGCAGTCGCCGCTGTCCGATCCGATGGGCGAGGCGTTCGACTATGCCGAGGAATTCAAGAGCCTCGATCTCGATGCCGTCATCAAGGATCTGCATGCGCTGATGACGGATTCGCAGGAGTGGTGGCCTGCCGACTTCGGCCATTACGGGCCACTGTTCGTCCGCATGGCCTGGCACAGCGCCGGCACCTACCGCATCGCCGACGGCCGTGGCGGCGCCGGGGCCGGTCAGCAGCGCTTCGCGCCGCTGAACAGCTGGCCGGACAACGTCAACCTCGACAAGGCGCGCCGGCTGCTGTGGCCGATCAAGCAGAAATACGGCCGCAAGATCTCGTGGGCCGACCTTTTGATCCTCACCGGCAACGTCGCGCTGGAATCGATGGGCTTCAAGACCTTCGGTTTCGCCGGCGGGCGCGCCGACGTCTGGGAGCCGGAGCAGGACATCTACTGGGGTCCCGAAGGCAAGTGGCTGGCTGACGAGCGCTACAGCGGCGATCGCGACCTGCAGAATCCGCTCGCCGCCGTGCAGATGGGGCTGATCTACGTCAATCCGGAAGGGCCGAACGGCAATCCGGATCCGCTGGCCTCGGCGCGCGATATCAGAGACACCTTCGCGCGCATGGCGATGAACGACGAGGAGACCGTAGCCCTCATCGCAGGCGGCCACACCTTCGGCAAGACCCATGGCGCCGGCGATGCGAGCCTGGTGGGCGTCGAGCCGGAAGGCGCTGATATCGAGCAGCAGGGTCTTGGCTGGGCGAGCAAATTCGGCACAGGCAAGGGCGGCGACACCATCGGCAGCGGCCTGGAGGTGATCTGGACGACGACGCCGACCAAGTGGAGCAACAACTTCTTCGACAATCTGTTTGGCTTCGAATGGGAGCTGACCAAGAGCCCGGCCGGCGCGCATCAGTGGACGCCGAAGGGTGGCGCGGGCGCCGGCACTGTGCCGGACGCACATGACTCGGCCAAGCGTCACGCACCCTCCATGCTGACCACCGATCTCGCCCTGCGTTTCGATCCCTCCTACGCAACGATCTCGAAGCGCTTCCATGAGAATCCGGATCAGTTCGCCGATGCCTTCGCCCGCGCCTGGTACAAGCTGACCCATCGCGACATGGGCCCGCTCGTGCGTTATCTTGGCCCGTTGGTTCCCAAGGAGGAACTGCCCTGGCAGGACGTCATCCCGGCGGTCGATCATGTCTTGATCGACGAAGAGGATGCTGCCGCGCTCAAGGCCAAGATCCTGGCGTCCGGCCTGTCGGTGTCGCAGCTGGTCTCGGTGGCCTGGGCGTCGGCCTCGACCTTCCGTGGTTCCGACAAGCGCGGCGGCGCCAATGGCGCGCGCATTCGCCTCGCGCCGCAGAAAGACTGGGCCGTCAACCAGCCGGCTGAACTCGCCAAGGTGCTCGAAAAGCTCGAAGCGATCCAGAAGGACTTCAATGCCTCGCAGACCGGCAGCAAGAAAGTCTCGCTTGCCGACCTGATCGTTCTCGGTGGCGGTGCCGCCGTCGAGAAGGCCGCCAAGGACGCGGGCCACAGCGTGGACGTTCCCTTCTGGCCGGGCCGTATGGACGCTTCGCAGGAGCAGACCGACATCCACTCCTTCGCGCCGCTGGAGCCGACGGTTGACGGCTTCCGCAATTATGTCAGCGGCAAGCAACGGCTGACCGTCGAGGAGGCGCTGGTCGACCGTGCGCAGCTGCTGACGCTGACCGCGCCGGAGATGACGGTTCTCGTCGGCGGTCTGCGCGTTCTCGGTGCCAATGCCGGGCAGTCCAAGCACGGCGTCTTCACCAAGCAGCCGGAAGCGCTGAGCAACGACTTCTTCGTCAACCTGCTCGACATGGGCACGGAGTGGAAGGCGGCATCGGAGGCCAAAGACGTGTTCGAAGGCCGCGACCGCAAGACAGGCGAAATCAAGTGGACCGGCACCCGCGCCGATCTGATCTTCGGTTCGCACTCACAGCTGCGGGCGCTGGCCGAAGCCTATGCAACGGCGGACGCCAAGGCGAAATTCGCTCGGGATTTCGTTGTGGCATGGACCAAGGTGATGAACGCCGACCGCTTCGACATCGCCTGAGATCGCGTAAGGGCACTCCGGCGCGGCCGCGCCGGAGTGCCAGTCCTCCCAAGGACCTAAGATCGGGGCCGCGTTTCCAGCGATGGGAGCGCGGCCCTTGTCGTAAGAGGCCGCGCTTTGGTGGACCGTGCCTTCCCGGGCAAGGATGCTATTTTACCGGCGTAGCGTCTTCACGGTGCATCCATGATCGAAATCGTCAAACCCGCGCTCGAACATTTGCCGTCCTACAAGGCGGCGCTCGAACGCGGCTGGTCGCCGGACAATGTGCGACAGCTGGAAACGACGCGCGAGCAGCTTGTGGCAATCGAGAGGAATCCGGTGGCTTTTCTCGCCGACCTCGATGATCCCCAGGCCAAGGGCGGCCCGATCACTTTGCCCGACGGCAAGCAGGTACCGCGCCTGCCGGGCTTCCGCCGCTGGATCTGGGACGGCGAGGCATCGGGCTCGATCGGCTTTCGCTGGCAGAAGGGCACGGCGGAACTGCCGCCGCATGTGCTCGGTCATATTGGCTATGCGGTGGTGCCATGGAAGCGGCGACGCGGCTACGCCACGGAAGCGCTGCGGCTGATGCTGGACGAGGCGAGGGCGGTCGGCCTGCCCTATGTCGAGATCACCGCCAAGCCGGGCAATCCGGCATCGCACAGGGTGATCCTAGCCAATGGCGGCAAGCTCGTCGAACGCTTCTTCGAGGACGCCGCCTCTGGCGGGGTGGAGAGTTTGCGGTTCCGGATCGAGCTGTAGGGGCGCGCCCCTCTCAACCGTGCTCGTCAGCGCACAGAGCGTGGTCGGACAGCGCGCGGATGACGTAGCAGTCACCAACCGTCTTGCCATTGCAGCAGGTGGCGATGCGTTCGAGCTCGGCCTCCAGCCGCCTCAGCTGGGCAATCTTCTCCCTCACCGAGATCAGTTGTTCCTCGGCGATCCGGTCGGCATGGCCGCATGGCTGCTCGGGGTGGCCGCTCAATTCGATCAGCGAGCGGATGTCCTCGACGGCGAAGCCGAGGTCGCGGGCGTGGCGGATGAAGGCCAGCCGCTCCAACTCCTGCTTGGAGTAACGGCGCTGGTTGCCTTCCGAACGCTCGGGCGCGGCGACCAGGCCCATCTGTTCGTAATAGCGGATGGTCGGTACTTTGACGCCGGTACGGCGGGAGAGTTCACCGATCGAAAACATGAATTTTGCCTCTTGAAGCTCTAGTGACTAGAGCAATTACAGTGCCTGACATCAGCATTCAAGACTCATGCGGCGACGCCGCTCGGGCAAGACAGCAGGTGATGTGATGACCGCGCCCCTCAAGCAGCAAACAATCGGGCAGACACGGTTCAAGATCGGCGGCATGGACTGCGCCTCCTGCGCGGCTAAGATCGATACGGCGGTGCGCCGGCTCGACGGCGTCGCCGATGTCTCGGTTTCGGTGACCGGCGCCAGCATGACGGTCAGCCATGGCGGTTCGCTCAACGATGGCAAGGTGCTGCAGCAGGTGGCACGGCTCGGCTACGGCATCGTCAAGGCAGAGGGACGCGTCGCGCCGGTGTCGGACAAGGCGCATGCCGATCACGACCACCATGACCACGAAGGTCACAATCACGAACGCCACAATCATGCGGGCCACGATGCCGGCGAACAGACTGCCAAGATCAATGGTTCCACCCATCTCCACGGCGATGCGGAGCCGGGGCAGGCGTGGTGGCGCTCCCGCCGGGCAGCGCTGACATTGGCTTGCGCGGCGGCGCTTGTTGCCGCCTACGGCATCGGCCATCTGGTCTCAGTGGCCGAGCGCTGGGTGTTCCTGGCCGCTTTGCTGGTCGGTCTGCTGCCGATCGCGCGGCGCGCGCTGATGGCGGCATTGGCCGGCACGCCGTTTTCGATCGAGATGCTGATGACCATCGCGGCGATAGGCGCTGTGATGATCGGCGCCACGGAAGAAGCCGCCGCCGTGGTGATGCTGTTCCTGGTCGGCGAACTTCTGGAACGTGTTGCCGCCGGCCGCGCGCGGGCGAGCATCCAGGGACTTGCCGATCTGGTGCCGAAGACAGCACTGGTCGAGCGGGCAGGCGGCACATCAGAGGTTCCCGCCGAAGACCTTGCGGTCGGCGATGTCATCGTGGTGCGGCCGGGCGACCGCATCCCCGCCGATGGCGAGATCGTTGAAGGGGCTGGTGACATCGACGAGGCGCCGGTGACCGGCGAGAGCACACCGAAGCGCAAGGGGATCGCGGAAGCCGTCTTCGCCGGCACGATCAGCACCGACGGCGTGCTCAAGATACGGGTGACTGCGGCCGCTTCCGACAACACCATCGCCCGCGTCGTGCGGCTGGTGGAGGAGGCGCAGGAGGCCAAGGCGCCGACAGAGCGTTTTATCGATCGCTTCTCGCGTTATCACACGCCGGCCGTGCTGGCGGTCGGCGCGCTGGTGGCGCTGCTGCCGCCGCTGCTCATTGGTGGCGACTGGAACGGATGGATCTACAAGGGCCTGGCGATCCTGCTGATCGGCTGCCCCTGCGCCCTGGTCATCTCGACGCCTGCGGCGATCGCCGCAGGGCTGGCGACCGGCGCGCGGCGTGGTCTGTTGATGAAAGGTGGTGCCGTGCTGGAAGGGTTTCGCCGGATCACGGCGGTGGCCTTCGACAAGACCGGCACGCTGACGGCGGGCAAGCCTGTCGTCACCGACATTGTGGCGTATGGAAGGGATGAACGCACCGTGCTGGCGCTGGCGGCAGCGCTGGAGCAGGGCTCCAGCCATCCGTTGGCCATGGCGATCCTGGGCCGGGCCAAGGCCGACAAAGCGCCGGTGCCGCCGGCCCTGGCGGCCAAGGCGATTTCCGGCAAGGGTGTCGAGGGCAGCGTCGGCGGCGTTGCGGTCTTCCTCGGCTCCGGCCAGGAGGCGGGCGAACGCGCCGTGATGACCGAAGCGCAGCGCCTTGCCGTCGACAGCCTCAACGGCCAAGGCAAGACGGTGTCGGTACTTGTTGCCGATGGCGTGGTGGCCGGGCTGATCGCCATGCGCGACGAGCCGCGGCCGGATGCGGCTGCCGGGATCGCGGCGCTGAAGGCAGAGGGCATCCGCGCGGTGATGCTGACCGGCGACAACCGCCGCACGGCAGAAGCCATCGCTGCGTCGCTCGGCATCGAGGCGCGGGCGGAGCTGTTGCCGCAGGACAAGCAGCGCATCGTCGGCGAATTACAGCGCGAGGGGCTGAAGGTCGCCAAGGTCGGCGACGGCATCAACGACGCGCCGGCGCTGGCCGCCGCCGACATCGGCATCGCAATGGGTGGCGGCACCGATGTGGCGCTGGAAACCGCCGACGCGGCGATCCTGCACGGCCGCGTCATGGATGTCGCGCGCATGGTAAAACTGTCGCGGGCGGTGATGGCCAATATTGGTCAGAACATCAGCGTGGCGCTCGGGCTGAAGGCGGTGTTCCTGGTCACCACCATTGCCGGCATCACCGGCCTGTGGCCGGCGATCCTGGCAGACACCGGCGCCACCGTGCTGGTCACCGCCAACGCCATGCGCCTGCTGCGCTGGCGCGGGTGAGGGCCTCAGCTTCGTAGCTACTCCGCTGGGGTCGTCTGCGGCGGCGCGGCGTTACTGCGCCCCTCCCAGACATAGGAGGCGAGCGCCACCGCCACGGCGACAAGCATGGCGATGGCGCCGAGCAGCGGCAGGCTGCGGTAGCCATAGCCGCTATTCAGCATGGCGGCGCCTAGCGACGCGGCCAGCGCGATGCCGACATTGAAGCCGGACGGAATGAGCGACGAAGCGAGGTTCGAGGCGTCCGCCGTCCAGGCAAGGATGCGGGTCTGGATCGGTGTTCCAATAGCGAAGTTGAGACCGCCCCAGATGACGATCGCGGCAATCATAGGCAAGGGATAGGGGCTAACGGCATAGATCACGCCAAGCGTCACCGCCTGCAGCGCCAGCATGGTGATCAGTGACGGCATCAGCTTCCAGTCGGAGAGCTTACCGCCGAGGAAGACGCCGAGCGTTGCGCCGACGCCGTTGAGCAGCAACACCCACGGCACCAGGTTCTCGTCGAGCCCGGTGACCTCAAGCAGTGTCGGCGTGATATAGGTGAACAGGCCGAACTGGCCGATCATCAGCATCAGCATCAGGATCAGCGAGGTCCAGACCTGCTGGCGGGCCAGCACGCGAACCTCGCGGGCGAAACCGGCTGGCCTGGCCGACGATCCGGTCGTGCGCGGCAAAAGGGCTGCCATGGCAAGCGTTGCCGCCACGCCGAGCGCGCACATCACCCAGAAGGTCGCGCGCCAGCCCCAGATATTGCCGATCGCGGTGCCGGCGGGTACGCCGATGACGTTGGAGACGGTGAGGCCGGACAGGATGACGGCAACCGCCATGCCGCGCTGGTCCTCGCGCACAAGACCGACGGCGACGACCATGGCGACGCCGAAATAGGCGCCGTGCGCGACCGCAACGGCAATGCGCAACAAAAGCATCGAGGTGAAGTCGGGCGCCAGCGCGCAGGCCGCCTGGCCAATGGTGAAGGCGATGGCGAGACCGAGCAGCAAGGTCTTGCGCGACAGCGACTTGGTGGCGAGCGCCAGCAGCGGACCGCCGATGGCGATGCCGCAGGCGTAGCCGGAGACGAGATAACCGGCGGAGGGAACCGAAACGTCAAGACCTTGCGCCACTTGTGGCAGTACGCCAGCGATGACGAATTCGGTGGTGCCGAAGGCAAAGGCAGCGATGAACAGGGCGATGAGCGGAAGCGACATGGCGGGAAGCGATCCTGAGCAAAGCGCCTCAAACCACGGATGGGCTTTGCGGGCAATCCAGAAATTGTTGGCGCCGCTTTTGCTTTTCTTGATCGGGTTCTCGATGGTCATCTGCTCGCGCGACGGTCGGGTGAGGCGCGCTGGCTCGGTCTTGCGCCGAGGCCGCTAAGCTGTGGTCTTGCGCCCGTAGGGAATCTTGAGCCATGCCCGTTCGTGGAGATAATAGAGCAGCGATTTGGTGACGACCTCGGTCAGGCCGATGGTCGCGGCGAGCTTGATGCTTCCAGTTATGACGAGTGAAATGATTATCGTGTCGATGGTGCCGGTCACACGCCAGGAGAGCGCCTTGGCGAAACTGCGCGAATGGGTGTCCATCGATTTCCTCCGAAAGGCTGGGCCAATGGACCCTTATCCCGACTGGGGGAAACAGAGCAAAGGTATTTTGCCGCCGAAACGATGGCGGTGCTTGACGGTGTCGTGATCAGCTCGCCTTCAGCCGCGACCCGGTGAGCAGGCCGCGCTCTTCCAGCACCGGATAGGCCATCGAGGCCAGCAGCGAGTTGATCTGTTTCAGGTCGCGGATGGTGTCGAGATGGATCGAGCTGGTCTCGACGCTCTTGGCCGTGCCGTCGCGCAGCCGCACGAAATGGCTGGCGCTGGTTTCCTTCTCGCGGTCGCGCAACTGGTCCTTTTCCAGCACCAGCTGGCGGGCAGTCTCGGGATCGCGCGACACCAGCACGTTGAAGGCGAGCCGGGCATTGGCCAGTACCGAGCTGTGGAAGGCGAACAATTCACTCCAGCCCTCGTCGGTGAATTCCAGTCCGCGCTCGAACTTCTTCTTCACATGCACCAGCATGTTGCGCACGATGATGTCGCCGACCTGCTCCAGCTTGACACAGGCGCCGATCAGCTCCTGGCAGCGCAGCGCTTCGTCCTCGGTCAGCGGGTTTCTGGTAAGCTTGGCCAGATAGAGCTTGATCGCGGCATGCTTCCTGTCGACGCGGTCGTCGAGTGCGGCCAGAGCCTTGATCTTGTCGGCGTCGGCGCTCTCGTAGAGCTCGATGATGCGCTTGAGCATGATCTCGACGGTCTCGCAGACCCGCACCACCTCGCGGGTGGCGTTGGCCAGCGCCTGGCTCGGCACGTCGAGCGCGCTCTCGTTGAGCGCGGACAGTTCGACGACGTCGAGTGTGCTGGCCAGCGCCGGCTTGGCGCCCAGTGCGACGATCTTCTCCGAGGCGCGATAGACTAAGCCGGCCAGCGGCAGGCCGGCGAGCAGGATCAGCACATTGAACAGGATGTGGGCATTGACGATCTGATCCGCCGCCGTCGAGCCGAGAAAGGCGAAGTGGGGCCTGAAAATCATGACCAGGATCAGCATGACCAGCGAGCCAAGACCGCGCATCAGGAGGTTGCCGATCGGCACGACTCGCACTTCGGGGCTTGACGAGCGGGTCAGCATCGGCGCGATGATCGATGAGCCGAGATTGACACCAAGGATGAGAACGACGCCGAGTTCGGGCGTGATCAGGCCACGGCCGGCCAGCGTCGCCATCAAGAGCACCGCCGCGATGCTCGACTGGAACAGCCAGGTGATCAGCGCCGCCAGCAGGTAGGCGGTGATGGAATCGGTGGAAAAGTAATTGATGATGACCGGCATGAGTTGGCTGTTGCGCAGCGGCTCCGATGCCTGGCCGATCATTTCCAGCGACAGGATCAAAAGGCCGATGCCGACCAGGATGCGGCCGGACTGGCGCCAGTCGCGCCGCTCGGTGGCCATGAACATGACCGTGCCGGTGATCAGGCAGAGCGGCACCAGCAGGGTGAGATCGAAGGTCAGCAGCTTGACCACCAGCGCCGAGCCGATCTCGGCGCCGCGCACGGCAAGCTGGCCGGCGGCGCCCGAGACGATGCCGGACCCGGCGAAGGAGCCGACCAGCAACGTGACGGCGGTGGAGCTCTGCAGGGCGATGGCGAGGCCGGTGCCGGCCAGCACCGCCATGATCGGATTGCGCATGGTGGCGCGCAAACGGTGGCGCAGCACGTCGCCATAGGCGCGCTCGACGCCGGTTTTCACCATGCGGGTGGCAAACAGCATCAGCGCCACGGCGCCGGCCAGATGCAGAAGGACGACGGACCCGCTCATGTCGCCGCCTGCATGAAAACAGGGCGCGCGCCCTGTTTGGCGGGGCGAGCTGGATGAGAAGCGGGGTTACGAATCATGATCATGGTGTTGGTCGATATTAGCTTGAATATTTTAGCCGGATAATAAAATTTTGTCGATTTCGATGGGCCGTTGCCGCGCGACAGGCGGTGTCGGAAAATGGATGGACGCGCAAATCGCATTGCCGCGCCGCTCGCTCCTACCTTTGCGACGATGTTCAACTCCTTCGATTAAAAGACGGAATTCATTACACAATTGTAATGCGGATGTTCAGTTTCGGTTCATCGGTGGGCCAGTACTGCTTGGGCATCGACAACCAAGGAGACTGTCTCATGAAACGCATTGTCCTTTCCGCCCTCGCTTTCTCGATGCTCGCCGCCACGTCGCTCACCGGCCAGTCCGCACCGCTGAATGCACCGGTCGCTCCGCAGTCGAACACCAGTCAGGTCGACTGGCAGAAGCCCGGCAAGCATGTCGACGTCAGGAAGCGTGTCGTGAAGAAGACGGTCGTCGTGAAGCGCAGCCATTGGCGCAACGGCCAGAAATATTCCGGCTGGAGGCAGCACCGGCCGATCCGCGACTATGGCCGCTACGGCCTGCATCGTCCCGGACGTGGCCAGGAATGGATCCGCGTCGGCAACGACTATGTGCTGGTCGGTGTCCTCTCCGGCGTCATCTTCGGCGCGCTTGCCGCGCAGTAACCGACACCTTGCCGGACATTGAAGGGGAGGCGGCCCGCAACGGCCGCCTTTCTTTTTGCCCTGTGGAAACCGGGTATGGCCCGCATTAGGGGTCGTCGGACTTCGCAGGCATGATTATATGGTGGGGAAACGAGTTCCCCGATGCGCTTTCCACCCGCCTTCCTCAACGAGATCCGCGACCGCGTGCCGATTTCATCGGTTGTCGGCCAGCGCGTCGCATGGGACCGGAAGAAGACCAACGCGCCGCGCGGCGACTATTGGGCCTGTTGCCCGTTCCATGGCGAGAAGAGCCCGTCCTTCCACTGCGAGGACAAGAAGGGTCGCTACCATTGTTTCGGCTGTTCGGTCTCGGGCGATCATTTCAAGTTCCTCACCGAACTCGACGGGATGAGCTTTCCCGAAGCGGTCGAAAAGATCGCCGACATGGCCGGCGTGCCGATGCCGGTTCGCGATGCGCAGGAGGAGCGGCGCGAAAAGGAACGCGCCAGCCTGACCGATGTCATGGAGATGGCGACCAGCTTCTTCCAGGAACGGCTGCAAGGACCGGAAGGCGCCAAAGCCCGCGCCTATCTGCGCGATCGCGGGCTGACGCCGGCGACGCAGCAATCGTTCCGGCTCGGCTTCGCGCCCGACAGCCGCAATGCGCTCAAGGAGCATCTCGCCGCCAGGGGTGTGCCGAAGGCCGATATCGAGGCCTGCGGACTGGTGCGCCACGGCGACGACATCCCGGTTTCCTATGACTGGTTCCGCGACCGCATCATGTTTCCGATTCCGGATTCCAGAGGCAAGATCATCGCCTTTGGCGGCCGCGCGCTGCAGCCGGATGCGCTGGCCAAATACATGAACTCGCCCGACACCGAGCTCTTCCACAAGGGCAATGTGCTCTATAATTTCGCCCGCGCCCGCAAGGCTCTCGCCAAGGGCGGCACCGTCATCGCCGTCGAAGGTTATATGGACGTGATCGCACTGGCACAGGCGGGCTTCGAGAATGTCGTGGCGCCACTCGGCACCGCGCTCACCGAGAACCAGCTCGAGCTGTTGTGGCGCATGGCGCCGGAGCCGATGTTGTGTTTCGACGGCGACAAGGCCGGGCTGAAGGCGGCGTGGCGCGCCGCCGACATGGCGCTGCCGTCGGTGCAGGCCGGGCGCTCGGCGCGCTTTGCGCTGCTGCCGGAAGGCAAGGATCCCGACGACCTCGTCAAGGCCGAAGGATCGGACGCGTTCCGGGCGGTGCTGGCCGACGCACGGCCATTGGTCGACCTCTTGTGGATGCGCGAGACGGCGGGCGGGGTCTTCGACACGCCGGAGCGGCGGGCCGAACTCGAAAAGACACTGCGCGAGCTGACCAGCCGCATCCGCGACGAAAGCCTGCGCTACCATTATCAACAGGAGATGCGCGAGCGCGTGTTGAGCTTCTTCGGCTCGCAGCGCAGTGCGCGCCAAGGGCGTCAAGATGGCGGCCGGCCAGGCGAGCGCGGCCAGGGCAAGGCCGCCGCACCCGGCGGACAGTTCGCCAAGAGTGGTGGCGGCCGCATCGCAATCACTGAAAGCCTGGGCCAGTCGGCTTTGGTCAAACGCGGCGGCGAGGGGATGTCGGTGCGCGAGGCGACGATCATCGTCGCGTTGATTAATCATCCCGCGCTGATCGACGAGAATTTCGCTCATATCGAGTTTCTCGATCTCGCCAACTCCGATCTGAGGCGGCTGCATGCGGCGATCCTCGACGCGATGGCGCATGACATGGCCAATGACCGTCAGGCCGTTATCGCGACGGTCGAACGCGCCGGCTGCGCCGAGATCTGGGAGCGGGCCGTCGGCCTGATCCGGCGAATGCGGCAATGGCCGGCGCTCGAGACTGCCGCCCTTGAAGATGCCCGCGACGCTTTCAGCCAGGCGCTGCACTTGCAGCGCAGCGCGCGCACCTTACATAAGGAACTGAAACAGGCGGAAGCGGCGCTCGCCACCGATCCCACAGACGAAAACTACCGGCACCTGATCGAAATTCAGGCGCAATTTCAGGATGTACAGGCGACGGAAGCGCTGATCGAAGGATTCGGCGTGTCGTCGGGCAGGGCTGGGCGAGCTTAGAGCGTGATCCCGGAAAGTGGGAACCGGTTCTCGGACAAGATCATGCTCCTACCGAAAATGAGCGCGTGATCCCGGAAAGTGGGAAAGGATCATGCTTCCACCAAGAGAGAGACAGGGCTTATTCCGACCCATCGGGGCGGAACGGGCTCAGGCACGAGAGTGAAAGTGAGAAGCGTTGTTGCGCATCGAAATGGCGCGTGGCGGGCTAAGTCAGGTAATTGATTCGCTTTTTTCATGCGAATCATGCGAGAGGCGCTTGACCTTCTGGCAGATTGGCGGAATCAGGACGATTCGAAACGTTAACCCGAACCCGCGTCGGCGGGAAATAACCGATGTGAGGTAGTGGTCACTGGACAGGCTGCGTGCCTGCCACAGATATCAGGGTTAATCTGGACTTAATGCATGTCGCCCAAAAGGGGAAACCGATTTTGGGGCAACGACATACACCTAACGACGAGTTGATGCAGTTACTGGCCCGGTGAAGCGCGTTTCATAAGAGCGCATCCGATTTGACTGGTCCGACAGCTTACGCGGCTTCGAAGTTCGGCCGCGAGGAGAAGATAAAGACTATGGCGACAAAGGAAAAGGAAGAGGTCGAAACCGAACGCGAAGGCGCCACCGATGGCCCTCTGCTCGACCTTTCCGATGATGCTGTCAAGAAGATGATCAAGGCCGCCAAGAAGCGCGGCTATGTCACCATGGACGAGCTGAATTCGGTGCTGCCCTCCGAGGAAGTGACCTCCGAGCAGATCGAAGACACGATGGCAATGCTGTCCGACATGGGCATCAACGTGGTCGAGGACGACGAGCAGGGCGAGGAGCCCGAGGCCGCCGACACCGCGGCTGATGCCGAGGAAGATGCCAACGAGCTGGCCGAGCAGACCGGTACCGCCGTTGCTGCAACCACCACCAAGAAAGAACCGACCGACCGCACCGACGATCCGGTGCGCATGTATCTGCGCGAGATGGGCTCGGTCGAGCTTCTGTCGCGCGAGGGCGAAATCGCCATCGCCAAGCGCATCGAGGCTGGCCGCGAGACGATGATCGCCGGCCTGTGCGAAAGCCCGCTGACCTTCCAGGCCATCATCATCTGGCGCGACGAGCTCAACGAATCCAAGATCCTGCTGCGCGAGATCATCGATCTCGAAGCCACCTATGCCGGCCCCGAGGCCAAGCAGGCGCCGGTGGTCGAGCGCATCGAGGAAGCCAAGGTCGAGGACAAGCCGCGCCGCTCGCGCGACGAGGAAGAAGACATCACCAATGTCGGCGCCGATACGCGCGGGCTGGTCGATGACGATGAGGAAGACGAGGACGAAGCCAGCCTGTCGCTGGCGGCGATGGAAGCGGAACTCCGTCCGCAGGTGATGGAGACGCTCGACGTCATCGCCGACACCTACAAGAAGCTGCGCAAGCTGCAGGACCAGCAGGTCGAGAACCGACTGGCCGCGGCCGGCACGCTGTCGCCCAGCCAGGATCGCCGGCTGAAGGAGCTGAAGGACCAACTGATCAAGGCGGTGAAGTCGCTGTCGCTCAACACGGCGCGCATCGAGGCGCTGGTCGAGCAGCTCTACGACATCAACAAGCGCCTGGTGCAGAACGAGGGCAAGCTGCTCAGGCTCGCCGAAAGCTACGGCGTGCGCCGCGAGGAGTTCCTCAAGGAATATCAGGGTTCGGAGCTTGACCCGAACTGGACGCGCTCGATCGGCAATCTGACCTCGCGCGGCTGGAAGGAATTCACCAAGAACGAGAAGGACGCGATCCGCGACCTGCGCGCCGAGATCCAGAACCTCGCCACCGAAACGGCGATCTCGATCCTGGAATTCCGCAAGATCGTCAACCAGGTGCAGAAGGGCGAGCGCGAAGCGGCGATCGCCAAGAAGGAAATGGTCGAGGCCAATCTGCGCCTCGTCATCTCCATCGCCAAGAAATACACCAATCGCGGCCTGCAGTTCCTCGACCTGATCCAGGAAGGCAATATCGGCCTGATGAAGGCGGTCGACAAATTCGAATACCGCCGCGGCTACAAGTTCTCGACCTACGCGACGTGGTGGATCCGGCAGGCGATCACGCGTTCGATCGCCGACCAGGCGCGCACCATCCGCATTCCGGTGCACATGATCGAGACGATCAACAAGATCGTGCGTACCTCGCGCCAGATGCTGCACGAGATCGGCCGCGAGCCGACGCCGGAAGAACTGGCCGAAAAGCTCGCCATGCCACTCGAAAAAGTGCGCAAGGTGCTGAAGATCGCCAAGGAGCCGATCTCACTCGAAACGCCGGTCGGCGACGAGGAGGATTCGCATCTGGGCGATTTCATCGAGGACAAGATGGCGATCCTGCCGATCGACGCGGCGATTCAGGCCAATCTGCGCGAAACCACCACGCGCGTGCTGGCCTCGCTGACGCCGCGCGAGGAGCGCGTGCTCAGAATGCGCTTCGGCATCGGCATGAACACCGACCATACGCTGGAAGAGGTCGGCCAGCAGTTCTCGGTCACCCGCGAGCGTATCCGCCAGATTGAAGCCAAGGCGCTGCGCAAGCTCAAGCACCCGAGCCGCTCGCGCAAGCTGCGCAGCTTCCTGGATAGCTGACACTTACCGATTGCAAAGAGATCAAGGGCGCCCATCGAGGCGCCCTTTTTCGTTTCAAGTGGTTCATAGAATTGCTCTACAAAGGCACGTTCAGCTTCGCGCCCTTGACGATGATGCCGCCCCGGTCGCCGATCTCGATCGAGCCATAACGTTGCCTGAAGCATTCAGGCAGCGGACGGTCGCCGGGGACCGACAGCCATAGGCGCAGCATATGGCGCCGCTTGTCCGGATCCGGCCAATCGCGAAAGCCCATGCGGTCGTGCAGCAGCGAATGATTGTAGACGAACTGCATGTCGCCGGGCCGAAGCCGCATCGACAGGTTTAATTTCGGGTCATTGGCAAGGCTGTCGAAGAGATCCAGAGCTTCGACATGCGCCGCGCTCAGCCGCATGGCATCCGGGAAGCGCTGCGCGCTGTCGATGTACTGGCGCTGATAGATGCCGGTCAGCAATCCCGCATGCCAGTTGAGGACCGGGATTTCGAAGTAGGGCTTTTCTCCTTCGGGTATCTCGCCGCGCCGGTCGGTGGCAATCGGATCAAACAGCAGGCGGACCAGATCGGGCCGTCTTTTGCGCATCTCGTTGTAGATCGTCACCGTGCTGACAAGCAGGGACTCGCCGCCTTGCATGGCATCCCTTAGGCAGAGCAGACCGACCACATCGGCGGAGTCGGTGTGAAATGTCTGGCGCTCCGACGTCTGGTAGATGCGTGTCGTGGCGTCCTTGGCGTTGGCGCCTATATCGCGGACATGGCCGAGGATATGACCCTGGGCATTCTGGGACCGTGCGCTTCCCAGATGCGCGCCGACCCCGCAGAAGATCGTTGCCGCCATTTGCGCGGAGTATCGCTCGACCGGGAGACCGCGAAGCACCTCGAAGCCGATGCCTGCGATGAGTTTTTCGCGAAGGGCGGCAAGATGGCCGGCAAGCTTGGGCAAGGGGAAATCAGCCTTGGTCAAATTGCCGATATCCTGCGACCGGGCGAGAAAGTCGGTTGCCGCCAGTTCCAACTCCGCGACGTCCCGCGGGTCCAATTCGACCAGCCAGTTTCGGGGATGCTTCGCCATGTCCTCGCCGGTCCATGCGGCAGGACTTTCGATCTTTCCTGGCGGTAGCTCGTTGGTCTGGCGCATGAAGCTCTCCCGCGGCTGGATCCGGTCACGGACATTGACCGCGCCTGAGATTGCCGCAATCGGGCGGGTTTTTGAACCGGCTTTTCTCGGCCTGCGTGGCGCTTGGTCAAGCTCGCCTTCATCCGGTGATCGGGGGCCGGTGCGATAGTCCTTGCACGATATTCGCCGTGGGAGGATAATTTCGCGTCGGATGCATTTTCTGGGCGACAACCCGGATGCCCGCCCCGGCGAAGCCGCCGTGCTCCGTGGCCCCGGAGGGAGGTGTGCCATGACAAGCTACATCGTGCTGATGAACTGGACGGAGCAGGGCGCCAGAAATGTGCGCGATTCACCGAAGCGGCTCGACGCCGCCAGGAAGCAGCTGGGAGACATGGGCGGATCGTTCAAGGCGTTCTACCTGACCATGGGCGAATACGACATGGTGGCGGTGGTCGAAGCGCCCGACGACGCGGTGCTGGCGCGTTTCTCGCTGATGCTGGCGGCGGCCGGGAATATCAGGACGCGGACGCTGAAGGCCTTTCCCGAATTCGCCTACCGCGAGATCATCGCCTCGCTCGGATAGAGCCGTGACGAAACAGCGCGTAAAGCGCGTCGCCATTTTTGGGTAACGTGCGCTAGGATGTAGCCATGTCCGAACCGCATTCCCATTCACATCTGTGGCCCGGCGTGCCGCTCGCGCTTGGCTCGGCCGTCTTGTTCGGGGCGACGCCGCCGCTCAGCAAGACGCTGCTCGAGGGCGTCAATCCCTTCATGCTGGCCGGGCTGCTCTATCTCGGTGCTGGTCTCGGCCTCGCTCTGTACCGCCTGCTCCGGGGCAGGCAGGCTGCAGCCGGGGAAGCGCAACTGACCGCCGGGGATTTTCCCTGGCTGGCGCTGGCAATCGGCATGGGAGGCGTTATCGCGCCGGTGCTGCTGATGTTCGGCTTGACCCTCAACACGGCGTCCAGTTCGGCGCTGCTGCTCAATCTGGAAGGGCTGGCGACGATGGCGATCGCCTGGCTCGTCTATCGCGAGAATGTCGACCGGCGTCTGCTTCTGGGCGCGTTTGCCATTCTGGCGGGCGCCGTTCTTCTGTCGTGGCAAGGCGAGGGCATCGCCTTCAACCGTGGCGCCCTGCTGGTGGCTGGGGCTTGTGTGGCCTGGGGGATCGACAACAATTTCACGCGCAGGATCTCGGCCACCGACCCGGTGGTGATCGCCATGCTCAAGGGGCTGGTCGCGGGTGTCGTCAATGTCGGGCTGGCGCTTGCCGGCGGGGCTTGGTTCCCTTCGGCGCCGGTCGTGGCAGTCATCGCGGCCGTCGGCTTCTTCGGCATAGGTGTCAGCCTGGTGATGTTCATCGTGGCGTTGCGTCATCTCGGCACCGCACGGACAGGCGCCTATTACTCGCTCGCCCCCTTTATCGGCGCGTTGCTGGCAATCGCCATATTGGGTGACGCCGTCACGCTCAAGCTGGCGGTCGCCGGGCTGCTGATGGGCGCCGGCCTGTGGCTGCATCTGTCGGAACGCCATGAGCACGAGCACGAGCACGAGGAACTGGAGCACGAGCACAGCCATGTGCATGACGAGCATCACCAGCACCGGCATGACGGGCCGGTGAGCGAACCGCATTCGCACTGGCACCGGCATGCGCCGATGCGCCACCGGCATCCGCATTATCCCGACCTGCACCATCGGCATGGCCACGGATAGATGCTGACCGTCTGGTACAACGCGCGCTGCCCGGTTTGCGATGCCGGCATTATCAGGCAGAAGCGGCGGTTGATCGAAGCGGTCAAGGTTGGGCGGATCGAGTTCCGTGACATCAATTTTGAACCGGCAGCGCTTGCCGGACATGGCGCGTCGCTTGACGACATCCGCCGCCGGCTGCACGCCACCGACGCGGCGGGCGGGCTGCTGGTCGGCGCCGACGTTGCCATCGCCGTGTGGAAGGTCACGCCCGGCGAGGGCTGGCTTGCGACTTTGTTCGGCAATCCGGTTGCCTTGCCGCTGACACGCTTTGCCTATGATCGTTTCGCCGACCTGCTCTATGCCTGGAACCGGCGCAAGGGTCGCTGGTAGCCGAATTTACCCAGCTCCATCGCCTGTAGCGACAAGGCCCGGATCGTAGCCGATCCCCTGGCGTCGCATTCAGATACATCGTAAGATATATCTTGACTCAGCCGCTTGACGCCGCTAATTAAGATATATCGTAAGATACAACTCAAGGAGCAATCAATGCACAATCAATTCGGGCACAATCATTTCGGCGAGCGCAGGTTCATGCACATGGCCGGCAAATTCGGTGGACGCGGCGGCGGGTCCGGCCCGTTCGGCCATGGTGGTCGTGGTGGTGGCCGCGGCGGCCCGGGAGACATGTTCCGCGCCGGGCGCATGCTGGCCGACGGTGACCTCAAGCTGATCACGCTGTCGCTGCTGGCCGAGGCGCCGCGTCACGGCTACGACATCATCAAGGCGCTGGAAGAGCGCACCAGCGGCATCTACAGCCCGAGCCCGGGCGTGGTCTATCCGACACTGACCTTCCTGGAAGAAGCCGGCTATGCCGCCTCCGCCGCGGACGGCAACAAGAAGGTGTTCTCGATCACCGAGGCGGGCCAGGCGCATCTTGCCGACAATCGCGAGATGATCGACGGCGTGCTCGAGCATCTCGAGCGCTTCGGCCGCAAGATGGCCAAGGCGCGCGACTGGTTCGGCTGGAACGACGAGCGCGAAGAGGGCGCTCGTCGCGGCGGCCGTGGGGATCGTTCGGAAGCGCGTGACGAATTCCGCGCTGCCCGCCATCGGCTGCGAGCGGCTCTCGGCGACTTCGTCGATGCCCCGGCTGACAAGCAGGCCGAGGCGATCGCCATCCTCGAAGCCGCCGCCGAGGCGCTGGAAGCGCTGTCGCACAAGTAAGCTCTTCCGCCACGGCCGGCGTAGCTCTTGCCCGCCCGCCCAAGGACCGATAGTGAAATTCATCCCGCGCCACGTTACATGGTGCGGGATGAATGCTGTTGGAGGAAGCCCGATGTCTTTTCTGAAGCGCCTTTTCGGTGGTGGTGGCGGCGGAGCCGAGGCGGGTGAGCCGAAGAGCACGGCGCCGGCCAAGCAGATCGAGCACAAGGGGTTCCTGATCAGCGCCACGCCCTACAAGACCGACGGCCAGTACCAGACCTGCGGCGTCGTCTCCAAGGAGATCGACGGCGTGGTGAAGGAACACAAATTCATCCGCGCTGACCGCTTCGCCGGACTTGACGACGCCGTCGACATCTCAATCAAGAAGGGCATCCAACTGGTCGACGAGCAGGGCGAGCGGATTTTCGGGTAGGGTGGTGCTGGCCGAGGCGACGACCGTCGTCCTTGCGCCGCGGTCATTTGCGCCGCCAGTTTCTCGAATGAGGGCAGTGGGCCGCAAGCAGAGGGTCTCGACCAATTGAGCGTAGCATTTGCCAAGGAGGAAAGCGCCGAGGCGGCATCGGAAACCATCCTGCCGGCTCGCCCTATCTCCGATCGGATCAACCTCGTCACGGAGGCGGGCCTCAAGATGCTGCAGGAGGAATTGGCTCGCGCTCAGCAGGCTCTCGAGGCCGCCAACGTGCTGGAAGATGTCAACGAGAGGAGACGGCAGTCAGCGGTTCCGGTTCGGGATATGCGCTATTATGCCGAGCGCGTCCGTACGGCCCAGCTCATGTCGGTGCCCACGTCCAATGAAGTGATCGCCTTCGGGCACAGCGTTACCTTCAAGCGTGATGATGGCCGCACGCAGACCTTCCGCATCGTCGGTGAGGATGAGGCCAACCCGTCTCAAGCTTCCATATCGCATGGTTCGCCGGTTGCCATCGCGCTGACCGGCAAAACCGTTGGCGACTTTGTCCAGCTGGGGCAGCGCGAACTTGAGATCCTGTCCATTTCCTAGTTGGACATCGGGTATGGTGCACGACCGGGGCGAGTGCCTGGAACCAATGACGGGCGAGACTGTTCAGTTGTAGCTTTGATACCACGCTGACGAGCCCAGCCGTTGGGCAAGTGGCCAGCTTGAGGAGTTCTCATCATGATGATTTCGTCCGGACTTCGTTCACTCGCGGTTGCCGCCATCGCCGCCGGGGCCGTCAGTGTCGCCAGCGCCGCGCATGCCGACAGCGGCACGATCCGCTTCGCCGTCTACAAGGCGGCATTCTTCATCGGTGGCTCCGGCGGCGAAGGCACGCTGACCTTCCATGGTCGCAGCTATCCCATCTCGGTCGGCGCCGTCTCGGGCGGCCTCGCCTTCGGAGTCTCCAAGACCTATTTCCACGGGACCGTGCGCCACATCAGGCGCGCCCGGGATGTCACGGGGGTCTACGGGGCGGCGGGCGGTGGCGGCGCGCTCGGCAAAGGGGCCCAGGTGATCGTCATGACCAATGACAAGGGCGCCCAGCTCGAACTCACAGGCAAGCAGGTAGGCCTGCAAGTCAACGCCGATCTCAGCGGTATGGCCATCACTGTGAAGTAAAGGGGTTCGTCAGTCCCTGAATGGGCTGGCAGCCGGCCTGAAAGGCCCCCGACATTGCTGCCGTTCGCATCGTGGAAGGTCGGCTTTGGATCAACCGACCTTCGTTCCTTCAATCACCACCCCTGTTTACCCTCTACGCCGCCTGCAACTCCCGGCGCGGTAGCGGCGGGAACGCAATCGCGATGCCAACCGCGCCGAGGCCGATGAGGGCCGAGCCGATGAACAGCCAGTGGTAGTTGGCGTAGGCATCGAACACCATGCCGCCGGCCAGCGGTCCCAGCGCCATGCCGAGGCTCGACAGCATGGTGGCGGCGCCGAACACGGTGCCCAGGATGCGTTGCCCGAAATATTCGCGCGCCAGCACCGCATAGAGTGGCATGACGCCGCCATAGGTGGCGCCGAAGATGACTGCCAGCATGTAGAACTGTTCGAGCCGGCTGATCGAGAGATAGGCGGCAATGACGATCGCCTGGATCGCCAGGCCCGCGATCAGCACCGGCTTGACGCCCACCCTGTCGGCCAGCACGCCGTAGAAAAGCCGGCCGCCGAGACCAGCCAGGCCCTCGACGCTGTAGATCGAGACCGCCGCCATGGGCGCGACGCCGCACAGCATGGCATAGCTGACCATATGGAAGATCGGCCCGGAATGCGCCGCGCAGCAGGCAAAGAACGTCAGTCCCAGCACGATGAATTGCGGTGAGCGCAGCGCCTGGCCGACCGTCAGGCCGGTGCCTTCGGCGGCCGACGCCGAGGCCGCATCCGCTGTAGCGGGCTTTGGCGGCTGGCGCACCAGCAGCACAGCCGGCAACAGCAGCACCCATGCGGTGATGCCGATGTCGAACATGGCGGTGCGCCAGTCATAGGCCGAGATCAGCCACCGGGCGAAGGGCGAGATCGTCATCGGCGCCACGCCCATGCCGGCCGAGACCAGCGAGACGGCTAGGCTGCGGTTGGTGTCGAACCAGCCGGTGGTCAGCGCGATCATCGGCGCGAAGAAGGCGCTGGCGGCGAGGCCGACCAGCACGCCATAGGTGATCTGGAAGTTCAGCAGCGAACCGGCGCGGCTGGCCAGCACCAACGCCAACCCGAGCAGCACAGCACCGATCGTGACGACGATGCGGGCGCCAAAACGGTCCGAAATGGCGCCCCAGGTAAAGCCGCCAAGGCCCATTACCAGGAAATTCAGCGTCATGGCGCTGGAAATGCCGGCGCGCGACCAGTTTGTGTCGATCGCCATCGGTTCGAGGAAGATCGCCAGCGAAAACATCGTTCCGATGGCGACACAGGACATCAGCGCGCCAGCGGCGACGATGACCCAACGATAGGAAAGGCTCATTCAAATCTCCCATGCCAGAGGGCAGCGCTGCGCGCTGCTTGCGTCCGGAGGACGCTGGCACCGAGGCCGATCCTACAATCCGGTTGCATTTTTTATCCAGTCCTGAAATGGCGCCGTTTTCGGTGACATGGTCTTTTTGGACGCATGTCGTTATCCCAAAACCGCTTCGCACTTTTGGGCGACATGCGTTAGATCGGCAGTTCCGAGGTGTATTTGATCGTCTGGCTGGGAACGTCGGTCTTGACGTTCTGCACGCCCTTGATGCGGCTGAGATGCTCCGACTGGAAGCGACGGTAGTCGTCGATGCCGGCGGCGACCACGCGCACCATGGCGTCGCAATCGCCGAGCATCAGGTAGCACTCCATCACCTGAGGCAGCTTGGCCACTTCGGTGGCGAAATGCTCGATCGTGTCCTCATCCTGCGTCTTCAGCCAGATGCGGGTGAAGAAGGTCAGGCCCTTGCCGATGCTGGCCGGGTTGAGCACGGCGACGTAGCGGTCGATGACACCAGCCTCCTCCAGCAGCTTCACGCGCCGCAGGCAAGGCGAGGGCGACAGCCCGACTTCATTGGCCAGATCATTGTTGGCCATGCGGCCGTCGCGTTGCAGCGCCCGCAGGATCCGCTTGTCGATCTCATCCAGCTTCATGGCTTGGAATTCCATCTATTCGGCAATTTGTGACATTCAATGCTAAAATTTGGTGAAACACAACAATCTTTGCAACCAAATTGCGAGCCGATATCGGTATCTTTGCCAGCGACATCAGTTGATTTCAAACGCAGGGAAGCGGCGGCCGCGAGGCCAGCCGATGGATGACCATGAGCATTTCACAGGCAGTCGAGGCGGCGGGCGATGGCTCGGGATCCGAGTTCCGCCGTGGCGTGGCGTCCTGCGCGCCGGTGCTGTTCGGCACCATCCCCTATGCGCTGGTGCTCGGCGCCCAGGCCACGCAGGTGGGCATGAGCACGGTCGAATTGTCCATGATGACAGGGCTGAACTTCGCCGGCGGCTCGGAATTCGCCGCGATCCAGTTGTGGACGTCGCCGCCGCACATCGTGCTCATCGTCGCCATCACCTTCCTGGTCAACAGCCGTCATCTGCTGATGGGAGCGGCACTGGCGCCGTTCCTGCG
This sequence comes from Mesorhizobium sp. Root695, assembly GCF_001428185.1. NCBI lineage: Bacteria > Pseudomonadati > Pseudomonadota > Alphaproteobacteria > Hyphomicrobiales > Phyllobacteriaceae > Mesorhizobium > Mesorhizobium sp. Root695. The sequence goes on along the minus strand of NZ_LMHO01000023.1, from coordinate 590,201 downwards.
CGATCTGCCGAGGCGCAAGGTGTTTCCGGCGCTTTTCTTTATGTGTGACGAAAGCTGGGCGCTGGGCTTGGCCGATGCCAAACAGCGCGCCGCCGCCGGCATCACACTGGCCTTCAGCCCGCGCTACTATATGGGTGCGGCACTGGCGATGTATCTCACCTGGGTGGCCTTCACCACGCTGGGTGCCCTGCTCGGCCCCATGCTTGGCCATGTCGAGACCTATGGTTTCGACATGGCGTTCCCGGCCGTCTTCCTGGTGTTGATGCGCGGTATGTGGACGAGCATGGCCGCGGCGCGGCCCTGGCTGGTCAGCCTCGTCGTCGCGGCAATGGTCTATCTCTTCGTCCCGGGCGCCTGGTATGTCGCCGCCGGTGCTGTATCGGGGCTGGTCGCGGCCTGGCTGATGGCGGGTCATGCATGATAGACGCAGCGACCCTTCTCACCATCTTGCTGATGGCCGGCGTTACCTATCTCACGCGGATTGGCGGCTACGTCGTGCTGCGCAACCGCACGCTCAGCGCGCGTGCCACGGCGGTGATGGAGGCGGCGCCCGGATGCGTGCTGATCTCGGTCATCGCGCCGGCCTTCGTGTCGCGGAATCCGGCGGATCTTTTGGCGCTGGCCATCACCCTTGTCGCCGCGACACGGCTTTCCATGCTGCCGACGGTGCTGATCGGCGTCGGCGCTGCTGGCCTGCTGAGGCATGTCATCGGCTAGAACGAAAAAGGCAGGCGCGAACGCCCGCCTTTCGATGCGGATGACGATCAGCGCTTTACGCCGCCGCAGCGACGTCCCGGCTGGCCGCGACCACGGCATCGACCTTGGCGGTCGCCTTGGCGAGCGCTTCCGTCACCGCGTCAGGGCCCATGCCGACGCCTTCGATGCGGATGACGTCGACATCGGTCATGCCGAGGAAGCCGAGCACGCCGCGCAGGTAGGGAATGGCGTGATCGAACTGCACGGCAGCGCCTTCCGAATAGATGCCGCCGGAAGCCAGCACGATATAGACCTTCTTGCCGGTGACGAGGCCCTTGGGGCCGTTCTCGCCATAGGCAAAGCTCTTGCCGGAACGGGCGATGTGATCGACCCACGACTTCAGCGTCGAGGAGATGTTGAAGTTGATGAAGCCGGTGGCGAGGATCACCGTGTCGGCGACGAACAACTCGTCCAGCACGACATCGGAAACGCCGACGACTTCAGCCTGGCGCGGGGTGCGGGCTTCGGCCGGCGTGTAGATGCCAGTCGAATAGTCGGCGTCGATATGCGGCAGCGGGTTGGCAACGAGGTCGCGTACGACAAGCGTGTTTGACGGGTCAGCGGCAAGCAGCTTCTCGGCGAATTCGGTAGCGATGCGGGTCGAGTGCGAGGCAGCACCGCGCGGGCTCGAGGTGACGAGAAGAATGGACATAGCGGGTCTCTCCAGTGGAATTGAATTGTCCCGCCACATATGGGGCTATCGACCCATTCGATAAACTGGTATATTTTCTATACGATCCATCAACAAAATAGATACTGCAATGCAGCCCAACCCGACGCTGGACCAACTTCAGATCTTTGTGACGGTCGCCGAAGCCGGGAGTTTCTCGGCAGCCGGTCGCAAGCTCAACCGGGCGCAATCCGTCATCAGCTACGGCATCGCCAATCTCGAGGCGCAGCTCGGGCTGAAACTGTTCGAGCGCGAGGGCACGCGCGAGCCGCAACTGACGGAGATCGGCCGGGCGATGCTGGAGGATGCGCGCCGCATGGTCGGCGTGCTGCAGCGTATCCGCTCGCGCGTCGATGGCCACCATCAGGGGTTGGAGGCCGAAGTGGCGCTGTCGGTTGATGCAGCGCTGCCCTCGCCGGTGCTGGTGCGGGTGCTGAAGGCATTCGAGGCGCAGTTTCCCACCGTGATGCTGCGCCTGCACATCGGCTCGCTCGGACTGATCCCCGATCATGTCGTCAGCGGGCAGGCAGACCTCGGCATTGGCGGCCTGCTGGGCGAGGTCGACGTGCATCTCGTGCGTATCGGCTTCATGTCGATCGTGCTGGCTGCCGCCCCCGCACACCCGCTGGCGCGGCTGCCGAAGCCGGTGGCGATCGAGGATGCGCGCGAACACACGCAGCTTGTCGTCACCGACCAGTCGGAGCGTACCAAGGGGCGCGACTTTGGCGTCTTTGCCTACCGCACCTGGCGGCTGACGGACCTGCGCACCAAGCATACGCTGATGCGTGAGGGATTGGGCTGGGGCGGGCTGCCGCGCTGGCTGATTGCCGACGATCTGGCGAGCGGCCGGCTGGTGGAACTCGACCTCGAATCCTTCAGGGAGGTGAGTTCGCCCTTGTTTGCCATGCACCGCAACGATCGCAGCCCGAAGCCGGCGGCTGCCTGGCTGATCGACCAGTTCAAGCGCCAGCTCGGCTGCTTCAACGAGTTCGAACCGGGCGAGGTGCCTGAGGATGAGCCGGAGACAGCCCATCGATCAGCGCCATGAGCACGGCGCGATAATCCTGCGCTGAGGCGCCGGCCTCGATGGCCAGGGCGGCGCGGTCGAAGGCGGAGGCGAGCAGCGCGGTCAGCGCCTCCGCCGGCAACCTCGTCATCGTCTGCGCCCGCATTGCCGCGACCAGACCCTCGCGCAGCGAGCGGTTGCCGTGGCGGTTGTCGATCGCGTCCATGGCGGCGCGGCCAAGCACGGCCGGACCGTCGAGCAGCAACAGCCGCGTGCGGCCGGGCGCGCGCATGGCGGCGAGATAGGCGTCCGAACCGGCAATCAGTGCGTCGCGGGCAAACAGCGATGGCGGCGAGGCGCGCTCGATCTCCTCGGCGACCTCTGCCGCCTCCTGCTCGACCACGGCGGCGAACAGCGCCTGCTTGTCGGCAAAATGATGGTAGAGCGCGCCGCGCGTCACGCCGGCCGCGGCAACGATCTCCGGCGTTCCGGTCTCGGCATAGGATTTTTCGGTGAACAGCTTTCGCGCCGCGGCAATCAGGTCGGCGCGCGTCGCTTCGGTGCGGTCGCGGTTGGAACGGCGCGCGGAATCCTTTTGCATACATGCAGCCTGTATGTTAATTCAATCTACATGCAGACTGTATGTTGGTTGATGGGAGAAGGAAAGATGAAGACCACGAGCTATTATCCGGTGTTGATGACCGGCGACGTCGCCGGCACGGCGGCGTTCTATGTGAAGCATTTCCGCTTCCAGCCGCTGTTCGAAAGCGACTGGTACGTGCATCTGCAATCGGTGGAGACCAGAAGAGTCAATCTCGGCATCGTCCAGGGCGACCATGAGACCATTCCGGAAGAGGGGCGGGGCCGCACCGCGGGCCTGCTGATCAATTTTGAGGTTCGCGACCCGGACGCGGTCTATGAGCGGGTCGTCGCCGCCGGCCTGCCGATCCTGCGCTCTCTACGCGACGAACCCTTCGGCCAGCGCCATTTCATCACCAAAGACCCCAACGGGGTGCTGATCGACGTGATCAAGCCGATCCCGCCGAGCGAGGCGTTTCTGGCGCAGTATGCGGAGGGGGCGGCGGGAGCCTGAGCGCCAGCCTCAACTGGCCCTTGCCACCGGCGTCACCGTCACCTGGCTGACGCCGGTGCGGCGCACCACGGTGCACAGCGTCTCGCGGCCGATGCGTTCGGCATCGAGCAGGCGCACGAGGTCGTCGACGCCGGTGACCGGGCGCCCGTCGATGGCGGCGATGATGTCGCCCTCCTTGAGGCCCGCCTTGGCCGCCGGGCCATCCTTCTCGACGCTGCGCAGTCGCACCGCCGTGCTGGTCGACACTTGCGACAGGAGTGCTGCCCGGCGCGGCAAATTGGTGGTGTCGGCCGAGATGCCGATGAAAGCGCGGCGCACGCGGCCGAAGCGGATGATCTCCGAAATGACGAAATTGGCGGTGTTGGAGGCGACCGCGAAGGCGATGCCTTGCGCGCCATGGATCATGGCGGTGTTGACGCCGATGACCTCGCCGGCCGACGACACCAGCGGTCCACCGGAATTGCCGGGGTTCAATGCCGCATCGGTCTGGATGACGTCGTCGATCAGCCGGCCGGTAGAGGCGCGCATCGAGCGGCCCAGCGCCGAGACGACGCCGGAGGTGACGGTCCATTCGAAGCCCAGGGGGTTGCCGATGGCAATGGCGATCTGGCCGCGCCGCAGCCGCTTGGAATCGCCCAGCGGTGCGACATCGGCAAAGCTGCCATCGGCGCGCACCAGCGCGATGTCGGTGTCGGGGTCGCGGCCCAGCACGCGGCCTTCGCTGGACGACCCGTCCGGCATCGAGACGCGCACTGTCCTGGCGTCGCCGACGACATGGAAATTGGTGACGACCAGCCCGTCCGGCGCGATGACGAAGCCGGAGCCATGGCCGCCCTGACCGCCGACGCGCTCGATGCGGCAGACGGCAGGACCGATGCGGTCGACCGCGTCGGCAACCGTCGTCGAATAGGCATCGAGCAACGTGTCGTCGGCCAGTGTGTCATCGCTGTGGAATTTGGCGGCGGCGAGGGCCATAGCGGGCTCCGTGTGTTCAGGCTTGATCGTGACTATATGTGCGGAGCGGCCAGAACCGCCGCGACCTGACCAGATGGCCAGTCAAACCGGCAACTAGCCGTCAGGCGAGTACCTCCAAGCGCGCTGTCGAGCGATATCTGGGGCATGGATGAACCCAGGAGACCAATATGAGTGATTTCAATCTGAGTGCGTTTTCGCAAGCCATCGCCGATCTCGCCGCCAAGGCGGCGCCGGCAACGGCGAGTTTCGCCACGCATCATCACCGCACGGCAAGCGCCTTCCACTGGCGTGACGGCTATTTCGTCACCGCCGAGGAGGCCGTCGAGGCCGGAGAGGAGATCGAGCTGGTGCTGGCCTCGGGCGAGACGGTGAAGGCCGAACTGGTCGGCCGCGATCCGTCGACAGGCGTTGCCCTGCTGAAGCCGGCGGGGGCCGTCAGCGCCGCGCCGTTGGCCAAGGCCGATGCGGTACGGCCCGGCAATCTCGCCATTGCCATCGGCAACAGTGATGGTTCCGCTTTGGCCGTCTCAGGTTCGGTCGGCGAAGTCGGTCCGGCCTGGCGCTCGATGCGCGGCGGCACCATCGACCGGCGCATCAATCTTGCGGTCGGCGCCGGCGGCCGTTTCGAGGGCGGTCCGGTGCTCGATGCCAAGGGCGCGCTGATCGGCATGCTGTTGTTCGGACCGCGCCACAGGGCGCTGGTCATGCCTTACGAGACGATCGAGCGGGCGGTGGCGACCCTGCGTGAGAAAGGCCATGTCGCGCGCGGCTATCTCGGCGCCGGCCTGCATCCGGTGCGCGACCGCCACGCGCGGGGCGCGATGGTGATGAGCCTCGATGACGATGGTCCGGCCAAGGCCGCCGGTCTCTCGCTCGGCGACATCATCGTGGCGTGGAACGGCGAGGCCGTGCAGGGCCCGCGCGACCTGATCCGCAGGCTCGGACCCGACAGCGCCGGCGCTTTGGTGACGCTCGGCGTGGTGCGCGGCGGCGAACAGCGCGATGTCGCGCTGACCATCGGCGAAAAGCCGCTAAGCTGAGGGGGTCGATGGACACGCTCACCAGCGACCGGATCATGCGTGACGGCGCCGCCTCGCGGCCGCTGGTGGTGCTGATTGCACTTGGCGATGCGGGGCGCGCCGAGCGCCTGGCGACCTCGCTTGCAGCCAGCGATGACCTGTTGCCGGTCGTGGCCGGCAGAGCCGACGTCGCCATCGTCGACGACAGCAGCGGTGATGCCGTGCCGGCCGCCATTCCACGGGTGCTGTTGTCGGGACGCGCCAATGGCGAGCGGCCCGCCGGTGAGGTGTTGGCCGTCATGCAAGCGGTCGCGGACGATTTGTTGATCGCCGCGGCGGCGCGGCTGGTTGCGGCCGGCTATCGCGTATCGGGCGATGGCAGAAGCGGGCGCCATGAGCATTTCCACGCCGGCGATGGCGAGCCTTTCGAGGACGAAGCCTCCGACGAACATGCCGTCCGGCCTTCGCTGTCGCCGCGCGAGGCGGAAGTGCTGGCGCTGCTGGCCGAGGGTGCGCCCAACAAGGTGATCGCGCGGCGGCTCAACATCTCCGTGCACACGGCGAAGTTCCACGTCGCAGCGATCCTGATCAAGCTCGGTGCCGCCAACCGGACCGACGCGATTGCCATTGCGATGCGGCAGGGGCTGGTGCTGGTCTAGTCATAAGCCCTACGCAGCGTAACTCGGTGTCCAGCGTGTCGGGTCTTGCGCTGTGGTCGCCTGCCGCGCAAAGGTTCGCGCCTGCTGTGTTGCAACGGAGGCGCAAGGAAATGTCGCTCAAGGGAAAGACGCTGTTCATCTCCGGCGGGTCGCGCGGCATCGGGCTGGCGATCGCGCTGCGTGCGGCACGCGACGGCGCCAATGTGACGATCGCGGCCAAGACCGCCGAGCCGCATCCAAAGTTGCCGGGCACGATCTATACGGCGGCTGAAGAGATCGAGCAGGCCGGCGGCAAGGCGCTGCCTGTGCTTTGCGACATCCGTGAGGAGGCACAGGTTGCCGAGGCGGTCGCAAAGACGGTCGAAAGATTCGGTGGCATCGACATCTGCGTCAACAATGCCAGCGCCATCCAGCTCACCGGCACGCTGGAGACCGACATGAAGCGCTACGATCTGATGCACCAGATCAATGCGCGGGGCACTTTCCTGGTGTCCAAAATGTGCATTCCGCACCTGAAGTTGGCGCAAAATGCTCACATCCTGAATCTGGCCCCGCCGCTCGACATGAAGGCCAAATGGTTCAAGAACCACGTCGCCTACACGATGGCCAAGTTCGGCATGTCGATGTGCACGCTGGGCATGAGCGCCGAGTTCGCCAAGGACGGCATTGCGGTCAATTCGCTGTGGCCGATTTCGACCATCGATACGGCGGCGGTGCGCAATCTGCTCGGCGGCGCGACGGTGGCGGCGATGAGCCGTTTGCCCGACATCATGGCCGATGCAGCGCATGCCATTTTCATGCGGCCGGCGCGCGAGGCATCAGGCAATTTCTACATCGACGAGGAGGTGCTGCGCGCCGAGGGCGTCAGCGATTTCTCGGTCTATGCGCCTGATGCGACCGGGCCTTTGGCCGGCGATTTTTTTGTCCCGGACGAGGTGTTTGCCAATTCGGGCACGAAGGTCAAAAGCATCTACTGACGGACATCACGCCCTGCCGGCGTTCGTCGCTCGAAAAGCCCGCTGCGCGGACCGCTTCTTACCTCCCCATATAGTGACGGGAGAAGGGAGTTGCCTTACGCCTCGTCCTTCTTGCCTTTGCTCAGGCCCATCAACCGGTCGATATAGGCAGCATGAGCGCCGAAACGACAAACGCGAGGTGGATGATGGTCAGCCACATCAACTGGTCGGTGGTGTAAGACGACGAGTTCAAGAACACCTGCAGCAGCGGATGGACGAGATGGCGACGATGGTCGAGGCGACTTTGACCTTCAGCGAACCGACATCGATGGTGCCCAGCCGGTGCACGCCGCCGTCCTGGTCGTCGAAGCGGCTGACGAAGTTCTCGTATCCCAAGATAATGACCATCACGGCCAGCGAGGCGACCAGTGCGGCAATGGTGTCGGTGTCGCCGAGCGTGAAGGCCACGGTGACGAACTCGTAGAGCTTCTTGCCGAAGGACAACGCATAGATGGCCAGCGCCACGCCCCAGCCCCCAGGTAGAACACGACGAGCAGCCAGCGCGAGGCGAGGATGATCGCTTCGATGGCGAGTTCGAGACGCTTCATGAAGTGGTTCCGCTCGGTTCTTTACCGGCAGCAAGTCGTATTCGGTCAGGTCGCCTCGGTTTGCAAGACAAAGTTCGCAAAGCAAAAAACCCCGCCGGAGGAGGGTCCGGCGGGGCTCAATGCGTCCCGCTGGAGTCGGGACGGGGCAGGGAACGCCCGGCATTGAATCTGGGATAGGTGCGCCTTCGATTCAATGAGCCCGGCTGCATACCGGCACAATTCTTATTAAACCCGGCACGTCGATCCATCCCCGGCAGGGCCGGGGATGGATGCCTCTCGTGGCGATTCCGCAAACCAGGTCATGGTTTTGAAATCATGACCTAATTGTTGCTGGCCACCGGTGCCACCAGGGAGGTGATGCGGCGAATGCCAACGCGCCGGTTCTCGCGGTTTGGCGCCGCCGTATTGACCTTCAGATACTCCTCGCCATAGCCCTGCGTGGTCAGGTTCTCCGGCGGGATGCCGAAGGCGTTGGTCAGCGCTTCCGCCACCGCTTCCGCGCGGCGATCGGACAGAGCGAGGTTGGCTTCCGGCGAGCCGACGGCGTCGGTATGACCTTCGATCAGGAAGGTCTCGGCCGGGTTCTTCTTCAACAGTCTCTCCATGGCGGTGGCGACGCCCTCGAGCTTCTGCACCTCGGTGTCGGAGATCGAGGCCGAACCGAATTCGAAGTTGAGCGTGTCGAGATCGACGCGCCGTGCAATGTCGCGCACGCGGGCCGAACGCTTGACCTCGTTGATCGAATAGAGGCGTTGGACCTTCTCCACCGGCGGCTGTTCGAGGAAGTCGTAGTAGTCATCGGGGCTTTCGACATCCTCGGAATTAAGGATGTACTCCCGGCGCGGGATGGTCAGCCGCATCGGCGGCAGGTCGTCGCCGGGATCGCGCCAGTCGCCCTCGTCCTGATAGGTGCGCTCGTCGACATAGCTGAGCACATATTCGCGGCCATCAGGCGTGATGCGCGAACGCCGGATGACATCGCCGTAACGGTTGCGGATGGTGACGATCTGGACGCCATTGCCCCGCTCGACCGTCTCGCGTGTGCGGCCTTGCGGCAGATCCTCGTAGTAGACGTCCTTGGCGCCGCGTTTCATGCGCGGGGCGTCATTACTCTGGACGAATGTCTGGTTGTTGAACTGCAGGATGACGCGATCGCCGAGTTCCCTGACGACGTCGACGCCTTTCGGACGCCGGCGGTCGCGGACGTTCTCATCGGGCGCACGCTCCACGCGCGTGCCCTTTTCCTCCGTCACCGGCGCGATCTTTTCAGGCTGGATTGCCTGTTGGGCCGACTTGTCGTCGGTGGGCGGCGGTCCCTGGTCGACCGGGGCCGGCTTTGGAGCTTGCGCCTGCTCGCCATTCTGCTGCGCGGGCTGGTTGGCCTGCTCGCCATTCGCATTCTCGCCTCCCTGCTGGCCGTTCTTGCCCTTGCGCTTGCGCAGGACATCCTTCTGGCTATCAAGGATAGGAGCTGCGTTCTTGTCGGCCGCATTTTCACCTTCGGCCGGCTGCTGACCATTGGCGGGTTGTTCGGCCGTTGGCGGCTGTTCTCCAGTGGCCGGCTGCTCTCCCGTCACCGGCTGCTCGCCAACAGGTTTCCTGACACGCTTCTTCGTCGTGTCCTGAGGCTGCTCGCCCTGGGCCGCAGGCTGTTCGCCGGAGGGAGCCGTCGCCTCTCCAGCGGGAGCTTCCTTCGGCGTCGGGGCGACCTCAGGTTCGGCCTGCTGGTCCTGCTTCTTCTTGCGCGGCTTAGCCTGCTCGGCGGGCTGATTGTCGTTGGCCGGTTCTGCCTGGCCTGCCGGTGCCTGGTCGGTCTGCTGCTGCTGGTCGCGCTTCTTCTTGCGCGGCTGCTGCTCCTGGGCGGGTGCTGCTTGTTGGGCCGGCGCCTGCTCGGTCTGCAGCTGCTGGTCGCGCTTCTTCTTGCGCGGCTGCTGCTCCTGGGCGGCCGGAGCGGCCTGATCGGCCGGCGCCTGCTCGGTCTGCTGCTGCTGATCGCGCTTCTTCCTGCGCGGCAGCTGTTCCTCGGCTGGAGCCGCCTGTTCGGCTGGTGCCTGCTCGGTCTGCTGCTGCTGATCGCGCTTCTTCCTGCGTGGCTGCTGCTCCTCGACGGGCTGCTCGCTCTGGGCGGGCGCTGCCTGCTGTTGCGGATCGGCCTTCTTGCGCCCGGGCTTCTGTTCGGGTTCCGCCTGCTGCTTCTGTGCACAGGCCTCGGCCGATTCGCCTTCGGCGCACGCAGCTTGCGCCAAAATGAATGGGGCTGACGTGCGCTGGGCAGGACCGAACGCGGCACCTCCCTGAAGCGGGTACGCGCCCAACGGCGCGGATGCCATCAGCAGGCCAAGGGCGGTGCCGGCCAGAATCCGTGGTTGGCGTTTCATCGAAAATTCTCCTTGTGGGGTCCCATCCTTGCCGAAACCGATCTTGCGCCGATTGGTTCCGGTTTGGCGTGAATACAGGCCGCGCGGGGCGATTGACCGGCCTTTTGAAGGCAACTTCGTGTCATTCGCCTAATGACAGCCGCATTTCGGCCGTTGCCGCGCTTGACCTTGCCGGCGGCTGGGGCCACATGCCGGGAATGGAAACGCCATTCTGGAAAACCAAGACGCTGGAGGCGATGAGCCCGGCCGAGTGGGAATCGCTCTGCGACGGCTGCGGCAAATGCTGCCTGTCGAAGCTTGAGGACGAGGACACCGGCGAGATCTACTGGACTAGCGTCGGCTGCCGAATGTTCGACGCCGAGACCTGCCGCTGTTCGGACTACGCCAACCGGCTGGCGCGTGTTCCCGACTGCGTCGGGCTGACGCCGCAGAATGTGCGCACCATCAGCTGGCTGCCCAGCACCTGCGCCTACCGCCTGGTGGCCGAGGGCCGCGACCTCTACTGGTGGCACCGGCTGGTGTCGGGCAGCGCCGAGACCGTGCATGAAGCTGGCATCTCGATGCGCGGCCGGGTCAATGCGAGCGAAACCGATCTTGCCGAGCCGGAAGACTATTTTGACTACATGCTGGACGAAGAACCCTGAGACTCGCGTCAGGTCCTCAGCCCGCCGGATTGGGAACCGCAGGCTCAGTCAGGCGTTTTGGCGTTCACCACAGGCTGTGGACGATGGCGAATGGCCGGAAATTTCCCTTTTCTCGCCACATGAACCGGAGATGAACAGCAGGTTCGCAAAGAGTTCAGACTGGCAAGCGCATTCTCCCCCCATCGGTTCACGAGGACGGGCGAAAGCCCGCAAAAAGGAGAGAAGACGATGTTCAATACGATCAAGACGGCAGCCCTTTCGGCCCTGGTCGGTCTCGGCACGCTGACGGCCATCCCCGCTCACGCCGACAGCCTCTATCTCGGCTTCGGCAACAACAACGACCCGCGCTTCGGCGTCTATGCCGGCGACGACGGCTATCGCCATCGCCGTGATGAACGCCGCGGCGACTGGCGCCGTGGCTGTTCGCCGGACCGCGCCCTCGACAAGGCCGAGCGCATGGGTCTCCACCGTGTCCGCATCGTCGACGTCAGCCGTCGTACGGTGAAGGTGATGGGCCGCCAGGATGGCGACCGTGTCGTGGTGGTGTTCGCCAACGAGCGCGGCTGCCCGGTTATCTATCGCTGAGGCTGGAATCATAGAGGCATGACCCTCTGCGAGCGTCAGCCTGGAGACACGACCCTCTGCAAAGGTCGATGCGGCATGATCCTCTACGAGGATCAGCCGGGACTAGCCGAGCCCCTTTCCGTTTGAAGGGTGTGGCTCGAAAAAACCCCGCGGAGCAATCCCGCGGGGTTTTTCATGCACGCTATTGGCTGGTGATTGCCGTGGCTGAGCAAGGCTCAGCCACGGATCGTTCAGTGCCGGTTACTTCAGTTCGAAGGTGACGGTGACCTGCACATTGTAGGAATTCTCGCCGGCCTGCACCGGAGCCGCGGCACCCGCCGCGGCGTCGAAGGCCTTGGCGTTGATCGGCATTGGCGTCGGCGCCATGTTCTGATCAGTGATCTCGAGTACCCGGCCGAGGCTGACACCTGCGGCCTCGGCCAGCGTCTTGGCCTTGGCCATGGCGTTGGCGACCGCCTTCTTGCGCGCCTCCGTGACCGTGGCCGCCGGGTTGTCATTGGTGAAGGCGATGCCGCCGCCCTGGTTGACGCCGATCGACACCGCCTTGTCAAGGATCTCGCCGGTCTTGTCGACGTCGCGCACCCGCACCGAAAGCGTGTTGGTCACCTGATAGGCGACGAGTTCGGCTTCCTGGCTGCCGTCCGGCTTGTTGGTGTAGTTGTAGCGCGGGTTGATCTGGATACCGGCGGTCTGCAGGTCGCGGTCCTTGATGCCAGCCGACTTCATCGCCGCGATCACGGCGGCCATGGCGTCATTGTTGGCGTCGAGCGCGGCGCGCGCGGTCTTGGCCTCGCGCATGACGCTCAGCGTCAGGACCGCCAGATCAGGCGCCACGGTTGCTTCGCCTTCGCCTGACACGATGATGCGGGGCGGCGTCGGCAAATCGGTGGCTCCAGCCATCGTCGGAAAAGCGATTGCAGCGGCGAGCGCGATGGGCAAAAGGTTTCTCGTCATGAAAATCTCCTTGGTCTGCGATCAAGTCGCAGAGGTCGCGTAGAGCGCGATTATGGGTTGATTTGGGCGATCTGCGGAAGCCCGGCGGGAAAGCCTTGTGCCGCGACGGGAAAAACATTAATCCAGCCCGCGTGGGGCCTGTAGCTCAATGGTTAGAGCCGGCGGCTCATAACCGCTTGGTTGGGGGTTCGAGTCCCTCCGGGCCCACCATTATCGTTATTTATCAATGCTTTAGAAGGCGGTTCGCCACAAGGTTCGCCAACAGGTTCGCCAAGCATCGGCTTGCGCGTGACCAGCCGCACGACGCGATCCATCCCCTGGACCGCCAGCCGTACCTGCGATGCCTCGCGCGAATAGAGCTCCGCATGATCGATGTCGTCGTGACCGAGGACGTCCATCATCTGCCTGGTGGAGGCCTCGGCCTCCGCCAGATAAACACCGGGCGACTTCCTCAAGCCATGCAGGGTCAGGCCCTTCGGAAGACCGGCAAGCTTGCACCAATGCGCCATCATTCCAGTCAAGGACTTGGCGGAGAAGGGCTCCCCATAGGCGTTGACCAAGACGCTCTCGCCGCGCCTGTCAGCCGCATCCAGGATCTCGGACAGCATCGGCGTGATCGGCACGAAAAGCCGTTTGCCGCCGGTTCGTCCCTTGTTCTTGGCCTGGACGATATCGAACCCGTCGAAGTGACGGGTGAACGCCCGAGGAATGTCGCCAGGCGTTCGATATCGCGGAGATAGTTGCGCTGTGTCTCCCGTGAGAAACGCCGCATGTTCATGTCGTCGATCAGCCGCTGGCGCAGTGGGCTGATCCGGGCATCGAGAACGAGGTGCTGCATGGTCAGGCTCCTTGTTGAAGAAGCCCGCCATGCTCTGCTCGAGCCGAACGACGCTCAACGCGAGCGCGACGACCGGTTCTTGATCTCTACCTCAACCGCAGGCGCCCCTCCCGCGCAGCGGGCTCGTTCTCCGGCCCAAATCTGCCGGTCAGCAATACGCCTATCAGCAATGCGCCTAATCTCGGTCATAGGGTCTACGCTAGCGGCGTCCCTAAAGCGGACATGGAAGCGGACTGAGGAGGCGGCATGTTCGCGTCAACAGCGGTCATCCGCGGGAGAATGGCGGCGGAAACAGAACCTGCCGCCATTCCATTCCCGTCGCCCTCATTGGAGGTTTAGATCTCGGAGAGAACAGTCAGATCGCCCGTCCGCCAGACATTGTCGACCGTGTTGCGGGTGATGACCCAGACGTCGCCGGTTCTCGCCAGCTCGACGTCGTAGCGGTTCTTCATGAGGTAGTGACGCGAGGGATCGCTGCGGGGAACGTGCTGGGCTTCCACGAGCACGTCCATGCGTGCCGTGTCGCCATCGATGGCGACGCGCGGATTGCTGACGGAATGGGTGGTGTCCAGCGTGCTGAGCGACGTCGTCAGGGCAGAGACGATGACATCCCGGCCTTCAATCACCGGATACTCGAACCTGGCTTTGGCAGCAGCCGGCCGAAAGTCGGAGACCGCGTTCTCCGCAAGCGAAGAAGCCAGAAGCTCCATGTCGCGAAGGTCGATGCCCGCGGCGAAGCGATAGAGGGCCTCGACGACCGCGAGCCTGTCTGCGGCGTCCTGTGTGAGAGATGGCGAGGTGGTCATAAAACGTGCTCCTTGTCGTGCCGGAGGCTCGCGGAATGCAAACCGTCCCCGGCATCGGCGCCCACGGCGCCGGTGATATTGGTTCGATAGGACTGCTGGTGGAGCCGCTATTCCAAGTCGGCGTCCATGCGCTCGATCAGACCGTCCGAATTGATTGCAATCTTCAGGATGCCGACCTCGTGCCCGAAATCGCCTGTGAAATCGAGCCGGACGTTCGAATGGAGGTCGTCCAGCTCCTCTAATGACAACAGCCTGCTTTTGGTGCTGTAGCCGACGAAGAAGCGCTCGAGGTATTTGCGGACGCCATCGCGCCCGACGAAGGTGTCGCCGACCGAAACGTCATCGATGACGGCGTCGGCGGCGAACAGGGACAGCGCGCCCTCGACGTCGAAGGCGTTTGCGGTCGCGATGAAGGATTCGACGAGCTTCTGCATCGTGCATTCCTCAGATGTCGACGATCGTGGTGTCGGCGATGGTCTGGGCGAAGCCGCTTCCGAACAGATCGGCGGGCGCTTGGAAGCCGAAGCGGACTTCGCCTGCAAGCACACGGCGGCCAGCTTCGGCCGCAGCCATCGCGGTGAAGGTATAGCCGTTGACCGTGTCGAGACGCGAATGGGCGACGTGTCCATCCGCGTCGGTGACTTCGACGGCCGCCTGGCAGCGGTTCGCCAGACGCTCGTCTTCGCTCGGGCCGTCCGGGAGCAGCGAGAGATCGCCCTGCGGGAGTCCGTCGCCGGTCAAATGCACGAAGGTCTCGACGTCGGGAACGCCCGTCGACCGCCAGATCGTGATGAGATCGGGCAGCGTCACCGGGAAGCAGTCGACCGCCCCCTTGCCGAAGTCGAACTTCCGGATACCGTCGGCAGCTACGGTGACCAGCTCGCCATCCACGCGCGCCAGGGTCTCGACGGTGACGTTCTCCATGGCGCTGATCGCCGATCCTCGGGAAAGTCCGCCTGCGACATACAGCGCGATCCTGATCTTGCGAGGATTCGCGACGCGCGCAGCGCCATGTCCGGCGAGACTGCCGAGCATAGCAACGCTGCCACCGCCGCCCGGCATGAGCATGACGCCCGCGGCTTTCGCCTCGTCGTCGAGTCCTTCCGCCAACCGGTAGCTGTCGAGTTCGGCCGCGGTGTCGAGATAGTGGATGCCGTTGCGGATCGACGTCTTCATCAGGGCGTCGGCGGTGCTCATGAACGGCCCGGCGCAGTTCAGGAGGACCGAAATGCCGGCGAAGCCGCTGCCGATCGTCGCCGCGTCTTCGAGACCGAAGACGCGGTATTCCACGCCGAGATCAGCGGAGAACTTCGACAGGGCCGCTTCGCTGCGGCCGGCGAGCACGAGTGGCGTACCTGCCGCCGTTGCATGCTCTGCCGCCATCCGGCCGGTGTAGCCGGTCGCGCCATAGATCATCAGTTTTGTCATGTCAGTGCTGCCATTCCTTGTAGACGAATTCGAGGCTATAGCCGTCGGTCGAGAACCTGCGCGGCGTAGTAGCGTGGGTCGTAGTGGAGCTGCGCTCCGGGCGGATGGACCTCGGAAGCGCCTGCGGCCATGGCGGCAGCGAAGGCGGCATCGACCTGAGTTGTGCCGTTGGCGACGAAGCCGACATGAGCCGCACGGCCTTCGACGACGCCATCGCGGAGCCAGAAGAAGACCCTTCCGTTCGCGCCAAAACCCTTCAGGTCCGGATGGCCGCGTGGACCATCCTTTCCGTCGTAATTAATCACGTGAGTAATGCCGCGCGGTGCAAGCGCTGCCTCGTAGAAGGCGATCGAACGGGCGACGTCGCTGACGGAGATAAAAACGTGGTCGAGCATGCTGCTCTCCTTTGGTCAGATGACGTAGCCGCCCGCGACCTCGATGTTCTGGGCATTGATCCAGCGGTTCTGACCGGACAAAAGGCTGGCGACGACGCCACCGATCTCTTCGGGTTCGCCGACGCGGCCGAGCGCGGTCTGGCCCGCGAGCATCGCCTCGAACTCGTCGTTCAGGCCGCCACCCAGTTCGGTGCGGATTGCACCGGGTGCGATCGAGTTCGCCCTAATCCCCCGCTCGCCGAACTCCTTGGCCATGTAGCGGGTCAGGACTTCGAGCCCACCCTTGAACGAGGCATAGGGTGCGACGCCGGCCGTCGCCACGCGCGAGGTGGCGCTGGTGATGTTGATGACCTGGCCGCCGTCCGCCATCATCGGCAGGAGGATCTGGGTCAGGAAGAAAGGTCCCTTGAGATGGACGTTGAACAGCCCGTCGAACTGTTCTTCCGTCACTTTGGCGATCGGACTGAAGAGGCCGTATCCGGCGTTGTTGACGAGATAGTCGAAATCGCCACGGCCCCAGACGGATTGCAGTTGGGCGGCGACGGCGTCACGAAATGCCGGGAAGGAACTGACGTTTCCGACGTCGAGCTTCAGGGCCACGGCCCTGCCGCTGCTCTGCACGATCGTCTTCACGACCTCCTCTGCTTTTTCGGGATTGCTGTTGTAGGTTACGACCACGCCCATGCCGTTGCGGGCGCATTCGACGGCGGTGCTCGCTCCTAGGCCCCGGCTGCTTCCGGTGACGATGACGATCTTCATGGGTCTTTCCTTCTATATTCGGTAACCTGAAGCTAAGCCTGCTCCGTCTCCCGCGCTCACCCATTTCTTCCTGAAGCTTGCCTATTTCTGCTTCGCGCTTGCGAAGCCATTCCCGGTCTGTCACGGTCGACCCCATGGAAGAGCAACTTCAGGAACTGCGCAGCTTGGCCTCGTCGGCCGAAAATCGCCGGACGGAAACAGGAATTCCCCGCGTCGCCATGGTCCAGGGTGAAATACCCGAGCACCGGCTTTCGGCCGTCTATGAGCCGATGATCAACCTGATCCTGACCGGCTCGAAGACAATGACGGTCGGCGAACGGACCTTCGCCTACGACCCCGCCACTTATTTCGTCATGTCGGTCGATCTACCGGCCGTGGGGTCGGTGCATCCGGCGGCCACGGGGGAGCCGTATCTCGCGGTCAGTCTAACGCTCCACCCTGCGACTGTCGCGGCGCTGATCAGCGACCTGCCCGTGCAAGTGTGCAGCAAGCTCTTCGGGTCGGGCTTCTCGGTTGCGCCCGTTAGCGAGGAATTTCTCGACGCCTGGGTGCGGATGCTCCGGCTTATGAACCGGCCGGACGAGGTCGCCGTGCTCGCGCCTGCCTACGAACGGGAGATCCTGTTCCGGGTGCTGCAGGGACCCTTGGGCTGGATGCTACGGGACATCGCGGCGCCCGACGCGGCGCTCTCACGGATCGGCGTCGCGATCCAATGGATCCGGCAGAATTTCGCAAAGCCCCTGAGGGTCGAGGCGCTCGCCGAGATGGCGGCCCTGAGCGTCTCGGCATTCCACCGCCATTTCAAGGCGGTCACGGCGCTCAGCCCCATCCAATACCAAAAGCAGGTCCGCCTGCTTCATGCCCGCACGCTTCTGATGGCAGGAGAGGGAAGCGCGACATCTGTGGCCTTCTGTGTCGGCTACGAAAGCCCCAACCAGTTCAGCCGGGAATACGCGCGGCAGTTCGGGCTGCCCCCATCCAAGGATGTAGTACGTCTTCGAAGCGAGGCGTAACTGTGCCTATGCAGGAGTCGGGTCTAATCCAAACCATGGCATCCGATGTCGTGTGTCCGCTTTCATCTTGGGCAGCCCAGCAGCGGACGGTCGGTAGTCGGCCCCCTTTTGACCCAAAAAGGTGCCGGACCGCAATGCGCCTGATGTCGGCCCCGTGTATTATCTTGCCCTTCTCTAAGGCTGACATCTACTTGACAGCATCCGCAACTCAAGCCGATGCCGGCATAGAGTAGCGCGGTACCGGTAGAGATGATCACGTTGCTTTTTAATGGTCTGGTGGCAGCCCGCCTGTAGCGCTTAGCGCAGGCTGAAGCTGCATGCGAACCGACATTCAGTGTGTCGGCAAGCCTGGCTTCAGCTACGGCGGGACTTCACAATGCGGCCGATCTGGATCAGATTCAGAATCACAAAGAAAACGTTCCAGCCGACGACGTTCATGAGTGGCGCGGGCTGGCTATAGAAATACACGGCAAGGCAGATTGCAGCCGCTGTGGTGAGAATCCTCAGCCGCAAGATGTCCAGCGTGAAGTAGGCGATCACATACATGACGTTCGCCACGTTTATCAGAAGTTCCATTTCCTGGTTTCCAATTGGTCTGGGCACTCAGACGAGACGGTCCTTGAAGTGTTCCCGAACAGCATATGCGATCGCACCGCGGCGAATGCCGATGTCCTTCAGGATGTGGTCAGGCAGTTGGTGCAAAGCTTTCTCGGCCCTGCGTGCTCTCAGCCCGATCGACACGCGCTTCAGGTAGTGAAACATTGGTTTTCTCCATTCGTGAGGAATCGCGGCACCGGAATGCGGCATGCCGTTCCAAGCGCCGTCTGTTCATTGGTTGCTGATTGGATGACGCTGCCCCGCTTTGATCACGCGAGGCAGCGACTGGCGGTCTCAGGCGGCCGCTGTCATCGGATCATTGCGAATGATGACCGTGTCGGCGACCGGGTAGAATTCCTCGCCGGGCATGCCAACGCGCTTGGCGTGATCGCGGATGGCCTCGCCGTCTTTGGCCTCGTAGATGCAGAAGGTGCCGATGCGGCCATCGGGTTCGTGCACGACATAGCTGCGGATCCAGCTGACCGTACCCGACATCTGTTCCTTGGCGACCTTTGCCGATTTGGCGCCGGCGGCTTCGAGTTCCTGCAGTGATGCCCAAGCGCTGGGGCGGCGGATAACAAACAGGTTCATGATCTTTCCCTTTCGATTTAGCGCCAGCCCTTCGCGGCGCTGCTTATTGCCAGGCGTGTCTGCTTGGCTTGGGAAAATTACCTTCAGGGAGGGCTGATCGTCCTTATCGGGACCTGATCTCTGGCTGATCGTTGGCCACCGCCGCCGATATGCTTGATCGGCAGCCAGTCCAGTTAAAGAAGGCAGGCATGCTCAGAGATTGAGTTCTTGCCCGGAGCCATCGACAATCGACTGGCATTCGCGCGAAAAGCCATTGCGAAGCGTTGCGGCTTCCTCTTCCAGGCGCCGTGATCCGAGATGGCGGGCCGATCTCTCGGCCGCGGTGATCTCCACTTTCGCACCGCTGACGTCACCCGAACGCAACAGGGCACTGGCGATCTGCAGCCGAACCCTTGCCGCGTGATAATCGACGCCTGCACTGGTCCATAGCTGTCGCGCCAATAACAGAAGCCGATTTCCGTTTGGATCGCCTGGCCTGCAAAGTGCGGCCTTGGTTTCGGCTATCAATGCCTGCGTTGCGGGTTGCCGCCAGCGTTCTAGCTGGGCATCGATTTCTTTGAGATAGATTGACGTCTGGTCAGAGCGCCCGCCGCGTGCTGCAATGCAAGCCGCGTTTACCAACAGGTTTCCGCGTCGCTGCAGATGGAACCACGACGTCCCCTGCAGAGCCCGGTCGAGTGCGGCAAGCGCCCCGTCCAGATCGCCGGTTTCGAATAGAAGCACAGCATTGCCAGGCTCCGCATCCCAGCCGAGCGCATAAGCCTGATCGTAGTCGGCCCGCGCCGATGTAAGGTCGCCGCTCATGGCGAAGATATCGCCGCGGACACGGAAGCCTTCGCCGAGCGACCAGGATTCCTCCGCGGAGAGCTTGGGTAGCGCTTCGTTTATGCAAGTCAGGGCTTCCGGCAATACCTGCTGCGCCGCGATCACTTCAGCGCGATGAAGGTCACACGCACCCGAGGTCTGCGCAAAACTACGGTGCACCAACTTTCAAAGCGCTCCACTGGCGGGCACGAGGCCAATCGGCATATGTCCTGCAGCTCCGAGGATATTGCAATAAACAAGGCTGCCGGTGATCGGGTCAACCTGGCTCGACAAGGCGATTGCCGCCGCACGATTTTGCTGCTCGCTGCCCTCCTCGATCTTGCCGAGGGCGAGATTGAAAAATCTCTTATACGTCAAAGTCAGAGCCCGCAGGCCGGGATCGTCGCAATTCTCGGCTATCGCGTGAGCGGCTGACGCCAGTCGCAGCGCTTCCTCAGGCCGGCCGCCGGAAGATGCCAGGCGTGACCTCATCCACAGCAGATAGGCCTGCGTGCTATCGTCTTTTGACTGGGAAAGAAGCGACGCGGCACGTTCCAGCCATCCCTCTGCGACGGCACCTGATCCACGCTCGGCGTGGATTTTTGCGAGTGTGATAGCGGACCTGGCGGCGCGGGCGAAGTCGCCAGCCTCGACATGAGCTGCCACCGCGCGGGCCAGTTCAGGGATCGCCTCGGTTGGCCGCCCGCCACATTCGACGACCTGCGCCCAGAGATCGACGTCAGTTGGAGAGAGGCCTTCATTGTCCGCCAAATTCTTGCAGCCGCGCTCCAATCGCGTAAGGCTGCCAGCTTGCGCGCCTTGGCAAGCTTGTCGTCCCCTTGCAAAGAGGCAGGCCGCACAAAGCCCAGTCCTGGATCATCGATGGCGAAGCGATAGCTGTGGCGAACGTAGCTATGTATCGCGTCCTGCAGGCCGCCTGCTGCAAGCGCCTGGCCTCGAACGCCGTCAGCGCCTTTTCGGCCGCATCGGCATCGACGGCGCGGTAGATGTCCTTGAGCGCTGTCGCCAGCCCTTTGCGGTCTTTCCAGGAGACGAAGTCCATGGAGTTGCGTAGGTGGACGATGCAGGTCTGAACGATCGCCTCCGGGAACACGGCGGTGATCGCGTCGGGGAAGCCCTTCAGGCCATCGACAACGGCCAGCAGGATATCGTCGACGCCGCGGTTCTTGAGCTCGTTCATCACCCGCAGCCCCGGGTGCTCATGCCGCGCGCGTACATAGACACGATCTTTTCGTCGAAACCGGGGAAGCGACGCTGATACTTGGCGATCAGCTGCGCATCGAAACTGGCCTGGCAATCGCGCGGTACGTCGATCTCCAGCTTGCCGGTCTCCGTCGTCACGGTCTTGCGGCCGTAGCCGTTACGCGTATTGCCAGCGTCTTCGCCGCTCGCCAGATGACGGTCCATCTCCGCGTTTAGCGCGCGCTCGGTCAGAGCCTTCTTGAGCGAATCCAACAGGCCGCCCTGTTCGAAGGCAGCACTGGCTGCGCCTCCTGCCAGAAGCTGGTCGAGTAAATCATTTGGTATCGCAGGTTCTTTGCGTCGGGTCATAGTGGGAATCCTTTTTACCCATTATGCCCGCCCGCACACGGAATTCCTGACAGTCCTTTCAAAGGTCAGTCTATCGCACTGTCATCAGTACGTGACCAGGAGACTCGATCTCCTTCGCAGCATCAATCTATAATCCGGCTGGCAACGCTCCGTGACCGGGGAAGGATAAGTATGCAAGAGCAAGCTTCCCTGAAGGCAATCTCGGCAGACCTGGCGCTCGCCTTTGGCTCATTCCAGCTCTATCCGGGGCGACATCTTCTGCTCAAAAACGATGAACCTGTCACGATCGGATCCCGAGCGCTCGAACTCCTCATCACGTTGACTGAACGACCGGGTGAACTGGTAACGAAGGATCAATTGACCGTGCGAGCTTGGGCCAACGCCAGAGTGGAGGAGTCGAACCTTCGAGCTCAGATCGCGTTGCTCCGCAGGGTGCTCGGCGAGGATCAAGCCGCTCCGCGATACATCGTCGCCGTTCCATCAAGGGGCTATCGGTTCATTGCTCCTCTCACCCGCTCTCGTGTTGGGCACGAGCCCAAGAAGACAACGGCCCCGAACAACCTCCCAAAACAGCTGACGCGACCTATCGGACGTGAAGAAGCCATCAAAACCGTCGAAGGGCGGTTTCAAAGGTTCCGGCTGGTCACCATTGTCGGCCCAGGTGGCATAGGGAAGACAACCGTCGGCCTTCGCGTGGCAGAACAATTGTTGTCATCGCATGAGCATGGCCATTGCTTCGTCGACCTTGCCCCAATAACGAACTCCCAAATCGTCCCTTCAGTCCTGGCGTCACAGCTTCGCCTTCCCGAGACATCGGGTGATCCGACCGCGAACCTCATCGGGCACCTTCGCGGCAAACGTTTGCTACTCGTGTTCGACAGTTGCGAGCTCGTTCTCGAAGCCACCGCCCGTCTGGCGGAGACCTTGCTCCGCGAACTGCCGGAGATCACCATCCTTGCCACCAGCCGCGAAGCCTTGCGGGTGGAGGGTGAAAGCGTCTACAGGCTCCCCCCTCTCGATACACCGCCGTCGGCGGCGGGTATGACTGCTGCCTACGCGTTGGAGTTTCCCGCTATCCGTTTGTTCGTGGAGCGGGCGACCTCGTCCGGAAGCGGGTATACGTTCGACGACGATGAAGCGCCCGTGGTCACACATATATGCCGCCAGCTCGATGGAATCGCCCTGGCGATTGAGCTTGCCGCAGCGCGGGTGGAGGCATTTGGCACCCGCGGAATCGCCGAACTTCTCAACGATCGTCTGCGGTTGCTGACCGGGGGACGGCGCACCGCTCTACCTCGCCATCAGACTTTGGCTGCAATGATCGACTGGAGCTACGGAGCGCTTTCAAAAGAGGAGCGGAAAGTCCTGCGTCGACTCGCTATCTTCGCAGGCGACTTCGGACGGGAAGCTGCTGTTGCCATTGCAACCGACGTGACCTCCCCCGACCGCGACGTACCAGGCCTTCTTGCTAACCTCGTCGCCAAATCCCTGGTAGCCGTCGATGCTCAACGCAAGGCCGCGCGATACCGTTTGCTCGACACAACGCGGGCTTTCGTTTTGGAAAAAGTCCGGGAGGAAGGTGAGCTCGACGCCGTCATTCGGAAACTGGCGACCTATCTGTGCGATGTCCTTCGACATTCGCAGGAGGAAGTGGAAACCCTGTCGAGCGAAGAGTGGCTGTCGAGATATGGTTCCCACATCAACAACATACGCTTCGCTCTGGACTGGGCGTACTCGGATCATGGCGATCTAGAAGTTGGGCTAGCGGTTACCGTCGCCGCCATTCCGATGTGGTACCAGCTTTCTCTGGTCGACGAATGCCTGACCAGCGTCCAGCGCGCGCTGCTAGGCATCGGTCCGGGAAAGCGAAGAAACGACTACGCTCGTCAGATCATGCAGCTCTACAGAGCGCTGGGGCTCTCTCAAGCATTCAAAATCGGCTTCGCGCCACAAGCTCCGGCCGCTTTCACTAAAGCGTTGGAGATTTCGGAACAGTTGGGGGATGTCGACGCTCAAGCGGAGGCTCTTTGGGGTCTATGGGTCGCCCAGGTGGGCATGGGTGATTATAGGGCGTCGCTGGGAAACGCCGAACGGTTCGTGGCGCTCGCACAAAGCGGACTTGATCGGTTTATCGGTGACCGGATGCTCAGCATGACCCTATTTTGCATGGGTGACTTCCGGGGTGCCCGCCGTCACGCCGATCTCATGTTGGGCCACGATGTCTCTACTGACACCGTCTCCGCGAATTCAGTGCGTTTCAGGTTCGGCCAGTCGATTTCGGCTCGAATCCAACCCGCCCAACTCCTTTGGATGGAAGGCCTTCCCGATCAAGCCATTAAGGCGGTCCACACCGCCGTCGCGGCCGCGCGGGAATCGGGCCACGCGATCTCGTTGTGTGAAGCCCTGGCTCGCTGGTCCTGTCCGGTCTTTGTTCATGTCGGCGACCTACCGGCGGCAGATTCAGCTATCACGGAGCTACTCCAGTTGGCAAACACGAACGCGCTCGGACCATGGGAGGTGTTCGGTCGGTGCTGGAAGGCGGTCCTTCTGATCCAGCGAGGGCTTGCCGAGAGCGGCGTTCCGCTTCTCCGAAACGGGTTGGCTGAACTCCGTCAGGTAAAACTCTTCAACCTCTACACCGTCAGATTTCTCGGCTTTCTGGCCGAGGGCCTGTCTTCTCTGGGACAACACGCCGAAGCGCGATCGCTGGTGGAGGCGGCGATAAGCGCCAGCGAGGCGAAGGAGGAGCTCTGGTGCGTCGCAGAACTCTATCGCCTGAAGGGGGACGTCCTTTGGCGCGGCGGCGATGACCTCGGGAGCGTCGAACGATGCTATCTTCACTCGCTCGATGTAGCGGGTCGGCAGGACGCCCTGTCCTGGGAGCTTCGGACGACCACGAGTTTGACGAAGTTGGCGCGCGACCGGGGAAATACCGATCGGGCGCGTACACGATTGGCTGCGGTCTACGATCGGTTCACTGAAGGCTTTGATACGGCCGACATGGTGGCGGCAAAGAATCTTTTGGCCGAGATTTCTTGATCTTCCCGCGCGTTCCCCGCGTCTGTGTTCGCGCTCCTCACAAGATTTCACTACGATTCACTGGCTTGAAATCACACAGCTCTGTCATCCTCTTTTGGTCGCCGGATAGCCGTCGACACCGCAGCGAGGCAGACAGATGACTATGCCGAGAAAAATGGACGCCCTCGTCCTAAACGAGACGAACTCTGACTTCGTCCGCACCAGCATGGACTGCCCGGCGCCCGCGCCTGGCGAGGTACTTGTCCGCGTCAGGGCGAGCAGCGTCAACCCGCTCGATCTCAAGATCAAAAGCGGGCAAGCTCCGCATGCGCGGCATCCACTGCCCGCTGTTCTCGGTATGGACGTAGCCGGAATTGTTGAGGCTGTCGGCTCCGGGGTGACCGCGTTCAAGGCGCAGGACGAGGTCTTCGGCATGACGGGCGGCGTAGGCGGTCTCCAGGGCTCGCTCGCGACTTTCGTCACCGTTGACGCTGATTTGCTTGGCCCCAAACCTGCCAACATGACCATGCGCGAAGCGGCCGCGTTGCCGCTGGTGTTCATCACCGCTTGGGAAGGTCTGGTGGATCGCGCCCAAGTCCAGGCCCGGCAGAGGGTGTTGGTGCTCGGCGCCGGCGGCGTCGGCCACATTGCAATCCAGATCGCACGCGCTTTCGGAGCCGAGGTCTTCGCCGTGGACAAGGCTGCCAAGCAACGCGAGATCGAAGAGCTCTGTGCCACCGCAATCGACCGCCATCAGGCGACGGTCGACGAATACGTCAAAGACCATACGGGCGGGCGTGGCTTCGATATCGTCTACGACACTGTGGGCGGAGCCGGTATCGACGCCGCTTTCAACGCTGTGACCCGCTTCGGCCATGTCGTCAGCTGCCTGGGATGGGGCACCCATTCGCTCGGTCCACTCTCGTTCCGAGCCGCAAGCTACTCTGGCGTCTTCACGCTCCTGCCGATCCTGACCGGGGAAGGCCGCGCCCATCACGGGCAAATCCTGCGAGAGGCGAAGCGGCTCGCGGAAGCAGGAAAGATCACACCTCTCGTCGATCCCCGCCGCTTCAGTTTCGAGACCATTGCGGAGGCATATGCCGAAATCGAAAACCGAACTGCCAACGGCAAGATCGTGATCGACGTCACCGACTAAAGCGACCCCTTCAAGCTCTAATCAAAGGAAACGCGTCATGCCATTCGTTAATGTGAAACTGGTCGACGGCGTGTTCACGCCGGAAGAGAAGCATGCCATGGCGAAGGCCCTGACCGACGTCATGGTAAAGTTCGAGGGATCGGAGGCGTTCCGCGAGGTGGTATGGGTCCTTATCGAAGAGCTTCATACCGACGGCTGGCACATCGGCGGCAGGCCGTTTGAAGGACCCAAGTCGTTGATGACGACTCTTTCGAAATCCAAAGAGGTCGCCGAAATGATCGACGGTACGCCTACCACCCGGAAAGAGTGGGCCGCGGCGGCGCCAGTTCTGGGCTGACCACTTCGCAATCTCTACACGGCCGAAACGAGAGCATCCGGACGGCATACGTCCCGAGCCGTCAAAGCCGTGTCCAGCCCGTAAAGGGGAAGAGAAATGGATACGAGCACATCCACAACAATGCCCACGACGACAAGACGGGAAGTCCTTATCGGGACGGGAGCCGTCGCTCTTGCCACGACGCTGCCTTTGGTGGCCAGGGCGTCTGTGAACTCAACCAATGCAACCATTGAAGATGGGAGTGAGATTATGAACAGCATCAAGGTGAAAGACGGCGCGCAGATTTTCTACAAGGACTGGGGAGCAGGTCAGCCGATCGTGTTCCATCACGGGTGGCCGCTGAGCGGCGACGATTGGGATAACCAGATGCTGTTCTTCCTCGACAAGGGCTTCCGCGTCATCGCCCACGACCGGAGGGGCCACGGTCGCTCAAGCCAGACCTCCGACGGCAATGACATGGATACTTACGCCGCCGACGTCGCCGCACTCGCCGAGGCGCTCGACCTTCGCGAGGCGATCCATATTGGCCATTCGACCGGGGGCGGTGAGGTCACCAGGTACGTCGCCCGGCACGGTAAAGGCAGGGTCGCCAAAGCAGTGCTCATCTCTGCGATTCCTCCCGTGATGGTCAAGTCTGCCAAGAACCCTGGTGGACTCCCCATCGAGGTCTTCGACGGCTACCGCACCGCCTTGGCGTCAAACCGAGCGCAACTCTATCTCGATATCGCTAGCGGACCATTCTACGGCTTCAACCGCCCAGGCGCCGTTATCTCCGAAGGCACGATCCGCAACTGGTGGCGCCAAGGGATGATGGGCGCAGCGAACGCGCACTACGAGTGCATCAAGGTGTTCTCGGAAACCGATTTCACCGAGGACCTGCAGATAATCGACGTTCCGGTCCTGATAATGCATGGAAGCGACGACCAAGTCGTGCCCATCGCCGACTCTGCCGAACTCTCCGTCAAGCTGCTCAAGAACGGAGCACTCAAGGTCTACGACGGGTACCCGCATGGAATGTTCACAACGCATGCCGATGTGATCAACGCGGACCTGCTCGCCTTTATCAAGGCGTGACCGCCCTAGGCCTGCCCTCGATCTCCTCAAGCCAATTCAAAAGCTGTCGGCTCACCTGAGGTCGGCTGCGGAAAGGTATGTCATGATGACGGAACACATGCTTTCCCGGCGTGGATTTTGCCTTTGCTGCATAGGCGCTGCCACCTTCGCAGCGACCGGCGGTTGGATGAGCCCACGTGCGGCCTATGCCGAGGCGCGCGGGCTGGTGAGCCTCATCAAGGACAGCGCCGCCAAGGC
Organism: Mesorhizobium sp. Root695; assembly: GCF_001428185.1. Taxonomy (NCBI): domain Bacteria; kingdom Pseudomonadati; phylum Pseudomonadota; class Alphaproteobacteria; order Hyphomicrobiales; family Phyllobacteriaceae; genus Mesorhizobium; species Mesorhizobium sp. Root695. Next base: position 563,273 of record NZ_LMHO01000023.1, on the reverse strand, counting down.
AAACATTGCCACCCACAAGCTGAGGAACAACATCACCGTCCTCGAAGGCTCCGGCGGCAATGTCGCGGTCCTGGGCGGCAAGGACGGGCTCGTCATGGTTGACGCGGGCATCAGCGTGTCACGCACCCAGATGACGAAGGCGCTCGCAGCCATCTCCGCCGAACCCGTGACCCATCTGATCAACACCCACTGGCATTTCGATCACGCGGACGGCAACCCCTGGATCGGTGCTGGCGGCGCCAAGATCATTGCGCACGAGAATACCCTAAAGCACCTGTCGCAGGTACAACGGGTCGAGGACTGGGACTACAATTTCATGCCGCTGGAGCAGAGCGGGGTGCCAAAGCACGTCTTCTCAAAAGAGCATTCGCTTAAGCTGAACGGCCAGTCGGTAGCAATGAAATATTATGGCCCGGCGCACACCGACGGCGACATCTCGGTCATGTTCGGCGAGGCGGACGTCCTCCATGTCGGCGACACCTACTGGAACGGGATCTATCCCTTCATCGACTATTCGACGGGAGGCGGCATTGACGGAATGATCGCGGCTTCGGATGCGAACTTGGCTACATCGACTGCCAAGACGATTATCATCCCAGGCCACGGAAGCCCCGTGAGCAATCGAGCGGAACTCCAGGAATTCCGCGACATGCTTGTCGCCGTGCGAGAGAAGGTCGCGGCGCTCAAGCACCAAGGGCGATCGAGAGACGAGACAGTCGCCGCCAAGCCCACGGCGGCGTTCGATGCCAAGTGGGGAAATTTCGTCATCGATCCGGGCTTCTTCACGCGGCTGGTCTACGAGGGCGTCTAGTACGAGCCTTCTTTGTGCGCCGATCTCTTCTGGCGCGATCCCCAACTCACACGCGCAATCGGGACGCACCGGCCGTCCCGGCCCGATCTTTTGACAGAAATCCCAACCTTCAGGAGACAGCCATGTCGGAAACCAAAAAGCGCTCTGACGATCGATATACCGGTTGAACTGAACGCGGTAAAATCGGTCCACAGCATCGGGGGCCTTCAGTTTGAAGGCGATCTGCCAGCAGCGCTGTTCCATCTTCAACTGATCACCACGGACATCACGAACTGGCAGGCGACATCTGACGTGATCGTGGTCTTCCACACAATGCGGGTCACGTCACGCTCAGTGACGCAGCCTATAACGCGTCGCGCAACATTGCCACCGGCAACCCATACAAGAAGCTGGTTGCCGACCTCATCGACAAGGGCGTCAAGGTCGAACTTTGCGGTGTGACCGCGAAGGTCAACGGCTGGGGAAACGCCGATCTTCTCCCCCGCATCAAGGTCAATCTCGACGCCATGGCACGCACAATACAGCTCGTGCAGCAGGGCTTCGTCAAGATTACAGAGTGACGGTCGGTTCACCGATCGAATCTCTCATTGAACAAAGGAGGCCGCCATGCCGACCCATGCACCCGTCAGAGTTGGCATCATCGGCGTGCACCCCGACCGCGGCTGGGCCTCGACCGCCCATGTGCCTGCGTTGAGAGATTTGCCGCAGTTCAGCCTTTCTGTCGTGAGCCACCACCGGATTGAAACTGCGCGGGCGTCAGCCGAGAAGTTCGGTTTCCAGCGCGCGGTCTCGTCGACGGAGGAGCTTGTGAACCACCCTGATGTCGATCTGGTGGTCGTCACGGTGAGGGTGCCGGAACACCTTCGAGTGGTAACTGCGGCGTTGGAAGCGGGAAAGTCGGTGTTTTCCGAATGGCGTGATGCGGAGACGATGCACTCGCTCGCCGCCGAAAAACGCGTCTCGACAATGGTCGGCCTTCAGACCCGCGCGAATCCGACCATCCGGCAAATGCGTGAGCTCACCAGGCGGGGCTATCTAGGCGAAGTGCTATCTTGCTCGATCATTGGCTCGGGCATCACTTGGGGAGTAACTGAAACATTGGCGGTTCTTTCTCCAACGGAGAGTCGCATGACGGACGATCGGGAAAAGGTCGAAGCCGAAACGGGCCTGTTTGCCATGCTGTCTAGTCTGGCATGCCCGCAAGCCGCCAGCCGTCAACGAAGGGCTCCGCATCAGCCTTACTCTTAAAAGGCAATTTCGTCGCGAAATCAGCGATTTTCCAGTCTGGATTCCCAGTAAGAAATAGGCGGGCTTCCTCCTGAGCCTCAGAAATGCGACCGGCAAGGGCAAGCGCGGCAATCAGGTCCTCCCTCGAGCCTGTCCCGTAGGTTTCGTCACGGCTCAAGGAGGCAACAGCTTGTTCGTACTGACCGGAGGAAATTTGCGCTATCCCCATGCTCCAGAAATACCAACCGGGTGGATGAGGATTCAAACGCAGCGCTTCTGCGCAAGCTATCAGTGCCGCTTGCGGCTTACCTAAGTAGACTTGAAGCTCACCCATCCATGCTATGGCGTCTGCATTATTGGGATTTTGCCGGATTGCAGCATCGAACTGCAATTCTGCTTCGTCCCAATTACGCTCATAGAGCTGCACGCAGCCCAGGATTCTGCGAGCGTGGGAATCGCTGGGATCGATCTCTACAGCCCGTTGCGCGTGCATCAGAGCCTTTGCACGGCCGGGTATCTGTGGCTCTCCCCACATCATCCAGCCAAATAGCAGCGAGATAGCAAGATTGCTGTGCGCTTCGCAGTAGTTTGGATCTAAGTGAATGGCACGTTCCAAATCAGCACACGCCTCTCTATTGTCTGATTTCGAAATGTTGCATTTGCCTCGCGACCTAACACAAAGATCATAGGCCTCGAGATTTGACGGTCGGGAACGGGCAACAATATTCTTGACACCAAGCTTACCAGAAATCGCTTCAACAACGCGTCGCGTGACCTCGTCCTGAACGCCAAAGATATCGACGAGATCGCGGTCAAAGCGTTCAGCCCAGACATGATTTCCGCCGCCCGCAGCATCAATCAACTGGACATTTATCCGGAGACGCTCGGCCGAGCGACGCGCACTACCTTCAAGGATGTATCTCACCCCTAAATCATGGGCGATTTGGCGGACGTCGGTGGACTTGCCCTTGTAGGCAAAGGTGGAATTGCGGGCGATAACGAAGAATCCGGGTACATTCGATAGATCGGTTATGATGTCTTCCGTCAGGCCGTCGGTGAAGAACGCCTGTTCTGCATCCCCGCTCATGTTGGCCAGCGGCAGGACGGCGATCGACAGCTTCGGCGGCGTCGACCCGGTCTGATGGATCGTTGCAGGTTCTGACGTTGCGGCTGTCGTCGATCTGGCGGTTCCAACCCGAATGGAATAGACCCGGATCGGCTCGGCGATGTTCTTGAGCTGCGTGCTGCCGAGATCGCTGACCGAGAGGTCGAGCCTCGCCTTGACCTGGCGATAGGCGTCCTCGGACAGGCAGATGGCGCCGGGCGCCGCGACGCCCTCCAAACGCGAGGCGATGTTGACGCCGTCACCCATCAGATCGCCGTCGCTTTCTTCGACCACATCGCCCAGATGGACGCCGATCCTGAACTCGATGCGGCGCTCCTGCGGTACGCCGGCATTGCGCTCGACCATGCCGTTTTGCACCTCGATGGCGCAACGCACGGCATCCACGACACTGCGGAACTCGACTAGCGCCCCGTCCCCTGTGCGCTTGATCACGCGCCCGTTGTGAACGGCGATGGTCGGATCGATCAGATCGCTGCGCAGTGCACGCAAACGTGCCAAAGTCCGGTCTTCGTCCTCGCTGGCGAGCCGGCTGTATCCGACAACGTCTGCGGCCAGGATTGCGGCTAGCCTGCGATTCTCACTCATCGCGCGACCTCCTTTGCCGCTAGGATAGCAGGAAGACTGAGCGTAGGGCGAGGAGGACCGACGTCACGCGGCAGGCGGATCGACTCCTATTTGTGCTTCTCAACGAACGCTTTGCACGCGGGGGATAGCTGATCGATCATGCTTTGAAGATCGCATTTGCCGATTGGTGTCATTGGGCAAAGCCGTTTGTAGTCGGGTCTGCACTCTTTGCCTTGGAAGCTTTTGAAAGCCTTTGCCTCAGCGGCCAGGGTGTTCAAAAGTATTCCCGAGAATGCTAACGCCAGGCCTAACCACAGATGCTTCCCCATAGCCCTCTCCCCATTGTTGCCTCACAATATCGGCACAATAAATTAGGATACGCTAATGGGGTGAGACCTGCAAGCGATAGGCACTCAAACCGCTTGCCAGCGGCATCGATATCAGGATTATATTCCTCCGTTGCGGCGAACCTCTCAATGGAGATCGCCTTTCCCATGACCATGAAATACCCATTCGTCGAGGACACGCTCGGCAAGAAAGTCGCGATCGGCACAGGCCTGTCAGTCGACTGCACTACCTGGCGACGTCATGTCGTGTCTCAACGTGCCGGCGCTGGCCCGTCGGCTGGCGTGACCATCGATGTCGCGGACAAGCAGCTCAAAGCCAAGACGGTGGGGACACCCTCCGCGAGCACCTATCTATGCTATATCGAAAAGACCTATCCTACGGCGAAAGCCGTCACATACCCCAACGCCGACGCTCTCTATCTCGACCTGACGTCCGGCCGTCTCGATGCCATCTTTGCCGATGCTGTCGCTTCGGATTTCAGTCTGCTCAAGACCGACGCCGCAAGAACATGGCGTTCGCGTCCAATATCGTAACCGATCGCGGCTGCTTCGGAGAGGGAGCAGGCATTGGACTCCGGAAGGAGGACGCCCAACTGCGCGAGGAGCTCAACAAGGCGTTCATCGAGGTCCGTCAGGATGGAACCTACGACAAGATCGCGAAGAAATACTTCGTCTACGACATCTACGGCAACTGATCGGACCATATAGTCGTGGAAGCAGTTCTGCAGTTCTCCCCGTTCCTGCTGGCCGCCTCAGGGTGACAATCGCCTTGAGCATTCTGTCGGTCATGGTGGCCGTTGCCCTGGGCCTCCTTGGCGCCTGGGCGAAGCTTTCAGGTTCAAGGAGGACTCGGCGGATCGCAGAGCTCTACACGACGCTTGTGCGCGGCGTGCCTGATCTCGTTCTCATGTTGTTGCTCTACTTCGGTGGGCAGATGGCATTGAACCGGATCGGCGCCGCCACAGGTTTGTGGGACTATGTCGAACTCGATGCCTTCACCGCTGGTTTCCTGGCGATCGGGTTCATTTTCGGATCCTACATGACGGAAACTTTTCGAGGAGCCCTATTGGCAATACCGCGTGGTCAGATCGAAGCAGGCACCGCGCGACGGGTCGCCCTGTTCAGCGCCCTATGCTCTGACCCTCGCTATCAAATAGATGGACCTTCTCGAGGTCTGGTGACAGGAATATAGTTTGGCCGGCGACGACCGATACTCGCTCGCGCAGCAGGGCGCCGAGCCTTGTTTTCGCTGCTTTGGCGACAACCAACGTTTCTGAGCCAGTCGGCTCGACCGCCTCGACCATTGCTGGCAGGCCCTGGTCTGAAATTCGCAGGTGCCCGGGCCGGATGCCATAGGCGGCGGCTGCTAGGTTGGCGCCAGCATGCGGGGGCAATGGGAGCATAATGCCGTCGGTTGCGACGAAGCCCTCCGGTTCACTCTTGCCGACCAAGACGTTCATTGCTGGCGAGCCGATGAACTGGGCGACGAACAGATTGGCAGGTCGGTCGTAGAGATCGAGCGGGGCGCCGACCTGTTCGATGATGCCGCCATTCATGACGACGATCTTGTCGGCCATGGTCATGGCCTCGACCTGGTCGTGCGTGACATAGACTATGGTGGTTCCCAGGCGCTGGTGCAGCGCCTTGATCTCGGTGCGCATCTGCACGCGTAGCTTGGCGTCGAGGTTGGAGAGCGGCTCGTCGAACAGGAAGACTTTCGGGTCGCGCACGATGGCGCGGCCCATGGCGACACGCTGGCGCTCCCCGCCGGACAATTGGCGCGGGTAGCGCTCGAGCAGGTCCTGCAGTCCGAGGATAGTCGCGGCGCGCATGATCTTGGCGTCGATCTCGCTTTTGTCGGTCTTCTTTAGCGTCTGCGCGAAGGCCATGTTCTCGCGCACCGTCATATGCGGGTAGAGCGCATAGTTCTGGAACACCATGGCGATGTCGCGCGACTTCGGCGCGACGTCGTTGATGACCTTGCCTTCGAGCGCGATCTCGCCGGCGCTGATGTCTTCCAGCCCGGCGATCATCCTGAGCAAGGTCGACTTGCCGCAGCCGGACGGGCCGACGAGGATGACGAATTCACCCGACGCGATGTCGACCGACACGCCGTGGATAACCTTCGCCTTGCCATAGGCTTTCTCGACACCCGATATGGTGAGCGCACTCATTGGTGCTTTCCTTAGAAAGAAACCTTGTCGCCGCCCTTGAGCTGCAAGATCTGTCGTGCCTCGTCAGGGGTGGCCACCGAGGCGCCGAGCCCTTCGATGATCTGGCGCACCTTGAGCACCTGCTCGGCGTTGGATTTCGCCAACTGGCCCTTGCCGATCCACAGCGAGTCCTCCAGCCCGACGCGGACATTGCCGCCGAGCGCAATCGCCTGGGTGGCGATCGGCAGCTGACTGCGGCCGGCGCCCAGCACCGACCAATGGTAATCCTGTCCAAACAGGCGGTCGGCCGTGCGCTTCATATGCGCGACGTCCTCGGGATGGGTGCCGATGCCGCCCAGTATGCCGAACACGCTCTGGACGAAGAATGGCGCCTTGACCAGGCCGCGCTCGACGAAATGGGCGAGCGTGTAGAGATGGCCGATGTCGTAGCACTCGATTTCGAAACGCGTGCCGTTTTGTACGCAGGTGCGCAGGATGTGCTCGATGTCGCCGAAAGTGTTGCGGAAGATGCGGTCGCGCGAGCCTTCGAGATAGGGCTGTTCCCAGTCATGCTCGAAGGTCTTGAAGCGCTCCAGCATCGGATAGAGGCCGAAATTCATCGAGCCCATGTTGAGCGAGGCGACTTCCGGCGCGAAGGTCGCCGCCGGCTTGACGCGCTCCTCGACGCTCATCGTCGCGGCGCCGCCGGTGGTGATGTTGATGACGCAGTCCGAGCGTTGCTTGATCACCTTCAGGAAGGGCGCGAACGCCTCGGTCGACTGATCGGGCCGGCCATCGGCGGGATTGCGCGCATGCAGATGGACGATGGCCGCACCAGCCTCGGCCGCGCCGATCGCGGCATCGGCAATCTCCTGCGCGCTGACCGGCAGATGCGGCGACATGGACGGCGTGTGGATCGAGCCGGTGACCGCGCAGGTGATGATGATTTTGTTCTGGTTCGCCACTTGGAGATTCCTCGTCTATTTGACCGCAGCTTATTTCACCGCGCCTTGGGTAATGCCCGAGATGAATTGCTTCGACAGCACGATGTAGAGCAGCGTTATCGGCAGCGCCGCCAGCGTCAGCCCGGTGAACAGCACGCCCCAGTCGGTGGTGAATTCACCGACGAAGACGGTGAGGCCCTGCGGCAGCGTCTTGAGATTGTCCGAGGTGATCAGCACCAGCGGGAAGAAGAAATCGTTCCAGATCGGCACGGCGTTCTGGATCGCGACGATGACCAGCGCCGGGCGCGCCAGCGGCAGCATGATTGAGCGCATGATGCGAAACTCGCTGGCACCGTCCATGCGTGCGGACTCTTCCAGTTCGCGCGGCAAGGTCCGGAGAAAGCCGGTCATGATGAACACCGCCGAGGGGATGCCCATGGCGACATAGACCAGCACCAGGCCGGCGTAGCTGTCGACCAGCCCAAGCGAATCCAGCTGGATGAACAGCGGAATGATCGCCAGTTTCAGCGGCACCGTCATGCCGCTCAGGAAAAACATCAGCACCAGCGCGCTCAGCCTGAACTGGTAGCGGGCAATCGCATAGGCGGCCATGGTGCTGAACAGAAGGATGAGCGCCACCGCGGCCATGGTGATGCCGACGGAATTGGCGAGATAGCGCACGAAGTTCGTTTCGCTCCACACACGCTCGGCATTGGCCAGCGAAAAGTGCGCCGGCAGGGCGAAGGGCGAGCTGAAGATCTCGGCATTGGTCTTGAAGGACGACATCACCATGACGAACAGCGGATAGATCATGATGACGGCGTTGACCGCCAGCATCAGCTGGATGGCGCCATTCTTCAGCAACTCGGCGGGTTGCCCGGTGCGGGCTGTCGCGCTCACAGCTCGATCTCGCGACGGCGCAGATAGCGAAGCGCTATTGCCGTGACGCCGGCAACGATGATGAACATCATCACGGCAAGCGCGCTGCCCTGGCCGAAATCCTGGATGCCGGTCGTCGTCGAACCGAAGGCGGTGCGGTAGAAATAGAGGCCGAGCACGTCGGTGGCGCCGCCGGGCGAACCGGTGAGGCCAGCCATGACGTATGGGATTTCGAACCAGTTGAAGCTGCCGATGAAGGTCAGGATGGTGACGATGGTGACGCTAGGCGCAATCAGCGGCCAGATAATCCTGGTCATCAGCACATAGTCGCCGGCGCCGTCGAGACGGGCGGCCTCGATCACTTCCTTGCTGACACGCTGCATGCCGGCCAAAAGCACCAGGGTGGGGAAGCCGAGCCAGTGCCAGACATTGGCGAACAGGACGCTGCCGAGGGCGGTGTGTTCATTGCCGAGCCATGGGATGGCGCCGATACCGGCCAGCGCCAGCGTCTGGTTCACCAAGCCGAAGAGCGGGTGCAGGAACAGTTTCCACAGGAAGCCGACGATGACCGCCGACAGCACGACGGGCAGAAAGACGATGACCTGGTGGATGCGGTGGCCGGGCAGGGCTTTCAGCAAGGCATAGGCGAGCAGGAAGGCGGTGCCGTTCTCGAACACCATCAGCGCCATGAAGGCGATGATGTTGTGCTTCAGCGCATTGTAGGTCCAGTCGCTATAAGGCTGTTCAAACAACACTTTGCGGAAGTTTTCAAAGCCGATGAATCCGGTCGGCTGCAAGCCGTTGAACTCATAGAAGGCAAGGCGGAAGGCCGACAGCAGCGGCCAGAGCACGAACAGCACCATGACCACCAGGGCTGGTGTCAGCAGGGACGCGATCCAGAGTGACCGGCGCCACGGAAAGGCTTTTGTGGTGTGGCGCCGGCCGATGTTCATGTCACTTGCCCTGGAAAGGCTTGTACCATTTGGCGAGGCCGTTGGTCAGGTCGGCGGCCAGCTGGTCCGGGGTGATCGAACCCGACATCATCTTGGTGATGTCGCCTTGCAGCAGTTCCGATCCCGTCGGCTTCTCGAAACGGAAGTAGACGACATTGATATGCGGCATGGCGGTTTCGTTCAACTTGGCGACGTGGGCGAGCAGCTCGTCCTTGATGACGACGCCCTTGATCGGCGAGATGTTGCCGAGCAAGGCAGAGAACTTGTCGCCGAACTCCTTGGTGCCCATCCAGTTGACCAGCTTGAGTGCGGCCTCCTTGTTGGCCGACTTGGCGTTGACGGCATAGCCGCCGTCGAAGAACTTGGTCACCTGCGGCGTATCGCCGGCCTTGGCCATTGGCGGCGCGACAAAGTCCATGTTGATGGCCGGGTTCTGGGTGCGGTAGCTGGCGATGTCGAAGCTGCCGCCGGCCAGCATCGCCGCCTTGCCGCTGATGAACAGCTGGCCTGCGGTGTCGTAGTCGATGCCTTCGAAACCGGGGGGCATGTAGTCGCGCAGTTCAAGCAGCTTGCCGAGTGCCGCGACATAGCGCAGATCCTTGAAGGTGGTCTTGCCCGATGTCAGGTCGCTGACAAAGTCCTGGCCGAGGAACGGGTTGGTGAAGATGGCGACGAACATCTCGTTGAACCAGCTGGTGCCCATGCCGTTGGCCAAGGGGTAAATGCCCTTGTCCTTCAGCGCTTTGCTGACGGTGATGAATTCATCCCAGGTGGTCGGCGGAGTCAGCCCGGCCCTGGTGAAGACGTCCTTGTTGATGAACAGGCCGAGTGTCTGCGAGGCGAAGGGCAAGGAATAGACCTTCTTGTCGGCGCGGTAGGTGCCAGCGACCAGCGCATCGGCGGGCTGGTTGGCGAGCGAAGGCACCGTGGTCAGATCCTGCGGCTCGAAATAGCCGGCCTTCACGAACTGCTCGAGCCAGCCATAGGCGTGGGTGTGGATTACATCGCCACCTTTGCCGGCAGCCAGGGCCGTCGAAACAATGGTCGGATAGTTCTCGTCCGGGAAGGACTCGAACTTCACATGGATGTCCGGGTTGGCCTTGGTGAAGTCGGCGAAAAGTTCGTTGTAGGCGGCCTTGTCTTCCTGGCGCCAGGTCCAGAACGAGATGTCGGTGGCATGCGCCACGCTGGCTGCCAATCCCCATGCGAAAGACGCGGCCGCGAGGGCCAGCCCAATCCTTCTCCTGCTCATGTTGCAATCTCCCAATCGCGCTTGATGCGCTTTTTACGACGATTATCAAATCATAGTTCTTGCCGTCTGGGAAGATAGTTTGTAAAGTTTCCTAACTAATGTGGATTGAGACGAGGCGACCCGCTTCGTCCGGCGTGCGCGGTGGATGTCGGTGACCCAGAAAATCATTGCAGGCGTGGATATAGGCGGCACCAAGACACGCATCATGGCGTATCTGGGCGAGCAGACGATCGCCGACAAGGTGCTGGTGACGGAGAGCTGGCGCATTCGCCAGATGGAGACCGATGCGGCGACACTGGCTGGGATCGTTGCCGGATTGTGCGGCGGGGTGGCGCCTGCTGCACTCGCGGTCGGCGCGCATGGCTGCGACACGGGTGAACAATGCCTTCGCTTCGAGGCGCTGTTGGCAAGCAGGACCGGCGGTGCGGTGCAGGTGGTCAATGATGCCGAGCTGATGGTTCCTGCCGCCGGCTATATCGATGGCATCGGCGTCGTATCCGGCACAGGCTCCATCGCGGTGGCACGCACGGCCGATGGCAAGATGCTGGCGGCCGGCGGCTGGGGCTGGATTCTTGGCGACGAGGGCAGCGCGCCGGCCTTGGTGCGCGAGGCGGCGAAGGCAATCCGCCACAGCCTCGACCGAGGCCAGGATGGCGACCCGCTGATTGCCGCGCTGATGCGCGAACTCGATACTGAAGACCAGACCAAGCTTGGCATCCTGCTCAACGAAACGCGCGGCGCGGCGGTCTGGGGCCGCTATGCCAATGCCGTCTTCGATGCGGCGATTGCCGGCTCGGTGCTGGCGACCCGTGTTATCCGGGAAGGCGGGGCAGGACTTGCCGCATTGGTCGAATTGCTGATCGAACGCGGCGCCAATCCTGACCTTGTCGTGGTCGGTGGCGGGGTCATTTCCGAGCAGCCGATGCTGATGACGGCATTCGTCGAGGCCATGGCGAAAGTTTCGCCGTCGAGCCATGTGGTGCTGCTGCGCGAGCCGCCGGTGCTTGGCGCGGTCGCCCTGGCCAGACGGCTGCTCGTTGGCCAAGGACTTTCCTCATCGATCGGAGTAGTTTGAATGCTGAAGCGTATCGGCTACCGCCAGGCGGTGGCGCGGCAAACGGAAAGCCTCGAGATCGGCAGGCGCTCGGTGGCTGTCGCGCTCGACAGTCTCGATCTGCAGACCTTCGCCGGCAAGACGATCGGGCTCGCCGGTATCGGCGCCAGCTATCAGGCCGCATTGGCTGGAGCGCTTTATCTGCGCGCCTGCGGCATCAGGGCCTTCGCCTACACGCCGACCGATCTCTATGGCCGCACCAGCGCCGCCGCCGATGCATTCATCGCGCTGTCGGCTTCCGGGCAGAGCCGCGAAATTTCCGATGTCATGCGCGAGGCTTCAGCGGTGCCGCGCCTGGCGGTCTGCCGTGGCAGCGACAATCCGTTGGCCACGCTGACCGGCGCGGTGCTCGCCACGGATTCCGGCGCTGACAATGGCGCCAGCTCGACCGGCTATACCGGGACCTTGCTGGCCCTCGGCATACTGATCGACAGGCTTGCCGGCAACAGCTTCAATTGGGCGACATTGCCACCTGCGGTCGCCACCGTCCTCTCCGCTGCGCAACAACCCGCCGGGCAGGCGGCACGGCTTCTGCAGGGCAGAACATCCATTGATATCGTCGGCGCCGGTGTCAGCTTCGCCAATGCCGGCGAAGCGGCGATGCTGATCCGCGAGGCGGTTCGGGTGCCGGCATCGGGATGGGACACGCTCAACTATCTGCACGGACCCATGGAATCTCAGGATGCGGCGACCGGACTCATTTGCATAGGTGACGGGCGCGAGGTCAAGATCGCGCAGGATGTCGCCGGCTTCGGCTGTCCCTCGGTGCTGGTGACGCGGCGCAACGATGTCTCACCAGCCGACAGGCTGGTGGTGATTTCCATTCCGACGCTCGGCAACACCATCGCCGACGCCATTCTGGAGATCATCACCATCCAGCTCGTCGTCGGCGACATGCAGGATGCCGCCGGCCTGACCGATATCGTTTTCCGCTACCGGCAGACCGACACCAAGCTCAAGCCATGGTCGCCGACGGAAGTCTGACGCCTGTGTACGGATCGCGGAAATTGCCAAACCGCCTGTCCATGAGGCATTGAGGGAAAGATGCGGCTTTCGAGTCGGGGCAGCGGTTGCGCTGTCACCGACTGAAGACAGGATTTCAGGGCAAAGGTCGAACGGCTAGATGGCGGCTGCGGAAATCCCCAACCTGACCGACAGCGCCCGCGCTGTGCTGCGCGTGCTCGCCGCGCATGGGCCGGTGACGCGGCCGAAGCTCGGCGCCATGCTCGACCTCTCGAAGCCGACCATGTCTGCGGCGGTGTCGGAGTTGAGCGCGCTCGGCCTCGTTGCCTCGCGTGGGCTGGAACGCGGCGCCATTGGCCGCACGGCGACGGTCTATGGCATCGGTCCAGGTGCGGGCTACGCGATCGGCATCGATGTCGGCGCCGCCCAGGTGCGGGCCGTCGCTTATTCGATGGATGCTGAGAAGCTGGCGTCGGCGGAAGAGCCGATACCGGAAGCGATAGCCGGTGATGCCGACGAGGTGGGCGCCGTCGTGTTGTCGGTGGCGCGTGCCACCACGGCCAGGGTTGGCAGGGATTTTCGCGCGCTGCGTAGCATTGCGGTGGCTGTGCCGCGCATCGTCGCCAATGACAGTTTTGACCGCCCCGGCGGACCCTCCGCCGTGCTTGGCCTGCTGCGTCGCAGTGTAGACGTACCGATCATCCTGGAAAACAACGTCAATTGCGCCGCCATTGGCGAGATGCATTTTGGCGCCGCTCAAGGCCACCAGACCTTTGCCTTTCTGCAGGTTGGAGTCCGGGTCGGCCTCGGCTTCATCACCGAAGGGCGGTTATTTCGCGGCGCCGGCGGTGCTGCCGGCGAGATTGGCCGCATGCCGTTTCCGTGGTCGGCAAGCGAGACTCCCTCTCGTGAAGGGCTCGAACATTATCTCGGCTCACGGGCGCTGATCGAGCGTTGCCGACTCGATTGGCCAGCACAAGAAGGAGCACCGCCGGACTCGGCCAAGGATCTGTTCGCGCGTGCTTTGGAAAACTCACCGCCGGCGGGGGCGGCGGTCGCGCGCCATGCCGCTGATATTGGCAGGCTGGCGGCCGGCTGCATCGGCATGCTCGACCCCGGCCTGATCGTCCTTGGGGGCGGCGTCGGCAGGAATCCGCTGATGACCGAAACCGTCGAACGTGTAGCGGCAGAGCTTGCTTGGCCTACAAACATCGCCGTCAGTTCTCTCGGGGACGACGGGACAGCGCTCGGTGCCATGAAGCTAGCGGTTGATTACAGTCTCGGGCTGATGCTGCACGAAGGCCGGCACCCGGCTGTGGTGCTACCGCCACGGTCAGAGTTTGAGCGTGTCAAATAGTGATTTGGGCTCGAAACTCAATCTAGCTTGCTGTCGATGTCAGTGTCTGATTCCTTGTGACCGAAGGTACTCGGATGCAAGGAAGCAGGATACTTGTTGGCTCTCAGGAGGCGGAGTGAAGGTGATGGGCAGTGGCCGTGGCGAAGCGCGGCGCGTTGAGCTGAGAGCCATGTTCCCTCCAGTTCAACGAAAGTCCTGAGCTGATTTTAGCCTCATGCTGCCTGTTTTTCAGCGCCATTTGATAGCGAATTCGGAGGGCGTGATGATGCCAAGGACTGATTGCGTCTGTGTCAGTCAAGGCGCTTCGCTCGGCCTGTCTATCGTCGCCTCAACGCGCCGACCAGCTGCCGTACGCTTGAATGAAGTCTGCCTTGACTTGTCGCGGATTGTGGTGGCAAGCGCTGCCTGAAACCATCAAGGCAGAGCGAAGGGTGACAGGCTCGATAGCATCGGTAGGTCACCAGCGCTGGTGCACGTAGGGCTTGATGTCCTGGTCGTAGATCGCCTTCACCTTGCCCATAAGCTCATCAGATAGTGGCGGAAGTGCTGCCGCTTCCGCATTGGAACGCGCCTGCGCCGGGTTTCGGGCGCCGGGAATGACCACGCTCACCGCATCGAACATCAAGATCCAGCGCAGCGCAAATTTCGCCATCGTCGTGTCGCCAGAGACAAGCGGCCGGATGAGCTCGACTGCCGCCAACCCGACCTCATACGGAACGCCCGAGAAGGTTTCGCCGACATCGAAGGCTTCGCCGTTGCGGTTGAACAGGCGATGGTCCGTGGTCTCGAATTTGGTGTCCGCCTTGAATTTGCCCGACAGCAGGCCGCTGGCCAGCGGCACGCGGGCAATGATCGCCACGTCGTTCTTTTTCGCCAGGTCGAAGAACAGTTCGGCCGGACGCTGGCGGAAGGCGTTGAAGATGATCTGCACGCTGACAACGCCGGGATATTGCATCGCCTTCAGCGCCTCTTCGACGCGCTCGACGCTGACGCCGTAATTGCGGATCTTGCCTTGCTCGACGAGACGGTCGAGACGCTCGAAAATTTCCGGGTGGTAATAGAGGTCGGTCGGCGGGCAGTGCAACTGCACGAGATCGAGCGTGTCCGTCTCGAGATACTTCAGGCTGCGGTCGATCCAGCCGGTCAGGTTTTCCTGGCTGTAACCTTCGACCGTCTGTGCCGGCAGCCGCCTTCCAGCCTTGGTGGCGATGAACGGACGCTCGCCGCCGCGCTCCTTCATGACCTTTGCGATCAGCTTCTCGGAATGGCCATCGCCATAAACGTCGGCGGTGTCGATGAAGGTGACGCCGGCGTCGAGCGCCGCATGCAGGGCGGCAACAGCGTCACCATCATTGACCTCGCCCCAGGCGGCACCGATCGCCCATGCGCCAAAGCCGATCTCGCTGACGTCGCGGCCGGTGCGGCCGAATTTCCGTGAGTGCATGTCCTGTTCCTCGTTCCGGTCTGGTCTGGTCTTGGCCTGCATGCCGATTCGCATCCTGCCCGCGGCATCTAATCGAATGATGACGCGATTGACATCCGTGCTCGTACGATTTACCAGATAACAGGGTTGTATGACAACCCGGTAAGACTGCAATGATTTGGAGTCGGGAGGATCTCAAGTTGAAAACCGTTCTGAAAATGGGCGCATCAGTGGCCTTGTGCCTTGGCGCGCTTGCCCGTCCTGCATTCGCCGAGGACAACATCGTCAAGATTGGCGTCGTCGCGGCGGAGTCAGGCTCTTTCGTTTCTGCCGGCCATACCTTGCCGGCCGGCGTCGGCCTGGCCGTCAAGCAGATCAATGATGCCGGCGGCTTCAAGGTCGGCGGCAAGACCTACAAGCTCGAAATGGTCAAGCGCGACGACCGCACCGATATCTCCACGGCAATAGCCGCCACCCAGGAGCTGGTGCGCGACGTCAAGGTGCAGGCGATCTTCGGGTCGGAAACGCATGACTTCACGCTGGCCATGGCGAAGATCACGCAGCCGGCCAAGATCATCCATTTCGCCGGCAATTCGACGCTGGCGAAAATCCTCAACGCCGATAGCGTCAAGCCTGGCGGCGAGGATCACTATCTCTTCCAGTCCGAACCGCAGGAGTTCCAGCGCTCCGGATCGACGGCGCGTGGTGTCCTCTCCTTGCTCGAGCCGCTGCTCGGGTTCAAGCCGAAGAAATCCGTGATGATCGTCGGCAACGATGCCACCGGTCAGTTCCTGTCGTCCTACTATTACAAGGCGCTGAAGGCCGAGGGACAGGACGTTCCCGACATCATCTTCTATCCGCCTGACACCACCGACTTCTCGCCTTTCCTGACGCGGGCCAAGAGCCTCAATCCTGACATCATCCACTTCTGGTACAATGGCGATTCAACGCTGACGGCGCTGCCGCAGGCGCTGGAACTGGGTGCCGCGAAAAGCTATTTCCTGTTCGGCGTCGACCCCGGCATCTGGAAGGAAAAGCAGCTTTCGGCCGATGTGCCGGTGGCGATGAGCTGCGTCCCGGTCTGCTGGGGCGAGTCCTCGAACCCGAAGGCGAAGGCCTATTTCGACGCCTACTTCGCCGCCGGCGCGCCGCATGGCGTGACCTCGTCGGTGTCGCTGCTCTATCATGACTATGTCCACTTCCTCGTCGAAGCTTGGCAGAAGGCCGACAGCTTCGATCCGGACAAGACGGTCGACGCGCTGCTGACGCTCCATCACAAGGGCGTGGTCTCGGATGATCTGACGTTCAATCCGACGCACCAGGTCACCCATGCTACCGAGGTCTGCGCCGCGGCACCCGGCGGCGCCATCTCCTGCGCCATGCAGCAGCCGCCGGCCGAAGCGCCGAAGAGCTGATCCAAACTTGGTCCCCGGGTTGGCGGCGTTCTCGGCCGCCAACCCCCTTTCTTGCAAGTCAGGCAGGTCTCGATCGCCGTGGATATTTTCATCCAGCAAATCCTCAACGGCCTTTCCATCGCCAGCGTCATCACGCTGATCGCCATCGGCGTCACCCTGATCTTCGGCCTGACCGGCATCATCAACTTCGCGCATGGCGAATTCCTGATGATCGGCGGCATCGTCACCTGGCTTGCGGTCAGTGCCGGCCTCGGCTTCCCGCTGGCGGTGGTGCTGGCGATCCTGGCTGTCGGGCTGATGGGCTACATCCTCGAGCGGGGCCTGTTTCGCTTCACGCTGGAGCGGCCGACCAACGGCTTCATCGTGTCGCTCGGCCTCATCGTCGTGCTGCAGCATGTCGTGGTGCTGTTCTGGAACCCCAACCAGAAGAGCATTCCGCGCCCGCTGACCACCGTATGGGACGTCGGCGGCGTGCGCATCGCATCGGTGCGCGTCATGGTGATCCTGATCACCATCGCCGTGGTGGCGCTGAGTTTCCGCATGATCACGGCCAGCCGCTACGGTCGCGCGCTGCGGGCAAGCGTCGAGGATCGCGATACGGCGGCGCTGATGGGCATTCCGGTGCGCCGCTATATCACCGGCGTATTCGTGCTCGGCAGTGCGCTGGCCGGCCTTGGCGGCGCGCTGCTGATCGCGCTGTTTCCGATCACGCCGTTCACTGGCGGCACCATGGTGATGAAGGGTTTCGCCGTGGCCCTGATCGGCGGGCTCGGCAACATCTATGGCGCCGTCGCCGCCGGTCTCATCCTCGGCATCGTCGAGGGCTTCAGCGCCGGCTACGGCTTCTCGCAATGGACGGACGCCTACTCCTTCGCCCTGATGATCCTGGTGCTGATCGTGCGCCCGCACGGCCTGTTCGGCGGCACCAGCGGGCCCAGGATGGCGTCATGAATGCAGATTCCGCCCTCAAACCGTTGCGATCGCTGCTGCCGGTGCTGGTCATTTTGGCGCTGATCGCGCTGGTGCCGCTGTTTTCGCCCAGCAATCGCTTCCTGTCGCTGGCGATCTCGGCCGGCATCAACGTCATCGCGCTCTACGGCCTCTCGGTGCTGTTCGGGCAGACCGGCATCCTGTCGATGGGCCACGCCGCGCTGGTCGGTGTCGGCGCCTATGCGGCGGCGATCCTCGCGCGGGACTTTGGCATCGGGTTCTGGCTGGCGCTGCCGGCGGCGGCCCTCGCCAGCGCGGTGTTCGCGATGATCGTCGGCATTCCGTCGCTGCGCGTAGGCGGCCATCACTTCGTCATCATGACCTTTGCCTTCGGGCAATTGCTGGCAATCGTGCTCACCAATGGCGGCGACTATACGGGTGCGGCCACCGGGCTCGACATCGCCGGTCCGGTCACCCTGTTCGGTGCCGATATGACCGACCTGACGCGCTACTATCTGATGGTGGTGGCTTTCGTCACTGTCGCGGCGGTGGCGAGTTGGGCAATCATCCACTCATCCTACGGCCGCACGTTGCGCGCCATCCGCGAGAACGAGAAACTGGCCGCCTCGCTCGGCATCAATGTCGGCAGGCACAAGATCGGCGCCTTCGTCGTCAGCGGCATCTTTGCCGGCATTTCGGGCGTGCTGCTCGCCTATTTCCTTGGCCATATCTCGCCGTCGCAGTTCTCCTCCTTCCCCAGCATCTATCTGGCGCTGATGGTCATGATCGGCGGCGCAAGGCTGATCGAGGGGCCGCTCGCCGGCGGCATCCTCGTCGCCTTCCTGCCGGAGGTGCTCAACCTCGACCCGGTGCAGTCGCGCATCGTCTACGGCGTCTGCCTGATCGCGGTGATCATGCTTTTGCCCGACGGCCTGATAGGCGGCATCGTGCGAGCGCTCCGCGCGGCATTTTCGGGCAAGCCGAAACAGGAGACGGAAGACTGCGACGCAGCGGAGGTGCGGCAATGAGCCCGATCCTGGCGATCAGCGGCCTCAGCAAGCAATTCGGGGGCGTCACCGCCCTGGCCGGCGTCGATCTCGCCATCGAAGAAGGCGAGATCCTCGGCGTCGTCGGCCCGAACGGCTCGGGCAAGACGACTTTGTTCAACGTCGTCACCGGGGTCCACAAGCCTAGCGGCGGCACGGTGCTGTTTCGCGGCCAGGACATCACGGGTCTCAAGCCGCACGCCATATCGCGGGCCGGCATCGGCTACACCTTCCAGCAGGCTATGGCCTTTGCCGGCCTTGGCGTGCTGGAGAATGTCCAGATCGCCGGCGAGCACGCGCGGGCAGGGGGCACCGCCAATCCCTGGCCGACGCCGCAAGCGCTGCTCGATTTCGTCGGTTTAAGCGCGCTCGGCGGCGAAAAAGCCGGCGTGCTGCCGTTCGGCAGCCTTCGCCTGCTCGGCCTTGCGCTGGCACTGGCCACGCGTCCCTCGCTGCTGTTGCTCGATGAGCCAGCCGCCGGCCTCAATGATCGCGAGACCGCGGCCCTTGTCGGGCTTGTCCGCCAGCTTCCCGGCCATGGCATCACCGTTTGCGTCATCGACCACGACATGAAGCTGATGCAGATGCTGTGCCGTCGCCTTGCCGTGCTCGATTTCGGTTCCAAGATCGCCGACGGGCCGACCGAAGCGGTGCTTGCCGATCCCAAGGTGCTGGAAGTCTATCTGGGGGGCGATCTGTGAGCCTGCTTGACGTTTCCGATATCGTCACCGGCTATGGGCCGTCCATCGTCAACCGCGGCATCTCGCTGACGCTGGGCGAGGGCGAGATCGTCACCATCCTCGGCCCCAACGGCGCCGGCAAGTCGACGTTGCTCAAGGCAATCGCCGGGCTGATCCGGCCACGCGCCGGCAGCATCGCCTTCGATGGTGCCGAGGTGACCGGGCTTGCCGCCGATGTCATGGCCAGGCGAGGCGTCGTGCTGGTGCCGGAGGGACGCAAGATCTTCGTCGACATGACGGTCGAGGAGAATTTGCGTCTTGGCGCCTATGCGCGCCGCGATGATGCGGCCGTGGAAGCCGATTTCGAAACGATGCTGGCCTTCTTCCCGATCCTGGCCACCAAGCGGCGCGACAAGGGCGGCTCGCTGAGCGGCGGGCAGCAGCAGATGCTGGCGATCGGGCGCGGGCTGATGACGCGGCCGCGCGTGCTGTTGCTCGACGAACCGTCGCTTGGCTTGTCGCCGCTGCTGGTCAAGGAGATCAAGGCGATCATCCTCGGCATCGGCGAACGCTTCGGTGCCTCGGTGCTGCTGGTCGAACAGAATGCCGGTCTCGCTTTGTCGGTCGCCTCGCGCGGCTACCTCATGCAGAACGGCCGCATTGCGGTCTCAGGCGCAATCGCCGAATTGCGCGACATGTCGCTGATGCGGGAACTGTACCTCGGCGGCGTGGCGGGAGCAGCCGCATGAGCCCGCGACCGGTCGTGGCTTGCCCCCTAATCGTGAACAGCTTTGTCGCGCAGATCTTCGAAGCGGGCGTAGCTCTTGGTCAAATGGCTGCGCATGGCGCGCCGCGCCGCGTTGACGTCCCTGGCTTCGATGGCAGCCAGGATGACGCGATGCTCGCGCTGCATGCGGTCCAGATACTTCTCCCGCTCGGGAATGGTCATCCGGTCGAGCCGCGTCCACTGGCGCGGGATCATGGCGCTGCCGAACGTGTCGAACAGCCGGGTGAAATTCGGGTTTTGGGTCGCAGCCAGGATGGCGCGGTGAAAGCCGAAATCCTCTTCCGAACCCGACCCGCCGGCACGCACCGCCGCCTCCAGCGCATCGAGCCGCGAACTCATCTGCTCGAGCGCTGCGTCGCTGCGCCGCTCGGCGGCAAGGCCGGTCGCCTCGACCTCGATGCCCATGCGCAGTTCCAGCACACGCAGCACCTCGTCGATCGATTCGAGATCGTCCGGCAGGATGGAAAAGGTCCTTGGCAGCGGATCCTTGGCGACGAAAGCGCCGAGGCCCTGACGCGTGGTGATCAATCCCCGGGCGCGCAGTGCCGCCAGCGCCTCGCGCACGACGGTACGGCTGACACCGGTCGCGGCGACGATCTCCTGCTCGGTCGGCAGTCTCTGGCCCGGCGCCAGATCGCCGGATTCGATCTGCGCGATCAGCGTGTTGACGAGCCCGGTCCTGAGATTGGGCGCTTGCGGTATCGCATCGAAAAGCATGGGCTCCGCCATCGGGGGACTCCGGTCCGATTCTCCCGCAAGGATTGCATCGACAGGTGCCCACCGCAAGGTGACCAGAGGTCAGCCCGCCAGCGTAGATCATAGGAGGATTGCATGAAAGAACGCATTGGCTTCATCGGCCTGGGCAGCATGGGCGCCGGCATGGCCGACAATCTGCTGCGCAAGGGCTGGCCGCTGACCGTGTGCGTGCATCGCAGCCGCACCGCTGCCGATCGGTTGATAGCAGCCGGTGCCAGCGAGGTCGCAACCCCGCGCAAACTCGCCGCCGCCTCCGACATCGTCATCCTGTGCGTCACCGGTTCGCGCGAGGTTGAAATGCTGATCAAGGGGCCGGATGGCCTTGCCGTGGCCGGAACGCCGCTGCTGATCGTCGACTGCTCGACCTCCAACCCGTCGTCGACCACAGCCCTTGCGACCGACCTTGCCGAGCAGGGCGTCATGCTCATCGATGCGCCGCTGGCGCGCACGCCCAAGGAGGCGGCCGAGGGCAAGCTCGACGTCATGGTCGGCGGCCCGGCCGAGGCGGTCGCCCGCGCGCGCCCGGTACTTGAAGCGTTCGCGGCGCGAATCATCCACACTGGCCCGACCGGCAGCGGCCACACCATGAAGCTGCTCAACAATTTCGTCTCGATGGGCTATTCGGCGATCTACTCGGAGGCGCTGACACTGGGCGCCAAGGCCGGCCTGACGCCGCAGGTCTTCAACAGCGTCATTTCAGGCAGCCGCATGGATTGCGGTTTTTACCAGGCGTTCTTCGATTTCGTCCTGAACCGCAACGAAAACGCCCAGCGCTTCGCCATCGTCAACGCGCTGAAGGACATGACGTATCTTGCTTCATTCGCGCAGGCGGCGGGTGTTGCCAACCCGATTGGTGCTGCGGTGCGCAACGGCTTTGCCACCGCCGTCACCACCGGCCATGGCGAGAAATTCGTGCCGGCCTTGTCGGATATTGTGGCGGGGTTGAATGGGGTGTCGCTGGTGGAGCAGCCGGCGGAGTGACGGGCCGACTGTCGCAGCCAATGACAAGCGATCACCCCAGCACAGGCGGAGTGGGATCGTAGCCAATTGAAACTATCCCCGG
This sequence comes from Mesorhizobium sp. Root695, assembly GCF_001428185.1. Taxonomy (NCBI): domain Bacteria; kingdom Pseudomonadati; phylum Pseudomonadota; class Alphaproteobacteria; order Hyphomicrobiales; family Phyllobacteriaceae; genus Mesorhizobium; species Mesorhizobium sp. Root695. The sequence continues at coordinate 541,483 of NZ_LMHO01000023.1, read as the reverse complement.
ATGCCGGTGGGCGATGGCGAGTATCTGGGTCTCAAGCTCGCAGTTATAGGCCATGAGCGCCTTCACGGTCTCAAGTGGGCTGTCGTAGCGCGCGATGAGCTTCATGGCTTCGGAATGGAGCTCGGCTTTGGCTTCGGCGTCAAAGTGCATCGTACCCATGGCGGTTCCTCCTAGCGTGTCGCGCGGCGAGGGGCGGTGAGTGCATCAAGTCGCTCCTGAAGATGCCCATTGAGCACGATCATTTCCTTGAGCGCCTTCATCACATCACCCTTGTGGACGGCGACGAAATCCTCGGCGTGAGCCTGGAGGGCGGCCTCCTGGCGACTGTTGAGTGTCACAATGCGGTCCATAGCAATTACTCCAAACGCTACAGGATCGCAGTGAACAAAAAGGGAACATAAATGTCAAGGGTGAATTGACTCGGAGAGGAACTCATTCCTATTTTCTAATATGCCGGAGCAGCCCAGAAAACCCCGCCGCCTTGTGCAGACCCTTTGCAAAGCACATGAGGTCGGTCAGTTGATCCGCGTCCGGTGCGTCAACTGCAACATCACCCGCCATTATCTGCCTGGCGACCTTGCCAAGCTTATCGGGGACATTCCGTTTTGGGATGTTGACCGGCATATGCGTTGCGAGCGGTGCAAACGTCGCGACCTTGATGTCGATATCCTGCTGCCAAGCGCATCGGAGGGCTTGAGGATACGGGTGAGGCGGCTTGTTGAAATCCGCATGGTGCGCCGTGTGATCTGGAGCGACGAAGAGTAGGCGCTAACAGCCCGGCATTTCAATCACTTGCCGCCGATTTGCTTAATGCTGCTTACGACGAAAAACGACCAAGATTGCAAGAAAGATGGCAATTGCAAGGCCCGGTGCTACGTCCGACATTACCCGAAGGCCAGCCATCTAGAACAACGAGCCTTGGCTTGGCAGGGGTGGTGCCTGCTCGGGAAACTTGATCTGCGTGGCCGGCTTCTCGACAATCACAAGGGCATCGTCAGGCGCCGTGCGCTGTAGCCGCTTCGCCTCAGACCATGGCGCTGTCAGCCACGTCTCGGTCTCCTCCTGCGTCCTCAGGATCACCGGCATGGCCTTCTCATGGATCGGCTTGATGAGCGCATTGGGAGCGGTCGTCATGAACCCGTAAAGCTCGAAATCGCCGGGGCCATCCCTGACCTTGCGCACCCCATGCCACGGGGTCCAGAGGCCAGCGAAGAAGAACAGCGGGCGGTCCTCATTGAGAGCGAACCAGTAGTTCCGCTGGATGCCTGTCTCAGGGTCCTTGTCACCGGGTGTCGGGCTCGGCTCGGCAAAGCTGGTCACCGGCACCACGCAACGGTTCTCGACGCCGACATATTGCTGCCAATGGCCATACTGGGGATTGCGTATGTTGGTCGTGCCGTAGTCCGCCTTGCCCTTCATCCGCTCAACGGGTGTCGGCATGCCCCACAGCAGGTTCGCCAATTCCCGCTGCCCGTCCAGCGCATTGCGCACCACCGGGCCGGGGCGGTTGGGATAGATGTCGATGGACGGCTCAAGGTTGCCCAGGATGTCCCGCAGAGTCCGGGTCCATTGGCGGACGGCCTCTTGTGACGTGGTGATGTTGTAGAGGTTGCACATGGTCACACTCTGCCGTGAGTGTGCTCCGCCGACCAGTCGAAAAATTCGGACGAAATAGCACCGAGGACGAAACCGCTACCGCGCAGCCTGCCCGCGCACAGCCTTCCGCAGCCGTGAATGCCGCACCGGAGAGGCTGCCTCTGGCACAGGAGCAGCCTCCGCAGCCGTCTCCCCATCGTGCAGCCCAACCCGCAGCGCCGCGCCCGCCAGATGGTCGCGCATCGCCGCTTGCGCGCCCTCGACATCGCCTGCCCGGATGGCGGTCAGGATGCGCTCGTGCTCGCCCAGCGTGATGCGCGCCATGTCGTCCGATTTCTGCTGGTTGCCGGCGGCCAGGATGCTGTCGCGGACGCGCTCGGAAACGAAGCCCAGGAACTGGCCCATGTAGCCGTTGCGGGTAGCCTCGGCGACGGCGCGGTGGAACTCGAGGTCGCTGCGTAGCCAGGCGACGCTGCCATAGGGTGCCGCGCGCATGCCGGCCAGCGCATCGTCCATCGCGGTGAGATCGGCCTCGGTGCGCCGCTTTGCGGCAAAGGCCGCCGCCTGCACCTCGAGGATGCCGCGCAGTTCGAACAGATTGCGGAACGAGTCGGCGCGCTGCAGCGCCTCATAGTCGATGGTCAGCACCGTCGGGTTGTTGCTCTCCACCACGAAGGCGCCGCGCCCCTGCTGCGACCAGATGCGGCCTTCCGAGCGCAGCCGCGCGATCGCCTCGCGCACCACGTTGCGGCTGACGCCGAACGTGGTCGCCAGCGCCTGCTCGGTCGGCAGCTGGTCGCCGGGCTTGAGGCGCCCTTGCGCGATCTCGCGCGAGATGGAACTCGCCACCAGGGTGGAGAGATGCGGACCGCGATTGACCTTGTCGAGTTTCAGCGTCATCGCTCACCTATAGACCATGATCGGCCCTGGTTGCCAGAATGCGGCCATTGCTCAGAAGATGACGCGGATCGAAGGCTTCCTTGATGCCTGCCGCCAGATCGAGCGTCACCGGATCGATCCGTTCGAGGAACGCCTTCTGCTTGACCCGGCCGATGCCGTGCTCGGCGCTGATCGAGCCGCCATAGCGGTCGACGATGGCGAAGATCACCGCCTCCGCCTCCTCGAACAGATGCTCGACCGCGTCAGGTGCCATGCCTTCCGGCGGCACGACGTTGAGATGGATGTTGCCGTCGCCGACATGACCATAGGTGACGGCCAGCGCGTCGGGGCGCGCGCGCTGCAATTCGAAGAGCGCGTCGGTGACGAAATCGGCGAGCTTCGAGATCGGCACCGAGACGTCGGTGCGCAGATAGCGGCCGCCGCGGCCCTGGCGCTCGACCATGATCTCGCGATAGAGCCACAACCGCTCGGCCTGCGCCCGCGTCGAGGCCACGATGCCGTCCTCGACGAGATCCGTGACGCCGCCGAGAAAGCCCAGAAGCATGGCGGACAGGTCGATGAGCCCGCCGGAAGACACCTCGATCAGCACATAGGCCGGGTAGGCCTTATCAAGCGGATCGGGAAAGTCCGCGCCCTCGCGCATGGTGATCTCGATGCCGCCGCGCAGGATCAGTTCGAAGGCGGTGAGAAGGTCGCTGCAGTCGCGCCGCGCCCGCGCATAGAGCGCCATCGCGTCCTCGACCGAACGCAGGCCCACCAGCGCGGTCTCGATCTGCGTCGGCTTGGGAAAGAGTTTCAGCGCGGCGGCGGTGACGACGCCGAGCGTGCCTTCCGAGCCGATGAAGATCTGCTTGAGGTCGTAGCCGCGATTGTCCTTGCGCAGCACCTTCAGCCCGTTCCAGACGCGGCCGTCGGCCAGCACCACTTCGAGGCCAAGCACCAGGTCGCGCGTCATGCCGTAGCGCAGCACGTTGAAGCCGCCGGCATTGGTGGCGACATTGCCGCCGATCCGGCAGCTGCCTTGCGCGCCGAAGGTGATCGGCAGCAGGCAGTCGCTCTGCTCGGCGGCGCGCTTGGCATCTTCGAGGATGCAGCCGGCCTCGACCACCATGGCGAAATCGATCGGGCTGATCGAACGTATCCGGTTCATGCGCTCCAGCGAGATGACGATCTCGCCGCCATCGGCCGCGACGGCCGCACCGACGAGGCCGGTCAACCCGCCTTGCGGCACGACCGGGATACGCTGCGCATGGCAATACCGCATCAGCGCCGACATCTCCTCGACCGATGCCGGCCGCGCCACCGCCAACGGGCGGCCGAAATGGTCGCCCGACCAATCGCGGCTATAGCGCGCGAGGTCTTGCGTCGCGGTCAGCAATCCGCCATTCGGCAGCACGCCGGCAAGGGCAGATGTCAGCGATGCGGAGGTGGGCGGCACGACATTCATGAATTGACTCTGGACCCCAGGGGAAAACGACTGGACAACCACCGTTCTTGTCGTGTTATCATACAACCCTGATTTAGAACATCAAGCGAAGCCATATCCCCGCCACCCGTTTGATGTGGATGGTCAGACCAGCAAATCACCCGACACGGAGGACTTTCCCAATGAGCGACGCCCCGGGCTTTCGCTATATGCACACCATGATCAGGGTGCTCGACCTCGACAAGTCGATTGCCTTCTACACCGAGGTTCTCGGCATGACCTTGCTGCGCCGGGAGGACTATCCTGGCGGTAAGTTCACCAATGCCTTCGTCGGCTATGGGCCGGAGGACAAGGAAGCTGTCGTCGAGCTGACGCTGAACTGGGGCAGGGAAGAGCCCTATGAGATCGGCACCGGCTTCGGCCACCTGGCGCTCGGCGTCAACGACATCTACGCCGTCTGCGCCGAGTTGGAGAAGCGCGGCGCCAAGATTCCGCGCAAGCCAGGGCCAATGCAGCATGGCACCACCCACATCGCCTTCGTGGAAGATCCGGATGGCTACAAGATCGAGCTGATCGGTCTCGACACGATGTAGCGACCTGATCGGGCGGGGTCGCATCGAGCCTGTGATGCGACCCCGTCCTGTCCGCGCTTGCTTGGGAGGCGGTGCGGATAGAACTGTCACTTGATGACTGCGATCTTGCTGCGGTCGATGGTGATGGCGACGGCGGCGATGAGCACCGCGCCGAACACCATGTTTTCCAGGAAAATGTTGACGCCGACGAAGGTCATGCCGATGCGCACGATCGAGATGATCAGCGCTCCGACCGCCGTGCGGGCGACGCCGCCCAGCCCGCCGGTGATGGCGGTGCCGCCGACGATGACGGCGGCAATGGCCGGCAGCAGCAGCTGGTTGGCAAGGACCGGCGAGCCGCTCGACAGCCGCGCCGCCAATACGACGCCGGCGATGGCGGCCAGCATGCCCGAGGCGGCGAAGGCGATGATCTTGGTGCGGTCGACATTGATGCCCGCCGCCCAGGCGGCCGGCTCGCCGGCGCCCACCGCAATCGCCTGGCGGCCAAAGCGCGTGTAGCGCAGCGCGAGGAAACTGGCGATGCCGATGACGGCCGAAATCAGCACCACCACCGGCAGGCCGGCGACCGTGGCGTTGATCCAGGCGGTGTTTTCGCGGCCACCTTCCTCGATGGTGATGGCGCGCCCGTCGGACACCCACAGCGCGATGCCGGTAACCACGCCGCCGGTGGCGAGCGTCGCCACGAAGGACGGCACGCGCAGCTTGACATGAACGATGCCGCTCAACGCACCGAAGGCGAGGCCGGACATGATCGCCACTGGGAAGGCGGCGAGGCCGAGCGAGGGCAGCAATTGCGCCAGGACGACGCTGGCCAGCGAGGCGACCGCCTGGATCGACAGGTCGATGCCGCCGAGCAGGATGGCGAAGGTGACGCCGGTCGCCAGGATGAACAGCACGGCGGTGTTGGCAAACAGCAGCGCCACGGTCTCGCCGGTGAGAAAGCCGGGCGCGGCGATCTCGATGATCAAAAGCAAGGCGACAAGCAGGACCAGCGGAATGGCGCCTTGCGTCCACTTGCCTTCGAAAATTCGCCTGAGGGAGAAAGCTTCATTCATCGGCTCACACCATTGCCCGAAGAAGGTCGACCTGGTTCGGCTTGTTGCCCGGGCTGGCATCGAAGCGCGCGGTGATCTCGCCGTCGCGCATCACCAGCACCTGGTGCGACAGGCCGATGGTTTCCTCCAGCGTGTCGGAAATCAAAAGGATCGCCACGCCTTGCGCGGAGAGATCGCGGACCAGTTCGTAGACCTCCTCCTTGGCGCCGACGTCGAGGCCGCGCGTCGGGTGGTCGAGCACGAGGATGCGCGAGCCCGCCGTCATCCAGCGCGCCAGCACCACCTTCTGCTGGTTGCCGCCGCTGAGCTTGCGGCAGGCGGCATCGGGGCCGGGCGCCTTGATGCGCAGCCGCTTGATCCAGTCGGCGGCCAACCGCCGCTCCTTGCCATAGTCGATGGCGCCATGGCGCATGACGCTGGAGAGATCGGCCAGCGAAATGTTCTCGGCGATCGACAGGAACATCACCAGCCCCTCGAGCCGCCGCTCGCGTGGCACATAGCCGATACCCTTGCGCACGGCGGGCTCGGGCGAGCCGAAGCGCACCGTGTCGCCGGCGATTTTCATGTCGCCGGAATCGTGCTGAAGGAAGCCGCCGATGGTACGCGTCACTTCCTCGCGGCCGGAGCCGACGACCCCGGCGATGCCGACGATCTCGCCGGCCCTGATCTTGAGATCGACGCCATGGTAGGCGCCGTTCGCGCCAAGTCCCTTGGCCTCGACCATGACCGTCTCGCGCGGCGCCTGCTGGCGGGCCTCGCGGTAATATTCGGCCTGCAGGCCGCGCCCGACCATGATCTCGTGCAACTCCGGTGCGGTGACTTCGGCCGCGCGGTGTTCGGCCACCACCGCGCCGTCCTTCATCGTGTAGACGCGGTCGGAAATCGCAAGCACCTCGTCGAGACGATGCGAGACGAAGACGAAGCTCGCGCGGGACTTCAGCGACCGCACGCGCGCGAACAGCACTTCGATATCGGCGGCGTTGAGCACCGAGGTCGGCTCGTCGAGCAGGATGAGCAGCTGTCGCTCGACCACTTCCTCCAGCGTCAGCGCCTTGGCGAGCTCGACCATCTGGCGTGCGGCGAAGGTGAGCTCGGAGGTGCGCGCCGTGACGTCGATGTCGACGCCGATCTTGGCCAGCTGGCGGCGCGCCGCCGCGTTCATGGCGCGCCAGTTGACGATGCCGAAGCGGGTGAAGCGGTCCTCCTCGCCGAGATAGATGTTTTCGGCGACCGTCAGATTGAGCACCAGCGACTGTTCCTGGAACACCATGCCGATGCCATGCCGGGCCGCGTCGCGCGGACTGCGCATGCGAAGCTGCTCGCCGTCCAGCGTGAGGCTGCCGCCATCCGGCCGGTAGCTGCCGGCCAGCACGCGCATCAGCGTCGACTTGCCGGCGCCGTTCTCGCCGATCAGCCCGACCACCTCGTTCGGCCGGACCTCGATCGAGACGTCACGCAGGGCCTGCACGCCGGGAAAGTTCTTGATGATGTGGGACGCCTGCAGCATGGCGGTCACTTCACGATTCTGAGGCGCATGCGGTCGAGCGACAGCGCCACCGCGGCGATGATCATCAGGCCTTGCACGGTCTGCTGGATGTAGGGCGAGATGCCGAGCAGGATCATGCCGTTGGCAAGCACGGTGACGATCAGCACGCCGATCAGCGTGTTGACGACGCCGCCTTCGCCGCCGGTCAGCGCCGTGCCGCCGACGACGACGGCGGTGACCGCGGCAAACAGCCTGCCGTCGCCGATGACGGCGTGCGACTGACCGAGCTGTGCAGCGGCAAGCACGCCGGATATGCCGAAGAAGAAACCGGCCAGCGCGAACGCGGTGATGCGCACGCGCACCACGTTGACGCCGGAGAGCTTGGCGACATCCTCGTCGCCGCCGATCGCCAGTATGTGGCGGCCGAGCTTGGTGTGATACTGGATGACAGCGGCGAGCAGGAACGCGCCGGTGGCGACCCACACCGCCAGCGGCAGGCCGAGGAAACGATGCAGTGCCAGGTCGCGGATCGTGGCGTCGTTAAGCCGGATCGCCGAGCCGCCGAGCATATAGACCGACAGGCCAAGGCCGATGAACCACATGCCGAGCGTGGCCATGAAGGAGGGGATGCGCAGCATGGTCTGGACGAGGCCGCTGACAAAGCCCATGGCGGTACCGGCGATGACCGCGGCCAGCACCGCCCACCAACCATAGTCGTTGCCATTGCTGTCATTGGCGGCGAGCAGCACGACCACCATCGCCGACACCGACAGCGTGCCCTCGACGGAAAGGTCGATGCTGCCCATCAGGATGATGAAGGTCAGGCCCATCGCCAGCGTCAGCGGCACGGCGGCCGAATTGGCGAGACGCACCAGGTTGCGCAGCTCGATGAAATTGGGATTGGCAATGGCGATCAGCATGCACAGCACGATCAGCACCGCCAGCGGCGCCAGGCTGCGCCAGCGCCTGCCACCGAACACAGTGGCGATGCGGCCGGGGAGAAATGTCATAAGCGTCGTCCGCTCGATGTCCGAAACGGACTTCATGGGTTCTGTATGGATTGTCAAGAAACCGCTTCCCGTCTGCTGATGACAGTCGCCGATGCGGATGCAATGCACGACGACGGTAAGAGGAAGCGGGCCGCCAGGGAGAGCAGCCCGCTCCGGCGGTCAGGTCCGGATGGCTCCGGTCACCCGACCCCACAGGTCGTTCCAGTCGATCTCCGGCTTCGCATCCACATTGGTCTTGTAATATTCCTCGACATTGTCGTGCGAGATCAGCACCGCCTTGCCGTAGAATTCGCGGTGCTCCGGCGGCTCCTTGACCGGATCGAACTTGCCGATCTTGGCATTGTAGCCGATGGCGAGACCCATGCCGCCCTGCCAGAACGGATCCGAAGTGACGGTGCAGGCGAACTCGCCCGTGCGCACCGCGTCGACCGCCGTCTTGATACCGTCGACACCGACGATCGGCACCTTGCCGGCAAGGTTTTCTGCGCGCAGCGCTTCAAGTGCGCCGGAGCCCATGTCGTCATTGGCGGCCCAGATGCCCTTGATGTCGTCGCCGAAGCGGGTGAGCAGGTTGCCCATCAGGTCGAAGGCCTCGGTCGATTTCCAATTGGCGACCTGGAAGTCGAGCAGCTTGACGTCGGGATTGGCGGCGAGCGCTGCGTCCAGGCCCTTCTTGCGCTCGATCGCCGCCGTGGTCGAGATCAGGCCGCCGAGCGCCACGATGCCGCCCTTGCCGCCGATGGTCTTGAACAGGATCTCGGCGATCGTCTTGCCGCTTGCGATGCCGTCGAACTCGATGTGGGAAACATAGTTCGGGTTGAAGTCCTTCGGGTGCAGATCCGCCGGCTTGTTCCATTGCGTCACCACATAGGCGCCGGCCTTGGCGCAGGCCTCTACGATCGGGCGCGCATCAGGCGTGTCGTTGGGATCGGAATTGAGCACCATGTTGCCGCCGGTCTTGGCCAACATCGCCTTGATGTCGGCAATGCCCTTCTCGCTGTTGCCTTCCGAAACCAGTGTGACATGTTCGAGCCCTGCCCATTTGGCATAGGCCTCGGCCCCGGTCTTCCACACCGCGTGATAGGGGTTGGACAACGACCGGATCGATGTCACCAGCGTCGGCTTTTCCTGAGCGCGCAAAACCTTCGGCATGGCAAGCGCCGCCACGCCGGCGGTGGCTCCCATCATCAGCGTCCGGCGACTGACTGTGCCGGAAAGCGTAAAACTCGTCTTGTCCTTCATTATCCAAACCTCCCGATTGAAATCTGTTTCCCGCCCGGCGGCATGCGCGGGGAGCGCGGCCGGGCCTCCGATCAATGGATTGCCAAGCTCCTCCACTTGTACGACAACCCTTCAACACGATAACCATACCCTTTCTCTTGACGCAGCACAAGCGACTTGAGATCGTCGCACGCGGAGGGCAGGGCGCTGATTTTGCCTGCCAGGGAGTGAGAATGTCGGATTACATCATCGTCGGCGGCGGCTCGGCCGGCTGCATTCTGGCCGCCCGGCTGAGCGAGGATCCGGACGTGTCCGTCGTCCTGCTCGAGGCCGGACCGCCCGACACCGATCGCTACATCCATCTGCCGGTCGGCTTCTTCAAGATGACGGCAGGGCCGCTGATCTGGGGCTATGACACGGCACCCGGCAAGGCTATCGACGGCCGCACCATGGTCTATCCGCAGGCGCGTGTGCTCGGCGGCGGCTCCTCGATCAACGCCCAGGTGTTTACGCGTGGCTGCCCACAGGATTACGACGGCTGGGTCGCTGACGATGGCTGTACCGGCTGGAGCTACGCCGAAGTGCTGCCCTACTTCATCCGCTCGGAGGGCAATGACACATTCGCCGGTCCGCAGCACGGCACCAATGGCCCGCTCGGCGTTTCCAGCGGCGCCCCGCATCCGTTGACGCGGATCTTCGTCAAGGCGGCGCAGCAGGCGGGTCTTCCGTTCCGGGCCGACTTCAATGCTGGCCAACAGGAAGGCGCCGGCTTCTACCAGACGACGACACGTCAGGGGAAACGCAGCAGTACGGCGGTCGCTTATCTGAAGCCGGCGCTTGGCCGCAGGAATCTGGCGTTGCGCACCGACGCCACGGTCAGCCGCGTCGTTGTCGAGAACGGCCGCGCCATCGGCGTCGAGGTCATCGTCAATGGCCGCACCGAGCTGCTGCGCGCCGGACGCGAGGTGATCGTCACCGCCGGCGCCATTGGCTCGCCCAAACTTTTGATGCTGTCCGGCATCGGCCATGCCGCGCATCTCAGTGCGCATGGCATCAAAGTGATCCACGATCTGCCTGGCGTCGGGCAGAACCTGCATGATCACATGGATGTCGATGTCGTCGCCGAGCTCAACGGGCCGCATGGCATCGACCGCTACAAGAAGAAGCGCTGGCAGGCGATCGCCGGTCTCGAATACGCGCTGTTCGGCAAGGGGCCGGTGGCCTCCAACATCGTCGAGGCCGGCGGCTTCTGGTGGGGCGACCGCGCCGAGAAGACTCCGGATATCCAGTTCCATTTCCTGCCCGGTGCCGGCGTCGAGGAAGGCATCGGCTCGGTCCCCGGTGGCAATGGCTGCACGCTGAATTCCTACCATGTCCGCCCCCGCTCGCGCGGCAGCGTCACGCTGCGGTCAGCCGATCTGCGCGATGCGCCGATCATCGATCCCAATCCGTTTGCCGAACGCTATGATTTGGAGCGCGCCGTCGATGGCATCGAGATCAGCCGCGAGATCCTGTCACAGCCGGCCTTCGCCAAATACATCAGCCGGGAACATCTGCCGGGTGCGGCAATGAAGGGACGCGCGGCGCTCGAAGCCTTTGCCCGTGAGCATGGGCGCAGTGCCTACCACCCGGTCGGCTCGTGCCGGATGGGCAGCGATGCCGCGAGTGTGGTCGATCCCGAGCTTCGCCTGCGCGGACTGCAAGGTCTGCGTGTCTGCGACAGTTCGGTCATGCCAAGCATCGTGTCATCCAACACCAACGCCGCGGTCATCATGATCGCCGAAAAGGCGGCGGATCTGATCGCCGGGCGAAGCCCGCTGCCAGCGGTGACGGCCTAGTCGTCGTCAAACATCGAGCGCGGCGGGAAGTCGGTGCGGCTGTAGTCGACGACGATGAACTTGCCGCCCTGGTAGCGCTCGACCACCGGATTGTCCGTCACCTTGCCGCGCACGCGTTCGGCCTGGCTGTCTGAACTGTCCAGCGGTCTCCAGCCGATCTTGTCCCTGGCATCGTTTCGCCAGAAACCGCGGCTGTTGTTGGACTGCCCCCAGATGACGGAGCAACCGACCCGCTCTGCCTCGGCGCAACGCTCGACCAGGCGGACAAAATCGTCATGCGATATCCAGGTCGACAGGATCCTTTCGTCCGGAACTTCCGGCAGCACCGAGCCGATGCGGATCAGCACGCTTTCGACCGCATGCTTGTCAAAGTAGAGCCGCGCCAGCATCTCGCCATAGGCCTTCGACAGGCCGTAATAGCCGTCCGGGCGCAACAGGCAGTCCTGATCGAGAATCTCGGTCCGTTCGTAGAGCCCGACCGCATGCACGGAGGAAGGGAATACGACCCGCGCGTTCTGGATGCGCGCCGCCTCGTAGATGTGGAAGCTGCCGCGCAGATTGGGGCCGAGCACCGTTTCGAAGGATTGCTCGGTGGAGATACCGCCGAAATGCAGGATCAGCCCGCAGCCTTGGGCAATATCGTTCACAGCCTGCTGGTCCTCGAGATCGGCGACGGTGAAGCTCGCTCTGTCCGGCAGCGGGATCGGCAAGGGCACGACGTCGGTGAGCCGCAAGGTCCAGCCCAGCACTGCCAGTCTGGCTGAGAGCAGCCGTCCAATCGTGCCGGAGGCTCCGGTCAACAGCACCGGCCTTTCGGGGATCATCACGCCCTGTCCTTTCGCTGATACCGCAGGCATGTTCGTGCGGACCTGGCAAGGCGAATGGAGATCGCGCGCGGCCGACGTGGCATAAATCTCATCATATCACCGTACAAATTAGCGGTTGCCACCAACAATGGTTCGTTTATTGCTTGATGGCGATGAAACGTTCCTTTGGCCTTCCCCCGCAGATCAGCCGCACGGCGCAGGTTGCCGACTGGTTTGCGCGCGAAATACGCGCCGGCCATCTGACCAGTGGCGAGAGACTGCCGACCGAGCAGGAGCTGATCGCGCAGTTCGGCGTCAGTCGCACGGTGATCCGCGAGGCCATGGCTTCGCTGCGCACGGAAGGGCTGGTCGTCAGCCGCCAGGGATCGGGCGTGTTCGTCGCCGACCATGAGGCCAGCACCACGTTTCGCATCGTCTCCGACGAGCTTCACTCGCTGACGGAAGTTCAGAACGTGTTGCAGCTGCGGCTCGCCATCGAACTCGAGGCCGCCGGCATCGCTGCCGAGAAGCGCAGCGACGACGACCTTGCCCGCATGCGCGATTGCCTTGACGCCATCGATGCATCGATCGCCGCCGGCGAGAACGCCATCGAGCCGGACTTTGCCTTCCACCGGGCGATCGCCTCGGCAACCGGCAATCCCTATTTCGAACGCTTCATGCATTTTCTCGGACCCGTCATCATTCCGCGCCAGTCGATCCGTCCGCGGACTGAGACCCCGGAGCAGCGGAGGCTCTATCTCGAACAGGTGCAGATGGAGCACCGCCGCATCTACCAGGCCATCGAGCGGCAGAATGTCGAAGCCGCCCGCTTCACCTTGCGCGAGCATCTGGAAGCGGGCCGCGAGCGCTATGGCCGCATGGTCGATGGTCACGCCAGATCGTAGCAAGCTGTCAACTCCGGTCTTCGATTCGCGCCCGCAAACCATCCCGTCCTACGCCAGCTCTCCGACCGGCATATTGCAGGACTGCATGAGCGCGGCCAGCTGCCGCTCCTCTTCTGCCGTGAGGTCGAGAAGCGGTGACCTGACCGGGCCGCAGTCGATCCCAGCGATGCGCGCGCCGGCCTTGACGATCGACACGGCATAGCCTGCGCGCCGGTTGCGGATGGCGAGATAGGGCAGGAAGAACGAGCGGATGAGATCGCCAACCTCGGCCGTACGCCCGGCGCGCAGGGCATTGAAGAAACGCAGCGCGATCTCGGGTGCGAAATTGTAGATTGCTGAGGAATAGGTCGTCATGCCGATTGCCGCGGCGGCACTGGCATGGACTTCGGCCGTCGGCATGCCGCCGATGAAGATCAGGCGGTCGTCCATGCGGTAGCGCAAAGCGGTGAGAAGCTCGATGTCGCCGACACCGTCCTTGAGGCCGATCAAGTTCGGACAATCCTGCGCCAGGCGCTCGAGCGTCTCGGGCGTCAGCACCGCATTGTCCCTGTTATAGGCGATCACGCCGATGCCGACCGAACGGCAGATGGCGGTGAGGTGGCGGCGCAATCCTTCCTGCTCGGACTTGACTAGGTAGGGCGGTAGCACCAGCAGCCCGTCGGCGCCATTGGCCTCGGCGGCCTTGGCGAACTCGACCGCCATATGTGTGCCATAGCCGACGCCGGCCAGCAGCGGCAGCTGATCGGGCACTTCGTCCGACGCCGCCCGTACGACGCGCTTGTACTCCTCGAGCGTCAGCGAGAAGAACTCGCCCGTGCCGCCGGCGGCAAAAAGCCCGCTTGCTCCGGCAGTGCCTTGGCTGGCGACATGGGCGCGATAGCCGTCTTCGTTGAAGCCGCCGTCATCGTCGAAAAAGGTCAGCGGAAAGGACAGCAGCCCGCGGCCAAGGGATCTGGTCAGTTCAGTGGGTGAGAGCGTCAAAACGAATACTCCATGCAAGGGGCCGGCCGATCGTGGTCGGGCCGGCGGGGATTGATTCAGCCGTGGCTTGCCGGCTGGTTCATACGAGGCCCGGCCGGACTTCGGCCGCGGCGGCTTCGATCGCCCTGGTGCCCAAGCCCGACTTGACGATGCGGATCAGTTCCTCCTCGCTGGTGTCGGCCGTCGACGCGTCCAGTGCGACCTCGCCCGAATGCAGGAAGTTGATGCGGTCGCAGACTTCAAAAATCTGGTTGTAGTTGTGGACGATCAGGATCACCGAGACCTGGCGCTGCTTGCGCAAGTTCTGGATCAGGCCGAGCACATGCGCGCTCTCGCGCACGCCCAGTGCCGCCAGCGGTTCGTCGAGAACCAGGATCTTCGGCGATGAATAGATCGAGCGGGCCACCGCGATGCACTGGCGCTGTCCACCCGACAGGAGGTCGACCGTGCTGTTGACGCTGGGGATCGTGATGCCGAGCGTATCGAGATAGAGCTGCGCCTGTTCGCGCATCTTCCTGTTGTCCAGCAGGTTCAGGCCGAGGAAGCGCTTGTGGTACTCGCGGCCGAGAAACATGTTGTGGAAGACGCTGAGGTCGCCGATCAGCGCCAGGTCCTGATAGACGGTTTCGATGCCTTGCGCACGCGCATCGCGCGGCGAGGCGAAACGCACCTCCTTGCCTTGCGAGACGATCGTGCCGGTGTCGGGCTGGTGGAAGCCCGACAGGATCTTGATCAGCGTCGACTTGCCGGCGCCATTGTCGCCGACCAGCGCTAGCACCTCGCCCTGGCGCAGCTTGATCGAGACATCGACGAGGGCTGTGACGGCGCCGAAATTCTTGGAGATGTTGGACATTTCCAGCACGACGGGCGCATCGGGGGCGAGCGGTGGAATGGTTTGCGTGTTCATACGCGCCTCCGTGTGCGCAGGCGATCGACCTGGATTGAGAGGATCATCGCGGCGATGATGGCCGCGCCGAGATAGATGTCGGATACGGTGGCCTGGGCGCCGATCATCACCAGGCCGTTGTTGAGCGAGGCGACGACGAAAGCCCCGATCAGTGCGCCGATGACGGTGCCGGAGCCGCCGAGCAGCGAGGTGCCGCCGATGACCGCGGCCGCGATCGCCTGCAAAGTGAGGAACGGGCTGCCGGCCTGCGGATCGGCCGAGGTGAACTGCGCCGTGTTGATGATGCCGGCAAAGGCAGCGCAGCCGCCGGCGATCATGAAATTGTAGATCTTCATGCGGTCGGTGCGCACGCCGATCTCGCGGGCGCCGATGATGTTGGAGCCGGTGGCGATGGTGTGCAGGCCGAAGGTGGTGCGGTTCAGCACCAGAGCCAACACCAGCACCACCAGCACCGCCCACAGGAAAGGCGTGAACGCCGTAATGCCGTGCCAGGACAGGAGCGCATCCGACGGCTGGTACAGGCTCTGCCCGAAGATGGCGTTGAAGGGCTGCTCGACCGGCGCCACGATCGGCTGGCTGTTGTAGATCGAGACGACGATGCCTTGCAGGAAGAACAGCATGCCGACGGTGGTGATCAGCGACGGCACCTTGAAGCGCACCGTGATGATGCCGTTGATGGCGCCGACCAGTATGCCGATCAGCACGCCGATCAGCGCGCCGACGGCCAGCGGCAGGCCATAGGTCACCGACAGCAGCGCCATGACATAGGGCGCGATCGAGAAGATGGCGCTGAGCGACAGATCGATCTCGCCGGTGATCATCAGCATGACTTCCGCCGCGGCGACCAGGCCGAGCCGGCCGGTGTCACGCAGCACGACGCTCATGAATTGCGGCGACAGGAATCCGCCATCGCTGCCGAACTGGAAATAGATGACGAGCACGATGGCGACGACGGCGATGCTGGCCTCGCGATAGCGGGACAAAAGGATCAGCAGCCTTTCCGTCATCGTGTGCGGGACCTTGACGCCGACGGCGCTCTTCCCGGCTCTTGCTGTTTTGGTTGGCTGCACTGCGACTTCCTAATTTCGAATACTGGGCGAAAGGCGGGTTGGCGACAGGCAAGTCGAACGCATGGCGTGCAGTCAGCGATGCCCCGCCACGTCACCGGAAAATGACGTGGCGGGGGCAGGAGTTCGCTTGGCCGGACCGTGTCAGGTCGGCTCGACGTCTGAGCGGCCCTCGAAGCGCGACTTGCCGACATAGGCGTCGACATTGTCCTTGGTCACATAGGCCTGGCTGGTGTCGCTGTTGGCCGGGCCGACAAGGCCGCCCGACAGTTTGTAGAGATACATCTGCTGCACCGGCAGGAAGCCCTGCAGATAGGCCTGCTGGTCGGTGGTAAAGTTGACGTCGCCAGCCTTGATGAAGTCCAGCGTCTGCGGGAACAGGTCGAAGCCGGCCACCGCGCCGCCGGCTTTCACCAGCCCGTATTTGTTGGACACGAAACCGCAGGCATAGGTGTCGGAACCGCCGGTGCCGAACAGGCCGTTGACGTTCTTGTGGCTGAGATAATAGCTCTCGACACGCGAGATTTCGGTTGCCGGATCCGGACCGGTGTTGACGACATCGTAGGTGACGCCGCTGTTGCTGTCCTTGATTGCCTGGATGTAGCCGTCGAGGCGCGGCTGCGTGTTGAGCGAGCCCGGCACGCCGATCGACAGCATGACGTGGCCGCCCTTGGGGATCAGCTTCAGCCACTTCAGCGCCGAATTGTAGCCCGACTGATAGAGGGGCTGGCCGACATAGGAGAGCCGCTTGTTGGGGCTGCCGACCGGCACGTCGGCGTTGAAGGCAACGACCGGAATTCCGGCTTGCGCGGCCATGTCGGTGGCAGCGTCGAAGGCCGTCGGATCGACCAAGCAGACGGCGATGCCGTCCGACTTTTGCGCGATCGCTGTCTGCATGGCGCTGACCATTTCGGAGACGACGTTCTTCTGCGAACCTGTCCACTGGTAGCTGCAGCCGAAGACGGCGCAGGCATCCTGGATGCCGTAGACGGTCGGCGTGAAGAACTGGTCCAGCGTCACATGGCAGACGAAGTGGAACTTGTAGGGCTTCTTCGGCAACCCGGGCGATGAATCGGCTGCTCGTGCCGCGCTGATACCGCCGGCAAAACCTGCTCCCAGCCCGCTGGCGAGGCCTGCTGCACCAAGGCCAAGTTTTCCTGCCAGTGCGAAGGCACTGCGCCGGGAGATGGCCGCATTCGCCATCTCCATCTGATTTTTCGTTTCGTCGGCCATGCTTTCTTCCTCCCTCTTCGTTTGCGGGCTTGCTCATCTTTGTCGTCTGGTTACATTGTTATATGACAAGTTTTGTGTCAATGCTTTTTCGACCCCGGTGCTACGGCGCTCTTCCTCAGTCTGAACACGGCGCGGGAGGCCGCCGCATCGCCGGAACGATGGACCACTAAAGATCGCAGGAATAGAAAATGGCTGAAATCGAATTCAGGGCTGTTAGCAAGGGCGGCCTGAAGGTGACGACGATCGGGCTCGGCGGCACCGGGCTGGGCAACATGTACCGCGCCGTCGACACCGATGCAGCGGTGAAGACCGTGCAGGCGGCCTATGACAATGGCATCCGCTATTTCGACACAGCACCTGTCTATGGCTTCGGCGTCAGCGAGACGCGTCTGGGGCTGGCGATCAAGTCGCTGCCACGCGCTGACATCGTCATCTCGTCGAAGATCGGTTACGACCTCGTGCCGATCCCATCGGAAGAGCTGAAGCCGGCACTGTGGGACCAGCCCGGCTCCTTCCGTGCCGAGTTCGACTATTCGCGCGATGCGGTGATGCGTTCGCTCGAAGGCACGCTGAAGCGGCTGGACACCGACTATGTCGACATGGTCTCGATCCACGATCCGGACGAAGCCATCCATTTCGGCCCCGGCGAGGACCCGTATGCTCGCAGCCGCTTCCGGGAAGCCATGGACGGCGCCTATCCGGCGCTCGACGAATTGCGCTCGCAAGGCGTCATCAAGGCGGTTGGCGTCGGGATCAACCAATGGCAGATGCTGTCCGATTTCGTCGTGGCTGGAGCGTTCGACTATTTCCTGCTCGCCGGCCGCTACACGCTGCTCGAACAGGAGCCGCTGTCGACCTTGCTGCCTCTCTGCGAGCAGCGCGGCACCAGGATCATCATCGGCGGCCCCTACAATTCCGGCATCCTGGCAACAGGCGCCGTCAAGGGCGCCACCTTCAACACCAGGCCGGCGCCTGAGCCGGTGCTCGAACGCGTCCGCCGTATCGAGGCGGTCTGTATCAGCCACAAAGTATCGCTGCCGGCGGCGGCGCTCCAGTTCCCGCTCGGCCATCCCCTGGTGTCGAGTGTCATCCCGGGCGCCCGCTCGGCCGAGGAGCTGAAACAGAATTTGGCCTATCTGCGCGAGGATATTCCGCCAGCGCTGTGGACCGATCTGAAACGCGAAGGGTTGATCGAAGCCGGCGCGCCGTCCCCCTGACCATCATTGATTTTGCGCCGAAAGATATGCCGCGGTTGGAGCGGCTAACTCTTTGTTTTGAGCAATTCCGGACGGAAAACCGTTTCACACTTTTCCTGGAATTGCTCAGGGCGGTGCGTGGATGCCATCGACAAAAAGCCTCGTTGCTGTTTCTCGTATTGTTTGACAAGCCGCTCCCGCTTCAGGCGGGAGAGCCGCTCGATCCAGAAGACACCGTCGAGTTGTTCGATCTCGCGCTGGTGGCAAACAGAAAGCAGGCCTTCGGCCTGCTCGACGCCTTCGTCGCCGTCCAGGGTCTGGTAGCCGATTCGGACACGCGCATGCCGTTCGATTTCCTCGGTGACTCCTGGCATGGATACGCTGCCTTCGATATGGCGGATCGTCTCAGTGGATGCCCAAAGAATGGTCGGGTTGACGTAGCTGCGCAGGCCCGCCGAAGGCGACACTTCGATGACCAACAGCCGCTTCAGGAGCCGATGTGAGGCGCGGTGATTCCGATGCCAGGAGCGGCGCGCATTGTGTCGGTGAGATCGCCCGCAAGCCGGCGCAAATCTTCGTCAAACGCCGATATGGGCTCGGCGACGGAGCGCAGACGAGGATCGGGAAAATCTCACGATTGGCCGTATCGTCACATGTCACTCCGGCATTGGCAGGGGCCAACCTCTGCGCGGCTCTTCTGCACAGAGTAGCTGGAATGGCCATGCTCGCAACGCAAAAAAGGCAGGCAAGTCCGGCCATGCAGCTGTCAGGCTTGAACGCCGAGCCGCTCTTGCTCCATCTCGGCCAAGTCCTGAAAGCGGTCGGCGATGCGGGGATGGATGCGGCCGCCATCCGCCGCGCCGATGGCGACGACGATCTCGTCCGCGGCCGGGCCGTCGGCGATCTGGAAGTTGGCGGTGATGAAATGCGAGCGGCGGCCGTTCTCGCTCTTGTGCATCATTGGCAGCGACAGCAGCGCGCCAGGCGCGTTGCGTGTGTTGCAGAATTCGAGATAGGTCGTGCCGCCGACGGCATCGCGGAACACATTGCCGAAGCGCAGCGTGTGGATCATGGCGGAGGCATGCTCGATCTCGCCGGCGGTTCCGACGGCGGCGGCCTTGCCGTAGCTTTCGATGCGTTCCGCCGGCATCAACCCGATCAGGCGGTGCGTGAGTTCCTGCCCGAGCCGGGGTGCGATGGCGACAATCTCTGGCCGCAGATCCTCGACGAAGCCGCGCCCGGCCCATGGATTGTGCAAGACGGCGGCGACGACGATCGATGTCACCGGCCTCGCGGCCGCCTTGCTGCCTTCGAAGTGCACTTCCTCGGTGAAGGTACAGATCTTCCGCAATTCCATGATTTGGCCTCTTCAGTGAAAGCTCAAATCTAGTAGGCGCAAATCGGCGGGTATTCCTCCGGTTCGTAGGAAGAATCGGCGTGCGCCCCGCTTGGAAGCGGTGTAGCGTTTATATATCCGCGACGGCTTAAATTCGCCCTTCGCGAGTGGCGGAAGATCAGGCGTGGACCACGAGTCGCAAATTCTCTCCTTGCGGGACGCCGCCAGCCTCATCAATTCGGGCGGCGATCTCCAGTCCGTGCTGCGCGACCTTGTGCTGGCGGCCTGCCGTCATGCCAAATGGACGCTGGGCTCGATCATGGGCATCGACGCACCGCATGGCCACGCCTATGTCATCGTGCGCCACGATCCGACGCTCATTCACCGCACGCTGCCGGATCGCTGGGAACTGGCCACCAGTCCCTCGATCGTCGCGCTCAACCGCAATGAGCCGGTCTATATCAGGGACGCGCGGGTGTCGGAGGAGTTCCCGGGCTATCGCCGCGAGGCCTTCGAGCGCGACTACCGCAGCGTGCTGGTGATGCCGATGAACTGCGTCGACGAAGATGGCCGGCCGATGGTGCTGACCGTCGTCTCGCGCAAGATCACCGAAGTGACGGCGGAGGATATCGCCTTCATCGGCATGATCGTGCATCTGGGCGAGATCGCGGTCGAGAAGCAGCATCGGCTGCGCCAGGAGAAGCAGGCTGGCAAACGCCTGCAACGTGCCCTTTCGGCGCACACCTCGCTTCTGCAGCAGGCCTTGTCGGACGGGTCCGTGGTCTCGCTCGCCGAAAAGGTCAGCGAACTTTTGCCCAATCCGGCGGTGGTGATCGATTTCCATGCCAATTTGGTCGTCGCCGGCCGTTCCCCAAGCGAAGCGCATTTCGACATTGCCTCCTGGCAGCAGGCGGTGCGCGGAACGCTGAGCCGGCAGATCTTCAAGATAGCGCGCGGCGCGTCCGACGGACGCCACACCGAGACGCTGTTCGTCGATGACGGCAAGCGCCAGCTTAAGCTTTCGGTGCGCATCGAGCCGCTTACCATCGATGCCGAGGTGGTTGGTGCGCTGATGATTTTTCCGACGCCTCACGAGTCTGGCCAACTCGATCAGATGCTGCTCGACAGCACCAAATTCGCTCTCAGCGTGCAGATGATGCGCAGCTTCGTGCGCTTCCGCTTCGAGACGCGTTCATTGACCGAGCTTTTCCTGGAGGTGGCGGAGAGCCGCTGGCGTGACGAGGCGGATATCGTCAATCGCGCCCGCCGGCTGGGGCTCGATCTGACCGTTGCGCAGAAGATGATCGTCATCGACCTCGCCGAGCAGGCGAAGGATGGTGCCATCGGCCTTGCCGATCCGCATCATGCGCTCGTGCGTCTCCTGCAGCAGGCAGGCATTGCCGGTACGGCAATCGCGGTGGAAGACGGCCTTGTCTGCCTGGTTCCTGCCGATGCCGTGCAAGACGGCGCGCGCTTCGGGAAATTGCCGCACAGGATCGCGGCCGAGCTTGGCCGCTATTTCGAACGCGAACCGGTGGTGGTGCTTTCCGAAGCCTGTGCCGCGCTGGCCGATTATCCCATCGCCTGGGAGCGGTGCCGCCGCATGATCCGGATCGGCCGTTCCTTCGGGCGCACCGGTGTTTTTGCCGGCCAGGATTTCGGTCCGCTGCCGATATTGGTCGCCGCCGTCGACGCTCCCGAAGTGCGCGGCTTCGTCGACGACAGTGTCGGCGCCCTGATTGCGCACGACCGCGAGCACGGCACGCCCTATTTGGACACGTTGTTTGCCTATCTGCGCGAGGGCTGCCGCAGCCAGGCCTGCGCCGACGCCATCGGCCTGCATGTCACCACCTTGCGCTATCGCCTGTCGCGCATGGAGGAACTGTTCGGGATCCGTCTCGACACGCCCGAACAGCGCTTCGCGGTCGAACTTGCGATCCGTCTCAGCGGCATCATCGACAGCCGCGTGCCGGCAGCCCGCTAGACTCTCTGGACCTCGCCTCCATTGTTGCGATGCGGCAGTCGCCGCAAGCGCAGGCTTGTCGCGCCTGCGCTTGCTCGGGATAACAGCAGCACGCCGCGCCATCTTTCCTACAGACCGGAGGAAGAACGCCGGCCGGCTCCTGCCTAGCTTTCGTCCGACACTATGGAGGAAAGCGATGGCGGACGCGATGGCACAAAGGAGGATCGACCCGATCGCCTTGCGTCGTGCCTTCGGCACCTTCGTCACCGGCGTCACCGTCATCACCACGCGCGACTGCGACGGCAATCCGCGGGGCATGACCGCCAACTCCTTCACCTCGGTCTCGCTTGACCCGCCATTGCTCCTGGTCTGCGTCGGCAAGGCGGCGGCGAGCTTTCCCGCATTCAACGAAACACAGTCCTTCGCGGTCAATTTCCTGCATGAAGGCCAGGTCGAAACTTCTTCGGTGTTCGCGTCGAAAGCGGCGGACAAGTTCCAGTCGGTCAACCATGACCGCGCCCACACCGGCGCGCCGATCCTCACCGATAGCCTGACATGGTTCGACTGCACCGTTCACAACCGTATCGAGGCCGGTGACCACATCATCCTGATCGGTCAGGTCCAGGCTTTCGGCACCAGCCCATCGGCGCCGCTCGGATTTTGCCGCGGCCGTTACGCCAGCGTGAAGGATCCGCTGCCCGCCGGCTGGATGGCCTCGCAGGACATGATCATCGGCTATCTGGTCGAAGCGGGGAACCGCATCCTCTTGCGCACAGATGGCAAGGGAAGCTGGGTGCTGCCGACGGCGCGGCGGCGCAAGGCCGACAGCCAGCTTGTCCTCGATGGCGGCGAGGCGTTGACCCTCGTTCCTGAAAACACCTTTCTCTATTCGGTGTTCGACGTCGCTGACAGCGACCCGGGCTATCTCGTTTACCGCGCCGAACTGAGCCGTGAGAGCGCTGAAGCCGCACTTCCGGATGGCCATGCCTTCTTTTCCCTCGACGCGCTGCCCTATGAGCGGATCGCCACGCATGAATTGCGCGCCATGCTGCGCCGCTATGCGCGCGAGCGCCAGGACAAGCGCTTCGGCATCTACATCGATACCGGGGACGGCGGCCGCGTCGCCATGATCGACGGCCAGTCGCAATCGTGGACGCAGGCCGCGTCCGAATGATGCTCCACGCAGGAAATACAGCATGAAAACGACGGTCCGATCGCTCGAAGGCTCACGCCAGAACCTGTTCATCAACGGTGCGTTCGTGGCGCCGAAAAACGGGCAATACATCGACAGTTTCGACCCGACCACCGGCAAGCCCTGGTATCAGTTCGCCGAGGCCGGCGCCGAGGATGTCGGCGCGGCGGTCGAGGCAGCGCGCTCGGCCTTCGCCGCTCCAGCCTGGCGACGCATGACCCAGACCGACCGCGGCAGGCTGGTGCGCCGGCTGGCGGAACTGGTGCTGGAGCACGCCGACGAGTTGGCGCTGATCGAGACACGCGACAACGGCAAGCTGCTCAAGGAAATGCGGGCGCAGATGCGCGCCATGCCCGACAGCTACACCTATTTCGCTGGGATGGCCGACAAGCTGCTCGGTGACACCATCCCGGTGAACAAGCTCGACATGCTCAACTTCAACCTGCGCGAGCCAATCGGCGTCGTCGGCATGATCACGCCATGGAACTCGCCCCTGATGCTGCTCACCGGCACGTTGGCGCCATGCCTGGCACTCGGCAACACGGTCGTCGTCAAGCCGTCCGAGCATGCCAGTGCGTCCACGCTCGCTCTGGCCGAGCTGATCATGGAAGCTGGCTTCCCGGCCGGCGTCGTCAACGTCGTCACCGGCACCGGCGCCGTGGCCGGCGACGCGCTGACGCGCCATCCAGGCATTGCAAAATTCGTTTTCACCGGCTCCACCGTGACGGGCCGGCGGATTGCCGCCAATGCAGCGGAAAACCTCATTCCCTGTTCGATGGAACTCGGCGGCAAGTCGCCGCATGTCGTCTTCGGCGATGTCGACATCGACCATGCCGTCAACGGCGTCGTATCCGGTGTCTTCGCGGCGGCGGGGCAGACCTGCGTCGCCGGTTCGCGCTGTTTCGTCGAGGCCAGCGTCTATGACCGTTTCGTCGAGGCGCTGGTCGAGCGCACGAGGCGCGTGCGGGTCGGGCTGCCGACACTGGAAGAAACCGACATCGGCCCGCTGGCGCTGTCGGCGCAGCTTGCCAAGGTGGAAACCTATGTCGCCTCGGGCGTGCGCCAAGGCGCCAGCATCGCGGCCGGCGGCAGACGGCCGCAGGCGGCCGATCTTGCCGGCGGCTGGTATTTTGAGCCGACTGTGATGACCGATGCCGATAACGGCATGGACTTCATGCAGGAGGAGCTGTTCGGTCCCGTTGTCGGCGTCATGCCGTTCTCGTCCGAAGACGAGATGATCCGGCTCGCCAACGACACCCGCTATGGGCTGGCCTCCGGCATCTGGACGCTGGACATCAACCGCGCGCTGCGTTTCGCCAGGAATGTCGAGGCCGGCACTGTCTGGATCAACACCTACCGCGCTTCCTCCTTCATGTCCGCCAATGGCGGCTTCAAGGAGAGCGGCTATGGCCGGCGCGGAGGCTTCGACGCCATGGAAGAGTTCTCGCGCCTGAAGAACGTCGTCATCGACTACTCCGGCGCCATGCAGGACCCCTTCATCATCCGCCTTCGCTGACCAAACCCGACGCACTGGGGAGACCGACATGAAATTCGCCGTTTCGCTGACCATGGAACGCTTCTCGCCCGACATGCCGATGTCGAAGGTGAAGAGCAATCTGCTCGAGCTGGCGCGGATGGCCGACGAGGGTGGCTTCGAGACGCTATGGACAGCGGAACATCACACGATCGAATGCACGATCTCGCCGAACCCGCTGATGACGCTGACCTGGCTTGCCCAGCATACCGAGCAGATCCGGCTCGGCACCTCGACGCTGGTCGCGCCCTACTGGAGCCCGATCCGGCTGGCAGGGGAGGCGGCACTTTGCGACCACCTGACCGGCGGGCGGCTGGAGTTCGGCATTGCGCGCGGCTCCTATCAGTACGAGTTCGACCGCATGGCCGGCGGAATGCCGCAGCAGGAGGGCGTTGCCTATCTGAAGGAACTGGTGCCGGCGGTGAAGAAGCTTTGGGCGCAGGATTATGCCCATGACGGCCGCTACTGGAAGTTCCCGCTCGCCGCCGGCGTCCCGAAGCCGCTGCAGAAGCCGCATCCACCGATCTGGGTGGCCGCGCGAGACCCGGGTACTTTCGACTGGGCGGTTGGCATCGGCGCCTCGATCCTGTCGACGCCCTTGTCGGCGCCGGCGGCGGAGATCGCCGTGCTCGGCGAGAAATTCCGCAAGGCCGTCTCCGATCATCCGGAGGTGCCGCGCCCGCGCCTGATGATGCAACGGCGCACCTGCGTCTACGAACGGGCGCAGGACTGGGAGATCGCGGTCGGGCATGCCATCGACTACGGCCGCGCCTTCGAGAACCTGTTCCAGAACATCGGCACCGTGAAAAACGGCTTTCCCGAAGCCGTCCCTTACGAGAGCGTCGAGGGCAAGGACAATTACAATCCCGAGAACATCCGCCGCAACCTGATGTTCGGCACGCCGGACGAGGTGATCGAGAAGCTGCTCGACTATGAAGCGGCGGGCGTCGACCAATTTTGCCTCGGCCTGACGTTCAACCTGCCGTTCGAGCTGCAGAAGGAGACGATCAAGCTGTGGGTCGACGAGGTGATGCCGGTTTTTGCCGCGCGCGAGCGCGACAGGGCGCGCCAGGCGGCGAGGGCGTGACAATGGCGCGCTCCGGCCAGCTCGATGTCGAGGGCGTGCTGCTCAACTGGCGCCTTGAGGGTGAGGGCGGCGTGCCGCTGGTCTGCATTCATGGGGTCGGCTCCTATCTCGAAGCCTGGAATGGGGTGGCGGGCCAACTGAAAGATCGCTTCGCGGTTCTCACTTTCGACCTGCGCGGCCATGGCCGCTCCAGCCGGATCAAGGGCCGCTACGAGATCGACGATTTCGTCAAGGAGACGCTGGCGCTGGCCGACCATGTCGGGTTCGCCACCTTCAATTTGGTCGGCTTTTCGCTGGGTGGCCTGATCGCGCAGCGCCTGGCGCTGACGCATGCCGAGCGTCTGCAAAAACTGGTATTGCTGTCGACGGTCGCCGGCCGCACGCCAGAAGAACGGCACGCGGTGCGCGGCCGGCTGGCGGCGCTGGTGGCGAGCGATGCCTCGACCCACCACGCCGCCTCGCTGTCGCGCTGGCTGACGGAGGATTTCCAGGACAGCAACCCGGAGGTGATCGCCGAGTTGCGCCGACGCGACGCCGAGAACGACCGCGACTGCTACGCGGCGGCCTATCGCGTTCTGGCCGAGACCGATTTCGGCGGCATTCTCGACCGTATCACCTGCCCGACGCTGATCGTCACCGGCGAGGACGACCAGGGTTCCAGCCCGCGCATGGCACGGCTGATGCAGGAACAGGTGCAAGGGTCGCAACTCGCCATCCTGCCCGGACTTCGTCATTCGATCCTGATCGAGGCGCCGGCTCGGGTTGCCGCCGTGATGGGCGATTTCCTGCTGGATACTGACCGCGGGAAAGGGGCCACCTCCAATGAATAGCAGCCTTCGCGATGCAGCAGAGTATCTCGGACACCAGACGCTGTACGAGGGGTCGCAGGCAGCGGGCCGGCCCCTTTCCTGTGATCGGGGGAATGGCGACGGAAAACATCCTCCGCGACATCGGAAGACCGGACCGGCCACGACGTCGCTAAATCCGCGGGCCTTTGGGAGAGGACGCCGACTTGGTCGGCACGAAATTGCGATGTCAAGACCGGCTGAACGGAAGTGACCGCAAGGGACTGAACAACAACAGGGGAATACGCACATGACAATCTGGAACAGACGACACGTGACGATGGCCGCGATGGCGCTTGCGCTTGGCGCATGTCCTGCTCACGCCGGCGCGGTGCTCGACCGCGTGATTGCGGCAGGCACGCTCAAGGTGGCGACCGATGCCAACTGGGCGCCGCAGTCCTTCGTGAATGCGAGCAACGAGCTGGACGGCTTCGATGTCGACGTCGCCAAGGCGATCGGCAAGCACCTCGGCGTCAAGGTCGAGTTCATCACGCCCGGCTGGGACATCATCACCGCCGGCCATTGGGCAGGGCGCTGGGACATGCATGCCGGCTCGATGACGCCGACCAAGAAGCGCGCCGAGATCTTCGATTTTCCGGCGGTCTACTATTACACACCGGCGGCCGTTGCCGTGCACAAGGACAGCAAGGCCAAGACGCTGGCCGATCTCGACGGCAAGGTGGTCGGCGCCACCAGCACCTCCACCTTCGAGGCCTATGCCAAGAAGGATCTGACGCTCGATGCCGCCGGCGCGCCGCCATTCGAGTACAAGCTCAACCCGAAGGAGGTCCACTCCTACGAGAATTCGACGACCGCCTTCGACGACCTTCGCCTCGGCGACGGCGTGCGCCTCGACGCGGTGGTCTCTTCGCTGCCGTCGATCCTCGATGCCGAGAAGGCCGGTTACCCGATCAAGCAGGTGGGCGATCCGGTCTTCTACGAGCCGCTGGCGATCGCCATCGAGCGCGGCGATCCCGAACTCTCCGCCAAGATCGCCGACGCGGTGAAAGCGATGAAGGAGGACGGCACGCTGAGCAAGCTTTCCGAAAAATGGTACGGGCAGGATTACTCGAAGACGAACTAGCTCCTTAAAAGGCGGCCTGCCACTGGCAGGCCGCCGAACAGCCGGTGCTCAAAGATGCTTTATCCGGATACCGTCGAAGCCGAAATCCTCGTCCACAAACCCTGGTTTGTGGCGACGATGTTCGGCGTCGTTCTGCTTCTCTTCATGGCTTTCAACATGTCGGGCACCAGCTTCGCCGAACTGATGCGTCCGGTGATCGGCGAACCGTCGGTGAGTGGCCTTTACGGCCGCTTTGCCATTGCCTTCGCCATAGCGGTGATCTTCACCTTGAACGTCGTGCTGATCGGCTTCGCACCGCTCAAGTTCCAGATCGGCATCGTCTGGCTCGAACTGCTGCTCCTGTTCATCGCCTTCTTCGAAACGTTCCATCTCAGCCTGCCCTTTATCAGAGAGAAACTGCCCTTTCTGATCAGCCAGGGCGTCGTCACCACGCTCTACGTCTCGGCGATTTCCATCGTCATCGCTTCGGTCATCGCGGTGGCGGGCGCGGTCGCCAAACTCTCCAACAATGGCTTTGCCTTTGCCATTGCCAGCTTCTACACCTCCTTCTTCCGCGGCCTGCCATTGCTCATGCAGGTTTACCTGATCTATCTCGGACTGCCGCAGCTCGGTTTCGTCATCAATGCGGTGCCCGCCGGCATCCTGGCGCTTTCGCTCTGCTACGGCGCCTACATGACCGAGATCTTCCGTTCCGGCATCCAGAGCATCGATCGTGGCCAGTGGGAGGCGTCGCGCTCCATGGGATTCGGCTTCGCCCTGACAATGCGCCGTATCATCCTGCCGCAGGCATTGCCGGTCATCATTCCGCCGACAGGCAATCAGTTCATCTCGATGCTGAAGGATTCCTCGCTGGTCTCGGTCATTGGTGTTTGGGAGTTGATGTTTCTGGCGCGCACCCTCGGCCAGAAGACCTTCCAGCACATGGAGATGCTGATTTCGGCCGCCATGATCTACTGGATGCTGTCGATCTGCCTCGAACTGATCCAGTCCCGCATCGAACGGCATTACCACAGGAGCAAGTTGCGATGAGCGCTCAGTCCATCATTGAGGCCAAGGCTGTATCCAAATGGTATGGTCAGTTCCACGCGTTGAAGGACATCAATCTGACGGTTCATAAGGGCGAACGCATCGTCATCTGCGGGCCATCCGGCTCAGGCAAGTCGACACTGATCCGTTGCTTCAATCGCCTCGAAGCGCATCAGCAGGGCGACATCGTCGTCAACGGCGTTGCCTTACACGGCAAGATGACCAATGTCGCCGCCGTGCGCTCCAACGTCGGCATGGTGTTCCAGCATTTCAACCTGTTTCCGCACATGACGGTGCTGATGAACTGCATGGCCGGCCCGATGTGGGTGAAGGGCGTATCGGAAAAGGAGGCGCGCGAGACCGCGCTGAAGTTCCTCGAGCGGGTCCGCATTCCCGAACAGGCGAACAAGTTCCCCATCCAACTGTCCGGCGGCCAGCAGCAGCGCGTGGCGATCGCCCGCAGCCTGTGCATGCAGCCGGCTGTCATGCTGTTCGACGAACCGACCTCAGCTCTCGACCCGGAAATGGTCTCCGAGGTGCTGGAGACGATGACGGGACTGGCGCGCGACGGCATGACCATGGTGTGCGTGACGCATGAGATGGGCTTTGCCCGGGCGGTCGCAGACCGAGTCATCTTCATGGACGCCGGCCAGATTGTCGAGGAAGGCACGCCCGACGAGTTCTTCAGCCGCCCTCGCCATGATCGAACCAAGTTGTTCCTCAGCCAGATACTGAAGCATTAGACATCCAGAAAAGGCTGCTCTTTCTCGTCGCTTTCGGAAAGCGAACAGTCTGCTTCCGGCCCAAAACCAGCCGCGCTCACACACAATGGTCAACACGGGTTCTTCGACCCCTTTTGTGGGATGAAAGAGACACCGCGTGATGGAAAACTAGTCCTCCTCCTGGTCCTTAGGCTCGCCTGACCATACGAGAGAATACGAAGGAAACGGCCTGGCGAGCCAACCGCTAACATATTGATTTTGTGTAGAAAATTTTGACCCTCCGGACCCACCATCCAGTCCGCCTGATGTTCGGGTTTTTCATCCGTCTCAGAATAGCGTCGACTTTTCCGAGGGTTAGCGCCGGGTAGTCTCTAACTTTTGGATGAGACGCCGCAATCAATGCCCAAAACACCTGACTTTTGGGAGTCCGTCTCTGTTGGGCGAATGCCGTAGCCAAGTGTTTGGCAATGCGATGGTCAGCGATGCGATTCGGAAGCTCAAGAATGGCGTCAGAAGCGAGGAGGGCAGTCTGGCTGGCCCAAGCGTACGGCAATTCGGAAACTCGTGACAGCCTATGCGCAGATAGCTCGACAGGTTGATCACCCGCAACGATGCTGGCCGCAATTTTCGGGGCGAGCAACGCGAAGGGCAGGAGACGGCTTACCTCAGATGTATCGGTGTCGTTGAGCATGGCAACGTCGGTGAGGCTGCGGCTGGCACCGTCCGTAAGTTGATCCAGGTACAAGTGGGCCCGACGCAGAAGGTCGATCAAAGCGCCATCGGGTTCTCGGTTGCTGTTAGAGCCCTCTGTAAGCATGATCCGCATTTCGATGCCGCGCCGCTTCATGCCAATTGAACATTCAATGGAAGTCACCTGCGAACTATCGCTGGGTGGCAGAATCCGGTCTAGAAGCAATTCCGATATCGAGCGGCGATCCTGTTCGATGGTCAATGACCCCGGCTTGAGGTGACCCTGCGAACGATCTTTTGGAGCAGAGATCGCTTCGCATCCGTAGTGCCTGATGGGAATGCACGATGTCGGGTTGGAAGACGTCCAAGGCCTCGTCGAGCGAGCGACTGAGCGGGATCGGCACCGAGAAATCGCTGCCTCCGAAGCGCTGGAGAGCCGGAATTCGCAGTACGTCGATTTCATCTTCTGGTGCGCCGTCAAACTCGGGCGCGATGATCAGAACCCGATGGCCGGCCGCCCGCAAATTTTCGGCAAGCCAAGTGACACTATTGGCTACGCCGCCAATATAACGGGTTAAGGTATTCGTGAGCATCAATATATTCATCGAAGCCGCAGTCCCATCATCCCAAGTTTCATCACTGATCGACTTAACGTTGCTGACCCAGGTCCTGCCCAAGCTTACCAAGTGTGCATGATTGCAGGCATCGATTCTCACATTCGTTGATAGGCATCAATGCCGCGCCGGGCATCTCATGAATAGCTGCAGCGCGTGGGCACTACTTATCGCCCTTGCATCGGACCGATAGGCGTCGTTCCCGCAAGCCCAGGGATTGAATTCGATGGCAGCGATTGATCTCGAAGAGGCCTTGAACGACCCGGCATCGGCGCGGCGGGCGGCCGGATATGGCGGCGGCCGCGCTCGAAAAGGTCCGTGCGCCGACATTGCTGATTGTCGGCGGCAAAGACCAGGATGTTCTTGAGCTCAACAGATCGGCGCTGGCGCGTCTCACCTGAGACGATCGAGGCGCTGAGGAAAGAGGCATCTGTCTTGAAGAGCCCAAATTCTTTCAGGCGATCGGTCTCTATTATCGCGATTTCCATCAATTGAGAGATCAGGACGTGATCGCCTTGATGGACGCCGCACAGGCCAGGGTGGTCGCGGGAACGCCTCCACGGTCGACAAATAGCGGCTCAGCCATATCCCTGACCGTTGCGTGGACCGCGCCCATGATTGAGATCAGCGCTGGAAGCGGCCGACGATTTCCGTGAAAGCCAGGATATGGGCCTGTAGCGCTACCTGGACCTGTCGGCAGTCTGCCTTGTCGAGGTCCAGATGATCCACATCAAGTGCGAATAGCCGAAAGTGATAATGGTGGATGCCATGCCCCTTGGGTGGGCAGGGGCCGGCATAGCCGATCCTGCCGAAATCGTTCACCGCTTGCTTCGTGCCGTCAGCAAAAGTCTCCATTCGCGGCAGACGTTCGGCAAGCTGCAATTGGCTTGAGGGGATATCAAATATGGCCCAGTGGAAGAACGTGCCGCTGGGTGCGTCCGGATCGTGACAGGTGAGTGCGAAGCTTTTGGTGCCTTCAGGTGCGCCCTGCCATTTGAAGGGCGGCGAGACATCTTCCCCGCCGCAGGTATAGCGACGCGGGACGACGGCGTCATTGTCGAAGGCTGGGCTGGCGAACATCATGTCCATGTCGGTTCCACCTCGCGTTTTGCCCGGAACGCAGTGTCAGCATGAAACCACAGCTGCGTGCCCATCCGGCTTCCTTACGGTTTTCCTGCTTGGTCAGAAAAAGTCCAAGCAGGGGTCCTCACGATGACAGCGCCAGAGCATCGTCTTCGGTCAAGCGGACAGTATGGCCGAAGCGCCGGCATTCGCGGTCAAGGGTGCTGCTCAGCCATCCGGCATCTGCGCGGGACGCGCGTTCAAGGCGGAATTTCCTTAAGTGAAACGGCACCATTTCGACGGCTCGCAGGCGGCGGGTTCGATGATCGATGTCGAGGAAATAGCCGAGCGCCAAGTCCGGCCGGAATGCCTCGTGTCCGCTGATGCCTTCATAGTCGTTGATGAAGTCGCCGCACCCATAGAGGATCGGCTTTCCCGCATGGACGTCGATGGCCAATGGATGATGCGATGAATGCCCGTGGATGACGTCGACACCGGCCTCGTCGACGAGACTGTGGGCAAATCTTCGATGATCGTCGGGGATATCGTATCCCCAATTGAGACCCCAATGGATCGAGATCAGGACCAGATCACCTGGACGCTTCCATCTTCCTATCTTGCGGCCGATCCCTGCGACGGCGTTCCGGCTGAAATCCGTAAGAAAGTTCACGCCGGGTCGCCCTTTCTCAGCCGCCCACTGGACAGGGACTCCGCTCGATGGACAGGCAAAGGAAAAGACCAGGAGCCGCATGCCCGCAGCCAATGTGAGGACCGCAGGGCGGGCTGCCTTTTCAGCATTTACCCCGGCACCCGACGTCGCAATGCCGGTCCGCCCCAGTGCCTGAACTGTGTCCTTCAAACCGTTGAGTCCCCAGTCCGCGACATGGTTGTTAGCCAGAACGCAACAGTCGACTTCTGCTGCAGTTATGCATCCAAGGTTGTCGGGATGCATTCGATAGTTGATCCCCTTGGCTTCCGGAATGCCGTCGGCAGTGATGCTGGTCTCGAGGTTGATGATCCTGAAATCGGGTTCTCGCCGATCGATCTCATCCAAGGCATCGCCCCAGATGTAGTCAAAAGGCACGGCCCTCGGAATCTCGCCGGCCCTGTGTTCCGCAAGAGCCACGTAGTCGACTGCGGACCACATGTGAGGCTCATACAACGTTGGGTCGCAGGGATGCGGCAGGATCTGGTCGATGCCGCGGCCGGTCATCACGTCTCCGCAAAGAAAGAGCCTCATCGGATACCGATCCTGACGCCAGTAATTGCGGCGTTCGTAGTCAATTCGATTTTGAGAGAATGCCATCAGGCGGCGTGTGTCGGGTTGATGCCGATCAATGCATCAACTCGGCGGTGCGCGGAAGCTGATCGCTATGGATCTTTCATTGCGAGGATAGTCATGAAAATCACACCCCAGATCCGGTTTCGCGGCATGGAACCGTCGCCGTCGGTGGAGGAAGTCATCCACGAGCGCATTGGGCGGTTGGCGCGCTTCGACGACCGGATAACATCCTGCAACGTCGTGGTCGAAGCACCGCATCGGCATAGCCACAGGGGCAAAATCTATCATGTGCGGGTTGATATAACCGTGCCTGGCCGCGAAATCGTCGTGGGCCGGGAATCGGAAGAAAATCATGCACATGAGGATGTCTATGTCGCGATCCGCGATAGCTTCAATGCGGCACAGCGCCAGCTTGAGGATGTCGCGCGCAAAATGAGCGGGCATCGCGTCAAACCGCATCCGGAAACGCACCACGGTACCGTCGTCAGGTTGGTGCCCGAGGAAGGTTTCGGATTCATCTCAGGCCCGGATGGGCGCGAATTCTTCTTCCGGCGCGAGAGCATGGCCTCCGACAGCCAATGGGAGACCCTCGCAGTAGGCAACGAAGTACGCTTTGCCGAACATGAAGGGGAGAAAGGCCCCTACGCCTCCGCCGTCATGCCAGCCTGAACCTATTTCCAACGCCGATCTTCCACCCTCAGTTAACTGAAAGCCGTCGATGACGTTTCCTTCGACCTGGAACCCGGCAGGACGCTCGGCCTCGTGGGAGAGTCCGGCTGTGGAAAATCCACACTCGGACGTTGCCTGCTGCGGCTCATCGAGCCGACCGCGGGCAGCGTCGAGGTCAACGGCACCGATGTTGTTTCGCTGAACGCGGCCTCCGTGCGCGAGATGCGCCGCCGTCTGCAACTCGTCTTCCAGGAGCCGTACGGATCGCTTCATCCACGCATGCGTATCGCCGACAGCATCGCTGAACCGTTGCGAATAACTGCCATGACCCGTTCCGAGCGGCGCGAGCGGGTCGCGGAAATGCTCGACCTGGTCAGCCTTGGCTCGGATTACGGCCGGCGCTACCCGCATCAGCTGTCCGGCGGCCAGAGACAGCGCGTGGTCATCGCCCGCGCCTTGGCGTTGAAGCCCGAGGTGGTTGTGCTCGACGAGCCCGTGTCGGCGCTGGACGTTTCGGTTCAGGCCGGGCGTGCTCAACCTCCTCAAGGAAATCCAGGAGAGATTGCGCACCGCCTATGTCTTCGTGGCGCACGACCTGTCGGTGGTGCGCCACATCTCGCACACCGTGGCTCTCATGTATCTCGGCCGCTTGGTAGAAGTGGCGCCGGCGGCCAGCCTCTATGCGCGGCCGCTGCATCCGTATTCGCAGGCCTTGATGTCGGCCGTTCCCGTCGCGGACCCCGATATCGAGCGCGGGCGCAGTCAGATCCTGCTGAAGGGCGATGTCCCCAGCCCGATCAATCCGCCGTCGGGCTGCCCATTCCGGACCCGTTGCTTCAAGGCGCAGGACATATGCGCCGAGGTCAAGCCGGCGCTGGTGGAGGTCGAACCCCAGCATTTTGCCGCATGCCATTTTCCGCAACCGATGGAGGTTGGCTTTGCAAACTGGACGGTGGATTGATGACCGACACGGCTGAGAACCAGATACGTGGCTTCGCCTCGAACGGATATGATGGCCGCAGCGTCGGCCGGCTTTTCGCGGATGATGTTGCCCGGCCTCTCGCCTTGGATGCTTGGATCGGACTTCCCGGCGAAGAGGAGCCCCGCGTCGCGGTGCTCGAGTGTGGTCCAAATTATGGGGCGAAACGCAGCGATTTGGAAACGGACCGCGCCGCGTGGTTGATCTGGGACAATCCGCCGAGATCGAGACCGGACCCGCTACCGCTGAACTCGCGCTCCTGGCGCGCGGCCGAGGTCCCGGGTGGAAACGGCATCGTGTCGGCGCGCGCCGCGGCACGACTTTACGGTTGCCTGGCGCGAGGCGGCGAACTTGGAGAGATACGCATTCTCCAGCCAGAGACCATCGCGCTCGGTTACACATGTCTTGCGAGTGGTGTCGAGTCTTACCTCGAGCAGGAACTCGCCTACGGCGTCGGATTTGGATTGCAGACGAAGGAAGCGTTGTTCGTCAACGTTCCGGTGGGATTTGGCCATGACGGCGCCGGCGGTTCCTTGCACGGCGCCTGGCCGGAGTTGAAGACAGGCTTCTCCTACGTGACCAACACGCTTCTGCACTTCGAAGGACACGATCCAAGGTCGGGCTCCCTGCTTGCCGCCCTGTCGGCATGCGTGCAAAGCCCATAGGGCCGCCGGACAGCCGCTGGTCTCAGCCCTGCCTAGCGGCCTGGACCTGGATTTCGACCTTCAGGTCGGGGCGGGCGAGCTTCGATTCCACGGTCGCGCGCACCGGGGCGTGCTCCTTGTCCAGCCAGGCATCCCAGGCGGCGTTCATGCCGGCGAAATCACCAATGTCCGCCAGCCAGATATTCGCGGTGACGACATCGCGCTTGGAGGCACCGGCCCTGGCGAGAAGATCATCGATCTGCGCCAGCACATCCGCCGTCTGCTGGCCGACATCCGCGCCGGCGTTCCGGGCGGTGACGCCCGCCAGATAGACAGTGTTGCCGACCTCGACGATTCGATGGAAACGACCCGTGAAATCCGTGCGCTTGATGGTCAATGCTCTCTCCTGAAATATCCGTCGATTGGCGCGTACCGCCCGAACGCTCGTTATGGCCCGGCGCCAGTCCGGGGCGACATGCATCAGCCGTTCTGGAGCACCACCGCCTTGGTCGCGAGATATTCCTCGACATGGTCGATCCCTGATTCGCGCCCGTAGCCGCTCATCTTGTAGCCGCCGAAGGGGATCACCGGGTCGAGCACCCCGTAGCAATTCACCCACACGGTGCCTGAGCGGATGCCCTTTGCCACCCCATGCGCCTTGGCCACGTCGCGGGTCCAGACGCCGCTCCCCAGTCCGTAGACGGTCGAGTTCGCGATGCGCAGCGCCTCGCCGACGTCGTCGAAGGGGATGGCCGTGACCACCGGCCCGAATATCTCCTCCTGGGCTATACGCATGGTCTGCCGGACGTTCTTCATCACCGTCGGCGCGAGGAAATACCCCTGGGCAAGCTGACCGTCGACAAGACGGTTGCCGCCGGCAACGACCTCGGCACCTTCGCCGACGCCAAGGCCGAGATAGGACTGGACGCGCTCCATCTGCTTGCTTGAGACGACCGGGCCGATCTGCGTGTCGGGCTCGATGCCGTTGCCCACCTTGAGCGCCTTGGCGAAATCGGCCACTCTCTCGACGAAACTGTCGTAGATCGACCGTTCGACCAGCAGCCGGGACCCGGCGCTGCAGATCTGGCCGCTGTTGCCGAAGATGCCCATCGCCGTTCCGGCGACCGCCTTGTCCAGGTCGGCGTCGGCGAAGACGATGTCGGGCGATTTGCCGCCGAGTTCCAGCATCAGCCGCTTGATATTGCCCTTGGAGGCTTCGATGATCCGGCGGCCGGTCGCGTCCGATCCCGTGAAGGCAATCTTGTCGACATCCATGTGGGCGGCGAGCGCCGCGCCGGCCACGGTGCCTGGACCGGGGACCACGTTGACGACGCCGGGCGGAACGCCGGCTTCCAGAGCCAATTCGCCGAGCCGCAGCGCGGTCAGCGGCGCGTCCTCCGCCGGCTTCAGGACCATGGTGCAGCCGGTTGCGAGGACGGGTCCGATCTTCCAGATTGTGCCCGTCAGCGGCGCGTTCCATGGCGTGATCGCACCGACGACGCCCACCGGTTCCTTCAACGTGTAAGCGAAAACGTCGCCGGGCAGGGAATTGGGCAGGGTGCGGCCGCCGATCGTCACGCACATCGAGGCATACATGCGCAGCATGCCGATGGCGCGTTGCCGACGGCCCCGCGTCATGGTGATCGGCATGCCCATGTCGAGCGTGTCGAGCTGGCTGAATTCCTCGAAATGCCGATCGACGAGGTCGGCGAATTTCAGGATGACTTCCTGGCGCTGGAACGGCGTGAATTTCGACCACGGTCCCTCGAAGGCGCGACGTGCCGCTGCCACCGCCAGGTCGATGTCGCGCGCGTCGCCCTCGGCAACGGTGGCGAGGAGTTCGCCGGTGGACGGATTGTATGTTCCGAATGTCCGGCCTTCGACGGGCATCACGAACCGCCCGTCGATGATCAGTTTGCGGACGACATCGGTCCGTCCGAGATTGTGCTGGTTCATGGCAAAGTGTCCTTCAGGTCCTGCGCGGCGTTGACGTTTCAGGCAAACAATGCCCGCAGATGGTCGTTGAGAAACATGCCGGCGGGATCCAGCTCTCGACGCATCTTCTTGAAGGCGTCGTAGCGCGGGTACAGTTTTTCCAGTCTGGCCGGGGTCATGAAATGATGCTTGCCCCAGTGCGGCCGTCCGCCGTGCCGATCGAAAATGGCGTCGACGTCCCTGAGCATCGCCCAGGTCGGTGGTTCCATCGGTCCGGAAACCGAGAGCGCGTAGCCGTCGCGTTCGGCATAGGCGCTGAGATAGGAATCATCCGCCTTGACCGGCCGGCATTCGACCGGAAAGGTGAAGTCCTTGTGCTTGTCGAGGAACAGATGGCGGACCTCGTCGAAGGTCGCCTCGAAATCCTCGAACGGCACCGCGTATTCGATCTCGCGGAAATTCGGCTCGTAAAGGTTCGGGAAGATCACCGAGGAATGGTCGAATTGGGAACCGGGTTCGGGTTCGGGGACGGCTTGGTCGACCGGCACGGCGTTGTAGCTGCGCATATGACAGATGTCGTGGTCGCGGCTGGCCAGGTTTGGGACTCCGCTCGGGAGGACGAACAGGTCGGCGGATTCGCGCCTTGGCAACCAGAAGAACCAGAACGTCCTGTTGTCCTGCAGCCGCTGATGAAGCCCGCCGAGGCAATCCTCGATGTCGGCGTTCCAGGAGCGTTTGAGGAGGTTGTAGGACGCAACCGCCTGCAGCGTGATGGAGACCACGACGCCGAACATGCCGATCGAGGCCCGAAACGCCTTGAACAGCTCGCCGTCGGCCTCGGCCGAAAGGTCCAGCAAGCTGCCGTCGGCGGTGACGATCCGCGCGGCGATCATCTGCATCGACATGCACGGCAAGGTTATCCCGGCACCATGAGTCGCCGTCATGATCGCGCCGCAGACGGATTGCGTGTCGATGTCGCCCTGGTTGTTGAGCGACATGCCCTGCGTTCTCAGATAGCGGCTCAGTTCGCCGACGCTGATGCCCGGCTGCACGGTGACGCGCATCAGCTCCCTGTCGACAGACAGGACCTCGTTGAAGGCGCGGAAGTCGATGTGGACACCCGGCGTCGGCACGGCGGCTGTGTTGGCGTGCCCCCTGCCGGACGAACGGACAGGCAATCCAAGCCGCGCCGCCGCAAGGACGGCCTGGCGCACATCCTCTTCGCTGCGCGGCAGAACCGTGTTGGCGGGCACGAAATAGTGCTCGCCGAACCAGTTCCACCACAGCTTGCCCGGCTCCAGGACGTCCGTTTTGGCGTGTCGCATGCTCGTCTCCGATCTTGATTGCGTCAGGCGATGAGCTTGACGCGGCTGCTCTCCAGCTCGGCATTGACCGCCGGCATCACCTGCGTGGCAAGAAGCTCCATGGATTTGTGCATCACGGCCTTGTCCTTGCAATCGTGCGCGGTCATCAACAGCGTGCCGAAGGGCCCAACCTCGTCGCGCAGCTCGAGGATCTTGCGGGTCACGGTCTCGACGCTGCCGAAGATGACAAAGCTGTCGCGCACCTTCTCGTAGGTGATGTCGGCCTCGGCCGTGTCTGGCGTCGGCGCCAGCAGTTTGGCCGCCCCCAGCCGCTGGTAGACCGTGAACATGTAGTCGTAATACCAGTCATAGGCGCCGTTCGGAGTCTTCACATAGGCTTCGGCCGCTTCGTCGGTGTCGGCCACAAAGATCGAGCGCGCCACGCGCCACTGGTTCCCGTCCGGCTTCTTTCCGAGCTTCTTCAACTCGTCGGCATAGGTGTCCCAATGGGTCTTCACCACCCAGGAGGCGACGAAGTTCGCGGAAATCGGCATCATGCCGCGCTGTGCTGCGATGCGTATGGAATTCGAGTTGGGGCTGCTGACGGACAGCGCGAGCGGTGGGTGTGGCAGTTGATAGGGCTTGCCGAAGGAGCCGACGCCGAGATCGGGCCAGACATTGTCCTTCAGCGTGACGTTCCAATACTTGCCCTTGATCTCGTACGGCGCGCTGCCGGCCCAGATCTGCTGGATGATGTCGAGCGAATCCATCATCATTTCGGGGCGGTTCGCGTCGGGCATGCCGAAGGCCTCGAAGTCGGATCCCAAGGCGCCCGTGCCGACGCCGAGGATGAGCCTGCCCTCGGTCAGATGGTCGAGCAAGGCAACATGCGAGGCGGCCATGACCGGGTGATAGAGCGGCAAGGGAAGAACCCCGGTGCCGAGCTTGATGGTCTTCGTCTTGCTTGCAAGGAACGCAAGGAACGTGATGGGGGACGAGATCTGCTCGATTTCGCACGTATAGTGTTCGCCGACCCAGCACTCCTCGAAACCGAGTTTTTCGGCCAGCACGACAGACTCGACATCCTCCATCAAGGTCGTGTGGTAATCGCGGTTCAAATTATGCATTGGCATCATGAAAAACGCGAGTTTCATCGCAATCTCCTTACTCGTTTCAAGCAGGGAGGGCTGAGCAAGGCCCGTGCCAGTGTCGCCGACGTGGCGCGCGCGGCGGATTTCCGCGCAATCGGCAGGGGAACCGCGCGATCTTCCGGGGGGACCGTCTCGCGGCAGCGAAACTCGTCTCATTTCTGATGCCGCGCAGCGGCTCCCGGCGGGCATTGAAGAATGCGTTAAAGCCCCACGGGCTTGCTGCCTAGCTTGACGGCAGATTTCAAAGCTGCATAGTTTGCGAACATATGAGCGAGGTTGCGTCCGCTTTGACGCGCGAAAAATGCTCGGCTACCTTGAATCTTTGTCGTGCTTTTCGAAGACCGATCCTGATTTTCGGACCGATCCGTTAGAGAGGACAGGCTCCGCATGGACACATTGGGCCGTGTAGTCGCGCAGTCAACGGCGATCGGCGGTCTGGCCAGCCTCGACAGCTCCTGGCAGCGCTGCCAGGAACGCTATCACTTCGACCCCAATGCGAACCCACGCCTGTCCTCGCTGAGCGACCGCGAGGTCGTGCAGCTTTGCGAGCCATTCGATCCCAGCCTGGAAGCCATCAAGAATGAGCTGGAGTTCGTGCAGTCGACTTTGCGCGGTTCGAATTTCTGCGCCAGCTTTTCCAACATGGCCGGCATCATCCTGCGCTACCGCGGCGATTCCCAGAACGACGAGGATTTGAAGCTCGAGCGACCGGGCACGATCTGGGCGGAAGGCGCGGTCGGCACGAACGGCGTGGGAACCTGCATCATCGAGCGGCGGCCGGTGATGGTGCTGGGCCGGCATCACTATTTCCGTGCCTACTCTTCGGTGTCCTGCATCGCCGCGCCGGTGATGTCTGCCGACGCGGAAATGATCGGCGTTCTCAATGTTGCGACGGGCGATCCGCGCATCACCTCCGACACATTCGCGCTGGCCGCCGGCCTGACGATGAATACGGCCGAACGGCTGAGCAACCAGCTCTTTCTCAATCACTTCCCCGGCAGCTCGATCCTGAAGATCCGCGGCGACGGCTCGACCGTCCTGCTGGCCCTGGATGAAGAGCAGCGCATTGTCGGCGCCAACAGGCAGGCGCGCCATGTGTTCGGATCGATCGCCGAGCGCCTCAACCGGGCGACGCTATGGGAGTTGTTCCAGGGCACGCCGGAGGCGCGCGACAGCATCACGAGGGACGGCGGGCAGCTTGGCCTGAGGCGGATCGATTCCGAAGCGCTGTACGAAGCGGAAGTCATCACGCCGAGGCGGGTGCCGGGCAGGCGCGCGATCGCCAAAGCGGCGCAGCCCGCCGCCCGCCCCGGCGTCGAACCCGCGATCGAAATCGCCCCCTCCCAGGGCCCCACGATCGAACAGTGCCTTGGATCCCATCCTCGCCTGACGGTTCTTTCCAGGTTGTTGCGGCGCGTTTCCGGCAGCGGTTTGCCGATCCTTCTGCTTGGCGAGACCGGTGTCGGCAAGGACACATTGGCGGGCGCGCTTCACCGGGAATGCGATCGCTGCGACAAGCCGCTGGTCGCCTTCAATTGCGCGGCCATTCCAGAGACGCTGATCGACAGCGAATTGTTCGGCTATGGCGCCGGCGCCTTCACGGGCGCCAAGCGGGAAGGCAATGTCGGGCGCCTGAAGCAGGCGGATGGCGGCACGCTTTTCCTCGACGAAATTGGAGACATGCCGCTGTCGTTGCAGACGCGACTGCTCAGGGTCCTGGAAACCGGGGAAGTCAGCCCGCTCGGCTCGGCCAAGACCCAGACGGTCGATATCAACATAATCGCCGCCACCAACAACGATCTTTCGACCGCCGTCGCCGAAGGCCGCTTCCGGCGCGACCTCTACTATCGCCTGGCGGGCGTGGTCGTGGACATGCAGCCACTTCGGGAGCGAAAGGACATTCTCGACATCGCCCTTCGCCTGCTCGCATCCGACAGGACCGGTCCACCCGCCCAACTCAGCGACGGTGTGATCGCCGCGCTTCAGACCTATGCCTGGCCCGGCAATATTCGGGAGATGCGCTACGTCCTGCAGCGGGCGCGCCGCGTCTGCGAACATGGCGTCATCGAGGTCGACGATCTCCTGCTTGCCGACTTCGCGTCGCCGGGGTCGGGCGCCGCCGAAATGTCGGCCCCGGCGTCGCATCCCCGCCAGGCCCTGCACGATGCCGAACGTCGGATGATCGTGTCGACGCTGGGCAGGCTGGACAGCGATGTGAGCCGGACGGCCGAGGCGCTCGACATGAGCCGGGCCACGCTCTATCGCAAGATGCGCGCGCATGGCATCGTCGCCCAGAAGGTCGTGCGCGGTTGATCCCCGACGTCGGGCCGCCGAAACGCGGCGGCTGACTTTCCGCTGTATTGACGCGCGCGTCAGGCTGGCACGTGACTTGCGTTGCTTCTTTTAACCCACCCGAACGTCGCCGGCTTGCCGGCGCAGCGCCCGCGTGGGTCTGAAGGAGACCGACATGCCTGATCCAATCGAGTTGAAACTGGCCGAGTTCAAGCTCGCCATGCGCCGCCTGGCCGCCGGCGTCTCAATCGTCACCACGATCGACGGCGAGCAGCCGCATGGCTTTGCCGCGACGTCGGTTACTTCTGTTTCAGCCGACCCGTCGCCGTTGCTGCTGGTCTGCGTGAACAAATCCGTCTCCTGCCACGATCTGATGCTGGCATCCGGCCGGTTCTGCGTGAATGTCCTCGCCGAAGCCGACATGGAAACGGCGCGGCTGTTCAGTTCGTCCAAGGACCGCCATCGCCGGTTCGAACTTTGCAAATGGGAGACCTTGTCGACCGGCGCCCCGGCGCTGACCGGAGCGCTGGCGAGCTTCGACTGCCGTATCCACCGTGCGATGGAAGTGCAGACGCATACGGTGGTTTTCGGCGAGGTGGTGGAAACCCGGCTGATCGACGACGACCTTCATCCGCTGGTCTATATCGATGGACGCTTCGGCGGGCTCCGTTGTCCGCCGACCACTGGTGCAACCCCATGAGCGAGGCGAGGGGTGCCGCTGGTTCCAAGACCCATGTGGCGGTGATCGGCGGCGGCGTGATCGGCGTCTGCTCGGCGAGCTGGCTGCTGCGCGAAGGCTTCGCCGTCACCATCGTCGAACCGGGCGAAATCGCCGGCGGTTCGTCGTTCGGCAACGCCGGCTGCTTCAATCCATCATCGGTCGTTCCGATGTCGATGCCTGGCAATTTGGCCAAGGTGCCGGGCTGGCTGCTCGATCCGCTCGGACCGTTGTCGATCCGGTGGCCCTATTTGCCCAGCATCGCGCCGTGGCTGCTGCGGTTCCTGCAGGCAGGCTCGCGCGAGCGAGTCGAGAAGCAGGCGGCGGCGCTCGCCGGCCTGTTGCGGGATTCGCCTGGCGCCTACCGGCCGCTGGTGGAGAATGCGGGGGCCGTCGACCTGCTGCGGCGCGACGGACATCTCATGGCCTATCTGACGCGGGCGGACTTCGAAGCCGACGCATTCTCCTGGCAATTGCGGGAAAGAAACGGCATCGAATACACGGTGCTGGAGCGCGATGCCCTCTGGCAGCTGGAGCCGACCTTGTCGCGCGACTACCAATTGGGGGTTTTCCTGCCGGGGAACGGTCATACGGTCAACCCGCAACGCTTCGTCAACGCCCTTGCCGACGCCTTTCTGCGCGACGGCGGACAGATCAAGCGCGCCAAGGTCGAGGGCTTCGATCTCACGGGCGACAGGCTATCCGGGCTGCGTACCGACGCTGGATTCCTGGCCGCCGACCAGGCCGTGGTTGCCGCCGGGGCCTATTCGAAACAGTTCGCAAAGCAGCT
Organism: Mesorhizobium sp. Root695; assembly: GCF_001428185.1. Taxonomy (NCBI): domain Bacteria; kingdom Pseudomonadati; phylum Pseudomonadota; class Alphaproteobacteria; order Hyphomicrobiales; family Phyllobacteriaceae; genus Mesorhizobium; species Mesorhizobium sp. Root695. The sequence goes on along the minus strand of NZ_LMHO01000023.1, from coordinate 498,344 downwards.
CGGCGATTCCGTTCCGCTGGATACAGAACGGGGTTACCACATTATCGTCAGCAGTCCCGAGGCAAGGCCAGGCCTGCCGATCATGGACACCTCCGGCAAGTTCGTGGCGACGCCGATGGAAACGGGCCTCAGGCTCGCGGGCACCGTGGAATTCGCCGGGTTGGAGGCTGCTCCCGACTGGAGGCGGGCACGCAACTTGCTCAAGCTTGGAAAACGATTGTTCCCCGGCCTCAGGGAGAGCTATTCGGAGGATCGGCTGTCCGTGTGGATGGGCTTCCGGCCAAGCATGCCGGACTCGCTGCCCGTGATCGGATACTCGCGACGCGTGCGTGACATCGTCTACGCCTTTGGTCATGGCCATGTCGGCATGGCGGCCGGCGCGACCACCGGTCATCTCGTTACGGATTTGATTGCCGGCAAGCCACCGCGCGTGCCGATCGAGGCTTTTTCCCCGCGACGGTTCGGCTGATGCCAGCGGACAACCCCCAGTCCGTGTCTCACGCGAGAGACTGGTTCGTCACCGATGCGACGGCTGCAAATCGGCGGCGAAACGGCAAGAATGATGCACGGCACGGCTGCGCCTGTGAACAGCCTATCGAATCAACCACTTGCGGCGGCCTCGAGTCTCGGCGACAATCCGGCCGAGGCGCCGCCGACGTCTGGCACGGCGATTGCTCACTTCCTGACATGAAAATGGGAAAGGACCTGGGCATGAAAAAACTTCTGAATGAAGCCGTCAGCCGTCGCACGATCCTCAAGGCCGGTGGCGCGGCAATCGCCGGTTCGCTGTTTGCACCGAACATCATCCGTCCGGCGAATGCCTCCGAACAGATTCTGCTGCTGACCTGGGAAACATATCACGACGACGACTGGATTCAGGAATGGGGCCGGGCCAACGACACCGAAGTCCGCGCGGTTCGCATCGGCTCTGAGGATGAGCTCTACTCGCAACCGTTCTCGGGGGCGATCCAGCCGGACGTGCTCTATGTCGAGACAGGCTCCTTGTCGCGCTTCAAGGGCGCGGGACTGATCAAGAAGATCGACGTCTCCAAACTGCCGAACGCATCCAACATATCGTCCCACCTGCCATGGCAGAAGTTCACAACCGTCGACGACGAATTGGTTGGAGTTCCCTACAATTGGGGCACGCAGCCCCTGATGTACAATGCCGATGTCGTCCCGACGGCCGAGACCGATACATGGGCAACGCTCTGGAACGAGAAGTACAAGGGCAAGGTGAACATGTTCGACGACTGCACGATCAGCTTCCCGATGATCGCGCTTTATGTCGGAGCCAAGGATCCTTTCAACCTGACGGAAGAGGAATTCGGCAAGTGCACGGACGCCTTGCGAGCGCTGCACGGGCAGATCCGGGTCATCGCCCGGGGCTTCGACGACGCGTCGACGATCTACGCCGCGGGCGAGGCCGTGATCGGCTATTGCCAGAATGTCGCCGTGGTCACATCCCTCCAGGCCAAGGGCAAGAACTTCAAATATTCGCTGCCCAAGGAAGGTACGCCGACCTGGATCGACTGCGCCTCGATTTCACCGCAGGGCGACCGCCCGATCGTCTACAAATTCCTGAATGACAATCTGAGCACTCAGTGGCAGTCGCGCTTCATCACCAAGTCCACCAACAACGGCGTGCTCAGCGCGGAATCCGCGCGTGCCGCCGGGCTGAGCGAGGATGCATTGAAGATCACCAACATCGTCGACTCCGCCACTCCCGGTTTCTGGGACAAGCTGGTCGTCTTCCAGAAACCGGAAGACCTCGAGCGTCGCCTGCAGATCTGGAACGATTTCAAATCGGGGATTCTCTAAGCCCCGCGGCAGGCAACTAGAACCGGAGCCACTGCGATGCAGCAATCGGTCGGCAACCATGTGCTTAGCCTGGAAAGTGTCTCCAAGACCTATCCAGGCAACACCAAGCGAGCGCTCGACAGAGTGTCGTTCGAGGTGGCCGCGGGCGAGTTCTTCTCGATCCTCGGTCCGAGCGGCTCCGGAAAGACGACGATCCTGCGCACGATCGCGGGCTTCGAGAAGCCCGACGAAGGTCGCGTTATGATGGCCGGCGGCGATGTCACGCATCTGCCGCCGAACAAGCGCGACCTTCGCACAGTGTTCCAGAGCTATGCCCTGTTCCCGCACCTGACGATCAGTGAGAACGTTCAATACCCGTTGCGAATGGCCGGCATGGCAAAGCCCGAGCGGACCAGGAAGGCCATGCAGGCGCTGGAACTCGTCGCCATGGAATCGCTGGCGGGCCGCTTGCCGCATCTGCTTTCCGGCGGCCAGAGGCAGCGCGCCGCGCTCGCACGCGCCATCGTGTCGAGACCGCAATTGCTGCTTCTCGACGAACCGCTGGGCGCACTCGACCTGCGCCTGCGCCAGCAGATGCAGCATACGCTCGTCTCACTGCAAAAGGAGCTCGGCATCGCCTTCGTCTACGTCACCCACGACCAGGGCGAAGCGCTTTCCATGTCCAACCGCGTGCTGGTGATGCGCGAGGGACGGATCGCGCAGCTGGGAAGACCGCAGGACCTCTATTTCAAGCCGCGATCGGAATTCGTCGCCGAGTTTGTCGGCAACTCCAACATGCTGCCGGTGGAATTCACGGCCAATCATGGCGTGTATGTCGGATCGATCGGCGGGGTGGCGTTCCCGGAGATACGCGGCGACAGGTCCGGCAGGGCGCGCGTCGCGGTGCGTTACGACAATGTCAGGATCTATCCCGACAAGGAAAGTTCCGCGACAAGCCGGCTATCCGGCATTGTCGAAAACGTGCTCTTCCTGGGCACCAACATTGAGGTCGGCATCCGCTGTGGCGACCTGCGGATCATGGGCAGCGTGCCGGCCAGCCGTGCCGACAGCCTGGTTGCCGGCCAGGCCGTCTCCGTCGGCCTCGATCTGGCGGAGGCAAACATCTTTCATGTCTAGATCGGCCGACATGGCGCTGTTCGCCGCCCCAGCCGTACCCGCGCGCTTCAGGTTCCGCATCGATTGGCCACAAGTGCCGGTCTATGGCTGGCTGGCGCTGATCGTGCTGATCCCGAACCTCCTGCTGATCGGGACGAGTTTCCTGTCGGTGGCCGGAGGACGCATCAAGTTCGAACCGACGCTGGCCAACTACGTGCGCCTGTGGCACTCGGCCGGATTCTGGCGGCTGCTCGAGCAGACCTTCCTGTTCAGCCTGCTCGGCGCATTCCTGGGCGCGCTGGTGGCCTATCCCATGGCCTATTTCGTCGGCCGGGTGGTCAGGAACAACCGCTCCATCCTTACCGTCCTGGTGCTGGTGCCCTTGTGGATCAGCCTGCTGATGAGGGTGTTTTCCTGGCGCCTCATCCTGGGCCAGAACGGCGTGCTGAATTCCTCCCTGGTGTCGAGCGGACTCCTGGACGGCCCGTCCTCGGCCTTCCTGTACACCGGCTCGTCGGTGGTGCTGACATTCGCCTACATATCCATTCCGTTCATCTTCGTCTCGACGCTCAACGCGTTCGAGAAGATTCCGCAATCTCTGATCGAAGCCTCTCAGGACCTCGACGCGACCACGTTCCAGACTTTCTGCCACGTCATCTGGCCGCTCACCCGGCGCAGCCTTGCCATCGGCTTCAGCCTCGCCTTCCTGGTCACGGTCGGCGACTATGTGACGCCGTCCATGGTCGGAGGGATCAATGGAACCACGCTTGGCGTGCTGATCTCCTCGCAGTTCGGCATCGCCAGCAACTGGCCGTTCGGGGCGGCGCTATCTATCGCGCTCATTGTCGCCGTTTCCATTGTCGTCGCGTTGGTATTGTGGTCCTGCCCGCAGCGAGGGATCTTTTCGGGCGACGAGGCGCCATCCTCGGGGCCGCCGCCGGCGGCCGGTGAGGGACCGCGGCTCGGTTTCATCGGCGGTGCCATGCTTTATGGCCTGGTCGTCGCCTTCCTCTACGCCCCCTTGCTGCTGATGGTGGTGTTCTCGTTCAACGATTCGACCTTGCAGGCCTTCCCGCTGCAGGCCCTGACCTTCAAATGGTATGCCGAGCTCGCCGGCAATTCGGGATTGATCGCCGCCGGACAGCGTTCGCTGATTGTCGCGGTCTGCGTCGTCGTCATCTCCAGCATCGTCGGGACAGCGTTCGCGCTGGTGCTCCACTATCGCAACCTGCTCGCTTCGCGCGCTATTGAACTGCTGCTGACCCTGCCGCTCGCGATGCCTTCGGTCGTCCTGGGCATCGTCATGGTGCTCGGCACGGAAATCGTGGGGGTTCCGCCGGGCCTGGCCCGTGTCGTCATCGGCCAGGCAAGCTTCATCATGCCCATCACCATGCTCCTGGTGCTGACGCGGCTCCGGCGCCTCGATCCCTCCCTTCTCGAGGCCTCTCTCGATCTGGGCGCGAGCCGCCTGCAGAGCTTCTTGCTGATCGTGTTGCCGCTCATACGCGGCGCCGCGATCGGCGGCATGCTGCTTGGCCTGACCCTGTCGGCGGACGAGGTGATGGTGACATTGTTCCTCGCCGGCCCGTCCCAGACATTGCCGATCTGGGTCTTCAACCAAATGCGGTTCGGCTTCACCCCGTCGGTCAACGCGGTGTTCACCCTGCTTGGGCTGTTCGCGCTGTCGACGGTATTGATCGGCCAGGTCATCGCGCGACGCCGCGCCGTCGAGACATGAGCGGCCCCGAAGGACTCCGGCTCAACACTGAGGAGCAGTGCTACATGCCGTCGTCACCGACAATCGGGCGCCCCGTTGCCGTGCTTGGCATCGGCAGCATGGGAACGGCGATAGCCAAGGCGCTGATCGAGGCGGGGCACCACGTCACGGTCTGGAATCGATCGAGGGAGCGGCTGGCGGGGCTGACGGGATGTTTCGTGGCGGAGACAGCCGTCGAGGCCTGTCGCGACGCGGAGATCACGTTCACATGCTTTTCGAATCTACCGGCGACGTATGACGTCCTGAAGCAGCCGGGCGTGGTCGGAGCGCTCCAGGGCAAGGCCCTGGTGCCGATGTCCACCGCCACTCCGGACGAAGTCCATGGCTTCCAGCGGTTCGCACAGGCATCCGGCATCGACTATCTGGACGCCAAGATCGCCGTCACGCCGGCCCAGATCGGCGCGCCGACGGCAGTGATCTTCTTCGCCGGACCACAAGCCCTCTTCTTGCGGGTCGAACCTGTCCTTAGGGCGCTGGCGGGACGGGCCACGCTCATGGGACAGCGCATTGATGGGGCCGTGCTGGGCGACTTCGCCTTTCTCAGCGTCTATTTTGCCAGTACGATCGGAATCCTGCATGGCGCGGCTTTTTTGAGAAACTCGGGACTGAATATCGAACAGTTCTTCAGTCTGATCCCATGCTTCCTCGACGAGATCAACGCGCGCTCGCAATCGTTCAGGAAGATGATCGTTGCTGGTGATTACACGGATGTTCAATCGGCCTTGAAAACGGATCTGGCCGGCGCCCGGTTGCTTGCGAACGCAACCGCGAATGCCGGGATGCAGAACCTTTTCTCGGATGCCTTGATCGAGTTGATGCAGGACGCGGTCGCGCAAGGCCATGGCGATCTGGATTCGGCGGCCATGGTGCAAGCCTTTTCCAAGGTCATGAGCACTCCGCAGCCAGTCGAAGTGCCGGGTTGAGCGATTTTCATCGGTGACGATGGTAACCTTGTTGGCAGGTGCGTGTATCGCTCCTTGTTCGAGAGCAGCAAGGAGGATCTCGGCCGCGTCCTGTACCCGGTCACTGTCACCGGCCGCCAGCGCCGCCTCGCTCGAGCGCGGTCTTGCGGATGATTTCCGCGATCTCCGGGCTGCTGCTGCACAGCATCTGGAAATCCGCCGAGTGAAGGGACAGGAGTGAGACCGCCGTCGCGGCGCTGACGGTCGCCGATCGCGGTTCGCCGCTGATCAGCGCCATCTCGCCGAAGAAGGCGCCAGGGCCAAGCTCCACCGGGTTCGGCGTCGCGACGCTGACCCGCCCCTCCACGACGAAGAACATCCGATCCCCTGTCTCGCCAATGCGACAGATCACGGCGCCCGCCGGCAAATTACGAGGTCTTAGCGCGCGCACGATCTCTACCAGCGCGGCCGGGCCGAGCTTCTGAAACAACGGCACGCCGGCGACCAATTGCCAATTGCGGACGAAATCCTCGCGACGGATTTCTTGATAGAAGCCGGAGGCAAGAATGCCGGCCCAGAGCGCGAAGATGCCGATGCCAGTCATCATGACCGCCCCGGCAAGGACGCGGCCGGCCAAGGTTTGCGGGATGTCGTCGCCATAACCGGTGGTGGACAGCGTGACCACCGCCCACCACATTGCCTGGGGGATGCTGCCAAACTTTTCCGGTTGGATGTCGCGCTCGATGACATAGGCGGCGAGTGCGACACCGAACAGAACGACGCCGAAGAGCGTGGTTACGCCGATCAGGTTGCGCGCTTCGTTGGCCAGCACCCTGCCCAGGACGGGGAAGAAGGTCGAGTCGCGCAGCGGTTTCAGCAGCCAGATACCACAGTAGAGGCTCCAGTCGGGTGTGCCGTCGAGCAGAAATGCGGCGAGTGGAACCAAAACCGCGAGCGCGTCGATGGTGATTGCCGGCGTCCTGTCCCGAAGGTCTCCCGCCCGGCGCTTGAGCAGCGTCGCGGCCATCTGCAGGAGATAGGCGCCCCAAATGACCGCGAGCAGGGCGGTCAGAGCCAGTCTGCTTCGTCCGGACAGGTTCGGTGTCGTGAGCGCAGCCACCGCCAGAAGCCCAGGCGCAGCCAGCAGCGCGTTGAGCGGCGCGTAAATTCTCAGGAAAGGCAGTACCGACATTCCATACCCACGAGCGACAACTATCCGCCAAAGTAGGCTGCCTTCAAGGCAAGCGTAAAGGTGCTTGCTGTCGCTGCGATGCGCATCACCGACAGTGAACTCAGATGTCCGGGATTACTTCGTGACCGGACGTGAACAGACAGGCCACAACCGACGAGAATGATCCAATCCGGACAATTGCAACAGGTTCCGCGAAGGTCAGCTTCGGTGAAAAGGCGACATGGGATCGCGACGGAAAACTGAAATATCGGACAGTCGTTTTCAATCGAGCCCGATCCACACAAAGCCGTCCTGCTTTCGGCAGGGGTATACGATCAGTTTTGCGCGGTTTTTCGAAATGTCACCCGCGAATTCATAGCCCGGCGCAGTACCATCCTGCTGCAACTTCGCCCACTCCCTGATTTCGCCGGTAAGCAGGTCGAAACAACTCTGATGCCAGCGGCAGACCAGGCCAAGATCTGCGGTGATCGTGCTCTCCATGTGCGGGAGCTTCAGCACTTCGGCCTGAGCGGAACTTCGGCGTTCGTAGAGCGGCAGATGAAGATGCGGGCAGGCATTGTTGAAGGCGCAATAGCTGTCGGATCCGCGAACGACGACGATATCGTAGTGCTCAAAATCGAGAATCCGGCGTTCGTAGGGCTGTAGCTCGTCTTCGGCAAAAGCGCGAATCCACCTCCTGCCGCCGTGACGGATGGTTTCGCGAAGCCCCTTGGCATTGAGCTCGGCGTCAATTTCGGGCTTCAGCCTGACGATTTCGAACAGGCTCGTGCGCTCGCCGGTACCGCGAAGGCGTACCCTGACGAAGTCGCCGATTTCCACCTTTTCGGCGATCTGGTCGCGAAGGGTCTCGGATATCAGCAAGCGCGTACCGGCATCTTTATTGGCGGCCTTGATCCGGCTGGCCAGATTTACAACGTCGCCGATGGCCGTGAGACGTTCGTGTCCAGCAAAACCCAATGTGCCGATGACGGCTTCGCCATAGTTGAGGCCGATACGAATATCGAAATCGATGCCATACATCGAGGCAAAGAACGGCTTCAGACGATCGACTGTGGCGAGGGTCTGAAGTGCGGCGTTCAAGGCGCGGAGCGGAGCATCTGGCTGGTCGTCGATACCGAATATTGCCATGAGCCCATCGCCGATCAGTTTGTCTATGAAACCGCCATTCTGCTCGATGATGTCGCCGACCTGGGCGAAGTAGCGATTGAGCAGATACATCACGTCGTAGGGGGAAAGCCGCTCTGACAGCGCTGTGAAATCTACAATGTCGCTGAAGAAGACCGCAACATGCCTTGCTTCGCCGCAACGCGTCGCGGCAGAAGCGCCAAGCTGGCTGGTGATCATCATGTCGGTTTCGTCTAGCACCAGGCGTCGGACGCGAAGCTCGCCTTCCGGCCTGAGCTGACAGGCCAGCCGAACCTGATCGGCCAATCTCAACCGGTTCGCCATCAGGGTTTCGTCCGGATTCCGGTCCGGGCAAGCCTCAATGCCGTCGAGAACCCAAACGCGGCATGTCGAGCATTTCGCCCTGCCGCCGCATGCGTGGGCAAATGGCACGCCCGATCTGAGAGCAGCCTCGAGCAAGGTCTCATCTGCGGCCACGTCGAAATCCACTCTGTCGGGTAAAGCGGTTACTTTGGTCATATCACCGAACACAGGTCCGTCACGTTAACTGGCTGTCAGTGTAGCACCAATCGGCTCAGGCAATAGAATCGTGCAAAATTCGGGCACCGACGAAGCCGAAATGGTTTCGTTGCCGGGACCGGACCATAAGACCGCTTGCATCGGCAGCGACCGCTTGCTGAGCGGACAACGAGGGTTCATCATGATCACGGATCGGGTTGGTGACGTCGCAGAGCAGAATCAGGCTTAGTGGAGATGCGACAACCAGGCAGCAACGATGTACACCAGCAATCAGCGCGCGAAGCGGACCATCTCGCTCTAATCGTCGAACTTCCGTCAATGGCGCAGCCGCGACCTCTAGCACGATCACGGGCAAATGTCCGCTCTCGGTCGGAGGTAAGTTGAAAACGGCAGACGTGCGGCGCGCTGATGTCCGGCCGCTTCGAGCCAGCAAGCAGCGCCAAGAGTCGCCGTTCTCGAAAAGGCAAAACGAGAGGCCACTTCTGGCGCATCTCTTCTGCTCCCCTAACGAAAGATCGCGTGCACTTGCCGTCTAGCAGGTATCTCGGCAAGCCGAAGCTTCGCTGGGATATCAACCGCGTGCCTACTCGGTGACATGTGTCTCCACCGGGCCTGACAAGAAAGAAAATTCATCGGATTCTTTGTGCGGCAACGATGATTGGGGGCTTGCGAGCGACGTAATTCTCGCGATCGGGGTAAGGCACCTCGACCCCGGCGTTCATCTTCGTCGACAGCCGCCGCATGCAACCTCTGCCGGCTTGGAATCGGCGGAAAAAGTAAACAATTCCCAGCACTTAAGTTACCACCGAGACGCTCGCCGAGGTCGGCTGCAAGACGCCGGGGAACGGCCCGATCCTGGCCGGGCGATGCCCGGACTGGAAGAGGTTGCTGTGGAGGTTGGCGATCCACTGCTTGCCTTCCGTCGTCAGCTCAAGATAGCGGATCGCGTCGCCGATATAGGGCTCGACCTGCAGCGTGAAGAAATCGGTGAAAATGGCGCCGAGATCGGCGGCGGTCTTGCAGCCGAGCTTTTCCACCATCCCGATCTCAGAGAACTCGGCAAACAGCGCCGGCAGCTTGCGGTGGTAGAAGGGATCAGCGAGCTGGCCGATCAGGTCCGCGGCCCTGACCAGCGCCGGTTCGGTGTTGGTGACCTGGTAGGCCGGATCGTTCGGCACCGGAAAGCGTGTCATCTCGATCGCCTCGACAATGCGCTCCTCGTTGATGAACATCGAGGAAGCAAAACGTTGGCGCGCATAGATCTTGGCGCGCTCGATATGATAGGGCGCAAGCACCGCGTCGGAGGCGCCGCGCGGTGGCGTATAGCGGTCGCCGACCTCGTTAATGACGAAGCTGTCCTCGGTGTCGCCCTGGCACACGCCGTGCACCATGCCAATGTCGTGGACAAGCAGCGCGCAGGTATAATGCAGCCAGTCATCGGGGGTCAGGGATTCCGAAAGCAGCCGGCCGCGGATGATCTGCTGGCCAGCGAGCGTGACCATCAGTGTATGCTCGATGTTGTGATAGAGCGCGTTCGAATTGCCGATGCGCTCCAGGACAAGGCGGGCCGCCCCGCCTATGTAGCTCGCATATTCCGAATTGCGATGCGAGAAATACTGGAGATAGAGTTCTGACAGATAGTCGCCGAGCCGGTCGGCCATGATGGAGATTGGATTGAGCATGACAATCGTTCCCGACCGCTTTGAAGCACGACAAGTCGCGCCGCGCGGCCCATCCTAGCACGGTTCCGGCGTGGATTTTATCTTAGGACCAAGGCGAACACCGCGGGCACATCAGGGTATGTCGTGGTTAAGTGGCGAGCGCGGTGTCACGCCACTTAAGGAGATGGGCGTATGGCCACCGCTTGGAAGCCTTCGGATGAAGGGCAAAGTCGATGAGTTCGCGGATCATTAGGCGATCTGCGGTTTTTTGGTAATACAAATTGAAAATTGCGCCCTCATGTTTCACAACAGGTCGGTAGACCTAGGATGGTTTCGAAACGGGGGGGCGCCCATGGTCCTCAAGGCGAGAATTCGAAAAGACGTTCAACAATGACCCATCACGTACAAGATGCTCGAATTCTTATGTACAGCCACGACACGTTCGGGCTCGGCCACTTGCAGCGCTGCCGGACGATCGCGCATTCGCTGGTCGAGGATTTCCGCGGACTTCAGGTGCTTATCATTTCGGGTGCGCCTATCGCTGGCGCCTTCGACTACCGCGCCCGTGTCGACTTCGTGAAGATCCCCAGCGTCATCAAGTTGCGCAACGGCGAGTACACCTCGCTGGAAAAGGATATCGATCTGCATGAGACGCTAAGGATGCGCCAGTCGATCATCCGCCATACAGCCGAGACCTTCCGGCCGGATATCTTCATCGTCGACAAGGAACCGCTCGGCCTGCGCGGTGAGATTGAGGACACTCTGTCCTACCTCAAGACGCGGGGCACCACGCTGGTGCTTGGCCTGCGCGAGGTGATGGATGCGCCGCATCTGCTCGAAGCAGAATGGGCACGCAGGGATGTGATGCGCAAGATAGGCCTGTTCTACGACAAGGTCTGGGCCTATGGTCCGCCGGATTTCTACGATCCGTTGACCGGCTTGGATGTGCCGCCGGCCGTCAGGGCAAAGATGAGGTTCGTCGGTTTCCTGCAACGGAGCCTGCAGCGGAACGAGTTGCCCGGCCACCGGCCCGAGGGCGACTATATCCTGGTTACCACCGGCGGCGGAGGCGACGGCGCCGAACTGATCCACGACGTCATCGATGCCTATCAGCAGGATCCGAAATTGCAACACAGGGCGCTGATCGTGCTTGGGCCTTACATGCCGGCGCGCAAGCGCAACAAGCTGCTCAAGAAGGGGTCCAAGATCCCCTACATCAAGATCATCGAGTTCGACAACCGCATGGAAGATCTGATTGCCGGCGCCAAGGCGGTTGTGGCGATGGGCGGTTACAACACCTATTGCGAGATACTGTCTTTCGACAAGCCGGCGCTGATCGTGCCGCGCGTCGAGCCCCGCGAGGAACAACTGATCCGCGCTCGGCGCGCAGCCGAACTCGGCCTCATCGCGATGCTTTTGCCGGAAGAAGCCAAGGATTCCCAGCGGTTTGCCGATGCACTGATGGCACTGCCGGACTGGCCCCGCCCATCACAGAGCAATCCGCATCTGACGCTGGAAGGGCTGCCTCATATTTCCGAAATCGTCGCGGAACTGCTCGACCGGCGGGCCGGCCATCACCTGTCGGTTGTTGAAGGAATGAACTGACTTGCAAAATCGCAAGATCGTCGTGGTTCTGAAGGGCTATCCGCGGCTGTCGGAAACCTTTATCGCGCAGGAACTGCTCGGTCTGGAGCGTGCGGGGTTCGACCTGATACTCTTCGCGCTCAGGCGGCCGACCGACGCAAAACGCCACCCCGTGCATGACGAGATCAAAGCGCCCGTCCATTATCTGCCGGAATATCTGCATGAAGAGCCTTTGCGCGTGCTTCGCTCGCTGTTTGCTTATCTGCTGCGGCCGGGCTTCTGGCGCGCGCTCGGATCGCTGGCTGCCGATATCCCCCGCGACTTTACGCGCAATCGCGCGCGCCGCTTCGGGCAGGCGCTCGTGCTGGCGGCCGAATGGCCGGAAGGCGCGGGATGGTTGCATGCACATTTCGCCCACACGCCGGCATCGGTGACGCGCTATGCCAGCCAGCTTCGTGGTCTGCCCTGGAGCTGCTCGGCCCATGCCAAGGACATCTGGACTTCGGCGGACTGGGATCTGGCTGGCAAGCTTTCTTCGGCGCGCTGGACGGTCACCTGCACGAAGACCGGCTTCGACCGTCTGAAAGAACTCGCTAACGGCAACTCGTCCGTGCATCTGAGCTACCATGGGCTCGACCTTCATCGCTTTGGCAGTTTCGGCGAGGCGCGAAAACAGCATGACGGCTCGGCGCCGGACGAGCCGGTTATCGTTCTGAGTGTCGGGCGCGCCGTTGAAAAGAAAGGTTTCGATACATTGCTGGAGGCCCTTGCCCTCTTGCCTGGCGATTTAGCGTGGCGTTTCGAGCATATCGGCGACGGCGAGGAACTGAAACGGCTCAAGGCGCTGGCGCAAAAGCTCGGACTTGATGGTCGCGTCTCTTGGAAAGGCGCGCTTGCGCACGAGGAGGTGCTTGAGCACTACCGCTGCGCCGACATCTTCGCCCTGGCCTGCAGGATCACCGCAAATGGCGACCGGGACGGCCTGCCGAATGTTCTGGTGGAGGCGGCCAGCCAGCGGCTTGCCTGCGTGTCGACCGATATTTCCGGCGTGCCGGAGCTTTTATCGCCGGATGAAACGGGGCTGCTGGTTCCGACGGAAAACCCAATTGCCCTGGCACAGGCGCTGGAGCGCCTGATCCGTGATCCCGTGCTGCGCGCCCGCCTCGGCGACGCCGCAGAGCGGCGCGTGCGGGGCAATTTCGATCATATGGCAAGCATTGGACAGCTCAAGGAACTGTTCGAGCGCGAGTGGCGGGCCGCCGATTGAAGCGGCTGCGCATTTTCTTCTATGTCCAGCACCTGCTCGGTATCGGCCATCTGGCGCGCGCCAGCCGCATTGCGGCGGCTCTGGTCGATGACGGGTTTGACGTAACCGTCGTAACCGGCGGAGCGCCGGTCGCGGGGTTTCCGGGACCGGGGGTAAAATCTGTAACCCTGCCACCTGTCACCTCCGGTAATGAAGGATTTTCCGGACTTGTCGACCTGCAGGGTAAACCCATCGACGATGATTTCAAGAAATCGCGTTCAGAGATGCTGCTCCAGGCATTTCGGGATTGCAGGCCTGATATCGTCATTGTCGAGGCGTTTCCATTTGGACGCCGGCAGATGCGTTTCGAACTCCTGCCGCTGATCGAGGCCATCGACGCGGCGTCGCCCAGGCCGCTGCTGGCGACGTCCGTCCGCGATATCCTTCAGGAGCGCCTCAAGCCGGGCCGAGACGAGGAAACGGTCGATCTCATCAACAGGCATTTCGACCTGGTCATGGTCCACGGCGACCCGGCTTTCGTAACCATCGACAAGACATTTCCACTGGCTGGGGCGATCAGAGCTGAGATCACCTACACAGGGCTCGTTGCCGCGCCGCCATCGCCCGCGGCTTCCGAGCGCTTCGACGTTCTGGTGTCGGTTGGCGGCGGGGCTGCCGGAAAGAGCCTTGTCAGATCCACCATCGCAGCGGCGCGGAATGCCAACAATGCTTGGAAATGGTGTTTGATCACCGGCCCAAACCTGCCCAAAGACGAGTTTGACGCGATCGCAGGCGATGCCACGCCGGGCCTGTCCATCTTCCGGTTCCGCGAGGATTTCGCCAGCCTGCTGACCGGCGCCCGCCTGTCAGTCTCGCAGGCGGGTTACAACACGGTCTGCGATGTCCTGCGCGCGGGTTGTCGCTCCCTGCTCGTGCCATTTGCAGCCGGCGGGGAAACCGAACAGACGTTTCGCGCCCTGATGCTCGAACAACTCGGTCTTGCAACGGTGCTGATGGAAAAGGACCTAACGCCGGAAGGTTTGGCGCAAGCGGTCGAACAGGCGCTTGGGGCACCGACACCATCCGCGCATCGTCTCGATCTAGAAGGTGCGCGTCACTCCGCGCAAATCCTGCGCGAGCGGTATCGAACATGGTCCCTAAAAATGGGGCCCCGTTTCGGAAAAGCTCATGATCAAACAGACGATGGATCTTAGAGCAATTCGAGCAAAAGTGTGAAGCGGCTTTCCGTCCGGAATTGCGTCAAAACAAACACTTAGAGCAGTTCAGCGCACCTACGAAGCGCTGAACTGCTCTAGTCTAGTTTCCGTCCACAAACAGCAACTTATTGATTTTATTGTCTGAATCGTTCCTTTGCGCGAGCGAGGCCCGGCGGTTTCAGGTATCTTGGATCATGCCACTGATTCCAAGTCCCTGCCACCGCCGGAGCCGACAATGCGCCAAGAACGCACCGTCCAAGCCAGCATATTCGATGTTTTCGCCACACACGAGATCGGCCACGAGTTGAAGGCGATGTCGCAATGGCTGGACGGGCATCGCGATCTGCTTGCTTTGGCGACGCGAGACCTATGCCGAGACGGCGCCAAGGCCACCGGGCGGCAAGGGCTGCCGGCCGAAGCAGTGTTGCGTTGTGCGTTGCTCAAACAATATCGCCAGCTGAGCTACCAGGAGCTGGCGTTCCATCTCGAGGACTCCGCCTCGTTTCGCGCCTTTGCCCGGCTGCCGTGGCCATGGAGCCCGCAGAAGTCGGTATTGCAAAGGACGATCAGCGCGATCCGGCCCGAGACCTGGGAACAGATCAATCGGACACTGCTGTCAGGCGCGCGGCAGGCGAAGCTCGAAGACGGCGCGGTCGTGCGGCTGGACAGCACCGTGACCTCGGCACTCATACACGAGCCGAGCGACAGCAGCCTGCTTTGGGATGCAGTGCGGGTCATGGTGCGCCTGCTGAAGCGGGCCGATACCTTGGTCGGCGGCGCAGGCTCATCATGGCGCGATCGTTGCCGCGCAGCCAAGAAGCGCGCCCGCAAGATCCAGTTCACGCGCGGTCGACCCAATCGGGTCCAACTCTACCGCGAACTGATCGCAATCACCCGTGCGACCTTGGCCTATCTGAAGCAGGCGACCGATCGACTAGCCGTGGCGAGCACTCCACTCATCGCACTGTGGCAGGTCCAGGTTCGGCACTATCGGCCGTTGGCGGAACGCATCATCAGACAGAGCGAGCGGCGGGTGTTGGCTGGCGAGCCGGTGCCAGCCGGCGAGAAGTTGGTCAGCCTGTTCGAACAGCATGCCGATATCATCGTCAAAGGCAGCCGCGATACCGAATACGGCCACAAGCTCAACCTCACCACCGGCAGGAGCGGCATGATCCTAGATCTGGTGATAGAAGCAGGCAATCCGGCCGACAGCGACCGCTTGCTGCCGATGCTGGAGCGCCACATCAACCTCTATGGTCAAGCACCGCGGCAAGCGGCCGCCGATGGCGGCTTCGCCACCCGCAACAACTTGGCCACAGCGAAGGCGTGGGGCGTCTGCGACATGGCCTTCCACAAGAAGGCCGGTCTCAGGATCGAGGACATGGTCAGAAGCAAGTGGGTCTACCGCAAGCTGCGCAACTTCCGCGCCGGTATCGAAGCCGGCATCTCGTGCCTCAAGCGCGCTTACGGTTTGGCGCGCTGCACTTGGCGCGGCCTTGATCACTTCAAGGCCTACGTCTGGTCCTCGGTCGTGGCCTACAACCTGGTTCTCTTCACGCGCCTCAAAGCGACCTGACAGCGACACCCATCACCGTTGCGCAACCACCGGCCGACGCCGATCTTCTGGCCTGCGCGGGATCATGCCCACAACGTCTTTCTCGACCGACCAAACGCTCTGCTACCACGCCATCCCCTCTACAGGTCGCTGACGACAACAGCCAAATGCCTGTAAATGCTGGCGAAAACGCACGTTTATGGACGGAAACTAGTCTAGACAGTTCCAATCAGCATGAAGCGCGTATAATTTTTTGTCGGCAGTTCGCCGGAGAACCGCACCTCCCGCAGCGCGGCCATTGCTTCGAAGGCTGCGAGTGAAGCCACGCAGCTGATGTGTGTCGGCTCGCTGAAATAATCGTTCGATTGCAGCAGCACATTCGTGCCCCGCGGAAGCAGGGCAAGCCAGGCGCGCAGATCGGCTATGTGTTCGCAGCTCGTATTGACGACCAGGTCGGGACGCCCGGCCGCATAGTCGAGAGCGTACATATCTGCCGTCAACGCCAGGAATCGTTCGCCAGCTTCCCGGTTGAGGGTCAGCGCGACCGGCGCGACTTCGGGATCGATGTCGATGCTATCGACCGCCGCGATGTCGAAGCGGGCGTCGTTGAAAAGCATTGCCGGCAATACGCCGTACCATCCACCCAGAACCCATATGCGCCTGAACCGGCCGCCGCCGCTTTCGAACAGCTTGTCGAGCGCCCACATCTTGCAGGCGACCTGCTTGTGGTTGAAGGCGTTGGCGATATCGGCCGTCGGATGCTTGGCGACGACGCGCGCCAACCCTGCCACGAGAGGGCGGTTGACATAGGCAGCAATTCCTCGCGTGAGGTCCAGGGCTTGCTCGTGCCAGTCCGTGCCGGCATTGCGTGGTTGCGTGACATCCATCATAGTCGTCTTGTATGGCGGGATTTCGGGCGACACAATGCAATCTTGCCCCCCGCAAGGCTGTTTGATCCGCGGATATGACTATGCTGCTAGCCGCTTTGCCATTACCCGGTGCCGGAGAGAGCCGGCTGCATCTGTCCGGACCGTTGGCGTCCTCCGTGCACCGCAGCTTCGAGACTGTCGTTGGCGAAGAAGAAATTGCCGGTACGCCATTCGCCAGCAGGTGCTTTTACATCCTGCATCCTTCCAACTGAAGGGTCCACAGTCGCATATGGAACCCAGCCTAGCCCGCTATATCTGGACGCACACCAAGAAGCAGCAGCTCTGGATATTGATGATCGTCGTGCTTTCGATGATCCCGTATTTCATGTCCTTCGACCTGCCGAAGCTGATCGTCAACGGCCCGATCCAAGGTAGGGGCTTCGAGCAACCGGGCGCGACCCAGCCATTCATGAGGCTACACTATAACCTGCCGTTCATCGGCGAGGTCCTGGTCTTCTCCGGTTTTCAGCTCGGCCGCAAGGCGACGCTGTTTGCCCTGAGCCTTGTGTTCCTCTCGCTGGTCGTCGTCAACGGCCTGTTCAAATTCTACATCAACACCTACAAGGGCCGCCTCGGCGAACGCATGCTGCGGCGTATCCGCTTCAATCTGGTCGATCGTGTGCTGCGGTTTCCGCCGATTTACTTCAAGCGGGTGAAATCCGCCGAAGTGGCGACCATGGTGAAGGACGAGGTGGAGCCGCTGGGCGGCTTCATCGGCGATGCGTTCCTGCAGCCGGTGCTGCTCGGCGGTCAGGCGCTGACGGCCATGCTGTTCATCGTGGTCCAGAACGTCTGGCTCGGAATGATAGCGGCCGTGATCGTGGTGATCCAGATCGTGCTCATCCCGCGAATGCGGCGGCGGCTGATCGTGCTCGGGCGCGAACGGCAGTTGACGGCGCGCGCGCTTTCGGGCCGAGTTGGCGAAATCGTCGACGGCATCGGCGCGGTTCACGTCCACGATACATCAAACTACGAGCGCGCCGACATAGCTGCCCGGCTCGGGCGCATCTTCAAGATTCGCTTCGATCTCTACCAATGGAAATTCATGGTGAAGTTCCTGAACAATTTTCTCGCGCAGATCACGCCGTTTCTGTTTTACATGATCGGCGGATATCTGGCCATCCAGGGGCGGCTGGACGTCGGCCAGCTCGTGGCCGTGATCGGCGCCTACAAGGACCTGCCCGGACCGATGAAGGAACTGATCGACTGGGATCAGGATCGGCAGGATGTCCAGGTCAAATATCAGCAGGTCGTTGAACAGTTCACAGTCGAGGGTATCATCGCGCCGAAAATCGAGGCATTGACGATCGACGATCCCCCTCCGATTACCGACCCGCTGTCAGCGATCAGTCTCTCCATAGCAGACGATGGCGGTGCAGTGCTCCTCGACCGTATCTCCCTCCAGGTCAAGCCGGGTGAGACGGTGGCGCTGGTCGGGACCGCAACAGGTGGAGCGAACGCACTTGCAGAAGCCTTCGCGCGGCTGGTCTGGCCGACCAGCGGAAGGGTCGCTTCGGGCGCCGACGACCTGCTTGAACTCCCCGAAGCAGTGACCGGCCGGCGCATGTCCTATGCCTCGTCGGATGTTTTCCTGTTCCAGGCAAGCCTCCGCGATAACCTGCTCTACGGGTTGAAGCATGCGCCGCTGACATCGGTGACTTATGACGGTGCTGCGGCAGACCAGCGCGGCTGGGACATCGAGGAGGCGCGCCGGTCGGGCAATCCGGATCTTGATATCCACAGCGACTGGATCGACTATGCTTCCGCCGGCGCTACCGGCCCGTACGACCTCTTTGAAGCCGTGCGCCGGGTGCTCGACGCGGTTGTTCTGTCGCGCGACATTCTGGATCTTGGCTTGCGCTCTTCGGCAGACCTCACGCGCCACACGAAGCTTGCCGGGCGGATCGTCGAACTGCGTGCGGCGCTGCGAACCCGGCTGGAACACGAAGGGCTGAGCGGACTGGTGGTTCCTTTCGAACCGGGCGCCTACAACAAGGAAGCAACGATCGGTCAAAACCTGCTCTTCGGCGCTGCCGCCGGTCCCGAACTGGCCGACAGGGCTCTGGCGGCCAATCCCTATTTTGCTTCTGTGCTGAGGCAATCCGGCCTCGACCGCGCGCTCTACGAAATGGGTATGGAGATCGCGGAACAGGCGATCGAGCTGTTTGCCGACCTGCCGCCCGATCACCAGTTCTTCCAGCAGCTCGCCTTCATGAGCGCCGAGGAGATACCTGCCTACGAAACCTTGCTGCAACGGCTCAAGAACCGTCCCTACGAGGCAGTTTCGGAGAACGACCGCGCCATGATGGTCACCTTGAGCTTTGCCTATATCGAGCCACGCCACCGCTTCGGCCTGCTGAGCGACGAGCTGATGAGCAAGATCGTCGCCGCACGCAACCTGTTCTATGAAAACCTGCCGCCCGAGCTGCAAAATGCGGTCGAACGGTACGATCCTGCCAAATACATTGCCGCGGCTACCGTCATGGATAATGTCCTGTTCGGGCGTGTGGGCAACAACCATCCCGACGCGCCGGACCGCATACGCTCCATCGTCTATGACATTCTTGACGAACTGGGGCTCTATGCCGAACTTCTGAATGTCGGCCTGGACTTCAACGTCGGCTCCGGTGGCAGGCGGCTGACCAGTGGACAGCGACAGAAGCTCGATGTTGCCCGGGCCCTGCTCAAGCGCCCCGATTTTCTCATTCTCAACCGGCCGCTGGAGGCGCTAGACCAGCGTATGCAGGACAAAGTGCTGCGAAACGTGCTCGAGGAAGCCAGACGCGACGGCCATTCGCCGGCAATTGTGTGGGTCGTGACGAATCCGGCAATGGGGATGATGTTCGATCGCGTTGTCGTCTTCGACTCGGGTCGTTTGGTGGAAGACGGAACACACGAGACACTTTTGGCAGGGAACGGTATCTTCAAGGAACTTCTGTCATAGTCTGGCAAACGCGAATTTAGGAAGGTTTGCGACAATGCTGCTCAAGGATGAAGTTGGAATGCTGCAACGCGTTCCCTTGTTCTCTGGCATTGAGCCGGCAAAGCTCAAGCTGCTTGCGTTCACATCCGATCGCGTGAGCTACAGCGCCGGCGAGATTCTTTTCCGGCAGGGCGACGAGGCAGACGCCGCCTATGTCATCCTTTCCGGCAGGGCGGATATTCTGGTCGATTCCGACAGCGGGCCGATAAAAGTTGCCGAACTGCTGCCAAATTCGATTGTTGGCGAGATCGCCATATTGTGCAACAGCTCCCGCACTGCCACCGTCAGAGCGACAAGTTCACTGGAAGCCCTGAGAATCCGCAAGGATCATTTCCTGAGGCTTATGAAGGAGTTTCCGGAAATGACCATCGAGATATTGCGGGTTCTTGCCGATCGCCTAAGCCATACAACCGCGGATCTGATCGACGCACGAAGCGCCAGATAACGAATGACGCTCAATCCTCGCCGTCGTGACGGCACTGGCCTCTTGCTGAGAACGTCACCCGGAGAAACCTGTCTCGCCTCTTTGTTTTGACGCAATTCCCCAGGGAAAGCGTTACGCGCTTTTCCTGGGAAAACCGGTTCACCCTTTTCCTGGAATTGCCCTGGCGGCAGTTCTTTGGCTACGATGGGCGAAGGGGACTGCGAAGGGTTTGCATGGACGACGACGTTTTCCTGGTCAGGTTTTGGGGCGTGCGCGGCAGCATTGCGGTATCGGGCCCAGAATTCTCGCGCTATGGCGGCAACACGATCTGCATTGAGATGCGATGCGGCAAGCACACGCTTCTGTTCGACGCGGGCTCTGGCCTACGGTCAGCCGGCCGGGCGCTTCGGGCGTCGGGCGTGACCGATTTCGACCTGCTTTTCACCCATTGCCATTATGATCACATCATAGGGCTGCCGTTTTTTGCGCCGATCTATGATCGGAGCGTCAAGGTTACCCTTTGGTCCGGGCATCTTGCAGGACGCATGACGACCCGGCAGATGGTCGACGAGTTCATGCGGCCGCCGTGGTTTCCGGTGAAACTGGATATCTGCAAGGCAAGCCTCGACTTCCGTGATTTCGTATCCGGAGACGTGCTTCGGCCACGCGAAGGGGTGGTAGTCCGAACCGGCAGTCTTATCCATCCGGGCGGCTGCATAGGCTACCGGGTGGAGTGGGGCGGCCGTGTCGTGGCAGTGATCACAGACACCGAGCACGAGCCGGGCAAACTCGATCAGGCGGTGCTTGGCCTGATTGAAGATGCCGACCTCGTCATTTACGACTGCACTTACACCGAGGAGGAAATGGAACGCCACCGCGGTGACGGGCACTCGACATGGCACCACGGCGTCAAGCTCTGTGAGGCGGCCGGTGCGCGGGGGCTTGCGCTGTTTCACCACGATCCGACACGCACCGACGAGCAACTGGACGAGATCGAGAAACTGGCCAAAGACAGGTTTGCCGGCGCTTTTGCCGCGCGGGATGGCCAGACGCTCAAATTTCCAGTCTCATTGCACAAAAAGCGCTGAGCTATTTTCCTCTCCCGGCGCTGCGCCCGATCAATGTCCTGATCGGGCGCCATGCGCAGGGTTCAGTCCGCGCTGTGACTGCGAACAGCCGTTCGAGGAAAAGCCAGGCCGATTCATCATGTACGAGATGATGCGTTAGCAGGCCGACCGGTTCGTCGTCGAATGCATGCTGCAAGTGCGCGATGATAGCCTGGACCAATAGGCCATGATCGCGGCAGCCGCGCGTGCCATGCCAATCCATGATGTCGACATTGCTGTTGATCACCGCCAATGAAGCCGGCTTCGGCGGTCCATAGACCGACAATGCCGCAAATCCTATCGATCCAAGGTCGGATACCACGGCGGCGTCGATCCTGTTCCAGGGCGGCACCAGCATCGGAACGGCACGCGCGCCGTGCAGTCCGGTTATGTGCGACAGTCCGCCAGCCAGATCGTCGAGCACCACCTTGCGTGGCCGATGCGCGCCGAGTTCCTGCTTTTTCTGGTCCTCGGGCGCATGATTTCGGTGCGCCCAGCCATGGATGGCGACCGTGGCATGCGGCGCCGTGCCAAGCCGGACGACAAGCTTCTCGTCGGTCTCGGCCGGAATGACGGCCAGAGTGACAGGAACCGCGAATTCACCGGTGAGGTCGAGCAGCCGATCAAGCGCAGGCGTCGGATCCACGGCGTCATCGTCGCGCAGCCAGAATTCTGCCTTGCGGCCCGCCCGTTGCCGGCGCGCCAGTTCTTCCACCAAGGGCTGCCAGATCGGATCGGTTGTCATGAGACCGGGATCTTCTTGAGAAGTTCGGCCAGACGCGCCGCTGCACAACCGATGGAACGTTCTTCGAGAACGAAACGTCTGGCTTCTGCGGCCATCATGGTTCTTTCGTCGTTTCGGGCCAGAAGCCTTTCAATGGAGGAAGCGAACGCCGCGCCATCGCCCGGCGGGGTCAGAAACCCGGTCCGGCCATCCCGCACGACCTCCGGTACGCCGGCAATGTCCTGAGCCACCACCGGAAGGCCGGCGGCCTGTGCTTCAAGATAGGCAACGCCATAGGCCTCGCCGTAACCCGGCCAGACGTAGATTCCCCCGGTGTAGAGGACATCCGGCACGGCGGCCGGCTCGATCGCGCCAAGCCATTCGATACGGTCGGCGGGCAAGCCGGCGAATTGCGCTTTGACCTCGTCACGGGCAGGCCCGTCGCCGACGACCGACATGGTCCAGGGCAGATGGCCGATCGCGCCGAGCGCTTGCGCCAGCATGCGATAGCTTTCGACTTTGTCACCCGGGCGCATCATGGCGACGGTTATGAGGCGCGTCGGACAACCCCCTGCCGGCATTTCGCGGAATGCCGAGGTGTCGATGAAGGGCAAAAGCATGCCGAAAGCGGCGTCGGGAATCGCATCTGTCAGCCCCTGGCGATCCCTTTGGGTGAAGCAGATGTTCAGCGCCGCCTGTTCGATGGCTCGCGCCACCAACGCTTGGCTATCGGCCCACAATCCGGCGTTGCGTCGCTTGGAATAGGAGGCTTCCGCTGTCACATAGGGGACAGCAAAGGCCGACGCCAGTTCGGGTCCGATCAAGTCGGGCGCCTTGTAATAGGGATGGTAGGTGAACCAGAGATCGGGCTTGCCGTCACGATCCCAAAGCCTGGTCAGCCGCGCGGCTTCCTCTCGGGCCTCGATCTTGAGCGCATCGAAACTTTTCGACTCCGGCTGGCGTAGATAGAAGCGCAACTCAGATACCAGTTCGACGCTATGCCCTCCGTGCTCGAGCGCCTTGACCAGCATCCGTGCCATCTGGCGGTCGCCGGAGACGACCGGATGATTGGGTGACTTCAGCGGCGCGTAAAAGGCAATTCGCATCGCGCGACCCTATCATCGGAAAGCCTGCGCAAGTCAATTTCGAAGCACGATCGACTTCACCTTCAAGCGTTGGAATGTGCTATCTAATGCTCATGGAAACAGCTGTCGCGTCCGACCCGTTTGTCGCTTCGTTGCCGGTCTTCGCAAAGTTCGAAAGCGTTGCCGATATCGACAATTATCGGCCTCTCCCCGATGGCTGGGCGCTGGCCACCGCCGACATCGTCGGCTCGACCAAGGCGATCGAGGCGGGGCGCTATAAAACCGTCAATATGGCCGGCGCCAGCGTCATTTCGGCGCTCCTCAATGCGCTGGGCCGGCAAGATCTTCCCTATGTGTTCGGCGGCGACGGCGCACTCGTGGCGTTTCCCGGCTCAGCGTTGGAGATCGCCCGCAACGCGCTGGCTTCTGTCCAGAGATGGGTGGCGGATGAACTGGATCTGACCTTGCGTGCGGCAATCGTGCCGATAAAGGACATAAGGGCGCAAGGCTTCGATGTTCGCGTGGCGAGGTTCCAGGCCTCCAAAGCGGCGTTCTATGCCATGTTCGCAGGCGGTGGCGGCAGTTGGGCGGAAGCCGAGATGAAAGCAGGGCGCTACCGCATCGATCCTGCGCCGGCCGGCGCGCGGCCGGATCTGACCGGCCTCTCCTGCCGCTGGAACCCAATCGATGCCCGGCACGGCGAAATCGTCTCGATCATAGCCATACCGGGGGCTTCGCGAGACTTGCGCGGTTTTCAGTTTCTGGCTTCCGACATCATCGCCCTTGCCGGTAGGCAGGAGCGCGATGGCCACCCGGTGCCGGTGGACGGGCCGGCCTACAGTCTGCTGCCCGCCGGCCTCGATGTCGAGGCGCGGGCCACGGCGCCGCCAGGGTGGCGGTGGCTGGCGAAGCTGTGGGTGATGTTCCTGATGACGCTTACGGCTGTCGCCGACAGATTTGGCTGGACGATCGGCCGTTTCGATCCGAAGGTCTACAAACGCGAGGTGGCCAGCAATTCGGATTTCCGGAAGTTCGACGACGGCTTGAAGATGACCATCGACGTTGACGCGGATGTCTTACAACGGATCGAGAACCGGCTGAAACAGGCGGAAGAGGCGGGAATTTGCAGCTATGGCCTGCACCGCCAGAAGTCGGCCTTGATGACCTGCCTTGTCATCTCGCCGCTGCAGCCCGATCACGTTCATTTCATCGATGGCGCCGATGGCGGCTATGCGATGGCTGCCGCCAGCCTGAAGGCGAAGGTGCCGGTCCAATGACGGCTTGCGGAAATCGACTTTCCGCAATATGCCTCGGCACGGTTCTTGGGATCAGGTGAGCCTTGCCATGGAGCGGATAGTCTGTCCGAATTGACTAGAAAGCAGATTTTGGACGCCTCACGATCGACATATGACCGTCTTTTGAACCGGATTTCGACGCGCGCCGCGCAAGTCGGTGTGATAGGATTGGGCTATGTCGGGTTGCCGCTGTCGGTTGCGATCGCACGCGCCGGCTTTCCGGTTTCCGGCTTCGACATCGAAGTCCAGAAGGTCGAGAGCCTGAACAACGGCCAATCCTACGTCGAGGCAGTGACGTCGACGGCCCTTGCCGGCCATGTGGCGAGCGGACGATTCCGCGCCACCGCGGATTTTGCCGAACTGGCCGTCTGCGATGTCATCATCATCTGCGTTCCGACGCCGCTGACGAAACACCGTGAGCCCGACCTCTCCTTTGTCAGGAACACGGCAGCCACCACCGCCAAGCACCTGCGTCTCGGCCAACTGATCGTGCTGGAATCGACCACCTATCCTGGCACCACCGATGATGTGATCAAGCCCATACTGGAAGAAACCGGCTTGCAATCGACGGTAGACTTCTTCCTCGGCTTCTCACCCGAACGCGAGGATCCCGGCAATCGCAGCTTTGAAGTCGCGACGATCCCCAAGGTCGTGGCAGGCGACGGCATCGAAGCAGCGACGCTCGTGCAGGCTTTCTACCAAAGCGTGGTCGAGACCGTCGTTCCGGTTTCCAGCACGGCGACCGCCGAGGCGGTCAAGCTGACCGAGAACATCTTCCGCTCGGTCAACATAGCCCTCGTCAACGAGTTGAAGGTCGTGCTCGGTGCGATGGGCATCGACATCTGGGAGGTGATCGAGGCGGCAAAGAGCAAGCCCTTCGGCTACATGCCTTTCTATCCTGGTCCCGGGCTTGGCGGGCACTGCGTTCCGATCGATCCCTTCTACCTGACGTGGAAGGCGCGCGAATACGAACTGCCGACCCGCTTCATAGAGCTGGCGGCAGAGATCAACACGGCGATGCCGCGTCATGTGGTCGATGAACTGGCGAAGGCGCTGGACCGGCGCTGCGGCAAGGCGCTCAGCCGCTCGCGCATTCTCATCATCGGGCTCGCCTATAAGAAGAATGTGCCCGACATCCGCGAAAGCCCCTCATTGCGGCTCATCGAACTCATCGAGGAGTGGGGCGGCAAGGCGGAATTCCACGATCCGCATGTCACCGAGATCCCGACCACGCGCGAGCATATGGCGATTAAGGGGCGTCGCTCGGTCGAATTGACCGAGGCGGCCTTGAAGGATTTCGATGCTGTCGTCGTGGCAACCGACCACGACGCGATCGACTATCAGGCGATCGCCGATCACGCTCCTCTGATCGTCGACACACGCAATGTTTTTGGCCGCCTCGGGCTGGCCCGAGAGACGGTGGTGAAGGCCTGACGGTGTCTGAGACGGCGAATTCTTTGCCCGATGTCAGGATCGGGATTGCACTCCACCGGCTGCCTCGCCACATAGCGTCCCAGGTGATAGATGCAATTTACGCCTGCTTCCTTCCTGCAAGGACAGTCATTCGGGAAATTCTTCGCCGGCTTTTGTCGCCGAAGCCGGCTTCACTGACTTCGATTGTGTGGCGGATCAAAGGAGATGGCTCGTCTTCGACGGGTTCGAGATAGCATGAGCACAGCGCAAGCAGAAATTTCCACCATTCTCATGGATAAGGTTGCCGACTGGCTGACGCAATCGGCGCTGGCGGGCAACGACCTGGAAACATTGGTAAAGGGCTTTTGTGAACGGCTGGCTGCTGCCGGCCTGCCGCTGAAGCGGGTGCATTTGAGTTTTTCGATGCTTCATCCGCTTTATGACGCGCTTGGCTTCACCTGGCTTCGCGGCCAGGGCCTGGAAGTGGAGGGCTTCCGCAGCGAGAACGGCGTTCATTCCGACAGATTCCTGACCAGCCCATACTACCATCTGCTCAGCAACAAGCTCGACCACCTGCGGCGACGGCTCGACCCGTCGGTGCGGTCGGAGTTTCCTGTTTTCGATGACCTCGGGCGTATGGGCGTCACCGATTACATGGCTTTCGTGCATCCCTTCAACGGCGATACCAGTCAGGGCATGATGGGGTCCTGGTCGACCGACAGTGCTTCAGGCTTCAGCGACGGCATGATTTCGGCGCTATTGCGTATCCAGAACTATCTCGCTATCGCAACCAAGATGGCGGTGCTCACCAAGCTCGCCGACAACATGATGACCACTTATCTTGGCGGCGACGCCGGCAGGCGCGTGCTGGATGGTCAGATCAAGCGCGGCGAGGGGGACACAATCCGGGCCGCACTTGTCATGGGCGATATGCGCGGATCGACAAGGCTTGCCGAAACCTCCGGTCGCGAAATCTATATCGATACGCTGAACCAGTTTTTCGATGCCATTGCTGCACCTTTCAATCGCAAAGGCGGGCAGATCATGAGTTTCCTGGGTGATGGCTTCATTGCCGTCTACCCCTGCGAAAGGCATCGCTCGCAGTCCGAGATCGCCTGCCAGGCTGCTCTTGCGGCAGCGCACAAGGCCAGCGCGCGCATGATGGAGCTCAATCTGCGCAGAAAGGAGCAGGGGTTGGGCGACATAAAATTTGGTATTGGCCTGCATGTCGGCAATGTGATGTTCGGCAATGTCGGGCTTACCGACCGGCTGACATTCTCTGTCTTCGGCTCGGCTGTAAACGAGGTCCAGCGTCTCCAGACCCTGACCAAGAAATATCCGCACAGCGTTCTCGCCAGCAAGGACTTCGCCAGCTATTGCGGCGCCAACAGCTGGCTGACGCTCGGCACGGAGGAACTGGCGGGTATCAAGCAGAAGCTGACGGTGCTTTCACCCGATCTGTCGGGTGCTCTCGCACTCGATGAAGACGCTGCGCCGATTCACGACCGGATATCGGACGCCGAGCAGGTCATGCTGCTTCATCGCGATGCCGCGCGGCTCTCGGCGAGCGACCGGAGGAAGCTCCAGTAACCGACACGATCCGTTCCGAACGCCTTGGTATGCAGTCCGGTCACCGGTTCCGTCGCGGAATTCGTTTCGAATCCAAGTTGCTCTGGGCTGGCAATGCGCTAGTCTTGCTTTTTGGGTCTGCCGCCCGGCAGACTGCCAGAGTGGGGCTGGTGTGAGAATGAATTCGGGCGTCGATCTGCTGCGGATAGAGGATCTTGGCATCTCTTTTGCCATTATCGGGGGACCGTTGCATGCCGTCAGGCGTGCAAATCTTCGCGTCCTTCCCGGCAAGGTTACCGCGCTGGTGGGCGAGTCCGGTTCCGGAAAATCGGTTCTCAGCCAGGCAGTAATGGGCATTTTGCCGAACACAGCCCATGTTCGCGGCCGTATCCTGTTTTCCGATCCAGAAAAGCCCGGCACGACGCAGGATATCCTGCAGATGCCGCGTGACGGAGCCGAAATCCGGGCATTGAGAGGCAGCCGCATCGGCAAGATCTTTCAGGAGCCGATGACATCGCTGTCGCCGCTGCACACGATCGGCAACCAGGTCAGCGAATCCCTGCAGATTCATACGCCCATGGCTCGGGCGGAGCGCAAGGCGCGGACCGAGGAAATGCTCGGTCTTGTCGGCTTTCCCAATCCCAAGCGCGCCTATGACATGTATCCCTTTGAACTTTCGGGAGGATTGCGGCAACGCGCCATGATCGCAATGGCGCTTATCTGCCGGCCTGCATTGTTGATCGCCGACGAGCCGACGACGGCGTTGGACGTCACCATCCAGGCGCAAATCCTGCAATTGCTGCGGGGGCTTCAGACCAAGCTGAACATGGCGATGCTGCTGATCACGCACGACCTCGGCGTGGTCGCCAATGTCGCCGACGAGGTGGTGGTCATGTACCATGGCGAGATCATGGAAATGGGGCCCGTCGAGGCGATATTCCGCCGGCCGGGCCACCCTTACCTGAAGGGCCTGATGGCAGCCGTTCCGCATTTCGACCTGAAGCCTGGTGAAAGGCTAAAGGCGCTCCGCGAGGTGCCGGTGAATGTCGGGAACCTGCTCGGCAAGCAGACTGCGCCGGTATCGAAGGGGCCGGACGACATCCTGCTGTCGGTGAGGGATCTGACAAAGACCTTCACCATCCGCAAGTCCGGATGGTTCAGCGGGGGGCATCAAACCTCTGTTCGCGCCGTGGACGGCGTGAGCTTCGACATCAGGCGTGGTGAGTGTCTGGGTCTGGTCGGCGAAAGCGGCTGTGGCAAAACCACTGTCAGCAAGATACTCATGCGGGCCATCACCCCCAGCGGCGGTTCCGTGATCTTCAACGGCCGCGATGGACCGACCGACGTCCTGGGCGCCGAGGGAGACGCCCTGCGCATGCTGCGCGCGAAAATCCAGATGGTCTTCCAGGACCCGGTTTCGTCGCTTTCACCTCGCATGACGGTGGAGAACATCTTGAGCGAGCCGCTGGAGATCCATCAACGTGGCAATGCCGCGTCCCGACTCGCCACGGTCAAGAGCCTGATGCAGGCAATCGGGCTCGATCCGCGCTTCATAAAGCGCTATCCGCACAGTTTCTCCGGCGGGCAACGTCAGCGTATCGGCATCGCGCGTGCGTTGGCGCTGGGGCCCGAACTCCTGATCTGCGACGAGCCGGTTTCGGCGCTCGATGTCTCTGTCCAGGCGCAGATCCTGAATCTTCTGAAGGACTTGCAGAAGGAACTGGGCCTGACCTACCTGTTCATATCCCACAATCTCGCGGTGGTGGACTACATGGCAGACCGCATCGCGGTGATGTGCGGCGGGCGTATCGTGGAGCTGGCGCCGCGCGAAATTCTGCTCAGGAAACCGATCCACCCCTACACGCGCTCGCTGGTCGCCGCAGTGCCTTTCCCCGATCTCGACAGGCCGATGGATTTCAAGACGCTGAAACTCAGCGGCGCTTCCGACACCAGCGCATGGGGACCGCAATTCCGCGACGAGGGCGACGAGGATATGCTGTCGCCGCTCGATCTTGGCGGCGGCCACCTCGTGCTGGCCCGACGTTCGGCCGATGTCAGCGAGCTACGCCCTTGATCAGCCGGCGCACCGTCCTTGGGCTCATGACTTCGGTGTTTCTGCCGGGCACGTTGCACGCAGGCGATCTGGAGCCGGAATTTCTTCAGCCGCGGCTGAAGGCACTGGCGCTGCCGGCACTCGCCGAACGCCTGCCCAAGAGCCCGCGCGTGGTGAATCTCGCCGCGATGGGCCGGCAGCCCGGCCAGTATGGCGGCACGCTGCGGACGATCATCGGCAGCCAAAAGGACATCCGGCTGATGACGATCTATGGGTATGCTCGCCTGGTCGGCTATGACGAAAAGCTTAACATGCACCCCGACATTCTCGAAGGTTTCGACGTAGCGGATGATCGCGTCTTCACCTTCAAGATACGGGAAGGGCACAAATGGTCTGACGGCAGCCTGCTGACGCCGGAGGATTTTCGCTATTGCTGGGAAGATGTCTGGCTGAACGAAGAGCTTTCGCAGGGCGGGCTCCCCCCGGTCCTGATGGCGGACGGCAAGCCGCCGCGCTTCGAGATCGTCGATCCGTTGACGGTCCGCTATAGTTGGGAGGCGCCAAATCCCGACTTCCTGCCCAAGCTCGCTGCCGCCTCGCCGCTATCGCTTGTTCTGCCGGCCGCCTATCTCAAGCAGTTCCACAAGAAATACCAGGATCCATTCCGGCTCGGAGGCCTAATGAAGGAGAACCGGGTCCAGAAATGGACGCTCCTGCATATCCGCATGTCACGGCAGTATCGCCCGGAGAACCCGGATCTGCCCACGCTTGATCCCTGGCAGAACCGGACCAAGCCGCCGGCCGAGCAATTCATCTTCGAGCGAAACCCATTCTTTCATAGAATAGACGAGAATGGGCGGCAACTGCCCTATGTCGACCGGATTGTCATGAATGTCAGCTCGTCGGCGATCATTTCCGCCAAGACCGGTGCGGGCGAGAGCGACCTGCAATGCATGGGAATTGACTTTACCGACTACTCCTTCCTGAAGGATGCGGAGAAGCGCTACCCGGTGAAGATTCATCTGTGGAAACGCACACAGGGTTCGCGGTTAGCGCTGCTGCCCAATCTGAATTGTGCCGACCAGGTGTGGCGTGGCCTTTTTCGTGACGTGCGCGTGCGCCGCGCACTTTCGCTCGCTGTGGACAGGCGCGAGATCAACATGGCCGTGTTCTACGGATTGGCCCAGGAAAGTGCCGATACGGTCCTGCCGGAGAGCCCGCTCTACCGGCCGGAATTCGCGAAAGCCTGGGTGACCCATGATCCCGACCAGGCCAATGCCCTGCTCGACGAGGTCGGGCTTCAGGCGCGTGACGATGACGGCCTGCGGATCCTTGCCGATGGACGCCCGGCGCAGATCATCGTGGAAACGGCCGGCGAAAGCACGCTGGAAACCGACGCGCTCGAACTCATCACCGATCACTGGCGCAAGATCGGCGTCGCCCTGTTCATCCGGACTTCGCAGCGCGACATCTTCCGCAGCCGCGCGCTTGGTGGCCAGATCATGATGTCGATGTGGTCGGGCATCGACAATGGCGTGCCGACCGCCGACATGAACCCGAGCCAGTTGGCCCCCACCATCGACGATCAGCTGCAATGGCCGCTCTGGGGTGCTCACTACCTGTCTCATGGCAAGATGGGTGAGGCGCCCGATCTTCCTGAAGTGGTCGAGTTGATGGCTTTGCTCAAACGCTGGAACGCATCGACCGAAGCGACGGAGCGCGCCGAAATCTGGAATTCGATGCTGTCGATCTACACCGATCAGGTGTTTTCCATCGGCACGGTGAACGGAACGTATCAGCCGGTTCTGGCGTCCTCGCGGCTGCGCAATCTGCCTGACAAGGCGCTCTACGGCTTCGACCCGACTGCCTATTTCGGTGTCTACATGCCGGATACATTCTGGCTTGGAGAGTCCTGAGCGTGCTTCGATATATCGTCTGGCGCATTACCGTGATGGTTCCAACGCTGCTGGTCATATCAGCGCTGGTGTTCACGATCATCGAACTTCCCCCCGGCGACTATTTCGACAGTTATGTCGCCGAGCTTCGGGCTCAGGGCGAAGGGGTGGATTCCGATCGCATCGAGATGATGCGCAAGGAATATGGTTTCGACAAGCCGCCGATCATTCGCTACTTCTACTGGGTCGGCGGGATGCTGCACGGCGATTTCGGCTATTCCTTCGAATATGAGCTGCCGGTTCGCGACGTCGTCGGGGACCGAATGTGGCTAACCGTGCTGGTTTCCTTCGTCACGATCATCTTCACCTGGCTCATCGCCTTTCCGATCGGCATGTACTCCGCGACGCATCAATACAGTTGGGGCGACTACGGCCTGACTTTCTTAGGCCTCCTGGGCCTTGCCATTCCGAACTTCATGCTGGCGCTGATCCTCATGTATTTCGCCAACATCTGGTTCGGCACGTCCATCGGCCATCTCATGGACCCGCAATATCTCAGTGAGCCGATGAGCTGGGCCAAGGCGAAGTCGATCCTCGCCCATCTCTGGATCCCGGTCTTGATCATCGGCACCGGGGGCACGGCAAGCATGATCCGGCGGCTGCGCGCCAATCTGCTCGATGAGTTGCACAAGCAATATGTGGTGACCGCGCGCGCCAAAGGCCTTCATCCATTCAAGACGCTGGTCAAATATCCGCTGCGCATGGCGCTCAATTTCTTTATTTCCGACATCGGCTCCATCCTGCCGGCCATCATCTCCGGCGCCGAAATCACGGCGATCGTGCTGTCTTTGGAAACGACCGGGCCGATGCTGATCACGGCGTTGCAGAGCCAGGACATGTATCTGGCGGGGTCGTTCCTGATGTTCCTCGCCTTCCTGACAGTCATCGGTGTCCTGATTTCCGACCTGGCGCTGGCGGTGCTTGATCCACGAATTCGTTTGCAGGGCGGCAGCACCAAATGAAGACGGATTCGCCGCTCCCCGCTCCGGGTGCTCCACTAGAACACTACATTTCCAGCGCGCCCTTTGACCTGCAGTCGGTCGAGGCGATGACGGTGGAGCAGTCGAAGGTCTTTCAGGCGTCGCAGTTGCGGCTGATGTGGTGGAAATTCCGCATGCACCGGCTTGCCCTTGTATCCGGCATATTCCTGGTAGTGCTTTATTCCGGGATACTGATCTGCGAGTTCCTGGCGCCCTACAATCTGCACACGCGCAACATGGACTACATCTATTCGCCGCCGCAGCAGGTGCACCTGTTCCACAACGGCGAGTTCGTCGGGCCGTTCGTCTATGGCCGCCAGATGACGCTGGACATGGACACGCTCAAGCGGAACTACATCGACAACCAGGACGATGTTCAGCGGCTCCGTTTCTTCTGCAAGGGCGACAGTTACCGGTTCTGGGGCCTGATCGAAGGTGACAGGCATTTTGTCTGCCCTGCCGAAAACGGCCAGCTCTTTCTGGCCGGCACCGACAGGCTGGGGCGCGACGTGCTCTCGCGCATGATCTATGGCGCACGCATTTCACTGACAATCGGCCTCGTCGGCATCAGTTTCAGCTTCCTGCTCGGCATCGTCATCGGCGGACTGGCCGGTTATCACGGCGGTATCTTCGACCTGATCGTTCAACGAATAATCGAAGTTCTGCAATCGATTCCCAGCATTCCGCTATGGCTGGCCCTGGCGGCGATCATGCCGATAACCTGGAGTCCGATTCTGATCTATTTCGGCATCACCGTCATCCTCGGAGTGCTCGACTGGACCGGACTGGCGCGGGCCGTGCGTTCGAAGCTTCTGGCCTTGCGCGAGGAGGATTACGTTCTGGCCGCGCAGTTAATGGGCGCCGGGAGCAGCCGCATCATCGGGCGGCACCTCATTCCCGGCTTCATGTCGCATCTAATCGCGACGGCGACGCTCTCCATTCCCGGCATGATCCTGGGCGAGACGGCGCTGAGCTTCCTCGGGCTCGGGCTGAGGGCGCCGATAACCAGCTGGGGCATCCTGCTCACCGAGGCGCGTAGCGTCAACGTGATCGCATTCTATCCATGGCTGCTTTTGCCGATGCTCCCTGTCATTCTCGTCATCATGGCGTTCAACTTCCTCGGCGACGGCTTGCGGGACGCCGCAGACCCCTACAAGTGAGATCGCTGTTCCGCCGCGCGCCGTGCCGCCGTGCTCATCGGCTGCCGGTTCGATTATCGCAGTGTTCATTGTTCGCCTCTATACGCGGCAAGACTTTCGATCGGGGTCGGGGCATCGCCGACTGGGTTCAGGACGAATAATCGCATATGAGCCGCCTCGACAGTTTCATCCGCAGGATGACCGCACAGCGCGACATTCTCGATCTTGTCTGCGCCGAGGTGGCGAAGATGGAGGGGCCTGTGGTCGAGCTCGGCCTTGGTAATGGCCGGACGTTCCACCATCTGCGCGAGCGCCTGCCCGGACGCCGGATCGTGGCGTTCGACCGCGCACTTGCCGCACACGCCAGCTCAATTCCCGAAGCTGAAAACCTCGTGCTCGGCGAAATACGCGAGACGGCGAAGAGGTTCATTGGGATCGACGCCGCTCTTGTTCATGCCGACATCGGCACCGGCTATGAAGATCGCGATGCAGTGACCGCTACCTGGCTTCCCGATCTGATCGCGCGCCTGCTTCGCGTCGGCGGCATCGCGGTCAGCGGCACGCCGCTCGATCACCCGCAGTTGCAGCGCCTCCCGCCGCCGCCTTCTGTGCCCGCCGATCGGTATTTTATCTGCAGGCGCGTTTGAGGGGCGAAGGCGACCCAATCCTTCAGGGGCCAAAACCCTCAGGGGATCGTATACACCGCTATCTCCCGCTCGATGCCGCGCAGCGAGACCTCATGAGGCACAGGCGTCAGCGCATTCCTGTGCAACAGATCGGCGGTGAGATTGTCTTCGACCACCGCACGCGTGGCGAAGATCGCCTGAGCGTTGGCAAGGTTCTGGACCCGCGATGCAATGTTGACCGTCTGGCCGAAATAGTCCTGCCGCTCGTTCATGGACACGGCAATGCAGGGGCCGGCATGAACTCCGATCTTGAGCAGCAGATCCTCGCGCCCGCTTTTGTCATTGAGCGCACGCATGGCATCGCGCATCCTGAGGGCCGCGGCAATCGCACGATCAGGCGTCGCGAAGGTGGCCATCACCGCATCCCCGATCGTCTTCACAACCGCGCCTGCCTCCGCCGCGACGATCTCGTGCAGAACCTGGAAGTGCTCGCGCACGAGATCGAAGGCTGAAAGATCGCCCACCCGCTCGTAGAGCTCGGTCGATCCGCGCAGGTCGGTGAACAGGAAGGTCAGGCTGGTGATCTTCAGTCGTTGGTTGATGTCGAGCGTATCCGTGCGATAGAGATCGCGGAACGTCTGGTTGGTGAGCAGGCGCTTGGCGGTCACGAAGGGCCGGCGCTTGCCGAGGAAATCATGCAATGCATGGCCGGCGATGAAGACCGCCGGAAGCACGCGGGTGTCGGTCCTGTTTTCCAGCGAAATGCGCAACGGGCCGGGTTGCATCTCCAGCGTCTGGTTCTGGACATGGTCGCGGTCGAAGACCAGTGAGAGGCTTCGTCGCTCTGTCACCGGCTCCCCCTTCACGTCGATGAACTGCGCCGAATGGGTGACCGGCTCGAAGACGATGACGAATTGGGACGGGAGCTGTATGTGCAGAACCGCCTTTTCACCGGGCGCAAGCTCGAGATCCTCCAGCGAGAACGATTCCATCTGTTTGGCCAGATCGTCTTCCGGAAGATCGGCGCCGGACCCCCAGTAGATCTGCCGGTAATATTCCGCCAACGGCAGTTCATGTGGACTGTGGGCGGCAATCCTGCGCACGCGGGGACTGACGGTGAATGTCACCTCGACCATCTCGTCGAGGGTCGGCGAATAGTCCTGGGAGCACAGCGCGCAGGTGTATTCGTCCCTCTGCATCGTTTTCAGCGTGGCGTTGGTGTCGAGCACGCCGCCACAGCCGGGGCACAGAACATTCCAGGAAATGTCGAAGATGCCCACCCGCGCCGCATGGAGAAAGGCGCTGATGGCGCGTTCCTCGTCGAGCCCATGCTTGGTGGCGAAGGCCAGCGCGTTGATGCGGCAAAGTTCGCGGTCCTTGCCTTCCGCGATGGTTTGCCGGATCGCGTCGATTGCCCGCGGATCGACGTCGGTCGATTGCCGCAGAAGCGAGAACAGATCCTGAGCTTCGTTCATCGTGCAGGCTCCGGAAAATGCGCCACCCGAGGCGGGTTGACCGGACCGCTCCTTGGTCCGAGTCCGCCATTTTACGCCGAAACTGGCCGTACGGCCATTCGAATAGACAAGCCTGGTGACAGTTCAATTTCCGTCCGCCGATTTTCACCGGCCGCAAGCGGCACTATGATGGTACATTGGGCATGCATTTTTTGGGGGGTCTCCATGCCGACATCCGACAACCCGCCATTTCCGGCGGCCCTGCGCATTTTCTCCTTAGGGGTCATCATCGTCCTGATCGTAGGTGCCGGCCTGTTTTTCGCGCCGGCACTGGTCAAGCCGCGCTGGCCCTGGCCCGTCACGCCATTCAGTGCCCGCTTCCTCGGCGGCTTCTACACCGCCGAAATGGCGGTAATGGCGGCGCTCTTGTTCTGGAATCGCTGGTCGCCCGGCAGGCTGGTGCTCGTCATGGCCTTCATCTTCACCGTCATCGTGTCGGCGGCTTCGTTCATCAATCTCGGCTATTTCAACTTCGAGCGCAAAGCGACCTGGCTGTGGTTCCTGGTCTATCTTGCCTCGGCCGCGATATCCGGGCTGTTCCTGTGGAGGGCAAGGGCCCGTCCGTCAGCCAAAGGCGTGACCCTGAACCCCGCATGGCGCGGCTACATGTTGGTGGAAACGGCGATCCTTGGGCTCTATGGCGTCGGCATGTTGCTGTTTCCCCTGATGGTCAGCAGCACCTGGCCATGGCCGGTCGATCCCTTTCACGCCCAAGTCTACAGCGCCATCTTCCTCGCCGGCGCTGGCGGCGCATATCTCGTCTGGAAAAGCGCACCGCGCGAGGAGCTGCTGGTGCTCGGCCTGGCGCAGTTTCTGGTTGGCCTGCTCGCCATTCTTGGCCTTATCATCACCGACGCTGCGGTGCACCGGATCGACTGGACGGCGACCAAGACATTGTGCTGGCTCGCCCTTTTCGGCTGGATCGGCGTCAGTGGCGGCGTCAAACTTACCGCCGCTTCCCGGTATTTCAGCGCGCAATCGGCATCATAGGGTATAGAGACGGCTGGATTTTCAGGTGATGTCCGGTGCATCGTGCCGGACCGATTGCATCCGCCAGAGCCGCCATGACCAGCACGACCTCCTACGAAATAATCCAGCCGCAGCTCCGGGCCGTCCGGCCAAGCGATGCGGAGGCGCTTTGCGCCATCTTCAACATGCCCGGCTTTCGCTGGGGCACGCTCAGGATGCCGTTCGAGATGGTGGAGCAGGTGGAGCGGCGCATCGCCAAGTCCGGTCCGGAAACCACCTGGATCGTTGCCGAGATGGACGGCAAGGTGGTCGGCCATGGCAGCCTGGTCGTGCAGGGTTCGCCGCGCCGTTCGCATATAGGCGAGATCAACATCGGCCTTGACGATGGCTTTGTCGGCAAGGGCATCGGCTCTGCGATACTCGCCGCGCTGCTTGATGTGGCCGACAACTGGCGCGCCCTGAAGCGGGTCGAATTGACCGTCTATGCCGACAACGAACCGGCCATCCGCCTCTACACCAGCCACGGCTTCGAGGTCGAAGGCCGGCATGTGAAGGCCGGCTTTACCGACGGGCAGTACCACGACCTCCTGAGCATGGCGCGGCTGCGGTTCTGATGACCGCCATCCTTGCCCCAGCCCCTGCGCCTCCGGCGGAAATTCTGGCCGTGCTGTCGCTGCTCTGCCCGGAAGTGGTGCATGACATCGAGCAGAACTGGAATGCGCCGGTTTCCGAATACGCCCGCCATCTGTGGCGGCCGGTGGCAAGGCCTGCATCGGGCGCGGCGATCGCCGCCCGCTCGATCCTGCGCGACGTTCTGCATCAGCGCCTTGCTGCGATCATGCAGCCCGAAGAGATCGGCAAGGCGCTCGACGAATTCGAGCACAGACCGGTGATCCAGTCCGGCCTGCACTGCCTGCTGCTGATGGACCGGATTACCTTCGATGCCCTGCTGCTTGCCTGGCTCGGCGCGGTCGAAAACGGGCTGTCGGCCTTCTTCGGCTTCATGGGAACGACGATGACCATGGAGACCGTGGGCCAGGAGGGACCGGGATGGCTCGATGTCGGCGACGACAAGGTCAACCTGTTTGGCATGGGGCGCCACAAACTGTGCCGCAAAAGCGTCTGCGCGGCCGGTCCCGTCACCCTCAACAGGCGCGCGCTCGAAGCCGTGGGCGACGAAACGGACGCCAGCCGCTGGCTGGACACACTGCTCGCCAGCCAGGACAAGGTGTTTGGAACCGCCGCCGATGCGCTGACAGAACTCAACGAAGACCTGGTCGCCGATTGGGATCGTTCCGGCATGGCCCTGCCGATCTTCATAGACGATCGGCTCGCCGCTTCTGCAGTGGCGCGGCATCTGGAACATGACAGCAGCCTTCTTTCCAGGCTGCTCCTTGAGCCCGCAAGGCGCCGGCGTCTCGAACATGCCTTGCAAGAGGCTGCGTCGGGCCCATTTGGCAGGTTCCTGCCCAACGCCACGGCCTATTTCTGGGGCATCCGCGAGGAACGTGTGCGCAAGCTCGTCCTCGAGAACGGGCAGCTGATCGAGCCTGACCGGCCGCATGGTCTTTCCATCCCGTTCGAGCGGCCGCATCTCAAGCAGGCGCTGCTGGACGGCGTGCTGTTGCCGAACCTGTTCCTGATGGTCCTCGTCCTTGCCATATTGCCGCGCGTGCGGATTGTGGGCGGCCTGAGGCAGATTGGCTATGTAGCGCTCTTCCACTCGATCCTGCTGGCTGCGCTGGATGAAGACGCGCCGGAAGAGCGCGATCTGGCTGCGGAGCTGCAGGTTCGGGAAAATGCCTGGGGCATGCGGGTCATCGATCAAAAGATGTCGGTTCGCGACCAGCTTGCCGGCCTGCCGGAAGGGGCGCTGTTCCCGGACCTGCTCCGGCAATACCGTTTGCGGACATTTGCCGAGGCGACCGACGACCTGAAACTGGTTCGCGAAAACGCCCGATGGCGCAAGATAGGCCGGGCCTCCGGCCTCTGATCCGGCCGCTACCCGGTCATTGCACCACACCGGCCTTGCGGAGCCCGTCGACCATGAGTTCGAAATCGGCAGGGTTCTTGTAAGGCAAGACTTTGCGACGGTATTCCAGCGAATAGTCGGGATTGACGCGAAGCACCTCCTGCCATGCCGCGCGGGCTTCCTCCAAACGGCCCAGATGGCCGTAGCTGGCGGCCAGAAGCGCTCGCGAGACGTCGGTGGCGGCATTGCGAGCCAGCCGTTGCAGCAAGAGGTCAACGGCCTCTTCGTACCTTTCCAGTTGAAACGACGCCAAAGCCTGGAAGTGCAGAAGCACATCCGGAAAGTATGGGTTCAAGGTCTTTCCCCGGGCGAAACTATCGAGGGCTTCCTCGGATCTGCCCGAATAGTACATCGCCTCGCCGAGGCAGACGTGCGCTTCGGCGAAGTTCGGATTGAGGACCAGTGCGCGCTCGACCTCGTCGATGGCCTCATCGTGCCGTCGTGTGTACAGCTTGGCTATCGCCAGCGCCCAGTGCGCCCAGGGATCGCTGTCATCCAGCGTTACCGCTCGTGTCGCGGCTTCTTCCGCTTGCGCCATCGATTCCGGCGGCGACGCAACCCACCTGTTCAGGTAGTCGATTCCGTGAGTGAGAGCGAGGAAAGCGTAGGCAGAGGCAAACTTCGGGTCCAGTTCGGTGGCACGTTGCAAGAGTTCGCGGGCGGCGACGTTCGTGTCCTTCGTCAGCCGGTGCCACAGCTCCCGGCCCCGCAGGAAACAGTCATACGCCTCCGAGTCGCGCGGGTGCTCGGGCGCCCGCCGCTGAGGGGCATCCTCAGTCAGGTTGAGCGCTAGCGCACCGACGATCTGCTGCGTCACGTCGTCCTGCACGGCGAATATATCGGTCAGGTCACGATCGAACCGCTCCGCCCAAAGATGGCCGCCCGAAATTGCATCGATGAGCTGCGCGGTGATGCGCACCCTGTTCCCCGACTTGCGTACGCTGCCCTCGAGTACATGCCGCACACCGAGCTTCGTGCCCACCTCCTGCACATGGACGTTCTGGCCCTTGAAGGTGAACGAGGAATTGCGTGCGATGACGAAGAGCTGCGACAGTTTGGACAGCGCCGTGATGATGTCTTCAGAGATGCCGTCAGCGAAGTAGTCCTGTTCGGCATCACCGCTCATGTTGGCGAACGGCAGGACGGCGATCGACAGCTTCGGCGGCGCTGCCGTCGCCGGCCGGCTCGTCGCGGTTTGCGAGGTCGCGGCCGCCTTGGTCTCGGCGCTGCCGACTTGCAGCGAATAGACCCGGATCGGCTCGGCTATGTTCTTGAGCTGCGTGCTACCGAGATCGCTGACCGAGAGGTCGAGCCGCGCTTTGACCTGGCGATAGGCGTCCTCGGACAGGCAGATGGCGCCGGGCGCCGCGACGCCCTCCAGTCGCGAGGCGATGTTGACGCCGTCGCCCATCAGGTCGCCGTCGCTCTCTTCGACCACATCCCCCAGATGGATGCCGATCCTGAACTCGATGCGACGGTCCTGCGGCACGCCGGCATTGCGCTCGACCATAACGTTCTGAATCTCAACGGCGCAGCGCACGGCATCCACCACACTGCGGAACTCAACCAGCGCCCCATCCCCGGTGCGCTTGATCACCCGCCCGTGGTGCACGGCGATGGTCGGATCGATCAGGTCGCTGCGCAGCGCGCGCAACCTCGCCAAAGTACGATCTTCGTCCGCGCTGGCGAGCCGGCTGTATCCAACTACATCTGCAGCCAGGATTGCGACTAGCCTGCGATTCTCGCTCAAGGGTCCGTCTCCTCATCTCCATGATAGCAGGAAGACGGAGGGGTACGAGAGAACTTTCGCAAACGACGGCCACGCAGCAGCCCGAATCGGCAGCGCTCCGCCACCGGACCCACGGATGCCCATTTGCGCTGCCGCTTGCCGGTTGACGGCTATCGGTTCATCCTTGTGAATACCCTGGCCGTGAAGAGCGTGGCGAGATCACGCGTCATGGCCCCAAGAGCCGGATGATTTCAGGTCGAATCGACCTGAAATCTGAATCCGTCTCTAGGTCAAAGAGATAGAGCATGATGTCGTCCGAAAACCGCTTCACACTTTTCGGGATCATGCTCGGGTGAGGTGTCCATGGACTGCTCGGGCTGCGGTTTCGAGATTGAGGGCGGTTATGCCTTCTGTCCGAAGTGTGGCAGGCGCCAGCCTGTGCCATGCGCCAGCTGCGGCTACCTCTGCGCACCTGATTTCGAGTTCTGTCCGAAATGTGGGGCAAGCGTCGGTGCGCCCGCAAAAGCCGTCGAACGGCCTGATCCGACACCAAGCCGAACCATTGTGCCGCCTTCTCGAACTCCGTCGCTGCTTGCGAACATCGAAAGCGAAGAAGGGCTGCATCCCGTCTCTGACGCCGATCGCCGGACGGTAACGGTCCTGTTCGCCGACCTTTGTGGCTTCACGACGCTCAGCGAGCAGCTCGACCCCGAGGTCATGCAAACGCTGCAGAACGAACTGTTCAAGGAATTGACGGCGGCCGTGCGAAACTTCGGTGGTTTCGTCGACAAATTCATCGGCGATGCACTGCTCGCTTTGTTCGGAGCGCCGGTTGCGCATGAGGACGATCCGGAACGTGCGCTTCGCGCCGCTCTCGACATGATCGCCCGGACGGCGCGGCTCGGCAAAAGCACCTCCCACTCCGGCTCGCCTCTGTTACTCCACATCGGCATAAACACTGGTCCGGTCGTTACTGGCGGATTGGGCATCGGCACCGCCAAATCCTATTCGGTGACCGGCGACACCGTGAATACGGCGCAACGCCTGCAATCGCTGGCCGCACCGGGTGAGGTGCTGGTAGGCGAGCTCACTCACAGGCTGACCCGGCATGCCTTCTCTTACGAGTCGATGGGTGATGTCGTGCTTCGCGGCAAGGCTGGCAGTGTGCTCGTCCATCGACTGGACGCACCGCTAGCGGCGCCGCGCGCAGCGCGTGGGCTCGAGGCGCTCGGCCTCAGTGCCCCAATGATAGGTCGTGGTGCGGAGCTCAATAGAATGCTGGCGAGCCTTGACCAGGCGTGCGGCGGCTCGGCCCAACTTGTCCGCCTCGTCGGAGAAGCCGGTATCGGGAAATCGCGGCTGGTGAAGGAGTTCGTCGCCCGCGTCGGCGACGAGGATCGTTTTCGCAACGTCGCCGTGCGGCAGGCCACGTGCTCACCGCTGGGCGAACAATCATTCGGCGCCTTGGGTGCAGTGGTGCGCAGCGCTGCCGGGATGATGCAAAACGACAATGGGGACGAAATGCGGGGGAAGCTCGCAGGCTTGCTTGCCGATCTCGGCCTGCAGGGCGACGAGGCGAAGCGGCTGATGCCTTTGCTCTACCATGTGCTTGGCCTTGGCGACCCCGATGCCACCTTGCAGCATATAGAGCCCGAGCAGCTGCGGCGGCATATTCTCTACGCAGTCCGCACAATCATCGAACGGCGGCTTGCGCTGTCGCC
The DNA here is from genome assembly GCF_001428185.1 of Mesorhizobium sp. Root695. Classification (NCBI taxonomy): domain Bacteria; kingdom Pseudomonadati; phylum Pseudomonadota; class Alphaproteobacteria; order Hyphomicrobiales; family Phyllobacteriaceae; genus Mesorhizobium; species Mesorhizobium sp. Root695. The sequence goes on along the minus strand of NZ_LMHO01000023.1, from coordinate 456,404 downwards.
GCTATTGATTGTCGTCGAAGACCTGCACTGGGCCGACGCCGTGTCGCTCGAGGCACTGCGTTTCGTGATGGACAGGTTGGAACGCACGCGGTTGATGTTGCTGGTCACGCATCGCCCGGCGCCGGACAACGGCCAGCTCGACTCAAGTCGGGTCAGTCACACAGCGCTGAGGCTTTCGCCGCTCAACAGTGATGACGGACGCAGCCTGCTGGCGGCGCTTTTCGGCGAGAGCTGGGTAAACTCCGCAGGAGGGCTTCTCGGTCAGATCCTCGAGCGCGCGGGCGGCAACCCCCTTTTTGTAGAGGAGATCGTTCGCGGCCTTATCGATCGCGGTGTACTGATGCGCGAGGGCCAGCGATGGCGGACTGCGACAGGCGAAGTCGCAACCGGCATTCCCGCCACTATCCAGGCAATGTTGCTTGCTCGCGTCGACCGGCTGCCACAAGAGGTGCGCCGGTTGGCCCAGGAAGCCGCGGTAATCGGCCCGCGCTTCGATGCCACACTTCTGAAAACCGTGACAGCCGACCCCGCCCGGCTAGAAGCCGGCTGCGAACTACTTTGCGATGCGGAAATCATCGAGGAAGTTGCCGGATCAGGATCGGTCTCGTCGCAAAGCTACCGCTTTACGCAAACATTGCTGCAGGACGTGATCTACCAGAATCTGCTCCTGCAACGCCGGACCGAAATCCACGGGCGGATCGGTGCTGCCTTGGAGCAACTGTGCGGCGACAAGCCGGAACGGCTCGAGGATTTGACCGTGCTCGGTCATCATTTCGCACAGAGCGCCGAGCGGGAGAAGGGCGCGCATTACCTGCAGGCGGCAGGAGATCGCGCTCGCATGATATACGCCAATGACGACGCCCTTCGTTTCTACGAGCGAGCACTGACTGCGTTGGACGCGACCGGGCAAACACCGCTCAAACTGGCAATTGCAGAGCGCATAGCCGATTTGAGCGGCCCGGCAGGCCGCCGCGAGATCGCGCACCACCACTACGAGACGGTGTTGCAGGTATACCGCGAGTCGGCCAATCGCGTCGCGTCGGCGCGAGTTTTGCGTAAGATCGGTCGGCTGCTCTGGGACGTCGGCAAGCGGGACAAGGCAGAACCCCGCTATGCTGAGGCGGCAGCGCTCCTCGATGGAGCGGATGCCCCGATCGAGCAGGCGCATCTCTGGCAAGAACGTGGCCGACAGGCGTTCCGTAGCGGAGATCACGCTCTCGCGGCAAAATGGGCAGACGCGGCGCTGGATTGCGTACGCACTCTGACAACGGAGCATGTCTCCGAAGTAGGGCGTGATGCCACTCTTGTGACCGCCGAGGCACTCAATACCAAGGCTGTCGCGCTGGCTCGCCTTGGGCGAAACCGTGAAGCCGTGCGTCAGGTTGAGCATAGCATTGAATTGGCCGAAGCCGCCGGTCTACTGGGCGCGGCCTGCCGCGGCTACACCAATCTCGGCGTGCTTTACACGACCATCGATCCGGCACAGGCGATGGAGGTCTGTCGGCGCGGTCTTGAAGTAGCGCGCCGTATTGGTGATTTGGGTTTCCAGGCGCGCCTCCTCGCCAATCTGGCGGTCGCTTGTTGCACTTTCACGGATCGCTGTCCAACGGAGGGCGTGCCTGCTGCCGAGAAGGCCATCGAGATCGACCGGGCGCTCGACCAGCGCGAGCACCTGCCGGTGCCGTTGATCGTGCTTGGGCAGATCCACCAGTGCAACGGCCGTCCGGAACTGGCGGTTGGGTTGTTCCACGAAGCACTGGACGTAGCCCGCGAAACGGGCGAACCCCAACTGCTGTTTCCGTGCTATGATGGTCTTGCAACGCTTAATCTCGACCTCGACAATCTGGCCGAGGCCGAACGCTACTTTTCCTTGGCGCAGGATATATGCGCCCAGCACGGGCTCGACCCGGAAGCGCTTGTGGTGCTGCCTTTTCTCGACTAGCCGGGTTGGAGGTTGGAAATGTCCGCGCGTATTGACTTGGTGCCACTTCAACCGGGCGACCGTGCGCCCAACCTGATACTCGACGCCATAACCCAGGAAGGCAAGATCGCGCTTGACGACTTTCGCGGACAAAAACCGGTGCTGGTCGGCCTGTTTCGAGGTCTGCATTGTGCGTTTTGCCGGCGCCATATCGCCGCCCAGGCGCGGCTTGATCCGGAGCTGCGTGAAAAGGGCGTGCAGAGCCTGACGGTGGTCAACACGCCGATCGAACGGGCGCGTCTGTATTTCCGCTACCACCCGATGCCGAATCTGCTTGCGGCCTCCGACCCTGAACGCGCTTCACATCGTGCCTTTGGACTGCCCAATCTCGAATTCACCCAAAACGAGACGAACTGGCCGTACAAGGTCTCGATCGCAGCGGCAAAGGATATGCGGGTCGACGTACCAGGCGAGTTGCCCGGTCCAATGGATCCTTTTGCGGCCAGCGAATTCCTCGACAAGAAGGACAATTATGAAGTGACCGAAGCCGACGAGCAGATGATGGCAACGGGACACGGACAACTGATAGGTCAGTTCCTACTGGACCGGCAGGGGATCGTCCGCTGGAGCTTCACGGAGGTTCCAGAGGGTGGGCGATACATGTTTGGGGCGCCAAGCCCGCAGGAGCTGATGTCAGCCGTGTCCCAAGTCGCCCAATAGAGACCCCTGCAGGAGTATGTTCCGGCGATGCAGCTATGTTTTTTGACCGGAAGGGGGCCGAGGCAACGGCTGATAGTTTGCGGAACGCAGTCCCGTCTATCCCTGCATAATACGATAGACAGTCGCATCGCCCTCTACACCTCGAAGAGGCGCATCAAACGCGACGATGCCTCGGCCGGCAAGCAGCTCGCTCACGCCTGGCGCGGAATAGAACCGAGCTGAAGGGTCTCATGTGGAGGGGTTGGGGGTGGTCCTGGATACCATGTTGGTTCATTCACTCCGAAATGATCTGTTGCTCGGGGTCTTGCGACGGGGTTCCCATTCCAAAGCAGGCGTCCCTAAGTTTAGTTCTTGGTATCTGTATTACGGGCGGCGGCGGCCGCATCTTGCTCGATCAGCCGCACGCGCGTGTCGATCTCCGCGGAAATCGGGCGATCGCCGCAGTCTGGTCGCGTGAGCCATCGGCAACAGCAATATCTCTAGCGCTCCAAAGGACCGCAAGGTCACGCCGCGAAGCATCTCGTCGATCTTGCGCATTGTGAGCGGAAATAATGACACTGACCAAGTTCACCGTTTAATCGAGCACGGCCTCGACAACGGCAACAAAGTCATCGAGCGATCGGTCCCCACGAATCTCGATGCGCGGAAGATCGAGGGGATCGCAGTCGAGGTCGGCGGGCCCGTGTCTGCCGCCGAAGCCCACGCGATAGCCGCACTCCCTGGCCAGCCGGCCAAGCCGTCGGTCGGTGACGGAGAAGGGTGCCGCGAGCGCCGTGGTTGGCCGACCAGTCCACCGTTCGATGAACATACGAGAGCGCAGGAGCTCGGAGGCCAGGTCAGAACTCGACAGACCATCGATCGCGCGATGCGTCGCCAGATGGCTTCCGAAGAGCGCACCTTCGGCGGAAAGGCGTCGCACCGTCCCGGCGTCCATAAGCTGCGTCGGCGGACCGCTGTCGGCGTCCCACTGTGCACTTTCACCCACCAGGTCCGTCACCAGGAACACTTCCGCGGTCAGGTCGTTCGCGCGCAAGGTCGGCCAGGCATGGTCGGCAAAGTTCTGGAAGCCGTCATCGAAGGTGATGAGAACCGGGCGGCCAACGAAAGGCTGACGGTTGGCGATGGACTCTTCCAGCTGCTCGGACCTAACGGCGTGAAAGCCATTGGCGCGCAGCCATGCCATCTGGCTGGCGAATGCGGCGGGCGTGAGCCGAAAACGGGCGAGCGCGGCCGGACCTTCATCGGCGACGCTGTGATACATGAGGACAGGAATACGCTGCCGCCGCTCGCTACGCGCGACGTCGCGGCGCAAGGCCCGCGCCCCGCCCCAGACGATATTTCGCGCGACCCCGATTCCGATGGGCGCGCGGATCGGCACATGATCTATCATCGGTTCCGTCGCCACATCGTCCGGTGACAGGCGGCGGAAGCGGTCTATGCGATAGAGCTCGGTCTGGATCGATTGCTCGAGGACGAGACCTTCCGTCGCTGCCAGCGTCTCTGCGATCGCTTGTGCACCGAATGTGTTCCAATCGAAGCCAGTCCTTTCAACATTGTCACGCAGCACGAATGCGTGTGCGCTGATGAAACTGCCGCCAGGCGCCAACGCCTCAGCGAATTTTTTGGCAATGCGCCGCAACTCGGCGAGATCATCCAGGTAGTAGAGCACTTCCGAACAGAAGATCAGATCCATCTCTCCCGGCAGCGTGTCGGCGGAGAAATCCAGTACGCCGAACTCAATATTCGGCTGATCGCTGCATCGCGCGCGGGCCCGTCCGACGGCTATGGCGGAGATGTCGGTTGCGGTCAAATGGCCCACTCGCGGCGCCAGCTGCCGCGTGAAGTGGCCCTCCGCGCAGGCCAGCTCAAGCACCCGTCCGATGGGACCGGCAGGCAGAATCTCGAGCTGCCGCTCGTATTTTTCCTGCTCATAGGACGAACCGTAGTTCCAGGGATCCTCGGTCGCGAAATAGCCATTCCAGAACGACGTGCGATCCTTGTCGTGCCTGGCCCGTGCGCGGCGCGGCGCCGCAGGAGGCTCCGCAGGTTCGGCGCTCGACCGAACCAGCTCCCACGCTTGCGTGGCCAATCGCGCGAGTTTGCCGAAGTGGCTGTCCGGATCAGGCTGGCGCTCCGCTGTGGTCAACAGTGCCTCGGCTGCAAGCGTGTTTGACGTGTCGGCACCGGCGTCCTTTTGCGGTTCGATCAGTTCAATCCAATGATCCCTTGTCACTGTCCCGAGTACGCCGAACTGCACGATAGTTTCGATCTGGCCATCCACCATCAGGTAGGCATAGATTTGATCGACACCTTGCGGCAGTTCGGTCGAGGTCGGATTTCGAGCGTCGACGCGAATTCCAAGTGTCCTCGCCAGCCTGCGCGGCGCGGCAAGATCGTCGACGTCGAGAAGCATTTGCTCAAGATGATACTGAACGCGGCGAGCCGCTGCGAGATTGTCCCAGACATTGCCCAGTTCGGTAATCAACCCGGTGATGGCGCCGCCGAACCTGTCCCACCTAGCGGCCAATTGCGCCGGCACCGACAGGCTTCCTACCGCAAGACCATCGACGGCCACCTTGGCGATCTCACGTGCCCATTTGCGTCCTGCCGGAAGCGCGCGCAGGAGCTGCGGGTCGATCGAGCCTGAGCCGCTGCCGCAATCCGACGCGGCATTCCACAACGCGAACCACGCGAGTGCCTCGGAGGCGGTGCCGCCGTTCGCCTCGATCGCTCCATTTGCGTGAGCCGATGCCGGGTGTTTGACCCTGGGATCAGGAGAAAAGCCGCGGGCGATGACGATTTCCGCATCTGCCAGCATCTGCGTCGAATTGCGGGAGAGCGCGTCGGGGCTGATACGATAGAAAGCGAGCGGCTCGTCGACCATCACCCAATTTTTGCCCAGACGCGCGAGGCGCTGCCATAGATCCCAGTCCTCGCAGGTGCGCAGCGACACATCGAAACCGCCCAACCCGACAATTGTCTCGCGGTCGACCAGCAGCGCGTGAGTGGCGATGGCACACTGGCGGGCGAATGTTTCGAAGGGCTGGGTCGCAACCTCCGTCGAGATGCTCGGCGGGGTGAGTTCGTCATCGGGCATCGCGCGCCGGGAACCGCAATAGGCGGCCACTGCAGCGGGAGCGGTTTTCAGCGCGGCCAGCATTTTCGCAAGGAACCCGGCATCCACCCAATCGTCCGCATCCAGAAACATCAGCCAGTGCCCGCGCGCTGTTGAAATCCCGCTGTTGCGGGCGCCGGCGGCGCTGTGCGCGCAGGAGCTCAACCTTCGAAAGCGGGCATCGCGCTCCACATAACCGGCGATGATCGCGGGGGTGCGGTCCGTGGAGGCGTCGTCGACGATGATCGCCTCCCAATCCACTATTTCCTGATCGAGAAGGCAATCAAGTGCGCGCGCCAGCGTTGCCTCCGCATTGTGCGCAGGAACCACGATTGAAACCAAGGGATTATGCGCCACGCCGTCTTACCCGTGCCTGGTTCGAAGGTAGAACAAAAGTCCCGAAACATGGCCGGCGATTTCCTGCCAAAGGAAACGATCCTCAGGGACGCTGTTCGACGCTGATCCGTCCGTCGACCCATCGTCCACCACGACTATATCCAGTGCCTGATAGGTCTGCCAGCGGATGCTGGCAAGCGTTGCGCCGATGGTTTGTTCGGCATTGAACATTGGTACCCATCGCCTACGGTAGCATTGTCTTGGATCATCGAGCTTTCGTTTTCTTCGGCAAGAGTCGGCGAATGTCAAAAACGGATGACGGCATCGGATGGCAGCACTGCCCCTGTCAAGATCGGGGCGAATTAGAGGCAGGCAAAAAAGACTCGAAGACAGGCTGAATAGCGCGCATGCCCTCGTTGCATGGGCCTGTGATCCTGGTCCCGGGCGTTCTGCGCCCAACATCACGGATGCCCGGTTCATAGAACGGCCGGAGGCCTGGGTCGAGGTCGGAATGTCCTGCCTCTGGCGGCTAAACAAACACCGCCAAGTACACGGCGCAAACGGTCTGGGTCGGAACGATGACGTCTTGCACCGCAACACCGGTTTCTTCAAGGTAGGGCAACAACGGACATATAGATGTCGTTGCTTGCCGATTTGACCGGAAGGTTAACAGCACGATGCCACTCATGATTCGACGATTGGGAGCCAGGAATCTGGCGCGCCTGGCACGACGTCTCGGGGATCTGACGGCGATGTTTGTCCTGATTGCCAGGCCGCTCCTCTTTGGGATCGCACTCTTGTTGGCCGGTCCGGCGCAGGCGCAGGCGACCGTCCCACCTGAAAGGGTCAAACAGCTATTCGAGCTTCTCGACGATCCGTCAGTGAAGGCCTGGGTGGCCGAACAACGAAATCAGGACGCCGGGTCCACGGGAGCGCCTGCCGAGGCAGGAGCTTCGCCGACCGACGCATCGTCCGGCGGCGCGGCCCCACCCGGCCAGATGAATACGATGGCATCCTCGACGCTCGATCGGATCAGGCATCATATCGAGAGAATCGTGCGAACTTTGCCCCTGCTGCCAGGCCAGTTCGCGCGCGTTCGGGCAGAGACCATAGAGGACATGTCCAGCAAGGGGTCTGCCAGCGTATTTATTCTGATTGCGATGTTCATCTCTGCCGGCCTGGCGCTCACTTGGGCGACATACAAAGTCACCCGTCCATTTCGTCTTTGGGTTATCGCGCAACCGAAGGATACGCCCATTGGGCGAGCCAAGAAGATTGGTGGGCGCGCGCTTTATTCCAGCATGCTGATCGTCTCGTTCGCACTGGGCAGCGCCGGCGCGTTCATGTTGTTCGACTGGCCAATGCTTATCCGCGAGATTGTGCTGACCTTTCTGATGGCGGCGGTCGTTACATGGGGTGTGCGCCTGTACGTCATGGCCATGCTCGTCCCTTCCTTCATGAACGTCGAGAACGCCGTCGAGGTTCGCGGTTTGCCGATCACCAACGAAGTGGCTGACCATTGGTCCTATTGGCTACCCCGGATCGTCGGGGTCTTCGCCTTCTTCGGCGCCGCGTTTATCCTTTTGCCGGGTCTCGGCATCGATCAGGACGGAATGATGGTCCTGTCACTGGGCGCCGATTTCGTGCTGCTGTTGCTCTTGCTGAGTGCCATCTGGCGTCGGCCAAGAACGCAGCGAGGTGGTGCGCGCCACAGCGGTCACGCGGAAGCGACATGGTTATTGACTGCTTATTTCGTCGTCCTGTTCCTGCAGCGTATCGCCGGCCTTTATACATACTTCTGGTTTACCTTCGCCGCATTCTTCCTGCCTTTGGCAATCGTGCTGATGCAGCGCGGGGTTAATTTCGTGCTGCGGCCGGGTTCGGAAGGTGTCGGCCGGCCTACGATCCCGGCGGTGACGATCGCTGTCATCGATCGCGGAATCCGGATGATCTTGATCCTGGCGGCGGCTTACTTTCTCGCGCGTGTCTGGGGTCTGAACATGCAATCCATGCGGGACAGCGATACCACGACGATGTTCATATTGCGCGGCTTGATCAATGTCGTGGTCATTGCCCTCGCAGCCGATCTCGGCTGGTCGATCATCAAGGCTTTGATCGAACGAAAGCTGGGCATCGAAATACCACACCCTGTGATCAGCGACGAGGACGTCCCGATCCTCGATCCGCAGCAGGCGCGGCTGCACACGCTTTTGCCAATCCTCCAGAACATGCTGCTCGCATTGATCGTCGTGATGGCCGTGCTGATGATGCTCGCCTCTATGGGTATCCAGATCGGCCCACTGATCGCCGGCGCCGGCGTTGTCGGTGTCGCGGTGGGCTTTGGCGCACAAACCGTCGTCAAGGACGTTATTTCAGGCGTGTTTTTCCTGCTCGATGATGCGTTTCGTGTCGGCGAATATATTTCCTCGGGCAATTACAAGGGTACTGTGGAAAGCTTCTCGCTGCGCTCGGTGAAGCTGCGCCACCATCGTGGTCCGCTCTTCACCATACCTTTCGGTGAACTCGGGGCAGTCCAGAACCAGAGCCGTGACTGGGTTGTCGACAAATTCAACATTACTGTCGGCTATGACACCGATATCGACTTCGCTCGCAAGCTGATCAAGCGGATCGGTCTCGAACTTGCGGAAGATCCCGAATTCAAAAACTGGGTGCTCGACCCGATCAAGATGCAGGGCGTACAGGAGTTCGGCGAGTACGGCATCGTATTGAGGGTGAAGGCCATGACCAGACCCGGAGGCGCCTTCGGCATGAAACGCAAGTTCTATGTACGCCTCCGCCAAGTCTTCAAGGAGCAGGGCATCGAACTCCCATTTCCGACAGTCCATGTCGAGGGGCTACAAAACCACCATGGGGCAGAGAATGCGCCGTTGGAGATCACACCCGAGTTAAAAATGGCCGTCGCGCAGTCGCACACCAATCGACGCAGAAAAAAAGCTAGCACAACAGAGTAGGAAAGCTGTGACACCTGCCGGTCACAGCGCGGCTTGGCGGTCGCCCGTGGCAGGGATACTCTTTATCTTCAACCGTTTAGACGAAAAGTCCCGTCACGAGCCTTGATGGTTTGCTCGGCATGGAACATCGGCATCACAACGCCTCCAGTAGCATTGTCCTGGATTATCGAGCTTTCGTTTTCTTCGGCAAGAGTCGGCGAATGTTAAAACGGATGACGGCATCGGATGGCAGCACTGCTCTCTCGGGATCGGGGCGAATTGGAGGCAGGCAAAAAGACTTGAAGACAGGCTTGAATGGCAAGCGCTCATGCCCGACGGCTTAGAGTTGAGGTCGATGCGCCGGAGCATTTCCGTTCGCGCATTTCTTCACCACTCGCGTGAGGATCATCTGGTCCCCGCCATTCCGCCTTATGAACAAGCCTGACCTGGCTTGCAGAAGGCTTGTACTGACGCGGGCGTTGACGGTGACACCGCATGACCGCCGCCCTCGAGAAGATCGCGAAAGCTTTCCAACCAGATCCGAGGGATCATGAAAATGATCGGCTTGCTCGTTCCCGCCGGTAACTAAGGTCGATGGTCGTAGTATACAGCCGGGCGCGAGACAGTATGCTGGCCGCCGGATTAGCTAATTTAGATGTTTCTAATAAAGAATACGTTACTTAATTTCGGTCCAGTAAGCTGTATCCTGACATTGTATTACTCATTTCTATCGTAGATTGCGTCCAACGGTCGATTAGATTAGCCGGTTATGGCTGCTATCACAAAGGGCCGCGAGAGCGACACCAATCGGGCCTCGTTCTTTTGCTGCTAGTCCAAGAGATGTAAAAGGGACGCACGAAATCGGCATACGCCAAAAGTCCGGCTTGCGGGCCGGGTATTTTGCTGACATGTTTGCCTGTTTATGGATTTCTGCACTGTGGCAGGTGTTCAAATAGAGGGGCATAAGGATGGCTAAGGAATCTTCGGGTACTTCGAGTACCGCTTCTTCCGCAAATAGGGCGGACGCAAATCTGATAGGTAACCCAGAAGGAAATGGGCTGAACTTCATGGCGGCCCAGGCTCGCGAGAACGGGGGCGCCGGCGACGCCGTAGGTGTCGACAAGATACGTGATCTGCTGTTCGGCAACCAGATGCAGGACTATGACCGCCGCTTTTCCAAGCTTGAAGAACGGGTGTTGCAGCGCTTCAAGGATGTCGAATCGGAAGCCAAGCGCAATCTTGACATGTACGAGTCAAATGCAAAGAAGCAGGTTGATTCACTTGCGGCGCAATTGCGGAACGAAAAAGATTCACGAGCCGATGCCGACAAGGAGATTGACCGGAATCTTCGCGAGCAAAACCAGGCACTTGAAAAGCAGGTGCGCGCGTTGTCGGATCAATTGAGCGCGCTTGAGCGAGACGTTTCGGACCGGATAAATCGAAACGATCATTTGCTGCGTGAGGAAATCAAGCAGAAGAATGAAGGCGTTCAGATGCTGATAGAAAAAATGTTTGCTGATCTCAGCAACGTCAAGACCGACCGAAATCTTTTGGCTGGTCTGTTTGTCGAGGTTGCAAAATGTCTGAATCAGGATCCGGTTGGCAGCAAGAGCAACCCGGATCGTAGCTGGAAAATGAGTTGATGGGACCTTGACGTCAACCGTCGACCCATTCAACCTTGCGCAAAGAACAGCCTCGAACGATACAGAGATTGATCGCGAGGCTCTGGCTCGTCTTTTGATCGAAATTGCCCGGAATGTTGATCCGGATTACCGTGCGCGTTTCGAAGGAGTTCCAACCGCCGATCCTCGCATGGAAACGCTGCGCCAGTTGCTGGTCAGTCGCGAAATCTCGGAGCTTTCACGAGTTACGCATCTGCTGGACGAACCGGAGCAGCTTGCGGCAGCCGTGGGCGGCGTTCTTCCCAGTGCGGCTGCACGAGCGTCTCATGCGCAACTGGGCGAGGCGCTTGCGCCAGCTGTCGAAAGGGCTGTGCAACGGTCGATCCAGAAGAGCCCGCGCACCCTGACGGATATATTATACCCGGTGTTTCTGCCGGCAATTCGCAAGTCGATCGGGGAAAAGATCGACCAGACCTTTCAGTCGCTGAATGAAACTTTAAGACATATATTCACCTGGCATGGGCTCAAGTGGAGATTTGAAGCTTGGAGAACAGGTGCAAGCTTCTCGGAAGTTGTTCTTAAGCACTCTCTTGTTTACCGCGTAGAACATGCCTTTCTCATTCACCGGAATTCCGGTCTTTTGATAGCACACGTAACTGCCGAAAATGCAACGAGCGAAGATCCTCAACTCATTTCTTCGATGCTTAGTGCAATTCAAGATTTTGTGAAAGATTCGTTTAACGAGAAAGAGCAAAGCGGCCTGGACACTATTCGTTTCGGCGACCTTCGTCTCTGGTCAGAAGTTGGACCGTTTGCGACCCTGGTTTCGGTGATCCGGGGAAATCCGCCAGAGGAATTGCATGAAATAGTTCGGGATGTGTTGCTTCGCATCCATGAGGAATCCTCACAGGCTTTAGAGCAGTTTGACGGCGACGGTTCGCAGTTGGCCGGCGTAGAGGCGCAGTTGCAGACCTGTGTCGAGCTGAAGCAGGAGGAATCAAACGAGGGATTTCCGTGGCTGGTGGCGGCCGTGGCCCTGCTGTTTTTGAGTCTGGCAGGCGGTTGGTTCTTTCTTTCCTGGCAATCCGGGCAGCGTTGGCAGGCTTATGTGTCGCGCTGGCAGGCTTACGTGTCGGGACTGGAGGCCCAGCCGGGCATCATCGTTGCCGAACAACAGGTACGCGATGGCCAATTCTATATTGCCGGCCTGAGAGACCCGCTTGCCGCCGACCCGCAGTCGCTGTTGTCTGGAACTGAGGTGGATCCCGCCCAGGTTCATTCGCAGTGGCAATTCTACCAGAGCCTTGAACCCGAGTTCGTGTTGAAGCGGCTGACGGCGTCGCTGGCTCCGCCGGATTCAGTACGACTTTCGATCGTCAATGATCGCATCGTTGCCGAGGGCGAGGCTCCCGACACCTGGATAGATCGGGCGCGCGCAGCGGCCCGACAGCTTTCGGCAGGCGGACCGGAATTCGACATCTCCAAGGTTCGCNGCCGAGGGCGAGGCTCCCGACACCTGGATAGATCGGGCGCGCGCAGCGGCCCGACAGCTTTCGGCAGGCGGACCGGAATTCGACATCTCCAAGGTTCGCGATGTAAGCCCCCAAGCACGCGAGGCGGAGCGCTGGCAGGCCTATGTGTCACGAGTGGAGACCCAGCCGGGCATCATTGTTGCAGAACAAAAGATGAGCGATGGCCAATTCTATATTGCCGGCCTGAGAGACCCGCTTGCCGCCGACCCGCAAGCTCTGCTGTCCGGAACGGAGGTTGATCCTGCCCGCGTTCATTCACAGTGGCAATTCTATCAGNNACCCGCTTGCCGCCGACCCGCAAGCTCTGCTGTCCGGAACGGAGGTTGATCCTGCCCGCGTTCATTCACAGTGGCAATTCTATCAGAGCCTTGATCCGGAGTTCGTGTTGAAGCGGCTGACGGCGTCGCTGTATCCGCCGGATACAGTACGACTTTCGATCGTCAATGATCGCATCGTTGCCGAGGGCGAGGCTCCCGACACCTGGATAGATCGGGCGCGCGCAGCGGCCCGACAGCTTTCGNACAGTACGACTTTCGATCGTCAATGATCGCATCGTTGCCGAGGGCGAGGCTCCCGACACCTGGATAGATCGGGCGCGCGCAGCGGCCCGACAGCTTTCGGCAGGCGGACCGGAATTCGACATCTCCAAGGTTCGTGATGTGAGCCCCGAAGCACGCGCGGCGGAGCACTGGCAGTATTATGTGTCGCGACTTGAGGCTCAACCGGGAATCGTCGTCGCCCAACAAACGGCGAGGAGCGGACATTTCTACATTTCCGGCCTGAGAGACCCGCTTGCCGCCGACCCGCAAGCTCTGCTGTCCGGAACGGAGGTTGATCCTGCCCGCGTTCATTCACAGTGGCAATTCTATCAGAGCCTTGATCCGRAGTTCGTGGTGAAGCGACTGACGGCGTCGCTGACCCCGCCNCGGACATTTCTAYATTGCCGGCCTGAGAGACCCGCTTGCCGCCGACCCGCAAGCTCTGCTGTCCGGAACGGAGGTTGATCCTGCCCGCGTTCATTCACAGTGGCAATTCTATCAGAGCCTTGATCCGAAGTTCGTGGTGAAGCGACTGACGGCGTCGCTGACCCCGCCGAAATCGGTCCGGCTTTCGATCGTCCAGGGTCGCATCATTGTCGTGGGTGAGGCTCCTGCCACCTGGATCAACCGGGCGCAGGCCGCCGCCGAACAACTTTCGGCGGACGGAGTGGTTCTGGATGTCTCGCAGTTGCGTGAGCTGGACCTTGCGGAACTTAATCATTTGAGAGAGGCCATCCAGACGACCGATATTTTCTTCTCTTCCGGCAAAGTTGTGCCAGGACCAGAGCAGATGCCGGTTCTCGACAGGTTGGCGGATCAAATAAAGGAATTCGCCCAAAATGCCCGCAAGTCAGGCGTAACAGCACGGTTCATGTTGACCGGACATTCGGACGCCACGGGCCGTGAGACGGCCAACGCGTCGATCAGTGCCGCCCGCGCCGAGACAGTTCGTGCGCTTCTCAACAAACGCGGCGTCGCTCTGGAACTGTTGCTGGTTCGGGGCGCGGGCACTTTTGAGCCGCTGGTGCCAGAAAATAGTCAAACTGGGAGTTCCACGAATCGCCGGGTTTCGACTACGGTAAACTTGGACTAGTGGAGCCCAAGATGTTGCAAAAAAAGATCTGCATGCTGGGCGGCTTCGCTGTCGGAAAGACGAGCCTGGTTCGCAGGTTTGTGCAAAGCATCTTTTCAGAAACCTACTTGACCACGGTGGGCGTGAAAATCGACAAGAAGAATGTCGCACTTCCGGACAAAACCGTGGATCTGATTTTGTGGGACTTGGCCGGCGAAGACGATATCGGCTCATTCCGCGTCAGCTATGTTCGAGGTGCAACCGGGCTTGTGCTTGTCGTCGATGGAACCCGCGCTGCTACTCTTGCCGTGGCGCTCACGCTGCGCGAACGGGCCGAGGCCGAATTCGGCGCTATGCCGTTTGTATTGCTGATCAACAAATCCGATCTGGCCGATCGGTGGGCAATATCGGATAGTGAGATTAACGAACTGAGGCAACGTGGATGGCAAATCTATCTAACAAGTGCGCTCTCGGGTGAGCATGTTGATGATGCGTTCCGTCAACTTGCTTTAATGGTGACCAAATAGACCATGCATGGATTGCCAAGAGAAGTCAGAAGTTGGATTTTCGATTTCTTCTACAATGGACACTCTGTCGCATATCTGAAAATCGACGCCCAGCTTTGCATAGCTGCTAAGGGTGGGAATGTTGAACATTACGGACTCTCATCGCTTCGCATTGGCAAAGCTGTTGCCGAGCAGCTTGAATTTATGGAAGGTTTGCTGCCTTGCCCGGAGCTTCCGTTTCACATTGCCATGGTCGAACTGCCCAGCGGGCGTGTCGCGGACCTTCATTTTTTTGCTGACAATGCCTGCGTGTGGCTGATTTTTCTTGACGCCACTGCCGAACGCGACAATAGGCAGCGGCTTCAACAGAAGGCTTATGAAATGACACTCTTGCAAGAGAGGGAGCGTCAACTCAACGAGAAATTACAATCGACGAACGAGGCGTTGAGGAAGAGCCAGGAGGGATTGGCGCGTGAATACCAGCGCGCCGAAACCCTGCTCCTCAACATTCTTCCGGCTTCGATCGCCGAGCGGTTAAAAGCGCAAAAAAAAATTGCTGACAACCACGCAGAGGTGAGTGTTCTTTTTGCCGACATCGTCGGTTTTACGGAACGAGCGCGGAGCGTCGGAGCCGTGACGACGCTCGCTATATTAAATTACTTCTTCAAGGCGGCGGATCGGCTCTCGGATCGATACGGCTGCGAAAAGATTAAGACAATCGGCGATTGTGTGATGGTGGTCGCTGGCCTGCCCACCGCGCGATCCGATCATGCAAAGGCCCTCGCGCGATATGCACTTGAGCTGCGCAAGGCGGTTAAGCGCGAACGCTTCGCAGGAGAACCGCTAAGACTCAGAATTGGAATTCACTCAGGACCAATCGTCGCGGGCGTCATAGGCAAGAGGCGGTTCGCCTATGACCTGTGGGGCGACACCGTTAATCTCGCCTCACGTATTCAAACGTCCGCGGAGCCCGATGAAATCCGTATTTCGGATGCGACGCGCCAACTGCTTGGACCAAATTTTGCTTGCGACCCACTCGAGGAAACGGAATTGCGTGGTACAGGTCGTGTCCGAATGTGGCGGCTCCCGGCCTGATTTAGCGCTTGGCAGTGCCGACCCTGAGCGCACTGTATCTGAATCTCGTCAAACATCATCGTTTCGAATGTCCGCAGCGGTGCGCGAAACAGTCGACCACCGAGCGAGGGCCCAAAGGTCTGGGTCAACTCCGGGAATCACCTCCTGAGATTTAATGTCGCTATCGTCCTTCCCTGCACCACAAGCGGACCTACTGCTTTCGTGAAGATCCTATCGGGATGGAAGGCGGCCAGCGCTCTGCGATGGCTGGGGCGTCGCCCGGAGGGACCGAGTTGGATGCGGGCAGGCCGCTTCGTGGCGCCTCCGCGCGACGTTGCCGGGACAGTGGGCGGCTGGGCGCGGTCCTGTCGACGTCAGCAATTATCATGGATACGCGCGGACCCATTGCCGAAGGCTGGGCGCCTGCGGCTGAACGCTGGTTTATGCCATGCCGGATCATGGGGTGTTCTCCCGGTTTGCCGCCGTTTGTCGATGCCGGCTCGCAAGCCCGGTCGATTTGCTTGATTCGGTGCCGGTGCCTGCCGAGTTCCACTGCCTCTTTGATCCGCAGTGGAATCCACATTCTCACCTCCCTGTTGTTGACCGTCCGAGCATCCCCCCACTCTATAGTACTGACTTTGTCTCCGGATTGAATGCAGCGGCTCCGATATCCTGGATAAGCCTCGCCAAGCGATCCGCAGCGTGGGATCCACTCTTTCCAAGGTCGCGAACGCTGCTCATGTGATCGGCACCGGCGATGACGGTTCGAGAGACACGCAGCCCCTGCGTTCTCAGATGGTCGGCGAATGCCTCGGCCTGGCTAAGAAAAGGCGACGTTTCCTCGCCTCCGACGGCGATCTCAACCTTCACTGACGGATCGAAGTTATGTGTCAGTGGAGAGAACAGGCGGGCTTCTTCATCTGTGATCGCGATCTCGGCCGCAAGGAACGAGGTCTGCAGTGGCTTCAATCCGTACAACCCACCAAGGAGCAGCGCGCCTCTGATGTGCGACGACCGGCTCGGATCATTGAACAGCATGGTGGCGAGTTGGGCACCAGCGGAGTGCCCGCTGACGGTCAGCCGGCCGGGATCGCCCCCATAGTCCGCGATGTGGTCGAGTGCCCACTGCTTGGCACGACGGACCTGGTCGATGATCGTGGCCATCCTCACGGCAGGCATCAGAGCATAGTCGACAATGACCGCGATCGCTCCGGCGCGCGTCACCGTGTCGGCGACGTAGGAATAATCGCGTTTGGAGAACATTCTCCAGTAGCCGCCGTGGATGAACATGTGAACCGGCAGGCGGTCGCGGTCGCCTTCCGGAAAGAACACGTCGACGGTTTCGGTGGGTTCGGAACCGTAGGCGACGTTCGCAAGCATGGGGATCTTCGCCCTGGTTTCCGCGCTGCGGCGGACAATCTCGGCGACGATCTCATCGAACTCGGCCACGTGATCGCGAATGCGGAATGGATCTTTTTGCATGGATGTCCGCTCAGATGGTCACGGCGATGTACTTCGCCTCCATGAACTCGGCAACGCCGTGCTTCTGACCACCTTCTCGGCCCAGCCCGCTCTGCTTGACCCCGCCGAACGGCGCTGCAGGATCCGACATCAGGCCGCGGTTCAGGGCGATCATGCCTGACTCGATCTTCGATGCCACTCGCATTCCCCTCGCCAGATCACGCGTATAAATGTAGGCGGCGAGACCGTACTCGGTGTCATTGGCATTGGCGATGGCTTCCGCCTCGTCGTCGAAGCGCATGATGGGAGCCACCGGACCGAAGATTTCCTCGTGTGCCATGATAGCGTCGGCCGGCACGTCGCGAAGCACCGTCGGCGGGTAAAAGTAACCCTTGCCTTCGGCAATCGCCCCGCCGCACTGAATCCTGGCCCCCCGGGCGACCGCGTCCTTGACGAGCCGGTCGATCTTGTCCACGGCCTTCCTGGTGATCATCGGACCGCACTCGGTCTGCGGATGGGTTCCGATGCCAACATTGAGAGCAGCCATGCGTTTGCTCAACCCCTCCGTGAAGGCATCATGGATGCCGGCCTGAACGTAAAGCCGATTGGCGGCCGTGCAGGCTTCGCCGGCGTTGCGCATCTTGGCAACCATCGCACCGTCGAGCGCTGCTTCCAGGTCGGCGTCGTCAAAGACGATGAACGGTGCGTTGCCGCCAAGCTCCATGGAGCAGGAGATGACATGTTTTGCGGCCTCGGCCAGGAGCATGCGGCCGACACCGGTCGAGCCGGTGAATGACAGCTTTCGCACGCGTGGATCGGCCAGCATGGCCGCCGTCACCGGCCCTGGGGTGGAGGTCGTCAGCACGTTGACGACGCCAGGCGGCACGCCGGCTTCCTCGTAGAGCGCCGCAAGCGCATAGGCCGTCAGCGGCGTCTCGCTGGCGGGCTTCAAGATCACGGTGCAGCCGGCCGCGAGCGCCGGCGCGATCTTGCGTGTCGCCATGGCGGCCGGGAAATTCCATGGTGTGATGAGCACGCAAACACCAATCGGCTGGTAGTCGACAATGATCCTGTTGGCGCCGGAAGGCGCCAGGCCGAACTCGCCGCTGATGCGGACGGCTTCCTCGGCATTCCAGCGGAAGAACTCGGCGGCATAGGCGATCTCGCCCCGCGCATCGCGCAGCGCCTTGCCGTTCTCCAGCGAGATCAGCGCGGCGAGGGCCTCTGCTCGCTCACCCATCAGTTCGAAGCAACGCCTGAGAATCTCCGAACGCTTGCGTGGTGGCGTCTCTCGCCAACCCGCCGCCGCCTTGGCGGCTGCATCGATCGCGGCAGCGGCGTCGGCGAGTGTGGCGTCGGGCACCGCCGCAATGACGGCTTCGGTCGAAGGATCGACCACTTCAATCACGCGGCCGTCGGACGAGGGTCGCCAGTGTCCGCCGATGTAGAGACCGTGAGAGACCGTGGCGTAGTCGAACATATCTTGATCCTCGTCGGATATGTCTGCGGCAATATTCATTGGATGAGCTCCTGGTCGATCACATCATGGTGGCGGACATGTCGCCGTCATAAGCAGCCCTGACCAGCCGTCGCATCGCGGCGAAGTCGAAGGGACGGGGATTGTTCTTGATCAACCGATCGATGCCGAGCGCCTGCTCGGCCGTCCAGTCGATCTTGTCCTCTGGGAGACCCAGTTCGGCCAATGTCGCTGTGATGCCGAGTGCGCCAAACAGCCGGCTCACCTCCCGGATGGTGGCGTGCGCCAATGCATCGGCATCGCCGCCGCCCTGATGGGAAAAGCCGAGAGCGGTGCCGACTTCGGCAATCTCCGCAGCTGCGGCAGGAAGGTTGTAGCTCATCACATATGGCAGCATAGTGGCGACGCCCAGACCATGCGGAGTGTGGGTAAGCGCGCCGACGGGATACTGCACCGCATGGGCGGCCGCCGTTCCCGCCGTGCCGAAGGCGCAACCGGCGGCCAGTGCTCCCATCATCACGTCGGCGCGCGCCGTCTCGTCCGATCCGTCGCGATAGGCCTTTTCCAGACTTCGGCCCAGCAGCTTGATAGCCAGAAGCGCGAAGTGGTCGGTCAGAGCACTCTTGCCGACGAAGACGTGCTGTTGCGGCAAATTGGGATCGGCGCCGCGTTTGGCCGCTGTGAAAGCCTCGATTGCGTGCGTCAGCGCGTCAGCGCCGGCGATCGCCGTCAGGGACGGTGGACAGGTCGCCGTCAGATCCGGATCGCAAAGCGCCACGGCGGCGATGAGATGAGGACTCGCGATGCCCACTTTCAGCGTCCGATCCGGGTCGGAGATCACGGCCACGGGGGTTACCTCGGAGCCTGTCCCGGCGGTTGTCGGCACTGCGATCACGGGAAGGGTGGGGCTCGGTACTTTGAACTCGCCATAGTAATTCTCGAGCTTGCCACCATGGCTGAGCAGAAGCGCGGCGCATTTTGCCATGTCGAGGCAACTGCCGCCGCCGATTCCGATCACCATGTCCGGCTTGAAATCCTTCGCCTCCGCTATGCAGGCGGCGACGCTGTCGCGGGGCACATCCGGCAGCGTTAGGTCGTAGACCAGCGTGACTATCGCCGCGTTGTGCAAGCCAGCAAGAATTTCTGCGAACTGCGATGTCGCCGCGAAACGCTCATCCGTACAGACGAATGCGCGGCGCCCATATCTGACGGCAACGGCAGGCAGCACATGGCGCTGGCCTTTGCCGAACAGGATCTCGCGCGGCAGGCGCGCTGCTGCAAACAAGCTCATGCACAGGATCCTTCGAAGACGGATTGGGAGCCAAGAGAATTGACTGCGTTCCAGAAACCGGCCTCGACGCTCCGGATCATTATCATTCGATATCCCCTATTAAATCGTATAGGATATACTATTGAATCGGGCGGAGCATCGTGTTAGTGGATGCTTCTGTCAAGGGGCAAAACAATGCAGAACACGGACCTGACGGTTGACAATGAAGCCCGCGCGACCGGCCGCATCCAGCGCGCCAACAGTCTTGCTGGCGACGTGTACGAGGCAATCTTCGCGCAACTGATGTCTTTGAGAATTGCTCCGGGATCGCGCATCACCGTCGACAATCTCGTCAAGGAATTCAACGTCTCGCATACCCCCATTCGGGAAGCGCTTGGCCGGCTGGAGGGTGAGGGCCTGGTGTTGAAGACCCACCTGATCGGCTATCGGGCCGCCCCGCAAATCACCCGTCGGCGCTTTGACGAGCTTTACGAGCTGCGCCTTCTGCTTGAGCCTGCTGCCGCGGCCAAGGCCACCGCCACACTGGACGACGAGCGCCTTGCCGTGCTGCAGGAGGCGGCTGGCGTCATGGCCCGGCGGGTGGGGAAAGACGAACGCCTGCGCTATTCGAACTTTGCCCGTCAGGATGCGATCTTCCACGACAAGATCGTCGAATTCGCCCAGAACGAGCTCATTCGCGAGACACTGAATCACCAGCATACCCACTTCCATATCTTCCGCTTGATGTATCACTCGCGGGTGACCGAAGAGGCGCTCGACGAGCACGAGGCTATTCTCGCAGCCTTCTCCGCGGGCGATTCCGACGCCGCCGAAAAGGCCATGCGTGCGCACATCGAGAATTCGCGCGACCGGCTCCTGCCTGCGTTCGAGTAGCATTGCGATGTCGCCTGTCCGCAGCACCGTCAAGCTCGACGCGCCGCTTATCGCCCAGGCCAACGCCAAGGAGATTTTCCCCACTCCCCGTTCTGACCCGATTTCGATCCCCAGGAGGCGAGGCGCGAAGTGCACCTCGCTTTGTCACAAGCCGAGAGGAAGACCATGCCAGGCAAAAAGATACTTATGTTGACCGGTGAATTCACCGAGGAATACGAAATCTTCGTCTACCAGCAGGCGATGGAGGCGGTCGGCCACACGGTTCATGTCGTGTGCCCAGACAAAAGCGCCGGAGACCTGATCAAGACTTCGCTGCACGACTTCGAGGGCGATCAGACCTACACCGAAAAGCCCGGCCACAACGCGCTGATCAACAAGACCTTTTCCGACGCCGAGAAGCAGCTGAGCCAATACGACGCTGTTTACTGCGCCGGCGGTCGTGGCCCTGAATACATCCGCACCGACAAGCGCGTGCAGGCGATGGTGCGTCATTTTCACGAGGCCAAAAAGCCGATCTTCACGATCTGCCACGGCGTCCAGATTCTAATTGCGGTCGACGGCGTCGTCCGTGGCAAGAAGGTGGCGGCGCTCGCGGCATGCGAGCCGGAGGTGACGCTTGCTGGCGGCACCTACATCGATCTGTCCCCCACCGACGCCTATGTGGATGGGACGATGGTTTCGGCCAAAGGTTGGACGGCGCTTGCGGCGTTCATCCGCGAATGCCTCAAGGTGCTGGGAACCGAAATCCGCCACGCGTAGCCCTTGGCGCCGACGCATCCCCAACGGATGCGTCGGTTTCGTCGTTCTCGAGCGGGGCTTGTCATCGCCAAATTGGCTTCAGAGTGAAACTGCCTGCTTTGCTCCTGATTGTGCGCCATAGTCAGGAGCAAGCCCTTTCACTGTGCAACAATGTTCGTTTCATCCAATCCAATAAGCGAACGCATCAGCGTTTCCCTTGCAGAGGCCAGATGCGTGCGGCAGGCCACCTCGATCCGAGCGGCGTTGCGGCTCTCGAGCGCATCGATATAGGCGATGTGTTCATGCAGCGCGGCAAGGTTGCGCTGCTTTTCGTCCTGCTTGTTCCACTGATAATGGTAGTGAAAAATGAAGGTGATGATGTCGTAGAAATCATCGATGAAGCGGTTTGGTGACGCCTCGTTTATGAGCCGGTGAAACCGGTTGTCCAGGCCGGAGAAGTCGTGAAAGCGGCTTTCAACTCGTTCCAGCAGGTCGGCATGCGCCATCTTGAGCGCGGCGAGCTTCGACCATAGGGGAGAACTGTCAGGTTGCTGTGAAAACAGTTGTGCTGAACGCAGTTCGAACATCATCCGGATCTCGAACAATTCAAGTGCGAAGTCTTCGGTGAAGCCTTTGAAAAGCCAGCCTGTATTCGGTCTTTTTTCAATCAGTCCGAACCGGCTGAAGCGGATCAGGAACTCGCGAATTCCGTTCGTCGCAACATTGAATTGCCGCGCTAGCTCAAGCTCGTTGATGCTGGTTCCGGGCCTGGTGTCACCCCGCAGCATCCACTCCATGAATTGTTGTTCGACATGCTTGGCGCGAGTCGTTGTCTCGACGTCCGGATAGTAGTCGTTGTCGTCGACTGCGCGGCCTGTCGCCTTGAAGCCATCTCGCTCAGTAACGAGGTCGCGGTGAACAAGTTCTCGTAGAACCTTTCTGACGGTCGTGCGGCTGACGCACATTCGCCGTCTGAGCTCATTTTCCGAGGGAAGTTCACCGACCAGTTGTCCATCGCGCAGCATACTAGCGGCGCGGTTGAACGCCTTCTTGTAGACGGTATCGGTTCGCATTGGACCTCTCCCAAACAATACCTTGTTCTTTCTAACATGAACTTTATCCATAAAAAACAACTTGACCCAACCGTGCCAGTTGTTTTTTATCGATAAGAAGAGGACCTGAACACGATCTGAGTTTTTGACGACGCGGCTTGCATCAAGCCTCGGCGGGGAGGGGAGCTTTGCCTGAAACGGGAGACACCGGCACCACTGTCGGCGAGGCCGCATTGCCATCACCCAGGAAGCAAGAAGCCGTTCCCGGTCTTGCGCTTGGCCTTGTCCTGCTGAGCGCTGGTCCGGTCGTCATCCTGGCGTTGCTGATCGTCGTTCTCAGCTTTCTGTCCCCCTATTTCCTGACAGGGCGCAACCTCAGCAACATCCTCGCCCAGACCGCCGTCATCTCCGTTGTGGCGATGGGGCAGCATCTGGTCATCCTGACACGCGGTATCGATCTCTCCGTCGGCTCCAACGTCGCGCTGGCTTCCGTCGTCGGCGCGCTGAGCTTTCATGCCGGCGCCCCCGCCTTCGCTGTGATCGCGGTGATGATCGCCTCCGGTGCGGCGGTCGGCGCCATCAACGGGCTTTTCTACGTTTTCGGCCGGTTGCCGCATCCTTTCATCATCACACTGGCCACGTTGAGCATCGCCAAGGGATTGGCGCTCCGGCTGGCCGATGGGCGCGCCACCCTGGAATGCCAGATACCATCGATGCGCTTGGCCGCGAGGCGGTCTGGGGTTTGCCTGGATCGGTTTTCGTGGTCGCGGGCGTTGCCGCGGTCCTTTTCATCATGGCCAAAACGATGGTGTGGGGGCGCTGGATCTATGCCGTTGGCGGCCGACCGGATGCCGCCGTGCGCATGGGCATTCCCGTGTCCTGGGTCCTGGTTTCGGTCTATGTGATCTCTGGGCTGTGCGCCGGCATCGGCGCGGTCATCCTTGCCGGCCGTACCGACGCCGGTTCGCCCTTGTTCGGCAATCTGCTGGAACTGGATACGATCGCGGCGGTGATCATCGGCGGCGCCAGTTTTCTTGGCGGCCGCGGCCATCTTGGCCATGCCTTGATCGGCGCGCTCATGATTGGCGTTATCCGCAACGCGCTCAACCTGCTCAATGTCAACGTTTTTTTTCAACTGATCGTCATCGGCGTGGTCATCGTCATAGCGGTCGAGTCCGACGTGCTGCGCAACTATCTCGAAGGGCGTGTGCGTGTCATGCAAGCCGGGAGGCAGTCATGAGCGCCGTTGCAGTCAATGCCGATCACTATGTCACCGCCGACCATCCCGTGCTGGCGGTCCGCGGTGCCACCAAACGTTTCGGTTCGGTTCTGGCCCTGGATGATGTCAGCATCGAGGTGCGGCGAGGCGAGATCGTCGGCCTGCTCGGCGACAATGGCGCGGGCAAATCGACGCTGACCAAATGCATCAGCGGCGTGCACCAACTCGATGCCGGCGCGATTCTCCTGGACGGTGCGCCAACGCAGATACGCTCCCCTGCGGATGCGCGCTTCGCCGGCATCGAGACCGTCTATCAGGATCTCGCGTTGTTCGACAATCTGACGCCGGGACAGAATTTCTTTGCCGGTCGTGAGCTGGCTGGCCCGCAATGGCTTCCGCGCGGCCTGCGATTTCTTCAACAGCGCAAGATGGACGCCGAAACCCGCGTTCTGCTGGCAAATCTCAAGGTGACGCTGCCGCGGCTGGATGCCGTGGTCGCCATGATGTCGGGCGGACAAAGGCAGGCAATCGCCGTGGCGCGCTCGACTGTGTTTGCCCGCAAGGTCGTGATGCTCGATGAACCGACCGCCGCACTTGGCCTGCGTGAATCGCGGCAAGTGCTCAACCTGGTTGCCGCCCTGCGTGACCAGGGCAACGCCGTCATCCTGATAACCCACAACATGGAACATGTCGTCGAACTTGCCGATCGCGCCGTGGTGCTTCGCCAGGGCCGCAAGGTTGGTGAACTTGTGCCGACCAAGGACAATAAGCAGGAGCTGGTTTCCATGATCGTTGGAGCCTGATCCGTTCGAGATTTGGGGACCGTTCCGGTCCGCAAATGCCTGAAGCGACTTCCGCCGGAAGACGCCTCAATTCCAAGGGAGGAATGGAATGCCAATGAACCTAAAACTGTTCGCTGGGCTGGCGATCGCCGTTGCGTTTGCGATGCCGGCTTCGGCCGCCGACAAGATCAAGGTCGGTCTGATTACGAAATTCCCGGTGCCGTTCTACTCGACCATGGAGGATGCCGCCAAGAAATACGCGGCCGCTCATCCCGAGATCGAACTCGTCACCGGCCAGGGCCAGGCGGCTACCGACATCGAAGGCCAGATCGCCCTGATCGAGTCCATGATCACGCAAGGCGTCAAGGGTCTGGCGATCACTCCGGTCGATCCGACCGTTGCGCCGGCGCTCGACAAGGCGGTCGCTGCCGGCGTCAAGGTGGTTCTCGTCGACAACAGCATTCCTGACTGGAAAGGTCAGACAGCACTGGTTTCGACCAACAATCTCAACGGCGGCAAGATCGCCGGAGAGTACCTGAAGACCGTGCTCAAGAGCGGCGACAAGATCGGAATCCTGCAAGGCGTTCCCGGAGTGCCGGCTCTGGACGACCGCGTCACCGGCATGATGGAGGGCCTCGGCGAGGTCAAGGTCGAGGTCGTCGGCAAGGGTGCAACCAACTGCACGCTCGAACTTGGCACGTCAGTGACCGAAGACATCCTGACCGCCAATCCCGATCTCAAGGCGATCTACGCTGCCTGCGGCCCGCCAATCCCGGGCGCCGTCAAGTCGATCAGCAATGCCGGCATTGCCAACGACAAGATCATCCTGGTCGGCTTCGACGCCTGCTGCGGTGAGATCGAAGCGATCAAGTCGGGCGCGGAAGATGCCAGCGTTGCACAATTTCCGGCAAAAATGGGCGAGCTTGGCATCGACACCGTCGTCAAGGCGATCCGCGGGGAGGCGGTCGAGGCCAATGTGGATACCGGCGCCGGCCTCGTGACGCTGCAGAACGTCAAGGACTTCGAGTGAGCCACCGATGGTCCGGCGGATTACTCCGCCGGACCATTTTTCCATTGTCGGGCCAATACAACTTCCGTTAGCGAAGGGGTGAAATTACATCCATGGACCCCACCATCAAAGTCGTCCGATGCGCCGAGCCCGGCAAGCTGGTGTTCGAGGAGCAGCAGGCGCCAGGCAGTCCCCCGGAAGGCTGGGCCCTGGTCAATGTCGCCTATGTCGGAATATGCGGAACCGATTACCACATCTTCGAAGGCAGGCATCCTTATCTCGCCTATCCGCGCGTCATGGGCCATGAGTTTTCGGGAACGATCGCGGCAATCAACGCGCCTGCGGGCCTGTCGGTCGGACAGCAGGTCCTCATCAATCCTTATCTAGCCTGCGGAAATTGTTCGGCCTGTCGCCATGGCAAGCCGAACTGCTGCATCGCGATAGAAGTGCTTGGCGTGCACCGTGACGGTGCCATGAGTGAGCAGATTCTCGTGCCGGCGCAGAATCTCATATCGGCGGTCGGCCTGTCACCTGTCGAGGCGGCCACGGTCGAATTTCTGGCCATCGGTGCTCATGCGGTCCGCAGATCCATGGCCGGGCCGGGCAATCGAACCTTGGTCATCGGCGCCGGCCCGATCGGCCTTGGTGTCGCGCTTTTTGCCCGCATAGCGCGACAGAACGTGACCGTCATGGACGTCGATGCCGAGCGGCTGGCTTTTGCAGCAAAGCAAGGCTTCCTGGTGATCGACGGCTCAAAGGGATCGATCATTGAGACGATAGCGGAGCGAACCGCCAAAACAGGTTTCGATGTCGTCTTCGATGCAACCGGAAACAGCCGTTCGATGCAGTCTGCCTTTGCCTATGTTGCCCACGGCGGCGTCATGGTGATGGTCAGCGTCGTACAGGACGACATAACCTTCTCTGATCCAGAGTTTCACAAGCGGGAAATGATGCTGATCGGCAGTCGCAACGCGACGCAGGCCGACTTTCAGCACGTGATTGCCTCGATCCGTGATGGAAAAATACCAATCGACCAACTCGTCACCCACCGCACCACCCTGCGTGACAGCCCACGCGATATCGCGATCTGGGCGCTGCAGAAATCCGGTCTGATCAAGGCCGTCATCGACGTGGCGGCATCTGGTTGACTTTCCTTTGCCTCGGCGATCGTGACGATCATTGCGCTCAACGGCCATTTTTACCACACCGCCCTCGGCCGTGCCTTCCGCGCCACCTGGGACGACGCCGTGACGGCGGGGCTGATGGGGATAGAGCCGAAGCGGATTTTCGCCATCGCCACCGGGATCGCCATGGTCGTGGTGACGCTGGCGGCGCTCTATCTCGGCATGCGGGCGAACTTCGCCCCCTCGATCGGGCCGGCGCGGCTGATCTATGCCTTCGAGGCGGTGATCATCGGCGGCCTCGGCAGCCTATGGGGGACGCTTGCCGGCGGGATCATCATCGGCGTGGCGCGTTCTGTTACGAACGCATAGAGCGCAATGAGCCGTTCCTGGAAGAAGCCGTGATTTGAGATCGGCGAGCCGCCGACAAGCTCGGTGCGCGGATGTAAAGTGCTATACGCAATGCATAGGGCGGTGGTGTAGAATGATGTGGAACTCGGCGGGTCTGCTGCCCACCGACAGCTTGTGAACGAGGTGGAGAATTTGATGCGGAACACGATGCTGGGCTTCGCGGCACTTGCCCTGGCCGCGTGCCAATCGGCTCCTGAAGCGCCGCAATCAGCCGCTCTCGAACCTGCGTCCGGTCCTGTTGCTGTTCCTCCTCAACCTGCCGCCGCCGTTCCTCCTGGCTCCGCAATCATGGATCAATCCGTGACAATCACTCCCCCTGCGAAGGGCGTTCCAACAAAGTACGCCGCATTTTCGGGTATGTGGGTTGGACGATTGGAGGGGACGGATGAAGCCAAAGTCGCTGTGCAGACGATCTCTCCGAACGGCAAAGTGACGGTCACCTTTGCGTGGGGAATGCTGGGCGACAACAATCCGGGAGAGGCCGCCGGAGCAGGAAAAATTGTAGGGACTACGTTGAAGCTTGGGCGCCTCCCGAATGGTGCGGACGTCAGTTTTATGATGCTGCCCGACGGAACCCTGGCCGGAACCGTTATGCTTGCCGGCCAGACCTACACGGGCGTATTCATCAGGCAATGACCAAAAGCATCCAACCGGTCACATTGTGGAATTACGGTGACAGTGCACGTTTTGCCATGTTCGCCGGCTGCCGTTTTGTGCACCGTACTTGCTGTCCAAATCGCACGCGTTCTTCGCTTGCCAGCAGCTCATCGCCAAGGTCTTCAAGGTGAGATTACTACAAATGCCGATGTGATGCGGATATTGGCGAAGGCGCGCGGGGCCGATTAATCACAGCTTTTGTTGTCTTGAGGGCCTGCAACCGTTCGCCAGGTTCCGGTCGCCACAGCCAGTCAGGTGGAGTTGCCCTACAGCCGTGGAGATGAATATCCGGCAAACCGTCGCCTTTGGGGTTGCCAATGGCCGTGCTGACACGAAGCCGCATAAATACTTGGCTCCGTTGGGAGTTGCCTGGCTCCATCGTGTCAAAATGACTCCTATCCATACATCAATTACGGTGACAGTGCACTTTTTGCCATATTCGTCCGACCGCCATTATGCGTAGATTGCCCCCATGGCTCGCCTCGCTCGCATTGTCGTTCCCGGTCTGCCGCATCACGTAACCCAGCGGGGGAACGGGCGCGCCAAAGTGTTTTTCACGCCGCAAGACTATGCGCTCGAATTACGGTGACAGTGCACTTTTTGCCATATTCGTCCGACCGCCATTATGCGTAGATTGCCCCCATGGCTCGCCTCGCTCGCATTGTCGTTCCCGGTCTGCCGCATCACGTAACCCAGCGGGGTAACGGGCGCGCCAAAGTGTTTTTCACGCCGCAAGACTATGCGCTCTACAAAAACCTCCTGGTCGAGCATTGCCGCGTCGCCGATGTCGGCATCTGGGCGTGGTGCCTGATGCCGAACCACGTACACCTCATCCTGACGCCGGCCGATCCGGATGGGCTGCGGCGCGCGCTCGCCAAGGTGCACCGCGCCTATGCGGGGACCATTCACGCGCGGCAAAAGAAAACCGGGCATTTCTGGCAGGGTCGCTTCGGCACTGTTGCCATGGACGAGGATCATCTCTTGTCGGCAGTGCGTTATGTGGGGCTGAACCCTGTACGCGCGAGGTTGGTCAAGCAGGCCGCAGACTGGCCCTGGTCAAGCGCTCGGGCGCATCTGACGGATGAACCCGACGGCGTTACGGATCTGGGGCCGATGAAGGACCGGTTGCCGTCGTCGACTGGGCTGTTCGATCTGCTCGAGACGGATGTCGCGGCTTTCGACGCATTGCGTAAGGCCGAGAGCATCGGTCGCCCGGTGGGCAGTGAGGCATTTCTGGATCGGATTGCCGGGCAACTTGGAAAAGCCGTAAGGCCGGGAAAGCGAGGCAGGCGGCGAAAAGAAAATAGTGCACTGTCACCGTAATTCCCGTAATTCGCGCTGACGCTAAGCCGCATGAATACTTGGTTCTGTTGAGAGTTTTCTGGCTCCATCGTGCCGAAATAAATCCTATCCATACATGTACAATATATAAAATTGTAAATTAGATTCTTCTTATGAATAGGCGAGGATTAGCTTGTCCGTTTCTTCGCGGGCTCTTAACAGGCCGTCACGGGTGTGTTACCAATTTTTGCTTCCGGGGGTAGCGCGGGCGATCATCGCCCTCAAACCCAGAAAAGCGGCGGAGAGTTTCATGTCGGGCGCCACGCTTGGCATTGCCGATCCTAGGCGTGCCGACGTTGGGCAGGTTGCGATTTCCAGTTCATCGCCGCCTGATGCCTGAACTGGAATGCACTTGAACGCGATGCAGCAGCCCCGTCCATCAGAGCCGCCGCGAACGACCCTCGCGGCGGTTCTGGCTTCGTTTCGCCGCGTTTTTTCTGGCATCGGGCTGATGAGCGGCGTGGTCAACATCCTGGCGCTGACCGGCTCGTTCTTCATGCTGCAGGTCTATGATCGCGTCATTCCCGGCCGCAGCGTGCCGACGCTTGTCGGGCTTGTCGTGTTTGCCGGCACGCTGTTCGTCTTTCAGGGCGTGCTCGAACTCATCCGGTCGCGTCTGCTCGTGCGCATCGGCATGGCACTCGACGCGCGCATGAGCGGCCAGGTCTATGCCGCCCTTATGCGCCTGCCTTTGCGCACCAAACTGGCGGGCGATGGGTTGCAGTCCCTGCGCGATCTCGATCAGGTCCGGTCATTTCTGTCGAGCGTCGGCCCAACGGCCCTTTTCGACCTGCCGTGGATGCCGCTCTACCTCGGCATATGTTTCCTCTTCCATTTCTGGATCGGCATGACGGCGCTGGCCGGCGCGGTCATACTCTTCGGCCTGACCTTGTTTGCCGAGGCCCGCACACGCGAGCCCGCCAAAAAAGCCAACAGCCAGGCGGCCGCCCGCAACACGCTTGCGGAGGCGACGCGCCGCAATGTGGAGGTGCTGCAGGCGATGGGCTTCGGCTCACGCATTGCCGAGCGCTGGTCTGATATCAACGCCGACTATCTCAGCACCAATGCGAAAGCCAGCGATCTGGCCGGCACCTTGGGAACGGTCTCGAAGATCCTGCGCATGATGCTGCAGTCGGGCATACTGGCGATCGGCGCCTGGCTCGTCATCCATCAGGAAGCGACAGGCGGCATCATGATCGCCAGCTCGATCATGATGGGCCGGGCGCTGGCGCCGATAGAACTGGCGATCGCGCACTGGAAAGGTTTCGTCAATGCCCGCCAGGCCTGGGCCCGGCTGACTCAGTTGTTGGCCCTGCTTCCCGAAACCGCAACCAGTGTCGACCTGCCGGCGCCGACATCTGCTCTTGCGGTCGAAGGCATCAGCGTCACGCCGCCGGGGGAACGCCGCGTTGTCGTCCAGGACGCCAACTTTGCGCTGGAGAAGGGCGCTGGGCTCGGCATCGTCGGCCCGAGCGCTTCGGGCAAGTCGTCGCTGGTCCGCGCGATTGCCGGGATATGGCTCCCCATGCGTGGAACCGTTAGGCTGGACGGAGCAACGCTCGACCAGTGGTCGCCGGAAGAGCTCGGCACTCATATCGGCTATCTGCCGCAGGATGTACAGCTGTTCGACGGCACCATCGCCGAAAACATCGCGCGTTTCGAACCTCAGGCGGCTTCGGACAAGATACTGGCAGCGGCCCGGGCGGCGGGCGTTCACGACCTCGTCGTGCATTTGGCGGAGGGCTACGAAACGCGGATCGGCGAGGCCGGGTCGGCGCTATCGGCAGGCCAGCGGCAAAGGGTGGCGCTGGCGCGGGCTCTTTATGGCGATCCTTTCCTGGTCATTCTCGACGAGCCGAATTCCAACCTCGATGCCGAAGGCGAGGCCGCGTTGACGGAAGCGATCCAGGGGGTTCGCGCGCGCGGCGGCATCGCCGTGGTCGTGGCGCACCGCCCGAGCGCGCTCGCAAGCCTCGACCAGGTTCTGGTGATGGCCAACGGCCGCGTCCAGGCGTTTGGCCCGAAGAATGAAGTCTTGAACAAGGTCACACGGCCGGCCGGCGTTCCCTTGAAGGTCGTGCCCGCACCTGAAGAGAATGTATCCTGATGACCGTGACCCCCACCATCGATCGGACCATTCGGCGCTATCTGCTTGGCGGCGTGGCCGCCTGCATCCTTCTCGTCGGCGGCGCCGGCAGTCTGGCGGCGGTCACGGAGCTTTCCGGCGCCGTGATCGCGTCGGGAAAGATGGTCGTCGATTCCAGCGTCAAGAAGGTTCAGCATCCCACCGGTGGCGTGGTCGGCGATATTCTGGCGCGCGAAGGCGATGCCGTGAAATCCGGTCAGGTCCTGATCCGTCTCGACGAAACCGTCACCCGCGCCAACCTCGCCATCGTCACCAAGGGACTTGACGAATTCGAGGCTCGGCTGGCCCGTCTCGAAGCCGAACGGGATGACCACAATGACATCGCCTTCCCAACCGCGCTGACCTCGCGGCGGGATGACACCGCCGTTGCGCGCGCCATGGCTGGCGAACAGTCGCTGTTCGAGTTTCGCCGGCAGGCTCGCACCGGGCAGAAGGCTCAGTTGGAGGAACGCATCGCGCAGCTTGCCGAAGAGGCCTCGGGGCTCACCGAACAACGGGAGGCCAAGAGCCAGGAAATAAAACTGATCGGCACCGAACTCGACAGCATCCGCAGACTCTGGCTCAAGAAGCTTGTCTCGATCGACCGCATGACGGCGCTGGAGCGTGACGCGGTTCGACTCGATGGCGAACACGGGCAACTGACCGCATCGATTGCGCAAGCGAAAGGCCGGATCGCCGAGACCCGGTTGCAGATCATCCAGGTCGACCAGGATCTGCGCAGCGAGGTTGCAGCCGAGCTTCGCGATGTCCAGGGGAAAATATCCGAGTTCGTCGAACGCAAGGTGTCAGCCGAAGACCAGCTCAAACGCATCGATATTCGCAGTCCGCAGGATGGCGTGGTTCACCAGCTTGCCGTTCATACGGTCGGCGGCGTCATTTCGCCGGGTGAGGTGATCATGCTCGTGGTGCCGGTGGCCGACGATCTGACCGTCGAGGCCCGCATCGCGCCGCAGGACATCGATCAGCTCTCGCTCGGTCAGGACGTGACACTGAAGCTCTCGGCGTTCAATCAGCGCGTGACACCGGAACTGAATGGCAGCGTCAGCGAAATCTCCGCCGATCTCAGCGTCGACGAGCGAAGCGGCGCGGCCTTTTACACGGTTCGCGTCAGCCTGCCGCGCACGGAGCTGAAAAAACTGAAAAGTCTGACCCTGGCGCCGGGCATGCCCGTCGAAGCGTTCTTCTCGACCGGCAGCCGCACCATGCTGTCCTACCTTGTAAAGCCGCTGGCCGATCAGATACAGCGGGCTTTCAGGGAAGAGTGAGCCCGGCGGCTGGAAGGCTGCTGCGCTCTGATGGCGCGCCAGGGCGCGAAGGTGACGCTGGTGACGCCGTCGGCCTATGTGTCCGACTGGACCCCCAACACGCTGGAGCAGGGCGCCATTCACCGCCGGCTGGCCGAACTCGGCGTCGAGATCGTGCTGAACCGGACCGTGACGCGCATCGCGGCGGGCGGTGTTGCCACGGCCTGCGCCTATACGGGCAGCCAACGTGACATCGCCGCGGATGCCGTGGTGCTGGTGACGTCGCGCCAACAGGACGACGGCGTCTGGCACGAGCTGAAGGCGCGGCGGGACGAATGGGCCGACAGCGGCATCCGCTCGATCAAGGTCATCGGCGACGCTGTGGCGCCGGACCCGATCGCCTAAAGCGCGTCGCGTCGAAACGGATTCATGCGACGCGCTTTAAGTCATTGTTTCTATGCATGAAGCCGATATCGGCGACGCACTGCCCTTTCGCCGGGAAGTCACGGCGCTGGCTGTGGAGTAGGCGCCTGCGCCGCGATCAGCGAATGTCGGGCTTGTTCAATCATACCGCATTGCACAATTCCTTGGCTTGGTCACAATACAGGCATGGTCCGAACTTCTCTCGCCGTCCTGGTGATCGACGAAAACCGCATCCGCGCCGCAATCATCGAGGCGGGGTTGCGCGAGGCCGGCCATGAGCGGGTCACCGTCATCCATGACGTGGCTGGCATTGCGCGGCGGATCGCCGAGATCGAGCCCGACGTCATCGTCATCGATCTCGAAAATCCGAACCGCGACATGCTGGAAAACATGTTCCAGCTTTCGCGCGCGGTGAAACGGCCGATCGCCATGTTCGTCGACCGCTCCGACCAGGCTTCCATCGAGGCGGCGGTCGATGCCGGCGTGTCCGCCTATGTCGTCGACGGTCTGCGGCAGGAGCGCGTCAAGCCGATCCTCGACATGGCGGTCAGCCGCTTCAACGCTTTTTCGCGCATGGCGCGCGAGCTGGAAGAGGCGCGCAGCGAGCTCGAGAGCCGCAAGGTCATCGATCGCGCCAAGGGCATCCTGATGAAGTCGCGTGGCCTCTCCGAAGAGGCCGCCTACACGCTGCTGCGCAAGACAGCGATGAACCAGAACCGCAAGATCAGCGACATCGCCCAGAGCCTGGTGACCGCCGCCGGGCTGCTGGGACCGGCGGAGGACGAATGAGCATGGGCGCCGCGCACCAGATCACCGCCGGCTTCATGCCGCTTTTCGACAGCGCCGTGCTGGTCGCGGCCGGCGAGCTTGGCTTCGCCGCGCGCGAAGGCATCGAGCTTACGCTGCACCGCGAGACGTCCTGGGCCAACGTCCGCGACCGCATCGCCATCGGCCACTTCCATCTCGCGCACATGCTGGGACCGATGCCGCTCGCCTGCAATCTTGGGCTGACGCCGCTCGCCTCGGAAACCATCGTGCCGTTCTCGCTCGGGCTCGGCGGCAATTGCGTCACCATCTCCAACGCCGCGTGGGAAGGGATGGCGGCGCATGGCGCCGTGGCCGACCTCGATCCGGCGCGCGCCGGTGCCGCCCTTGGCGCGCTCATCCGCGAGCGGGCGGCGGCCGGCCGCGACCCGCTGCGCTTTGCCGTCGTGCATCCCCATTCCGGGCACAATTACGAACTGCGCTACTGGCTCGCCGCCTGCGGCATCGATCCAGAGCGGCAGATCGAGATCGTCATCGTGCCTCCGCCCTTCATGGCCGACGCGCTGGCCGCCGGCCGGATCGACGGGTACTGCGTCGGCGAACCCTGGAACAGCGCTTCGGTCGCCGCCGGCACCGGCCATATCGTCACCGTCAAGGCGCAGATATGGCGCAACAGCCCGGAGAAGGTGATCGGCGTGCGCAAGGCGTGGGCTGACGAAAACCCGGAGGCACTGGCCGCGCTCCTGCGCGCGCTGCATCACTCGGCGCGCTGGTGCCAGGATCCGGCCA
Organism: Mesorhizobium sp. Root695; assembly: GCF_001428185.1. Taxonomy (NCBI): domain Bacteria; kingdom Pseudomonadati; phylum Pseudomonadota; class Alphaproteobacteria; order Hyphomicrobiales; family Phyllobacteriaceae; genus Mesorhizobium; species Mesorhizobium sp. Root695. Next base: position 422,217 of record NZ_LMHO01000023.1, on the reverse strand, counting down.
ACCATGGCGAATTGGCCGCTGTGATGGCGCAGCCCGGCATCCTTGGCCTGCCGCCGGCCGTCCAGATGCCGATCCTGACCGGACATCTCCAATTGGGCGGCGGGGCGGAGCTGGATATCGACGACTTCTTCGTGCCCTTCGACAAGGCGGCGAACTTTCCGTGGAAGAGCCATGCGCTGTGGTACTACACGCAGATGGTGCGCTGGGGGCACGTGGCGCACACGCCTGACAATCTCGCCATTGCTCGCGACTGCTACCGGCCCGACCTCTACCGCTCGGCGCTGAAGCCGCTTGGTGTCGCACTTCCCGGCGCCAATTCGAAAGTCGAGGGCGCGCTGCGCCTGGCCACCGCGGTCGGCGCGACAGGGGCCGGCCTGGTGCTCGGCCCAGATGGTTTCTTCGACGGCCAGATCTTCGACCCTGACGAGATCGACGCCTACATTGCCGGCCAGAAATCGGCCCTGGCACGGTTCCTGCTTTGAAATAGACAGGCCCTTCGCGGGTCACGGAACAGGCGTCCAATGGCGGGCGCCACAGGCAAAGCTGCCGCTCAGGTTAATGCGCTCCCGGTCACCCGGAGGCGTAGACCTGGCCGGCGGCTTTTTTGTTTTGATCAACACGCAATCGACGACGCGGATCCCGAACCGCGCCCAACCGGAGACGACGATGACGAAACGGATCAGGACTGGCGCATGCGAAGGACAAGCGCCCGACCGAGATATCGGGCGGCATGAAGCAGCGCGTCGGCATTGCCCGGGCGCTGGCCATGGAGCCGAAGATCCTGCTGCTCGACGAACCGTTCGGCGCGCTCGACGCGCTGACTCGCGCCCATCTGCAGGATGCGGTGATGGACATCCATTCCAGGCTCGGCTCGACGACGCTCATGATCACCCATGATGTCGACGAGGCGGTGCTGCTCTCCGACCGCATCGTCATGATGACCAACGGTCCGGCGGCGACCATCGGCGAGGTGCTTGCCGTGCCGCTCGCCCGGCCGCGCCGCCGCGTCGAACTCTCTTCCGACCGCACCTTCCTGCGCTGCCGCGAGGCGGTGCTGAAGTTCCTCTACGAACGCCACCGCTTCGTCGAAGCCGCTGAGTAAGGCCATGACGGAAAAACGCGTCATCATCGGCAATGGCAATCTGCATCGGCAATGGGCAATCTGCCGCATTGCACAAATATTATGCTGCCGTGCAAGGCATTCTGACTAATCTTTGATCCCCTGCAGGACGTGGTCAAAAGTCGCGCGGCTGCGGTTCACATTGATTTCATTCGATAATCCAGAGCGCTGTCGAATTGGCACGCTTCCTGCTTTTCAAGATGTAGGTCCGCAAGGGCCAAGTGACACGGCGTCCAATGGTGGGCGCCACAGGCAAAGCTGCTGCTCAGGTCAATACGCGATCCCGGATGGACGGGCGCGCGAAGACCTGGCTGGCGGCTTTTTTGTTTTGACGCAATCGACGGCGCTGGTCCCACGCGGCGCCCAACCGGAGACGACGAATGACGAAACGGATCGGAACTGGCGCGTCCCACTCGGACTTCATGCGTCGCGATTTTCTGGCCAGCAGCGCGCTGACGGCGGCGCTGTTCGCCGCGGCACTCCTGCTGTTTCCCGTCGGCGCCAAGACCGAAAGCAGGGACCTAACCGTGGCGGCACCGGTCTCGGTGCACGCAGCGATGCCGCGTCGCTGATTCACCACAAAACATCCGCGGTGCCTCCCACGCCGCAAACCGGAGCCAGACATTGACCGCAAATCTCCCAGCCGCGCCCAGCCAGGACAGTGCGCCCCGGCAAGCGCTTGTGATGTCCACCATCGCTTTCACCGTCTGTTTCGCGGTGTGGACGATCTTTTCAATCATCGGCGTCCGCATAAAGCAGGAACTCGGGCTGAACGAGACGGAATTCGGCCTGCTCGTCGGCACGCCAATCCTCACCGGTTCGCTCGTGCGCATGATGCTGGGTGTCTGGACCGACCGTTTTGGCGGACGGCTGGTCTACACCGCGACCATGCTTGCGGCCGCGGCCGCGACCTTCCTGCTGGCTTTTGCGCACACCTACGGGCAGATGCTGATCGCCGCGCTCGGTGTCGGGCTCGCCGGCGGTTCCTTCGCCGTCGGTGTCGCCTATGTTTCGCGCTTCTTCCCCGCCGGCAAACAGGGGACTGCTCTGGGCATTTTCGGCGTCGGCAATGTCGGGGCCGCGGTCACCAAGTTCCTGGCGCCGTTCGTGCTTCTCTCCTGGGGCTGGCAGTCGGTCGCGCTGATCTGGGCGGCAGCACTCATCGTCATGGCTGCCGTCTTCTGGTTCACGACCGGCGACGATCCGGTCATCCGCGAGCGCCGCGCCGGCAAGGCTGCGCCCGCGAGAAGCTTCTGGCAGGAATTCGCGCCGCTCAAGAACCTGCAGGTCTGGCGCTTCGCGTTCTACTATTTCTTCGCCTTTGGTGCGTTCGTCGCACTGTCGCTGTGGCTGCCCCGCTATCTGATCGGCGTCTACGGCTTCGGGCTTGCGACCGCCGGCATGATCGGCGCGGCCTATTCGATCCCGGCAAGTATTTTCCGCGCCTATGGCGGCGTGCTTTCCGACCGGATCGGCGCCCGCACCGTGCTCTACTGGACCTTCGCTGTCAGTGCCGTCGCGACTCTCGTTCTGTCTCTCCCCTCGGCAGACTACGTCGTGCGCGGTATCAGCGGGCCGATCGCCTTCCATTTCGAGATCGGCCCGCTCGCCTTCATAGCCGTTGCCTGCGTGCTCGGCTTCTTCATGAGCCTTGGCAAGGCCGCCGTCTACAAGCACATCCCGGCTTACTATCCGCAGAGCGTCGGCGCGGTCGGCGGCGTTGTCGGCATGATTGGCGGGCTCGGCGGCTTTATCCTGCCAATCGCCTTCGGCGCGCTCAACGACCTCACCGGCGTCTGGTCGAGCTGCTTCATGCTGCTCTTCGTCATCGTCGCCACCTGCTTTGCCTGGATGCATTTTTCCATCCGGCGGATGGAGCGCACGGCGTCTGCCGAAGCTTCAGCCCTTTCCTACGCGGCTGAGTGAGACCGGAGTGGATCAGAACATGACAGAGAAACTCGTCATCATCGGCAACGGCATGGCCCCCGGGCGCATGCTGGAGCATCTCCTGGAAAAGGCGCCTGGGCGCTACCAGGTCACCATCTTCAACGCCGAGCCGCGCGTGAACTACGACCGCATCATGCTGTCGCCGGTTCTGTCGGGCGAAAAGGCCTATGAGGAGATCATCATCCATGGCGACGGCTGGTACATCAAGCACGGCATCACCCTCTACAAGGGCCACAAGATCGTTGCCATCGACCGGCAGGCAAAGACCGTCACCTCCGATCATGGCGTGACCGAGCCTTACGACAAGCTGGTCATCGCCACTGGCTCGGTGCCGTTCATCATCCCGGTGCCGGGCCACAATTTGCCGGGCGTGCTCACCTATCGCGATCTGGACGACGTCCGGGCCATGATGCTTGCCGCCCAGTCGCGGGCCAAGGCTGTGGTCATTGGCGGCGGCCTGCTCGGGCTCGAGGCCGCGGCCGGCCTCAACGCGCAAGGCATGGACGTCACCGTGCTGCATGTCATGCCGACGCTGATGGAGCGCCAGCTCGATCCCGCCGCCGGCTACCTCCTGAAGCGCGCGGTTGAAGAACGCGGCATCAAGGTCATCACCAAGGCCAACACCCAGGCGATCACTGGCAACGGCAAGGTCGAGCAGGTGGAGCTTGCCGACGGAACTATCATTCCGGCGACGCTGGTGGTCATGGCGGTCGGCATCCGGCCGAACGCCGCAATCGCCAAGGAAGCCGGCATTGCCGTCAATCGCGGCATCGTCGTCGATGCCGGCATGCGCAGCAACGATCCCGACATCTATGCGCTCGGTGAGTGCGCCGAGGTCAGTGGCCAGGTCTATGGCCTGGTTGCACCGCTCTATGAGATGGCGCGCGTCACTGCCAGCCAACTGGCCGGCGACGAGGCTGCTGCCTTCGTCCATTCGGACACGCCGACCAAGCTCAAGGTCACAGGGATCGAGCTGTTCTCGCTCGGCGATTTCGCTGATGGCGACGACCGCCAGGAAATCGTGCTGCGCGATGCGTCGGCCGGTGTCTACAAGCGGCTGGTGCTGAAGGACGACCGCATCATCGGCACCGTACTCTATGGCGAGACGGCCGACGGCGCCTGGTTCAACGACCTCAAGAAGAAGCAGACCGACATATCGGTGATGCGCGACACGCTTATCTTCGGCCAGTCATACCAGGGGGGTGCCCCCCTGGACCCTATGGCGGCCGTTGCAGCCTTGCCGGATGATGCGGAAATCTGCGGCTGCAACGGCGTTTGCAAGGGAAAGATCACTGGCGCGATTACGGGGAAGGGGCTGACGTCGCTGGACGATGTGCGCGCTCATACCAAGGCGTCCGCCTCCTGCGGCTCCTGCACGGGCCTGGTCGAGAAGCTGATGGTGCTGACCCTCGGCGACACGTACAACCCCGCCGCCGTGCAGCCGATGTGCTCCTGCACCACCCTCGGCCATGACGAGGTGCGCCGGCTGATCAAGGCCAAGGGCCTGAAGACCATTCCCGCCGTCATGCAGGAACTGGAATGGACGACCTCTTGCGGCTGCGCCAAATGCCGGCCGGCGCTCAACTACTATCTCGTCTGCGATTGGCCGGACGACTATGCCGACGACTACCAGTCGCGCTTCATCAACGAGCGCGTCCACGCCAACATCCAGAAGGACGGCACCTATTCGGTGGTGCCGCGCATGTGGGGCGGCGTCACCAATGCCGCCGAACTGCGCGCCATCGCCGACGTCGTCGACAAGTTCGAGATCCCGATGGTCAAGGTCACCGGCGGCCAACGCATCGACATGCTCGGTATCCGCAAGGAGGACCTGCCGGCGGTGTGGGCCGATCTCGGCCAGGCCGGCTTCGTCTCCGGCCATGCCTATGCCAAGGGCCTGCGCACCGTGAAGACCTGCGTCGGCTCCGACTGGTGCCGCTTCGGCACGCAGGATTCGACGGGGTTTGGCGTCCGCATCGAAAAATTCATGTGGGGCTCGTGGACGCCGGCCAAGGTCAAGATGGCGGTGTCGGGCTGCCCGAGGAACTGCGCCGAGGCGACCTGCAAGGATGTCGGCGTCATCTGCGTGGACAGCGGCTACGAGATCCATTTCGCCGGGGCGGCCGGCCTCGACATCAAGGGCACCGAGGTGCTGGGCCTGGTCAGGACCGAGGACGAGGCGTTGGAGCATATCGTGGCGCTGACGCAGATGTATCGCGAGCAGGGCCGCTATCTCGAGCGCATCTACAAATGGGCCAAGCGCATCGGCATCCCCGAGATCAAGCGCCAGATCATGGACGATGGCGACAAGCGCAGGGCCTATTACGAGCGCTTCGTCTTCAGCCAGAAATTCGCCCAGGTCGATCCGTGGTCGGAACGCGTTTCAGGCAAGGACAAGCACGAATTCCGGCCGATGGCCTCGGTCGGGTTTGCGCAGGCGGCGGAGTGAGCGTGTGTTCCCGAAAAGTGGAAACCGGTTTTCGGTCATGAACACGCGCAAAAAGGAAATCTAGATGAACTGGGTATCAATCGGCTCCATCTCTGACATCCCCTGCCGCGGCGCGCGCTGCGTCGCCACGCCCGAGGGGAAAATCGCCGTCTTCCGCACCGCCGACGATCAGGTCTACGCCATCGACGATCATTGCCCGCACAAGGGCGGACCGCTCAGCCAGGGCATCGTGCACGGCACTGCGGTGACCTGTCCCTTGCACAATTGGGTGATTTCGCTGGAGACGGGCAAAGCGCTCGGCGCCGACGAGGGCGCGGTGCGCACCATTCCGGTGCGGGTCGAAGGCGAGCGTCTGTTCATTGCGCTGGAAGCGCTGGCCAGCCGCGCGGCCTGAACCATGGAGATCGGCGAAGCGCGCGAGGTGAGGACCACCTGCCCCTATTGCGGGGTGGGTTGCGGCGTGCTGGCGAAGGTCGCCGCGGACGGGCAAGTGTCCGTCCGCGGCGATCCCGACCATCCGGCCAATTTCGGCCGGCTGTGCTCCAAGGGCTCGGCACTGGCCGAGACCATCGATCTCGACGGCAGGCTGCTTCATCCGGAGATCCACGGCCGCCGCTCCGGCTGGGACGAGGCGCTCGACCTCGTCGCAACGACCTTCTCGCAAACTATCGCCGAGAACGGCCCGGATGCGGTCGCCTTCTATGTCTCCGGCCAGTTGCTGACCGAGGACTATTACGTCGCCAACAAGCTGATGAAGGGCTTTGTCGGCTCGGCCAACATCGACACCAATTCGCGCCTCTGCATGGCCTCCACGGTTGCCGGCCACCGCCGCGCCTTCGGCTCCGACACCGTGCCGGGAACCTATGACGACCTGGAGCTTGCCGATCTCATCGTGCTGGTCGGCTCCAACCTCGCCTGGTGCCATCCCGTGCTCTACCAGCGCATCGCGGCGGCCCGGGAAAAGCGGCCGGAGATGAAGATCGTGCTGGTCGACCCGCGCCGCACCATGACCGCTGACATCGCCGATATGCATCTGGCGATCGCGCCGGATGGCGACGTCGCCCTGTTCACCGGCCTGCTCGCCTATCTCGGCCAGCACAATGCGCTCGACCGCGCCTACATCACGACGCACACGACCGGCTTCGGGCAAGCGCTTTTCGCTGCATCCGCGCTCGACCTGGCCGGCGTCGCCGCCGCCACGGGCCTGAGCGAGGACGAACTTGGCCGCTTCTACGGCCTGTTCGCGGCGACGGCGAAGACGGTGACCGTCTACAGCCAGGGGGTGAACCAGTCGTCTTCGGGCACCGACAAGGTCAACGCCATCATCAACTGCCATCTGGCCACCGGCCGCATCGGCAAGCCAGGGGCAGGGCCGTTCTCCGTGACCGGCCAGCCCAACGCCATGGGCGGGCGCGAGGTCGGCGGCATGGCCAACATGCTGGCCGCTCACATGGAGATCGAAAACCCCGACCATCGCGACCGTGTGCAGCGCTTCTGGGACGCGCCGACTGTGGCCGAAAAAACCGGCCTGAAGGCGGTCGAGATGTTCCAGGCGGTGGCCGACGGCCGCATCAAGGCGCTGTGGATCATGGCCACCAACCCGGCCGATTCGATGCCGGACGCCGGCGCCGTCGAGGCGGCGATCAAGGCGTGCCCGTTCGTCGTGGCGTCGGACGTGCTGGCCCAGACCGACACCGTCCGCCACGCCCATGTCCGGCTGCCCGCCGCCGCCTGGGGCGAGAAGGACGGCACCGTCACCAATTCCGAACGCCGCCTCTCACGCCAGCGCGCTTTTTTGCCCGTGCCCGGCGAGGCGCTGCCCGACTGGCGGATTGTCGCCGAGGTGGGCAAGCGGATGGGGTTTGGCGAGGCGTTTTCCTATGAGGCGCCGGCCGAGGTTTTCGCCGAACACGCGGCGCTGTCGGGGTTCGAGAATGACGGCGCGCGGGATTTCGATATTGGTGCTTATGCCGGAGTTGATGCGGAGGGGTATGAGGCGCTTGAGTCGTTCCAGTGGCCGGCGCCGAGCAGCACGACTGGGCTCCAACCCACCCGCTTCTTCGCCAACGGCGGCTATTTCACACCCGACCGCAAGGCGCGCTTCGTCGCCATCCGGCCCACCACGGAAGTCCGCACCAGTCCCGACTATCCGCTGATCCTCAACACCGGTCGTATCCGCGACCAATGGCACACCATGACTCGGACGGGGAAAAGCCCGCGGCTTTCCCAGCATATCGCCGAGCCCTTCGTTGAAATCCATCCGGCGGATGCGCTGCGCTTCGGCATCGGCGACGCCGACATCGTGCGCGTTTCCAGCCCGCGCGGCGACGTGCTGGTGCGCGCGCTGGTGACGGCGCGCCAGCGCCAGGGCAGCCTGTTTGCACCGATGCACTGGACCGATCAGTTTTCGGCAAAGGGCCGGCTCGACACGCTGACCGCGCCGCTGACCGATCCCATTTCCGGTCAGCCGGCGCTGAAACATGTCGCCGCCCGCATCGAGAAATTCGCCGCAAAGGCCTTCGGCTTCGCGGTGACGCGGCAGCGGCCGGAGCCGGTTGGCGCGACTTACTGGGCCGTTGCCAAATGCAAGGGCGGCTGGCGGGTCGAGCTTGCCTTTGCTGATGACGACATCGACTGGGCCGGCTTTGCCGGCTCACTGTTCGGCGCGTCGCCGGGCGCCGAAATCCTCGCCTATCATGACCGCGACGCCGGCCAGCATCGCATCGCCACCTTCGACGGCGATCAACTGTCTGGGGCCTTGTTCGTGGCCCCCGGCCCGGTCGCCGTGTCGCGCGGCTGGGCGGCGGAACAGTTGAGTGCCGAACATGTCGATCGCCGCGCCAGGTTGGCTATCGTGGCCGGACGGCCGGGCGGGATCGACCTCGATCGCGGCGCCATCGTCTGCTCCTGCTTCGGCGTCGGCGCCAACCAGATCGCGGAAGCGGTGCGCCGCGGCTGCGGCAGCGTCGGGGCCATCGGCGCGGCCCTGCATGCCGGCACGAATTGCGGCTCCTGCCGCGCCGAGATCAGGGTCATCATCGACGCACAGAGTCTTCAAGCAGCCGAGTGATTGTCTGACCAGGGGCCCGCGCGACGGCGCTGGTTGGGCTATGGTGGCGCAAGCGTGCCGCGTCGCGCACGAATCGTCTCCAGTCAGGGTCATCCAATGGCAATTCCTCCGCGCCGACCGACAAATCCGATGACGGCCGCCGAAGCGGCTTTCAAGCCGGTGAAGAAGCCGGCCGCCCCGGTTCGTGAACCATCGGCCGCTCCAGGCGTCAGGGAGCTTGTTTCGATCCGGATCGACCGCGCCGTGCTGGACCATTTCCAGGAGGACGGTCCCGGCTGGCAGGACCGCATCAACGATGCCTTGCGGCAGGCGATAGAAGGCAAGCCTGCTGGCACCGAGGGCAATCGTTCAGACGACGAGTAGCGCCTGTTCCAGCCGGCTCACGCCTCGAAGTGCAGGATATAGAGCTTCCGCGTCTTCTCGTGGATCGTCCATTCGCCCCTCCAGCCTTTCGGCAGCACCAGCATTTCGCCTGGGCCGACGTCCTCGCTGCGGCCATCGGGACCGTGCAGCGAGACGCGGCCCGAAACGATGTGGCAGGTTTCGGAATTGCTGTCGCGCGAGGCGGTGAAGCGGCCTGCTGTGCACTCCCACGCCGACTTCCAGCGTGCCGTCCGGCGAGGTCCACAGCGTCTTCGACGCTTCGGACTGATCGCCGCTGATCGAGGTCGGCTTGGGCTCGGGCTCGCCGAGGTCGATCGAGGCGAGATGGGCGAAGGTCTGGAAGTCGGTCATGGCGGTCTCCGGGCAGGCACTGAAAATGCAGAAGGTTTTTGGAATCGCTCCGAAGGCTCAATGTCCTGTGATGCGGTCGGCGATCGCGGCCAGTTTCGACGTGTGCTGGAGGCCGGCTTCCTCGCGTTCGTCGGCGACGCGGTAGAGCTGATACATCGAGTGGACGCCGAGCCAGCGCATCGGCTCGGGCTCCCATTTGCTGACCTTGCGGTTGACCCAGGGCAGGCGGGTCAGTTCGGTGTCGCGGCGCAGGATGAGGTCGCGCAGCGTGCGGCCCGACAGGTTGGAGCTCGACACGCCGAGCCCGACATAGCCGCCGGCCCAACCGATGCCGGTTTCAAGGTCGAGACCTGATGTCGTGCACCAGTCGCGCGGCACGCCAAGCACGCCGCACCAGGCGTGGTCGATGCGAAGCTTGGCTGTCTGCGGTAGCAGGCGGGTGAGGATCGCGTGCAGGCTCTCGATGGTCGCCTGCTGCGTCTGACCGCGCACATCCGTTTGCGATCCGTAGCGATAGGGCACGCCGCGTCCGCCCATGGTGATGCGGCCTTCCCTGGTGCGCTGCGCGTAGCAATAGGCGTGCGCGGCGTCGCCCAGAAGCTCGTGGCCCTCCCAGCCGATCTCGTCCCACAGCGATTGCGGCAGCGGCTCGGTGATGATCTGCGCGCTGTTGAGCGGCAGCCAGAGCCGCTCATTGCCTGGTAAGCCGGCCGTGAAACCTTCCGTGGCGCGGATGATGATCGGCGCGCGCAGGGTGCCGCGGTTCGTCGTGACCTTGCCCTTCTCGATGCCGGTTACTGTCGTCTGCTCGTAGATCGGCACGCCGAGCCGCTCGACGGCTTCGGAGAGCCCGCGCACCAGCTTGGCCGGCTGCACGCGCGCGGTGCCGTGATGGATATAGCCGCCAAGCACATTCTTGATGTTGATGCGGGCCTTGGCCTCTGCCTGGCCAATCAGGCTGACGCGGTCCTGCGGTACGCTCCAGCCGATCGCATCGGCATAGGCGGCTTTGATCCGTTCGAGCTGCGGCGGGTTGGTGGCAACGGTCAGATTGTCGACGCGGCGGATGTCGGCATCGATGCCTTCGGCCTCGGTCACCTTGATCACTTCATCGACCGTGCCATGCATCGCGGTTTCCATGTCGATGACGGCGCCGCGCGTCGAGGTCTGCAGATATTTCTCGCGCGACCAGCTGAAGCCGCCGGACAGCCAGCCGCCATTGCGGCCCGACGCGCCGAAGCCGGCGAACTCCCGCTCGACGATGGCGATGCGGATCGCAGGATCGGCCTGCTTCAGATAGTAGGCCGTCCACAGGCCGGTGTAGCCGGCGCCGACGATGCAGACATCGGCTTCGAGGTCGCCCGGGAGCGGCGCGCGATAGGCCGGCAGGCCGATGTCGGCATACCAGAACGAGACGTTGCCGTTGACTTTGGCGTCCATGTCTAAAAATCCTGCGGGGAAAAAAGCGGTCAGGTCATCGTCATGTCGGCGCGGTCATCGTCGGCAAGAAGTTTTGCATCGACGACAGACCAGCGCAGATCGACCGTGTCACCAATCGAGAACGGGGTGGCTTCCAGCGACGAGCGTACGATGGCGACCGAGCCGTCGCGAAGCGTCACCTGGTATTTCGAACCCGACCCCAGATAGATCGCTTCGCTGACCTCGCCGGTGAGGCTGTTCTGCCCGGAGGCGGGAGGCGTGTTGGTGCCAGCGAGCGAGAGCTTTTCCGGCCGCAGCAGGACCACTGGTTTGCGGCCGCCGGCGAGCTTGCCGCCGGCAACGATCTTCTGGCCGGCGATCGTCAGGCTGGTCTCGTTTCCGGACGTCTGGGCAGCGCCACGCAAACTGGTCGATTCGCCGATGAACTTCGCCACGAACAACGTCGTCGGCTCGTCATAGAGTTGGCGGCCGGTTCCCACCTGTTCGATGCGCCCCTGGTTGAACACGGCGATCCGGTCGGACAGAACCAGCGCCTCTTCCTGGTCATGCGTCACATAGACGAAGGTGGTGCCGAGTTCGCGGTGGATGCGCTTGATCTCCAGCTGCAGCCATTCGCGCAGTTTCTTGTCGAGCGCGCCGAGCGGCTCGTCCATCAGGAGCAGAGGCGGATCGAAGACGATGGCACGCGCCAGCGCCACGCGCTGTTGCTGGCCGCCGGAGAGCTCCGAGGGATAGCGATGCGCGAAGTCGGCCATCTTGACCATGTCCAGCGCGCGCACGACGAGACGGTCGCGTGCCTGCTTGTCCATGCCGCGCAAGGTGAGGGGATAGGCGACGTTCTTGCCGACGGTCATGTGCGGAAACAGCGCGTAGTGCTGGAAGACGACGCCGATGTTGCGCTTGTGCGCAGGCAGGGCGACAATGCTTTTGCCGCCAACCGCAAGATCGCCGGAGGTGAGGTCGGTGAAGCCCGCCACGACGTTGAGCGTGGTGGTCTTGCCCGAGCCGCTGGGTCCGAGCAGCGTCATGAACTCGCCCGGCTCGATATGCAGGCTCACATCGTCGAGCGCGGTGAAATTGCCGTAACGCTTGGTGGCGCCCATGATGTCGATGGCCGCGCCACGTTCCCTGGTGTTGGACGCAGACATCTCAACTCCTCGTCGATTTCGAGCTGATGATCAGCCCGGCGCTGATGATCAGCGTCGTGGCAATGAAGATGATGGTTCCGACGGCGGTCACTGTCGGATCGGCGTCACGGGTGATGCTGGTGAAGATCTGCACCGGCAAGGTCTTCAGATAAGGACTGGTGATGAACAGCGCGACGATGATTTCATCGAAGGAGGTGACGAAGGCAAACAAAAGTCCCGACAGGATACCGGGCGCGATCAGCGGCAAGGTCACGGTGCGGAACGTGGTGAAGCGGCTGGCGCCGAGGCTGGCCGCCGCCGTCTCCAGCCGCACGTCGAAGACTTCGAGGCTGGCCGACACGGCGATGATGACGAAGGGGATTGCCAGCATCGTGTGCGCGATGACGAAGCCGGTGGTGGTGCCAACGAGTTGATAATCGAGATAGACGGCATAGATGCCGATCGCCAGCACCACGCCGGGCACGATCATCGGCGTGATCAGGATGGCGCGCAGCAGGCCGGCGCCGGAGTGTTTCATGCGGCTGAGGCCGAGCGACGCCAGCGTGCCGATCAGCGTGGCGGCGACGGCGACGATGCCCGCGACTCTGAGCGAATTGAAGAAGCTCGACAGCCAATCGGGATTGGTGAAGAAATTCGCGTACCACTGCCAGGAGAAACCGGAGGGCGGGAAGGCCAGCGACTTCTTCTCGTTGAACGACATCGGGATGATGACCAGCGTCGGCATCACCAGCCAGACAGCGACCAGCAGGCAGAACAGGCCAAGCAGAATGCGGAACGGCGCCAGTCTCATGATCTGGACGCCTGCTTGTGGCGCTGGCGCATCAGCGGTGCGGCGAGCGCCAGCAGGACGAAGGTCGCGACCAGCAGCACGACGCCCATGGCGCCGCCGCGGCCCCAGTTGAGCAGGCTGAGCACCTGGCTCTGCACCAGCGTCGACAGCATGGTGCTGCGCGGTCCGCCTAGCAGTGCCGGCGTGATGTAGAAGCCGAGCGACAGGATGAAGACGATGATGGCGCCGGCGAAGACGCCGGGCAGCGACAGCGGCAGATAGATCTGCAGGAAGGCACGTGCCGGCCTCGCGCCTAGGCTGCGCGCCGCCTGGACGAGGCGCAGGTCGATGCCGCGCATGACCGAATAGAGCGGCAGGATCATGAACGGCAGCAGTACCTGCGCCATGCCGATGACCACGCCGGTCTGTGTGCGGATCAGCTTGACGCCGTCAAAGCCGAGCAGCCTGATCACGGAATTGATGATGCCGGAATCCTGCAGCAGGATGACCCAGGCCAGGGTGCGCACCACGCCGCTGACCCAGAACGGCACCAGCACGCACAGGATGAGGACGAGGCGCAGGCGCGGCCCGACCGCCGTCATGAGATAGGCGTAGGGGTAGGCGGCGATGACGCAGACGATGGTGACCCAGGCTGCGATGGAGAAGGTGCGCCACAGGACGGTGACGTTCACCGGCGTGGAAAAGAACCAGACATAGTTCTGCAGGCCCCAGGCCGGGTCCGAGAAGCTGCGCAGCGTGACGGTCAGCAAGGGATAGCCCATCGCCGCGATGAGCAGGAGCAGGGCCGGCATCGCCAGCAGCGAAGGATAGGCGGCGAGGCGCAGGCGCCGTTGCGGCCCCTGCACGGTACCCGCCGGCCGGGCATTTTCACCCCCGGCCGAAAGCGTATGCGATGTCCGGCTCACGCCGTCACCTTGGCGGTAGCCGGCTCAGTTACCGGCCATCAGCGCCGTCCACTTGTCGGACGCCGTGGCGAAGTTGGCGACCCAGAACTTGATGTTCTGCTGGTAGCCGAGCTTCGCATGATCCGGCGTGTTGGTCAGGAAGGCGGCAACGGACGCATCCACCTTGGGCTGTGCCTCGTTGTTGATCGGCGAGTAGGACGTCTGCTCGGTCAGGATCTCCTGCGACTTCTTGCCGAGATAGGCGTTGATCAGCGCATAGGAGGCGTCGGTGTCCTTGGCGCCGACCGGGATGGTCAGCTGATCCATGACGACCAGCCAGTCCTTCCACACCGGCGTGTAGGCGGCGCCGTTCTTGACCGCCGTCATGGCGCGGCCGGTCCACATGATGATCATGTCGGCTTCGCCGGATTCTGCGAGCTGCTGGGATTCGGCGCCGGTCTTCCAGAAGATCGTGTCAGGACCGATCGCCTTGATCTTAGCGATACCCTTGTCGATGTCGGCCGGCGTCATGGCGTCGACCTTGCCGCCGTCGGCCAGGATGGCCTGTTCGATCAGGCCGCCAATCGGGCTTCCGCTGCCGTCGATGGCGCGCGTGCCCGGGAATTTCGCGGTGTCGAAGAAGTCCTTCCAGTCCTTCGGCGGATTGTCCTTGTACTTGTCGTTCTTGTACATCAGGACCATGCCGTAGTTCATCGCCGGCACGCTGCATTCGCCGACCTGTCCGGCAGGGATGTGCGAAATATCGAGCTTGGTCAGGTCGAGTTTCTGGAACAGTTTTCCGCAATGCACGAAGGGCGGAAAATCGTCCGTATCGACGACATCCCAGGTCACATTGCCTGATTCCACCTGCGCCTGAAGCTTGGCGATTTCCGTCGGTCCGTCGTTCAAGAGCTTGACGCCGCTCTTGTCGACGAATTCCTTGAGCGCGGCGACCTGACCGTCCTGGTAGATGCCGCCATAGGAGACGAAGGTCAGCGTCTTTCCCTTCAGCGACCCGTCGACGACGGTCCCGGCCGGCGGTGCGTTCTGCGCGTGAGCGGCGGCCGCGAGCAAGGCCAGTGCGGCGGCGCCGACAAATCCGGCCAATCTTGATCTGCTTCCCATTTTCTAATCCTCCGATGGCTCGCTGTTTGATTTTGGCAGACCGAGCGCGAGCGTTTTCCGGGCTACATATTGGTCGAGGTCGACGGCGCCGCTTGTCGGCGGCGCAATGATCCACAGCACTTCGGCCACCGTGTCGCCGACATTGATCGTTCGGTGCGGCGTCGAGGTCGAATATTCAATGCTGTCGCCCTCTTCGAGAATGAAGCTCTCGTCACCGAGCGTAAGCTGCAGCCGGCCACGCAGCACAAGGAACATTTCATGCGCGTTGCCATGCGTGTAGGGCACGTCGCCGGTCGAGCCGCCAACGGCGAATTCGCCGCAATAGACTTCCATCTCATGGATCGGCCGGCGTGATAGCAGCGTCTTGCGGTAGCCTTCGCTGGTCGGCAGCGCCGGCCGCTCGGCGCGTGTCAGCACCGCGTGCGGCGACACTTGGCATTCGTCGAAAAGGTCGGACAGACCGATGCCGAGCGCATTGGCGATCAGCATCAGCGTGCTGGTGTTGGCGCCGGAAAGGCCGCGCTCGAGCTGGCTCAGGAAACTGGCTGTGGTGCCGATCATGTCGCCGAGCTGGCGCAGCGTCAGGCGTCGCGTGGTGCGATAGGCCTTGATGCGATCGCCCAACACCGTCGAACGACGCGCTTCGGCGCTGGACGCGGCGCTGTCGTCTGGGATGTGATCCTCGGCAATCTTCATGGCGGTCTCAGGATTCACTTAACATGCTATTAAGTGAGGCCTCCTGGCAAGCGGATTCGCTTGGTCATCTGAAAATCATCGATGGATGTGCAGAGAGTGCATCATCGGCCGACCGGCAGGAGCAAGCGCCGGTTTGGCCCGGTCACTGGATCATGAAGCGCGAACTGAACGGCAGGCTTGCCGCCCCGACGGCCTTCGGGCTGATGGTGACGCGCGCCGGTAGCGCCTGGATGTCGGGGAATTCCCGGCTGATATCGGCGCACAGCGCCTTGGCGATCTTGCGCGGCGCATAGCTGGACAGGACGACCGTCCTGAACTCGACAAACTGGGTCAGTGCGGAGATCGATGATTTCAGGCGATTGGAGCATTCCTCCAGCCATTCGCTGTAGGCCTCGCCGAGGTCAGGCCACTCAGGGCTGCTGCTCCAGATAATTTCGGACGGGCGCCCGCGCTTGGTCAGTTCGCTCTCCAGGCGCACAAGGCCATGATCGAAGCTGGTGCTGGAGTTTCCCTTGTAGATCTGGTGGTTGAGGATGAGCCTGCTCTGCAGCCTTGCTCCGAGATAGAAAAACAAATAGTCGTTCAGCGGCTTGGCGACGCCGAACATGCTTTCGCCTCCGGCTGCCGCGGTGATGTCGTTCTGCACGAAAACCGGCAGCTTGCTCTGCTCTTCAATCTCGCCTTGCAGAGCCTTCAGGGAGGTGCTCGATCCGTTGCGGGTTGCAGCCATGGCGTCGACCTCGTCGGGGACAGCCAGCCCGATGCCGGCGACCCGGCTGCGCGCCTCGACCGGTAGGCTCGTCATGGCTTGGCTGATCGCCCCTAGCAGATCACTGCTTTGCGGAAAGGGATTGGCTTCATCCGCCGGCAACTGCTTGTGGAAGCGCACGGTGCCGATGAAGTCGATGAGCGCGATGTCGATTCGGCGCCGGCTGAAGCCGACGCCGACCGCATAGGCGCCCTCCGGATTGAGCGAAAGCGGGATGGTGGGCGGCCCGACGCGGCCGCGCTGCGCCTCGCCCTGCGAGACCAGGCCTTCCTGCTCAAGAGAGCGGACGATGACCGAGGCCGTCTGCGCCGACAGGCCGGTCTTCTCGCCGATTTCCATCCTCGAAATACCTTCGTTCTGAAGCAGCAGCGACAGCACCAGCCGCTCATTGTAGCTGCGCACGCTCAACGCGTTCAGCCCGCTCGCACGATCGGCAATGCGCAAGGGATTGGGTGGTGCGAATCTCATGTCAGGCAAGGGTCGCTCCGTCGGTAAGAGCGCATTGCCTGGCGATGCCGGGATTGCTCATGTCGAGCGGCTCCAGCCGATGGCATCGACCGCGCGGGCGAGTGCGATGCCCAGCAATCTGTGCGCCTCGGCATCGATGTGAAAGCCGTCCGCTTCGCTGCAGGACACCACCGAGCCGGCATCGAAAAAGTGAAGTTCGAGCGAGTCCGCCAGAACCTCGAATTCGAGCGCGAGCAGGCGCGATTTCTCCGGCGCGCCGGCGAAGATGGACTTCCATTCCTTGACGTCGTCCTGCATCGGCGGCGGCGCCACGATCATGATCTCGGGCGTCGAGCCGCCCGGGCCGGGCGCCAGCTCCTTGATGTCGTAGACGAGGCAGCCGACGCCCATCGCCACTTCCGACGGCGGTTTGTTGAAGCGGATCTTGAGGTCGTTGGTGCCGAGCATGATGATGACGAGGTCGAGCGTCGCATGGCTCTGCAGGCAAGGGCGAAGATAGGTTCTGCCGTTCTTGTGTGCGCCCTCGATCGGGTCGTCGTGGACGGTAGTTCGGCCGCTCAATCCCTCCTCGATGACATACCAATCGGGGCCTAGCTGAGAACGCAATATCCCCGGCCAGCGTTCACCCGGACCATAGCGCTCGAGCGGCCCCCTGCCGGGGATCTGGCCGTGCGTGTTGGAGTCGCCGTAGCACAAGACTGATCGCATGTTTTTCCCGCCGGAACTGACAGCGCGCCGAAGCCGGCGAGCGCCATTCATGATGGATAGCGGAGCCGTGAAAGGCAAGCAAGGGAATAGTCATTCAACATGACTAACTATTGACAGGCCGAATCCGCTGTGCTTCTAAAGTGCCCGGAGGAGTTCTCGACCGTCATCATCGTCCAGCAGAAGTTGGACTTCGACACGCATGTGTTCGGGGGCGGGAGAATTGCGTGCATCGGTCGGTTTGCGACGACGAGCATGCATTGGGAGAGCGTCTCGAGGCCGTACGCTTCGTACGGCCGGGGCAACCACAAGGAGGAGAGTTCAATGTTAGGATTGCTGAAAACCGTCGGTCTGGGAGTGCTCGTCGCATCGGCGCTTGCCGTGACCTCGCTGGCGCATGCGGAAGACGTCAAGCTGATGGACGGCGTCGCGCCGCGCCCCGACGACACGCGCATGACCGCGGCCGGTGCGTTCAAGAAGGACCCGCCCTGGGTCATCGGAATGAGCGACTTCGGCGTCAACGCAAACACCTGGACGGTCCAGGTGGCGCATGAGGCGGAGAACGCCGCGGCAAAGGACAAGCGCATCTCGAAATTCATCCTGCTCGATGCCGGCTTCGACCAGAAGAAGCAGGTGGCCGACATCGAGGACCTGATCGCGCAGCATGTCGACGCGATCATCGTTCAGCCGGTGACCAGCACGTCGGCCAACGCCAGCATCGCCAAGGCGGTTGCCGCCGGCATCCCCGTCATCCTCCACACCGGCCGCATCGATTCCGACGCCTACACCACCGAGATCCAGGGTGGCGCCGAGCACTTCGGCAAGGTGATGGGCGACTGGCTGGTGAAGACCGTCGGCGACAACGGCAAGATCTGGGTCCTGCGTGGCCTGGCCGGCCATCCGGAAGACACCAACCGCTACAACGGCCTCCTTGAATCGCTCAAGGGCACGCATGTACAGATCATCGCCGAGGAGCATGGCGACTGGCAGTACGACAAGGCCAAGAAGCTGTGCGAGACGCTTTATCTGAACAACCCGCAGGTCGACGGCATCTGGTCGTCCGGCGCCGACATGACGCGCGCCTGCGTCGATGTCTTCAAGCAGTTCGGCACGCCCATTCCGCCGATTTCGGGCGAGGGCAACAATGGCTATTTCGGCCAGTGGATCACGGACGGATTCAAGTCGATCTCGCCGGAATACAGCCCCGCCCAGGGTGCGGCCGGCGTGCGCGCCGCTGTGGCTCTGCTCGAGGGTCAACAGCTCTACAAGCGCTATGTCTACAACCCCGACGGCTGGGACAAGGACAAGGCCTCCAAATACTATCGTGACGACCTGACGGCCAATGTCTGGTGGCCGAGCGAACTGCCTGAGGACAAGCTCAAGGAATATTACGGCAAGAAGTGACGACGCCGTGGCTGGCGGGGAGCGGGCAAGCATTCCCCGCACGCCGTTCCATCTGCTGAATCCGGTTCGTTCGAGGGTTTCGTGACCAATCTTATCGAGATGTCCCACATTTCGAAGGCGTTCGGAGGGAGCAGGGCGCTCCACTCCGTTTCCCTCGATCTCAAGGCGGGCGGCGTACACGCCCTGATGGGGGAGAACGGCGCTGGCAAATCGACGTTGATGAAGATCCTGGCGGGCGTGCACCAGCCCGATTCCGGCGAGATCTTCATGAACGGGGAAAAGCTCGATCTGAAGTCGCCGCGCGCCGCGCTGGACGCCGGCATTTCGACCGTCTTCCAGGAGCATTCGCTGCTGCCCAATCTGTCGATCGCCGAGAACATGTTTCTGGGTCGAGAGCCGACGACCCGGTTCGGCTCGATCGACTATGCCGCGATGAGCAGCCAGACCGCCAAGGCGCTTGGCGAACTCGGCCTGACGCTCGACCCGTCGCAACTCGTTTCCAACCTGACGATCGCCGAGCGGCAATTCGTCGAGATCGCGCATTGCATCCAGGCCGATGCCAGCGTGCTCATTCTCGACGAGCCGACGGCGGCGCTCAACGCGGCCGATGTCGACGTGCTCAACCGCAACATCCGCCGGCTGCGCGATAAGGGAAAGGCCATCGTCTACATCTCGCATCGCATGAAGGAGATCTTCGAGCTCTGCGACACGGTGACGGTGCTGAAGGACGGCGCATTGATCGGCACAAGAATGGTGTCCGAGATCACCACCGACGAACTCATCGCCATGATGGTCGGACGCGAACTCCAGGACCTTTTTCCCGATCGCACGGATGACAAGGGCGACGAGATCCTGCGCGTCGAGAACCTCAGGATCACCGAGACATCGCGGCCGCTGTCGCTGACATTGCACAAGGGCGAGATCGTCGCCCTGGCCGGACTGGAAGGGCAGGGCCAGCAGCGCTTCCTGCGCTCCCTGATCGGCCGCTACCATCCCTTCGCCGGGACGATTTCCATCAACGGCAAAGCGCTGAAGATGCCGCTCCCGGCATCATCAGGCGTTCGCCATTTGCAGCAGCTGAAGGTCGGCTTCGTTCCCGAGGACCGCAAGGATGAGGGGCTCTTTCTCGCTTTGCCGATCGCCCACAACATCGCCATAGGATTGCATTCGAGGCGATCCGAACTCGCGCCGGCGCGACCGTATCGGAACGTCATCGCCCGCATGATGGAGGTCATGAACATTAAGGCGTCAGGGCCGTCCGCTCCGGTCGGCTCCCTGTCGGGTGGCAACCAGCAAAAGGTGCTGCTCGGCCGCTACCTCGCCGCCGATCTAGATCTTCTCTTGGTCGAGGAGCCGACCCGCGGCGTCGACATCGGCGCCAAGTCCGAGATCTACCATCTGCTGCGCGATTTCACCCGCAAGGGTGGCGCCGTGCTGGTGCTGTCGCGCGAGACGATCGAGTTGATCGGGCTCTGCGACCGCATCTACGTCGTCCATCACGACACCATCGTTGCCGAAATGCCGGCAGCACAGGCGACGGAACACAAGATCCTCGACGCGGCCCTGACGGGCGGCTCCACGCGCCAGCATTAGGGGCCTGCCATGTATCGTTCGCTTTTCAACATCCTGAGTGGCCGGAACACACGGCAGGGCCTGTGGGGCCTGCCGCTACTGGTCGCCTTGCTCATTTCGCTGTGGCTGACCGTCGAGACGACACAGTTCGCGACGGCCGAAAACCTCTTCAACCTGGTTGCCCAGGCGATGCCGCTGATCATCGCAGCGATCGGGCAGCTCGTCGTCGTGCTCATCGGCGGGCTCGACCTGTCGGTCGGCTCGGTCATGAGCTTCACCACGGCGGTGCTGGCACTCGACCAGCCGGCGATCGTGCTGATCCCGGCGGTCTTTGTGCTGGCCGCATTCATCGGCCTGATCAACGGCCTGGCGATCACCCGCTTCAACGTCCATCCGATCATCGCGACGCTGTCGACGCAGTACATCGTGCTCGGCGTCACGCGCATCTTGCGTCCTGTCTCCGGCGGCACCGTGCCGGAGATCGTCATCGATGCGGTTTCAGGCAGTTTTCTCGGCGTTCCCTATCCGGTTTTCTGGGGCATCGTCGTGATCCTGGTTGCGTGGAAGCTGCTCCACGGATCGCGATACGGGCTGCATCTGTTTGCGATCGGCGGCGGCATCGCGTCCGGTGCCGAGAGTGCTGCCCGCAATTTCGGCATCTCCGACCGCCGCAACATCATCCTCGCCTATGTCGTCTGCTCCTGTTTCGCGGCCGTTGCCGGTGTCTTTCTGGCCGGGCGCATCGTGTCGGGCGATCCGAATGTCGGGCTGCTTTTCGAACTCGACACCGTCACCGCCGTAGCCCTTGGAGGCACCCAGCTCTCCGGCGGCATCGGCAGCCTGCACGGCACGGTGATCGGCGCGCTGGTCATGGCGCTGCTGGCCAATGGCATGAACCTCGCCAACGTCTCGCCCTTTGTCCAGACCGCGATCAAGGGCGGCATCCTGCTGGCGGTGGTCGGGCTGCAATCCCGCAAGAAGATGGGGCTCTGAACGATGGCTGCCGTTCTCGCAAATCCGATCGCCCGGCGCCTGCTGCGCATACCGCCGTCCTATTTTGTTTTCGTCGTGCTGCTGGCCACGCTGTGGATCGCGCGGCCGAACATGCTCAACCTCAACATCATGGGCATCTTCATCCGGCAGATCGTTCCGCTCGGCATCCTCGTGCTGGGGCAGCTCGTCGTCATGCGGGTGAAGTCGATCGACCTCTCCGGCGGCGGCATCATCCTGCTCATCAACTATTTCATTTCGTCCGGCAGCTTCCCCGGCGCGTCGCTGCCGTTTTTCGTCGTGCTGGCGCTCGCCACCGGCCTCGTCATCGGCCTGTTCAACGGCTTCATGATCGGCAACCGGCGCGTGTCGGCCGTCATCGTCACGCTTGCGGTCAGCATCATCCTGGTCGGGCTGGTGCAGTTCCTGTCGAGCGGCAATCCGCCTGGGGACGTGCCGAAGCTGTTCAACGACCTCTACAACACGAAATTCCTGTCGGTTCCGACGCCGGTCCTGTTCTGGATCCTGCTGACCGCCGCGGTGTGGCTGCTTCTGTCGCAGACCGTGTTTGGCCGCTACGTCGCCTCGGTCGGGGAGAATGCCGAAGCCGCCCATTTTTCGGGGGTGCCGGTCCAGCGGACCGTCATCCTGGCGCATACGCTGGCCGGCCTGATCGCGGCGATCGCGGCCCTGGTGCAGACCGGTTCAATCGCCGTCGGCAGTGTCCGCGTCGGCCTCGACCTGCCGATCCTGGCTGTCGCCGCAACCATCCTTGGCGGCGTCGTCTTCGGCCGCGGCGACGGCGGCGTCTGGGGTCCATTCTTCGGTGCGCTGTGTTTTGCGCTGCTGTTCGTGGTGATGACGGTGCTCGGCATCGACGAGCCCGGCAAGCTCATCGCCCAAGGCGTCATCATCCTCGGCGCGGCGATCTTCTACGGAGTGCGCGTGCGAACTCCCTGACTTGAAACAGCGAAAGGCAAGCGGGCACCGGCGTTTGCCGGGACCGATAGAACCGCGCGTTCAGACGAATTGGCAAACAGATGGAGAAACATGGATGTCATCGCCAAAAAACATCATGTGCTACGGCGACTCGCTGACCTGGGGCTGGGTTCCGGTCAAGGAGGGATCACCGACCCACCGCTACCCCTATGACCAGCGCTGGACGGGCGTGATGGCCGCGGCGCTGGGAGCGGGCTATCACATCATCGAAGAAGGCTTGAGTGCGCGCACGACCTGTCTCGACGACCCCAACGATCCGCGCCTGAACGGCGCCAATTACCTGCCCTCGGCCCTCGCCAGCCATCTGCCGCTGGACCTGGTCATCGTGATGCTCGGCACCAACGACACCAAGTCCTATTTCCACCGGACGCCTTACGAGATCGCCAATGGAATGGCGAAGCTGGTCGGGCAGATCCTGACCAGCGCCGGCGGCATTGGCACCCCTTATCCGGCTCCGAAGGCGCTGGTCATCGCGCCGCCGCCGCTGACGCCCATGCCCGATCCGTGGTTCGAGGGCATGTTTGGCGGCGGTCACGAGAAGTCCAGGGATCTGGCCAGGCAGTACAAGGCGTTGGCGGATTTCATGAAGATCGACTTCCTCAATGCCGGCGACTTCGTCACCACGGATGGTCTCGACGGCATCCATTTCACTGCCGCAAACAACGCCGACCTGGGGCGCGCCATCGCCGACAAGGTCAAGTCGATCCTCGATCCGGGCAAGGTCAGCACCGCCGCCTGAACCCGCCACGCCCGTCGGCTTGCGGCACACAGGCCCAGGGCGCAGGTGTATCGCTCGTTTCCTCCGGCGATACACATCGATACGGGGCCGCTTGGCCCCGTATCGATGTGGTGCTCGACGCCGGCGGATCTGCGTTGATCTAGGGCTTTGTTCCCGGAACATCATCGGCGGACGCTTTGGTTTGGCGGTCGAAAACGACCGCCAGCCCGTTCTTGACGGCAAGCGAGGCGACCCTGTTGTCGAGTTCGCGATCGGGAATGGCGGGTTTGAGGACGTGCCGGATGGCCTGATAGGCCTGCTCGGTCGACACATAGTCGTAGCGCTTTTTGCGCGCTTCCACATATTGCTCGATAAGAATGTCCAATCGGCGAGCGGCGATGTCATCTGGTTGCTGCAATGGAGCCTCCTCCAGCGTCGATCGTTTGCAGGCCCCTTAGATGTAAAAACCCACGCTGCGAAAGTAAGGCCTACAGCCGGCCCGAAGCCAAATAAACATGCTGTCGTCATCGACGAACCGGGCGGCAGCCGGCGAGCCTCGCTCAAGGCCTTGTCGAAATCGGATGACAGACGATCGGGTCCGAGTGGGGAACGATCCGCCCGCTGCGACATTTTCCGCAGAAGGAGGCACGCCATGCTTACGAAGAACGACACCACGAAGACCGCC
Organism: Mesorhizobium sp. Root695; assembly: GCF_001428185.1. NCBI lineage: Bacteria > Pseudomonadati > Pseudomonadota > Alphaproteobacteria > Hyphomicrobiales > Phyllobacteriaceae > Mesorhizobium > Mesorhizobium sp. Root695. The sequence goes on along the minus strand of NZ_LMHO01000023.1, from coordinate 398,503 downwards.
CAAAAACAGCGGCGCATACAGCGCAAGGTGGACCTCGACGACCGCGGCAAGGATCGGTCGAAGCCGGATCGCGCCATGCAGGCCGGTGCACGCAACTACCCCGTCCCGCCTTTTCCCAAACAGCATCATCCCAAGCCTGGCGAGGAAGGGCGGGTCGTGCCCGCGCCGCTGTACGATGCGCCCTACTGGATCGGCTCGCGCAAGCTGGACGGCAAGATAGCGCTCATCACCGGCGGCGATTCCGGCATCGGCCGCGCGGTCGCGGTTCTGTTTGCACGTGAGGGAGCCGACGTGGCGATCGTCTATCTGTCCGAAGACAAGGATGCGGACGCGACCAGGCAGGCCATCGAGGCGGAAGGCCGGCGCTGTCTGCTGCTGCGCGGCGACGTCTCCCGACGCGCCTTCTGTCGCCGGGCGGTTGCCGCCACTGTGAAGCAGCTAGGTGGCCTCGACGTGCTGGTGAACAATGCCGCCTTCCAGGTGCACTCGGCCGATTTCGCCGACCTGACCGAGGAACATTTCGACACCACGCTGAAGACCAACCTCTACGGCTATTTCCACATGGCGCAGGAGGCGGTGCCGCATATGAAGCCAGGCTCGGCCATCGTCAACACCGGCTCCGTGACCGGCATAGACGGCTCCAAAGCGCTGGTCGACTATTCGATGACCAAGGGCGGCATCCATGCCTTTACCAGGGCGTTGTCGGGTAACCTCATCGGCAAGGGGATCAGGGTGAACGCGGTGGCGCCGGGGCCTGTCTGGACGCCCTTGAACCCCTCCGACAAGAAGGCGGACGACGTTTCCAAATTTGGCGCCGACACGCCCATGAAGCGTCCGGCCCAGCCTGAAGAATTGGCCCCGGCCTATGTGTTTCTCGCTTCAGCGCAATGCTCCAGCTACATCACGGGAGAGATCCTGCCGGTGGTCGGCGGCTACTGATCTTGGCATCACTGGCTGGCGGCCAAGCGCAGTGCCGACAGACGTGCGGTCACAGCAGTTCCGATAGAACGGCCATGAATTGGTCGTTCTCCGAAACCGAGCCGATGCTGACGCGCACATAGGTGTCGAAGCTCTGCTGCTTCCACGGTTTGACGATGACGCCTTGGCGCAGCAGGCCCTCGACGAAGATGGAAGCATCTTGCCGGCAGTCGAAGAACAGGAAGTTGCCCCTGGAGGCGGCGACGTCGAGGCCCTTGCTCCTGAGGAAAGTCTCGACACGTGCTCTCTCCGCCTTGGCCTGCGCGACGACCCTGGCGAGGTGTTCCTCATCGACCAGCGCCAGAAGCGCGGCGGCCTGGGCCATGGCGTTGGCGTTGAAAGGGGTGCGGACGCGGTCGAGCAGCGCGCGCAGCTCCGGGTCACCGACGATGCCGAAGCCGATCCGCAATCCGGCCAGGCCGAATGCCTTGGAAAAGGTCCGAAGCACGATCCAGGGTCGGTCGAACTTCCCGAGATAGGGCAGCGACGGCGTATAGTCGTCGCCCTCGGCGTATTCGGCATAGGCTTCATCGACGACGATCAGCGTCTCGTCGCTCACCGCATCGAGAACCCTCGCCAGATCGCCGCCGGAGAGCCAGCTGCCGACCGGGTTCATCGGGTTCGAGAACAGCAGCATGCGGGGCCGTTCACGCACCGCCTCGATCAGCGCATCGACGTCGATGGTGAGATCGTCGTTGACGACAACGCGTTTGACGGCCGCGCCCATCAGCGTCGCGTAGTCCTCATGCAGCGGGAACGATGGATAGAGGGTGACGACGGCATCGCCGGGCCGCAACACGGCACGGCTGATGACGGAGAGAAGATCTTCGGAACCGTTGCCCAGGATGATTTGATCCTCGGTGACAGCATACCTGGCGGCAATCGCCTGGCGCAGCTTGCGCCCGGCAGGGTCCGGATAGAGGCGGAACATCTCGGAATCGGCATGCATCGTCGTGGCAAGGGTTGGGCTGGGTCCGAGCGGGTTTTCGTTCGAACCCAGTTTGGCGATCCTGGCCGGCGCGTATCGCTCCATGACCTCGTCGATGGTCAGCCCGGAATTGTAGGGCGACAGACGCGTGACTTCGGTTCGCACAAAATCCGAGGCTTTCGACACAAGCAGGCTCCTTTGCGGCTGGCCGACAGATCGCCATCGGCCGGGGTTCTCAAACACCGGGTTTCGCTGCATCTTCCCCAGGGCAGGCAGGTCACCGGCAGGGTACTCGTGCAGCGGATTTCGTCATCAGTACCGCAGCTGAAATAGTTTGTATATGCTTGTATATATAACCTACGATCTGGTAGCATCGAAACCGGCGCCGAAGCCGACACCGACCAGGAGGATCACATGCGCAATGCTTCTCTCTTCGATCTCTCCGGCCGGAAGGCGCTAGTCACCGGCGCCAGCCGCGGCATCGGGCGCAGCATCGCCGAAGCGCTGAGCGCGGCCGGCGCCGACGTCGCGGTCACGGCGCGCAGCCTGGCCTCATTGGAGGACACAACGGCAGCCATCCGCGCTGCCGGCGGGGTGGCGCACGCCATCGCTCTCGACGTCACCGACGTCGGCCGCTGCCGGGCGGCCACCGACGAGGCCGCCGGCCTGCTTGGCGGTCTCGACATTCTCGTCAACAATGCCGGGATGGAGGAGGTGCGGCCCTCGCTCGATGTCGACGAGGCGCTCTGGGACAGGATCGTCGATACCAATCTGAAGGGCGCGTTCTTCTGCGCACAGGCCGCCGCGCGGCAGATGCGGGACGCCGGCCGTCGCGGCGCCATCATCAACCTGTGCTCGCTGACATCGGAGGTCGGCATTCCCACCGCGGTGCCGTATGGCTCGTCGAAGTCGGGCCTGCTCGGCATGACTCGGGCGCTTGCGGCGGAGTGGGCGGAGCTTGGCATAAGGGTCAACGCCATCGCGCCGGGCTATTTCAGGACGGCGATGACTGACGTCTTCTACAGCAACGAGGCATGGCAGCACTCCATGCTGGCCAAGATCCCGCAGCGTCGTTTCGGCGATCTCTCCGATCTGCACGGCATCGCGGTGTTCCTTGCTTCGGATGCGGCGGCCTACATAACCGGCCAGTCCATCCCGGTCGATGGCGGCTTTCTCGCCTCGATCTGATGAGCGGTTTGTCTGCGCAGTTTCGATGGGAAGGATGATGGAAAAATTGCTGGCGACCATCATACATACATGTATATACTTTTGCCCGAGTGAAGCCGCTCGACGGCTTTGATCCTTGTCCCGGGTCGACCTGTCGGCCCGCAAAACCATGGCCATCCAGGGCCAGCCGTCATTGCGTTCCAAGAGTTCCAGGAGAACGAACAGCCATGTCCGACATCAGCTTCCACGATCTGTCATCCATCGATGCCGACCAGCGCGCCAGTCTGCTGAAGCGCGCCGAGGCCGATCTGACGGTCTTCGTCGAGAAGGTCCGTCCGATCATCCAGGCCGTCAAGGACGAGGGTGACGCCGCCTTGATCCGCTTTGCCAGGGAACTCGACAAGGCCGATGTCACCGAGGGCGAACTGCAGGTGTCGGAAGCCGAGTTCGACGCGGCGTTCGACAAGGTCGAAAAGGACGTCGTCGAGAGTATCAAGTTCGGCATCGACAACATCAGGCATTTCCATGAGGAGCAGAAGCCGGAAACGATGTGGCTCAAGGAAGTCCGGCCGGGCGCCTATGCCGGCGACAGGTATACCCCGATCGCATCCGTCGCGCTCTACGTTCCGCGCGGCAAGGGCGCTTTCCCGTCGGTGACGATGATGACGTCGGTGCCGGCGGTGATTGCCGGCGTGCCGCAGATCGCCATCGTGACGCCGCCGACATCGGATGGTTCGGTGGATGCGGCAACGCTCGTCGCCGCGCGTCTCGCAGGCGTTGGCGCCGTCTACAAATGCGGCGGCGCGCAAGCGGTCGCCGCCGTCGCGTACGGCACGGAGACGGTGAAGCCCGCGCTCAAGATCGTCGGTCCCGGCAGCCCATGGGTGGTGGCGGCCAAGAGCGTGCTGTCGTCGGTCATCAACACAGGCCTTCCGGCCGGTCCATCCGAAGCGATCATCTTTGCCGATGACAGCGTCGACGGCGGCCTTGCCGCGCTCGACCTGTTGATCGAAGCCGAGCACGGGCCGGATTCCTCGGCCTATCTGGTGACGCACAGCCGCAAGGTCGCCGAAGCCGCATTGGCTGCAATCCCGGAGCACTGGTCTAGGATGACCGAACAGCGTGTGGAGTTTTCCCGCGCGGTGCTGACCGGCAAGCGCGGCGGCATCGTGCTGACGGCGTCGCTGGAGGACAGCTACCGTTTCATCAACGACTATGCGCCCGAACATCTCGAAATCCTTTCGAAGGAGCCGTTCGCGCATCTCGGGCGCATCACCGAGGCGGCTGAAATTCTCATGGGCCCGCACACGCCGGTGACGCTGGCCAACTTCGTGCTGGGCCCCAATGCGGTGTTGCCGACCAGCCGCTGGGCGCGGACCTACGGGCCGCTTTCGGTGACGGATTTCGTCAAGCGCTCGTCGGTCGGCTATGTCACCTCGGCCGCCTATCCGGAACTGGCGCTGCATGCCCGAAGGCTCGCCCGCTACGAGGGCTTTAGCTCGCACGAGAACGCGGTCTCGGAAATCCGCGATCGCTATCTCGCCGGCTGAGCGGAAACGATCGCGATGAAGGCGGCACGACTCTACGGACCTGGCGATCTGCGCGTCGAGGACGTCGCCACGCCGGGCGCGCTAGATGCAGGCTGGGTGAAGCTCAGGGTTGACGCCGCCGGCATCTGTGGTTCGGACCTGCACAATTTCCGCACCGGACAGTGGATAAGCCGGTCGCCTTCGACGGCCGGCCATGAGCTGACCGGCACGGTGACCGCCATCGGCGCGGGTGTTGATAGCGTCGCCATCGGCGACAGGGTGGTTGCCGATTCCCGCTTCTGGTGCGGAGACTGCGCGCAATGTCATGCCGGCAGGCGGCATCTCTGTGCGTCGCTGGGTTTCGTGGGGGAGATCTGCGACGGCGGCTTTGCCGAACAGGCGGTGCTGCCCGCACGGCTTTTGCATATCATCGATGCCGCGCTCGACGAGCGGGTTGCGGCGATGGCCGAGCCGCTCGCGGTGGCGCTGCATGCGGTGCGGCGGCTGGCGAAGACGGCAGGCTCGGTGCTTGTCGTTGGCTGCGGACCGATCGGCGGTCTTGCCGCGCTGCTGCTGTCGAAAACCTTTGCCGGCACCGTGCTCGTCGCCGACCGCAACCAGAACCGCTGTGCCCGCGTGGCGCGAGTTACGGGTGCTACGATTGTCGATCTGAATCGGGATGCCATCGCCGCCGCAACCGCCAATGCCCCACTGCTCGCGGCCATTGAGGCGACCGGCAGCGTCACGGCCCTCAACCAGTTGCTCGGCGTTCTCGATCCCGGCGGCACTGTCGCCATGGTCGGCATCTTCCATGGCCGTCTCGACATGGATCCCAATAGTCTGGTCGAACGCGAGATCGGGTTGCTGGGATGCCACGCCTTTGCCGACGAACTGCCCGAAGCCGTGCGAATGCTGGGTGAGCTGAGCGAGCCGCTGCTGGCGCTGATCGACCAGGAGATCAGCCTCGATGCGATTCCCGCCGCCTATCAGCGGCTGTTGGCGGGGCGCAGCGACGGCTTGAAAACAATCATCCGCATGCGGCAACCTGTCGAGCAGTCGTGATTTTTCCGATAAATCGCCGGAAAGGACTTTTGAAATGATCACTTTGCCCGATACGGCCAGCCCTCTCTACGAGAAGGTGAAGGACTACATCCTGGCGAACATCGGAACGGGCCGGTGGGGCAAGGACCGCAAGCTGCCGTCCGAGAATGAGTTGGTGGCGTCGCTCGGCGTGTCGCGGATGACGGTTCACCGGGCCCTCAGGGAGTTGACCTCGGCGGGGTTCCTGATCCGGCTGCAAGGTGTCGGAACCTTCATCGCGCCACCGCGGCCGCAATCAACGCTGATCGAGATCAACAACATCGCGGCCGAGATCATCGAGCGCGGTAACAGGCATCGCTCCGAAGTCCTCGTCCTCGAAACCATCATGCCGACAAAGGAGCTGGCGCTGTCGTTCGAGTTTCCAAAACGTGTCTCGATCTATCATTCCGTCGTCGTCAATTTCGAGAATGATCTGCCGGTGCAGCTGGAAGAGCGTTTCGTCAATCCGAGCCTCATCCCCGACTATGACAAGCAGGATTTTTCTAAGACGGCGACCTATGACTACCTCATGCAGAAAACTCCGGTGACCGAGGTCGAGCACATCATCTCCGCCATCCCGGCTGACGCCGAGACGGCGCGGCATCTGGGCATCGATGTTGGCGCCTGCTGCCTTTTCCTGCACCGCCGGACATGGACGGGCGCGGTGGTGGCGACGATCAGCAAGCTGACTTATGCCGGCAGCCGCTACTCGCTCGGCAGCCGCTATTCCCCCTCCAAAAGCAGCTGACGGCAATGGAGCAAATGCAAACCGAGGCGGTTTCATTACAAATGTATATACATGTACTGATGAGAATGGCTTCGTCCTCGACGGACGAACTGGCTGGAAGGAGTGACAGATGACGACGACACCCAGCCGCACGGCGCGGATCCGGGCACTCGCGCAGCATGATGTTGCCGAAGCACAAAGCGCGCTGGCGGCGCTGCTGGGTGATCTGTTCGAGATGCGCCCCCACAACGTGCGCATCAACTTCGACAAATACAGCCTCAATTCCCTGAACGGCTTCTTCGAAGACGACGGCAAGGCCTACTTCTTCAAATTCCATCAGGAGGAACGGGAAGAGGCGATGACAGGCGAATATTACCGCGCCGAGATTCTGTCGCGCGCCGGCCTGCCGGTCGACCAACCCGTGCATATGTCGGCCCAGCCGGGCGAGCAGATCCTTGTCTATCGCCGCCGCACGGATCCGAGATTTTCGGACGTGCTGTTCGCGCTGGATGTCGAAGATGATGCCGGCAAGCGCCGGGAGGCGGTTCTTGCCGAGCGCGACCTGTCCGCCAGGCTGCTCAAGGTCTATCTCGAGACGCTGCATCCGGTAACAGTCGAGGAGGTGGCGGCGGAGCCGATCCACAGGCTGTTTCATGAGCGGCTGATCGATGCCCATACGCGCTTGTCGCCAGGCGGCCGGTTGGCCGATTTCTATGTCGGCAAGCCGTTTGTCTTTCCCGGCGTGGAACTGGATTGGGATCGGTTTTCCCTGCTGAAGTTCGTCATCAATGGCCAGCACTACATCGACAGCGTGGGTACGCTTTTCGATGCCGCGGCTGTGCGCTTGCGGCCGGGCCGGCTTGCCGATGCGGGCGGCGTGGTGGCGCATGGCGACGCCCACAACGCCAATGTCTGGTACACGGAGAAGGCGGGGAGGGCGGAGTTGTCCTTCTTCGATCCCGCTTTTGCCGGCTCGCATATCCCGACGCTGCTGGCGGAGGTGAAGGCGACGTTCCACAACATCTTCGCCCACCCGTTCTGGCTCTATGATCCGGCGGCCGCGACAGAGGTTTTTCGCGCCACGGCGCGGCTGGACGGAAACCTGCTCCATGTCGACATGGACTGGGACCTGAGCCCTGTCCGTCGCGATCTGCTGGAGGTCAAGGCGACAGCGCTGTGGCGGCCATTGCTGCTGGAGCTCAAACGGCGCGGCATGCTTCCTGCCGATTGGCGGGCGGTGTTGCGGGCAGGGCTCTTTCTGTCGCCGACGCTGGTCATGAACCTGCGGGCCGGCGCGCGCAGCCACACACCGGTCTCCTCCCTCATTGCCTTTTCAGTCGCGGTCATGGTCGGCAGCGAACCCGTTGCCGGGGCCGATCGGGTGACCGATTTCCTCGACCTGATCGATCCGGAAAAGGCGTGAGTGATCGTCGTGGCGCGGCAGGCGGATGCACCCGGTCAAGGTGGAAATTGAGTCTTTCCAACTTGTATATGCATGTATGTATTTTAGCCTTGACATCCGCTCCCGCTGACGCTGAAATATCCTCGCACTTCACCATGAAGTGGCAGGTAAGACGCCGAGGCACAGTGCCGCAAGAGCAGAAACCCGCAGTCTCACCAGACCGGTTACCTGGGTTAGAAAAAGCGGTCTGACCATCAAGGGGAACAAAGATGATGCGTAACCTAACAGGACAATTCCGCGCGCTCGTGATGGCGGCCGCCATCGGGCTCGCCGCCGCCCCGGCAGCCCACGCGGCCGATGCGGCCATTCCCACCACGCCCGAGGCAGGATCGTTCAAGATCGGCATCGAGCCGTGGCTTGGCTATGGGCAGTGGCATGTCGCAGAAGCCAAGGGCCTGTTCAAGACAAACGGGTTGACGGACGTCCAGATCGTCAATTTCGCCGAGGACAAGGACATCAACGCAGCACTTGCAAGCGGCCAGCTCGACGCCGCCAACATCGCCACCCACACGGCGATGGGCATGGTTGCGGCCGGCCTGCCGGTGAAGATCGTGCTGCTGCTCGACGTCTCCATGACCGCCGACGCCATGATCGCCGGCAAGGACATCACCTCCATCAAGGACCTCAAGGGCAAGCAGGTCGCCTTCGAGGAAGGCACGACGAGCGACATCCTGCTCAAATACGCACTCGCCAGGAACGGCATGTCGATCGACGACGTGAAGCCGGTTCCGATGCCGGCGTCCGATGCTGGCAGCGCCTTGATCGCCGGCCAGGTGCCGGTCGCGGTGACCTATGAACCGTACCTCACCGTCGCCATGGCGCAGAACAAGGATCTCAAGCTGCTGTTCACCGCCGGCGAGGATCCCGGCCTGATCAGCGACGTGCTGGTGGTGCGCGACGAGGTGATCAAGTCGCGGCCCGGCCAGGTGCTGGCGATGATCAAGAGCTGGGACGCGGCGCTCAAGGATTACAATGCCGACACGCCCGGCGGCCGCACCATCATCGCCAAGGCAGTCGGCTCGGACGTCAAGGACCTCAACACCGCCTTTGACGGCGTGCGCTACTATTCGCTCGCCGAAAACAAGACGGCGCTGACCGGCGACTTCACCACCAAGACCTTCGCCGATGTCGAAGCAGCCGCCAAGAACGCCAAGCTGCTGCAGGCCGACGTGACGCCGGAGCAGATGATCGACCCGTCCTTCGTCAAGGCGGCGGAATGACCAAGGCCGGATCGCGGTGGTGACGCAGATGTCCGGGGAGCCCCCCGCGAAAACGGCTCCGGCGCCCTCCGCGCCAGGCCCCATCGCGAAACAGGCGAGGCGCCGCCGATCCTCCGGGATCGGCGTGCCCATCGCCAGGTCGCGCTTCCTGACCATCGCGGTGGCCGTGTTCGTCGGGCTCGGCCTTGCATGGTGGGCTGCGACCGGACTGGGATTGGTAAAGGCGATCTTCCTGCCGTCGCCGGGCAGTGTCGCTATGCAGATCGCCAAGCTCGCGACCGACGGCACGTTGTGGCTGGATCTCAAAGCCTCAATGTACCGCATTTCCATCGGCTTCCTCATCGCCTCGGCACTGTCGATACCGATCGGCGTGCTGATCGGCAGTTTCCGCTCCTGGGAAGCGGCCATCGAGCCGCTGGTGGATTTCATCCGCTACATGCCGGTCGTCGCTTTCGTGCCGCTCTCCATCCTTTGGGCGGGCACCGGCGATTCGCAGAAGTTCCTGATCATCTTCATCGGCACCTTCTTCCAGCAGGTGCTGATGATCATGGACAATGTGAAACGGGTTCCAGCCGATTTCATCGGCCTTGGGCGCACGCTCGGCCTGCCGGATCGCAAGATCCTGACGCGCATCGTCGTGCCCAGCGCCTTGCCGGGCATCTGGGATACGCTGCGCATCAGCCTGGGCTGGGCATGGACCTGGCTGGTGCTGGCCGAACTCGTCGCCGCGACATCGGGGCTCGGCTATCGCATCACCGTGTCGCAGCGCTATTTCCAGACCAACACCATCATCGGCTACATCCTGCTGCTTGGCCTGCTCGGCCTCATCACCGATCAGGTGATGAAGGCGCTGGAAAAGGTGCTGTTCAAGCAAGAGGGCCGCTCGCAATGAGGTCCAGCCGATGAGCGCCCCCAAATTGCGGATCGCCGGTCTGCACAAGAGCTTCGGCACCGGCGAGCGGCACACGCAAGTGCTGCGCGATATCAACCTCGATCTTGCCGACAACGAGTTTGTCTCCCTCGTCGGCACGTCGGGCTGCGGCAAGAGCACGCTGCTGTCGATTGTGGCCGGACTGCAGGATTTCGACGCCGGCGAGCTCAGCATCGACGGCGCGCCGATCCTGCAGCCGGGTCTCGATCGTGGCGTCGTCTTCCAGTCCTACACGCTGCTTCCCTGGCTGACGGCGCGGCAGAACATCGAATTTGCCCTCAAGGCCGCCGGTTACGATCGCCCGACCTGCCGCAGGATCGCGCTGGAGCATCTCGAACTCGTCAAGCTGTCCGACAGCGCCGACCGCTATCCGGCCGAACTCTCGGGCGGCATGAAACAGCGCGTCGCCATTGCGCGTGCGCTTTCCTACCGCCCCAAGATGCTGTTGATGGACGAGCCCTTCGGCGCGCTCGATGCCTTGACCCGGCATCAGATGCAGGAACTGCTGACCCAGATCTGGGAGGAACACAGGTTGACCGTCCTGTTTGTCACCCATGACGTGGAAGAGGCTGTCTATCTGTCGGACCGCATCGTCGTCATGGGGATCGGCCCGGGACGCATCACGCAGACCTTCAACGTCGATATCGAGCGCCCGCGCCGCGAAGAGGTGATGGAAAGCCCTGCATTCATGGATCTGCAACGCGGCGTGCACAAGGCCATTCGCGAGGGTTCAAAACGCCCCGAAATGGCGTAGGTGCCCGCGGTCACTTGCCGGCTCTCGGGGCACCATTCACGTCGTCTTGCCGACGGCCGCATCCAGTTCCAGCTCGCCTTCGGAAATGTCGTCGAAGGAGGCGTAGTTCATGTTGTAGAGGCGGGCGTAGAGGCCTTTTCTGGCCATCAGTTGTTCGTGGTTGCCGCATTCGACGATCTCGCCGTTCTGCAAGACGATGATGCGGTCGGCGCCGCGGATGGTGGCCAGACGGTGGGCGATGACCAGCCCGGTACGGCCTTCCAGCAGCGTGATCAACGCCTTCTGGATCAGCATCTCGGTGTAGGAATCGATGCTGGCCGTGGCTTCGTCGAGCACCAGGATCTTTGCATCCGCCACCAGTGCGCGCGCAAAACTGATCAGCTGGCGCTGGCCGAGCGAGAGGTTGCCGCCGCGCTGTTCGAGTTCGGTGTCGTAGCCATCGGGCAAGTTCTCGATGAAGTCGTGCGCGCCAACCGCCTGTGCGGCGCGCACCACCTCCTCGCGGCTGGCCGATGTCTTGTGGTAGCGGATGTTTTCCAACACCGAGCCGGAGAACAGGAACGGCTCCTGCAGCACCATCGCGACCTGATCGCCAAGCGAATCCTGGGTCAGGTCACGCACGTCGTGGCCGCCGACCAGAACCTCACCCGACCAGACATCGTAGAAGCGGTGCACCAGCGCCATCGAGCTCGACTTACCCGATCCAGTCGGGCCGACTAGGGCCACGGTCTCGCCCGGATTGACGCGAAAGGAGATGTTCTTCAGCACCGGCTGGTTGTGCCGGTAGCCGAAGGTGACGTTCCTGAACTCGACCGAGCCGTCCATGTCGCGCGACAGCGCTACCGCGCCTTGCCTGTCGCTGACGTCGACCGGCACGTCGAGCACTTCGGAGATGCGCTGGCCTGAAGCCATGGCGCGTTGCATGACGCTGTACTGCATGGTCAGCGAGCGGATCGGGTCGAAGAAGCGCTGGATGTAGAACAGGAACGCCACCATGACGCCGATGTCGAGGCTGTGCGACAGCACCATCGATCCGCCGACGACGATGACGGTGGCCATGGCGATGCCGGTCAGCGTGTCGACGATCGGCACCATCACCTGTGCGTATTTCGCCGAGGTCAAATGGGCATTGAGGTTGGCCAGCACCTTCTCGTCATAAAGGTCGAAATTGACGTGCTGGCGCTCCAGGCTCTGCACCGTGCGCACGCCATGGATGCCTTCGGCCAGCGCGCCGTTGGCGATGGAATTGGTTTCGTGCGCGGCCATGAAGGCGACCTTGGCGCGCGGCAGCCAGAACAGGCGCACGATGAACAGCACCGGCATGGTCGACAGCGTCAGCAGCCCAAGCCGGAAATCCAGCCACAAAAGCACGCTGACGATGCCAAACAACAGCACGATGTCGCCCACCGACATCACCGATGTCTCAAGAAATTCCTGCATCGAATTGACGTCGCCCTGCAGGCGCGACATCAGCCGGCCGACCTCGGTCTTGTCCATGAAGCTCAGCGAGACCCGCTGCAGATGGCTGAACATGGCGCGGCGCAGGTCGGACAGGACATTCTCCGCCACCTTGCCGACGACGCTTTCCTGCACATAGCTGGCGGCATAGTTGATGAGGATGATTGCTGAGAAAGCGCCGATCGCTGCGATCATCACCGACTGGTCGAGCCTGCCTTTAGTCATGCCGTGGTCGATGGCGTAGCGGATGACCAGCGGGATCGCCAGTTGCGTCAGCGTGAACACCAGCACCGCTGCGACCGAGATGAAGATCCGGCTCTGATACGGCTTCACGAAGCTCCAGATGCGCCTGATGATGCGCGGGTCGTAGGCCTTGCCGAAGACCTCTTCCTCGTCGCGGTGCGAGCCGACGACAGCCTTTGTCGGCCGGCCGCTGGTGTCCTCCTTGTCGTCGTCGCTCTGTGTCGACATCACGCGGCTCTATCTCTTTAGTTTTGACGCAATTCCCAAGGGAAAGCGCTACGCGCTTTTCCCGGGAAAACCGGTTTCCACTTTTCCTGGAATTGCTCCCGCCGCGACAGGCCGGTCATCGTCCGGCCGCAGCTGTAAATCGTAGAGCGCGCGATAGCGCCCACTGAGCGCCAGCAATTCCTCATGCGTGCCGCGCTCGACGATCCGGCCGTTCTCGACGAACAGTATCTGGTCGGCATGCATCAGCGAGCTCAGCCGGTGCGAGATGATCAGCGTGACGCGGTCCTTGGCGAAGCGCTTCATCGCCGCCCGGATGCGCTGCTCGGTGCCGGCGTCTATTGCCGCGGTCGAATCGTCGAAGACCAGCACCGATGGCCGCAACATCAGGCTGCGCGCGATGGTCAGGCGCTGCCGCTGGCCGCCGGAAAGCGATGCGCCGCGTTCGCCGACGACCGTGGTGTAACCGGCCGGGAGGCCGATGATGTAGTTGTGCAGCTGGGCGTACTCGGCCGCCTGCCCAATGCGGGTCTCGCGCGCCCAGGGATTGCCGTAGGCGATGTTGTTCTCGATCGAGGTGGTGAACAGGAACGCATCCTGCTGCACGACGCCGACCGCCTTGCGCAGCGATTTCAGCGTCACCTCACGGATGTCCTGGCCGTCGATGGTGATCGCACCTGACGTGACGTCGTAGAAGCGCGGGATCAGATGCGCGATGGTCGACTTGCCGCTACCCGGGGGGCCGACAATCCCGACGGTTTCGCCGGACCTCGCCTCGAAGGAGATGCCGGACAGCGTCGGGCGATCGCCCGCCCCCTCATAGCGGAAGCCGACATTGTCGAAGCGCAGCACGCCGTCGGTGACGACGAGGTCCCTGGCGCCGGGCGCGTCCTCGATGTCGAGTTCGGCGTCGAGCAGTTCGAACAGCCGCGTGCCGCAGGTCGAGGCGCGCGCGAAGGAGTTGACCATCAGGCCGAGCTGGCGCACCGGCATCTGCAGGATGGTCATGAAGGTGAGGAACTGGGCCAGCGTGCCGACGCTGATCTGGCCTGCGATCACCTTCTGGCCGCCGAACCAGAGCACCAGCCCCATGGCGGCCAGGAACGAGAAGTTCATGGCGCTGGTGTTCGAGACGCGGATGTCGACGCGCTGATTGGCAAGTTCCAGCGCCGACAGCTTGGCGCGGTCGAATTTTTCGAGCTCATGCCGCTGTGCCGCGAAGGCCCGCACGACGCGGATGCCGCCGAGGTTCTCGTCCATCACCCGGCTCAGCACCGACAGGCGCTCCTGCAAAGTCAGCCAGGTGCTGCGCAACTTGAGCTGGGTGACTGAGGACCGCCAGGCAACGAACGGCACAAAACTCAGGCTGAGCAGCCCGAGTACGAGATCGGTGCTGATCAGCAGGTAGGCGCCGACGCCGATCAGTACGCCGAGCAGGACGACGCGCAGGATGCCGGTGGAAAAGAACATGCGCACGCCGTCGAGATCGAGCAGGCCAAGCGTGATCAGATCGCCGGTGTGGACCCTGTCGTGGTAGGCGAAGCTCAGGCGCTGGATCTTCTCGTAGAAGGCCAGGCGCAGTTCGTAGCCGGTGCGGTGGCCGACGGCCTCGCCATAGTAGTTCTGCGCCATGGTGAAGAGACCGCGCAGGATGCTGACGACGAGCAGCGTCAGCGCCGTGTTCCACAGCGCCTGCTCCGCCGCGGTTCCGGCACCCGCGGCCATCACGCCCTGTGCCTGGTCGATGGCACGTCCCAGCAGGCGCGGAATGAAAAGCTGCAGCGTCGCGGCGATGAAGGTCGAGACGATGGTGATGCCGACCTGCCAGGGATGGCGCAGCGTCATGCGCACGATGCGGAGCAAGGTGCTGAGACCCTTGCCCCAGGAGGCTTCCGCTACATGAGCAAACGATTTCCCGCGCTCCGGCGCGCCGCCGATTGCTTGCATGTTCAAGGGAAATATCCAAACCAATCCGGAGGTTAGCCCGGACTAATAAAGCGACTCATTCAGATGGCGCGATGTTACGCGTGTCCGAGTTGACCGTTCAAGAGCCAATTCTGACATCGCACTGTGCCTGATCCAGACGTGCCGGAAATCTCTTTTGCATTGAAGCCTGACGCGCATCCTTATATCGCATGGCTATGAAGAAAATCGGTTTCCTGTCGTTCGGTCACTGGACGCCCTCGTCGCAATCGCAAGTGCGCTCGGCTTCGGATGCGCTTTTGCAATCCATCGAGCTGGCCGTCGCCGCCGAGCAGCTTGGCGCGGACGGGGCGTATTTCCGCGTGCATCATTTCGCCCGCCAGCTCGCTTCGCCGTTCCCGCTGCTGGCGGCCGTTGGCGCCAGAACCAACCGCATCGAAATCGGCACCGCGGTCATCGATATGCGCTACGAGAATCCGCTCTACATGGCCGAGGATGCGGGTGCCGCCGACATCATCGCCGGCGGCCGCCTGCAGCTTGGCATCAGCCGTGGCTCGCCCGAGCAGGTCATCGATGGCTGGCGCCATTTCGGCTACGCGCCGCCGGAAGGCAAAAGCGACGCCGACATGGCGCGGCATCACGCCGAGGTCTTCCTCGAGACGCTGCGCGGCGAGGGCTTCGCCCAGCCCAATCCGCGGCCGATGTTCCCCAACCCGCCCGGCCTGCTGCGCCTCGAGCCGTATTCGGAGGGCCTGCGCGAGCGGATCTGGTGGGGTGCGGCCACCAACGCCACTTCGGAGTGGGCGGCGAAGCTCGGCATGAACCTGCAAAGCTCGACGCTCAAATTCGACGAGAGCGGCAAGCCGTTTCACATCCAGCAGGCCGAGCAGATCCGCATCTACCGCGAGGCCTGGAAGGCTGCCGGCCACACGCGTGAGCCGCGCGTCTCGGTCAGCCGAAGCATCTTCGCGCTGGTCGACGATCGCGACCGCGCCTATTTCGGGCGCGGCAACGAGAGCCGCGACCAGATCGGCTTCATCGAGGAGAACACCAAGGCGATCTTCGGGCGCAGCTACGCGGCCGAGCCGGATGTGCTGATCAAGGAATTGGCGCAGGACGAGGCGATCGCCGAGGCTGACACGCTGCTGCTCACCGTTCCGAACCAGCTCGGCGTCGACTACAATGCGCATGTCATCGAGGCGATCCTGACTCATGTCGCGCCGGCGCTGGGTTGGCGCTGACGTTCGGATCAAGGCGGATAGTTCCAGGGAGGTACACCATGCCGAAGAAAGCCCTGATTGCCTGGGGCGGCTGGGAAGGTCACACACCGGAGCGCAGCGCCAACGTCGTGCGCGCGCTGCTGGAGCGGAACGGGTTCGACGTCACGCTCGGCCAGGGCACCGCGATGTTCGCCGATCCGGCGCTTGCTTCCTTCGATCTCATCGTGCCTGTCATCACGATGTCGACGATCGAAAAGGCCGAGCTGCAGAACCTGACGCTTGCGGTTCGCCAGGGCAGCGGGCTTGGCGGCTTCCACGGCACGATGGGCGACAGTTTCCGCAATGAAACCGATTATCAGTTCATGACCGGCGGCCAGTGGGTCGCGCATCCCGGCGACATCATCGACTACACGGTGGCCGTCACCCGGCCGGACGACCCGATCACAAAGGGCGTCAGTGATTTCGCCTACCGGTCGGAACAGTATTACATGCATGTCGACCCGAGCAACGAGGTGCTGGCCACGACAACCTTCACCGACGCGCATTTCCCGGGGATAGGCGGCGTTGTGATGCCGGTCGTCTGGAAGCGCCGCTATGGCGCTGGGAAGGTTTTCTACAGCGCTCTCGGCCACAATGCCGACGAGTTCGCAGTGCCGGAAATGGCCTTGATTTTAGAGCGGGGTCTCATCTGGGCCGCCCGCTAGGTCGGTGCGAACTGAGGACAGGACCATGACGGCACCGGTGAGAGATTTCCCGCTGCACACGCCCATCGATGGCCGGCACCGCAAGATGCTGATCGATGGCGCCTGGTGCGACGCGCTCAGCGGCCGGACCTTCGAGACGCGCAACCCCGCAACCGGCGCTGTGATCGGCACCGTGCCGCTCTCCGAGTCCCGTGACATCGACCTCGCCGTGGCGGCGGCCAGGCGCGCCTTCGATGGACCGTGGAGCCGGTTCAAGCCCTATGAGCGCCAGGTGCTGCTGCTCAAGATCGCCGACCTGATGGAGCGTCATTGGGAGGAGATTGCGCTTTCGGACACGACGGATATGGGCATGCCCATCGTGCGCACGCTGGCCAACAAGAACCGTGTGCTCGGCATGCTGCGCTTCTATGCCGGCATGGCGACGTCGATCCACGGCCACACGATCGGCAATTCGCTGCCGGGCGAGATCATCTCCTACACGCGCAAGGAACCGGTTGGCGTCGTCGGTGCGATCATTCCCTGGAACGCGCCGACCGCCGCCTCGATCTGGAAGATCGGTCCGGCGCTGGCGACCGGCTGCACCATCGTGCTGAAACCTTCCGAGGAAGCGCCGCTGACGCCGCTGCTGATCGGTGCGCTGATGATGGAGGCCGGCGTGCCGCCCGGCGTCGTCAACGTCGTCACCGGCACGGGTGGGGAGGCCGGCGCGCCGCTTGCCGCCCATATGGACGTCGACAAGATCGTCTTCACCGGCTCGACAGCGACCGGCCAGAACATCCTGCGCGCCTCGGCCGGCAACATGAAGCGGGTCTCGCTGGAACTCGGCGGCAAGTCGCCGGTCATCGTCTGCGCTGATGCCGATCTCGAACGCGCCGTGCCGATCGCGGCCATGTCGGTGTTCGCGAATTCCGGCCAGATCTGCATCGCTGGCTCGCGGCTGTTCGTCGAACGGCCGATCCATGACGAATTCGTCGAGCGGGTCTCGGCCTATGCGGCTAAGCTCAGGATCGGCGACGGCGCCGATCCCGAGACCGAGATCGGACCGCTGATTTCGCTCAGGCAGCTCGAACGCGTCACCGGTTTCATCGCGGATGGCACCAGGCAGGGCGCAAGGCTGGTCACTGGCGGCAACCGCATCACCGAAGGCGCGCTTGGCGCCGGCAACTTCATCACGCCGAGCGTCTTTTCCGGCGTCACCGACGACATGCGCATTGCCCGGGAGGAAATCTTCGGCCCGGTCATCTCGGCACTGCCGTTCGACACGCTGGACGAAGTTGTGCGGCGCGGCAACGACACGCTTTATGGGTTGGGTGCCGGCGTGTTCACCCGCGACCTCGGCAAGGCGCATCAACTGGCCAACCGCCTGCGCGCCGGCTCCGTCTGGGTCAACACCTATCACGCCATCGACCCGGCGGTGCCCTTCGGCGGCTACAAGATGAGCGGCTACGGACGTGAGGGCGGTGCGGAGCACCTCGACGAATATCTGAGCACGAAAGGCGTCTGGATCAGGACGGATTGAGAGGGATGGAGAGCCGGAATTTTGCCGGTGGCAATCTATGGCGCGAAGGAACGCGACGTGGATACTTCACCTCACAGCTCACCCGATGCCGCCGGTGACCACATAAGCGCCGGCGCTGCGCCCGTCGTCCAGCCGCACCACGGCCGTCACGATCGAGCCATACGGACCGCGCCAGACGCTGTGCAGCCGCTGATGCTCGACGGCCGGGACGAGCGTGCGCCCGCTGAAGCGCGCGCGGCTTCGCTGCACCGCGACGGCTTCTCCGTTGACATGCACCTTGACGCTGGCCGTTTCGGCGGCCTCCCTGGGCAGGTCGAGCGTGATGATGATCTCGTCCTCATCGCCGGAAGACCCCGTTTCGGCGGAAAGCACTATTGCAAGCGGAAGCCCCTTGCCGTCGCCGTCTCGGGCTGGCCGGGCTGAAAAGACCTCATCGGCCAGCTCGGGCGTGCGCGGCGGGCGGGTGCGGCGGTGACTGGACTGTTCGTAGTCGCCGGCCATGCGCAGCAGCCTCTCGTCGTCATAGGCCTTGCCGGCGAGGGTGAGGCCGACCGGCATGCCGATGTCGGCCATGGTGCCCATCGGCACGGTGACGGTCGGGATGCCGAAATGGCGCCAGACCAGATTGCCGTTGGCGACCCAGGTGCCGTTGCGCCAGGCAAGCGTGGCGGAAGCCTCGTTGACATCGGCATCGGCCGGCCCGACATCGGCGGCGGCGGGCAGCACCACGGCGTCGATGCCTTGCGCGTCGAGCCAGTCCTCGAAATCGATCCGCCTCGTCGCCTCCAGCCCTTTCAGGCCTTCTTTGAGCGTCGGAATATCCAGGACGGGGGTGACGCCGGCCCGCGCCCGCTCGACATACTCCCTCAGATCGAAGCCACCGTCATAGCGGTCAGGCAGCGTGCCCGGTGGCTGCGGGAAGATCTTGGGGCCATCGACCGAGGCGAGGTCGGGGAGCGCCGGATCGGCGTTGGCGCGTAAAAAGTCATCCCAGCCCCAGATGCAGAGATCCCAGAGTTCGTGCTCGGCGAAGTCTTCTGGCACCAGCCCGCGCTCGACCATGCTGCGCGCGCCGGGGCGGTCGCGTTCGTAGTTGGAGACGACGGGGAAATCGACCTCGACCACCTCGGCGCCAAGCCGCCTGAGATCAGCCGCTGCCTGCTCCCACAGGGCAAGCACCGAGGCGCAGGTTTCGATCTGCGTATCCGCCTCGCTGTCCCTGCCGATATACATTCTGGGCACCCCAAGCCGCATGCCTTTCAACGATCCGGCCAGTGTGAGACCGGTATAGCGCGTCGGCCGCACGTCGGCGCTTTTCGGCAGCTTGACCCAGGGCTGCGCGCGCCAGAAATCGCCTCGCGTCTCGGGATCGTCGGCGACGATCACGTCGAGCAGTTCGAGCATGTCGGGCACGCTGCGCGTGTGCGGCACCACGACATCCATGGTCGGCACCAGCGGCCAGTTGCCGCGCACCGAAATGACGCCGCGTGACGGCGTGTAGGCGACCAGCGCGTTGTTGGTGGCCGGCGCGCGGCCGGACGACCAGGTTTCCTCGCCGAGTCCGAAGGCGCAGAAGCTGGCCGCGGTCGCCGTACCGGAGCCGTTGGACGAGCCCGACGCGAAGGCGGCGGTCAGGTATTCGGCATTGTAGGGGCTTTCGGCGCGGCCATAGACGCCGCGCTGCATGCCGCCATTGGCCATTGGCGGCATGTTGGTGAGGCCGATCAGCACGGCGCCGCCGGCACGCAGCCGGGCGATGGTGAAGGCGTCTTCATTGGCGACGAGATGCTCGAAGGCCGGCGAACCGGCGGCCACCGTCAGTCCCGACACTTTGTAGCTGTCCTTGGCGGTGTAGGGGATGCCGTCGAGCGGCCCGAGCACGGCGCCGTTACGGCGCCGCCGGTCGGAAGCGGCGGCCTCCTCGAACATATCGGGGTTGAGCACCGGAACGGCGTTGAGGGCGATGCCGTGGCGGTCGAAATGCGCGATGCGCCTGAGATAGGCCCCGACCAGTTCGACGCTGGTGACGGTGCCGTCATCGAGCGCGCGGCGCAGTTGATCGATCGTCGCTTCGACGAGATGAAGGCCGGTATCGGTCATCACGGGTCCCACATTTCCACGCGCCATGGATGAGCGAGGCCGTTGGCTTCGGCAAGAGCCTATCGCGGTCTTCTCTGGAACTTTTGTCCGGCTGGCGATTTTGGATGTATGCTGCGATTCCGGAATGGCCAGGAGGGTGTTGCCGATGACCACGAAATGCGTTGCGATCCTAGCTCTCGCTCTGGCAATGGGCTCAAGCCTTTGCGCTCCGGCGTTCGCTGGCGATCGGCATCACGACCGCCGGGTGCAAGCCCAACGCTACGTTCCCGCCGAAGGCGACCTTATCGACATCCTGTTCGGCGGCCCGCGCTACTATGATCAGCAGCTGTTTACGACGGCGGCTGGAGCCTGCTCATACAATCGCGTCGGACCGGACGCGAATGCGTTGAACAAGATCAACGATCATCACTGTGGGAAGTAGGCAGTAGGCAGTAGGCTAGCCCCAGCGCCGGCTGCTCTCCTTCATCCGCTCGATGATCTCGGCCATCAGCGCCAGGTCGCGGCGGGAATCGGCGAGGTCGGTCAGCGGCTTCGTGCCTTCGGTGATGTGGCGGTGGAAAATCTCGAGTTCATTCGAGAAGGCATCGCCATAGAGCGGGCCGAAGCTTTTCGTCACTGGGCCGAGCGGGCCGGCATCTGTGACCTCCAGCCGGGTCGGCAGGCTGCGGATATAGGGCGTGTCGTAGATGATGCGCACGCGCCTGGTGTTGGAGCGCACCTCGATCATGGCGTCGAACAGGCCGAGATCGTCGACGACGGCATCATACAGACAAGCGAAATGCCCATAGTCGAAAGTGACCGATGTGTTGGCGCCGCCATTGGTGCGGTGGGCGGTGAGCACGCCCGCCGGCTCGCCGATCAGCCCGCGCATCGCCGAAATGTGGTGCGAGGACAGCGCTGTCAGGCCGCGATAGGCGCGCACCAGATCGGCTGGTGCGCCGGCGCCAACCACCTCGCGGATCAGTGCGTCGCGTTCGCGTGCGCCACGCGCCAGCAGGGCAGGGTCAATGTCTCTGGGATAAAGGACGTTCTGGCTCTTCTTGAGGAAATGCCGGCCTTCCGAAATCAGGTCGAAGATGCGGACATGGGTGATGTCGGCGAAGGCCGGCAGCTCGTCCCTGGCCGCTAGATAGGCCGGCGCGTAGCGGCGCATGTAGCCGACGAAAAGCGTCTTGTCGTAGCCCGGCATCAGCGCCAGCAGATCGTCGATCTCGCGCACCGTGAGACAAGCGGGCTTTTCCAGCAGGATGTGCTTGTTGGCAGCAATCGCCGCGCGCACGAAGCGGCTATGGGTGTCATCGGACGACAGCACGAACACCGCGTCGATGTCGGGCGAGTTGATCAGCGCCTCGGCCGTCTCGAAGGCCTTTGCCGTCGGATGTTGCGAGGTGCACAGCGCCACCAGGCTCGGCGACACGTCATACACGCCCGCGATCACCCAGCGGTCGCGCTGATCGCTCAGCACCGGCAGATGGATCGACTGCGCGACCTCTCCAAGACCGACAAGCCCGACACAAATTGGTGCCATTCGCAAACTCCCTTTGATTTCAAGTCTCGGGCTGGCCAGGACGGCCAGCTGTTGATTGACCGATCAAGCCGCGCCGGTGACCAGCGCGACGAGCTCGTTGCCTGATGTTTCCGAGGCGCGCACGGTCGCCGCCATCTTTCCCGCCCGCATTATCCAGATCTGGTCGGACAGGCGGCGGACCTGATCGAAATTGTGGCTGACCAGGATGACGCTGACGGACTGTTCGCGCAGGCGCCGGACCAGCGCCTCGACATTGGCCGTCTCCTGCACGCCGAGCGCCGCCGTCGGCTCGTCCATCACCACCAACTTGGCGCCGGAGCCGACGGCGCGGCAGATCGAGATCGCCTGCCGCTGGCCGCCCGACAGGCGCCGCACCCGCTGGTTGATCGACGGCACGTTGATCGACAGCCGCGACAGCATGGAGCGGGCCTCGCGCTTCATCGCCTTGCGGTCGAGGAACGCGAAGGGGCCGATGCGGCGCACGATCTCGCGGTTGAGGAACAGGTTCTGCGCCACCGTCAGTTCGTCGATCAGCGCCAGGTTCTGGTGCACGGTCTCGATGCCGGCTTTGCGCGCCTCGTCGGGGTTGGCGAAGGGCCGCGCCCTTCCGTCGAAGAACAAATTGCCAGCGTCGGGCTGATGCACGCCGACCAGGCTGCGGATGAGCGTCGACTTGCCGGCGCCATTGTCGCCGATGACGGCGGTGACCTCGCCGCGGCGGGCCTGGAAGGCGACGTCGGTGAAGGCGCGGATGCCGCCGAAATGCTTGCTCAGCCCTTCGCAGGCTATGATCGCCTCTGTGGCGGGGATGTGATGAGGCGCGCTCATTTCTGATACCGCATGATCAGCGCCGCCAGCACCACGATGGCACCCACGGCAAGCGGTTGATAGAAGGCCGACACGTTGAGCAAGGTCAGGCCGTTGACGAGCGCGGTCAGCATCAGCGCGCCGATGGCGGGTCCCAGAATGCTGGCGCGGCCGCCGAACAGGCTGACGCCGCCTAGCACCACCGCCGCCACCGAATTGAGCAGCAGGCTGGTGTTGATCTGCGGTTCGGCCGAGCCGATGCGGGCGACCAGGAGAATGGCCGCGATGCCGGCGCAGAGACCGGAGATCGTATAGGCGGCGATCTTGACCCGGTCGGTGCGTATGCCGAGCGCGCCGGCACTTTCGGTCTGGCCGCCGGTCGCCAGCAGGTGCACGCCGAAGCGCGTGTGGTAGAGCGCGATATGCGCGACGATGACGGCCGCGATTGCCACCCAGACCGGATAGCCGAACGGTCCGAACGAGCCGGAGGCGAGCCTGAGCAGGAAGGTCGAGCCGACCATGGTCGGTTCACCGCCCGACAGGATGAGCCCTAGCCCGGTGATGCCCGACAGCGTGCCGAGCGTCACCACGAAGTCGGGTATCTTGCCGGCCGTGATGATCAGGCCGTTGAGGAAGCCGACGGCGCTGGTGGCGAGCACCGCGAGCACGCAGGCGATGAAGATGCCGTAGCCGGCTGCATTGACGAGGCCGAGGATGATGGCGCCGAGCATGACGGCTGCTGCCAGCGACAGGTCGATGCCCGAGGTGGCGATGACGAAGGTCTGGCCGATCGACAGCACGACCAGGATCGCCGCCGCCAACAGCAGCGCCTGCAGGTTGGCGACGCTGAGAAAGACCGGCTGGGCGATGCCGAAGACGATGACGAGGCCGACCAGGCCGACGACGGATGCCCAGTCGGCCCAGAAGGAGGGATCGAGGAGGAGAGCCGCCAGGGAGGGACGGCTCTCCTCCGCACCCGCCGAATGGGCGGCGGGCGCGTTGTCTGCGGGTGTGCTCACTTCAGCATCTCGCGGAAGGGATCGGGATAGTCGCCGCCGGGACGCGGAAAGTTCTTCAGCGAGGCCTCGGCATTGTCCTTGTTGATCAACAGCACCGGTGCGGGCACGTTGGCGGGCAGTTCCTTGCCCTTGGCCGCGACCGCACAGGCTTCAACGCCCATGGCGCCAACGACATATGGGTATTGCGCGACGGTGGCCGAGAGTTCGCCTGCGGCGATCGATTTCAGCGCGTCGACGATGCCGTCGAGGCCGATCACCTTGACGTCCTTGCCAGAGGTCTGCACGGCGCGCTCGACGCCGAGCGCCATGATGTCGTTGGCGGCGAAGAAGCCGGCGAGATCCGGATGGGCGGCGAGGATATCGGTGGCGGCGGTCAACGCCTTTTCGCGATCCCAGTCGGCGCTGACCATCACCACGACTTCGAGCTTGCCTTCGACGGCCTGCTTGAAGCCCTTGATGCGGGCGTTGGAACCGACATCGCCGACGATGCCGGCGATCAGCGCGACCTTGGAGCCCTTCGGCACCAGCTTCAGCATCTCTTCACCAGCCAGCGCGCCGGCGGCGACATTGTCGGTGCCGATATAGGTCGAGACGGCAAAGCCGGCGGCCTTGGCCTGTTCGGGGTCGATGGTCGAGTCGATGTTGACGATCGGCTTCTTCTTCTGGGCGACCGGCACCAGCGCCTGGACGAGGTTGGAGACGCTGATCGGGTTGACCAGATAGCAATCGAAATCCTGCATGGCCATGGCGGTCAGGCGATCGGCCTGGCCGGTGGCATCACCCATATTGGCGGCGGCCTGGACGCTGACATTGACGCCGTTGGCCTTGGCCTGCTCCTCGATGCCCTTCTGCATGGTCTGGAAGAACGGGTTGTCGAGACCTTTGACGATGGCCGCGACTTTCGCCGCATCCGCGGCTTGGGCGGGCGCTGAGACGATGGTTGCAAGCATGCCTGCGCCAAGCAGGCTGGTGCCGAGTTTCAGGCAATTGTACACGCGCATGGTTTTTCCTCCTCCTGATTGTTTTATGTGCTGCATCAATGTCGCTGTCCGGCGACTGCAATGTCCGACGGTGCGCAAGCGACCCCGGCGCCTGGCGCGACGATCCGCCAGCAGGTTGGTGCCCGCCCTGTGGTGTGCGGGTCGCAGCCCCGGTTCGGGCGCTTTTTGATGTCAGGCATTGCTCCTCCCAGAGCGCCGGCCGATGCCATGCCAGCGTTTGCGCATGTTTTATAAAAAATTGACACGCGTCAAGATTTAAAATGGTGCGCAGCGATTTTGACCGTGCGGTCCCTTACAGCATGACTGGCCAGCCGATATGTGCTACAACCAAGACGCGAAAAATGCCGTTCGGAGGGAACCTCTTGGGGCATCCGCGTTGGTCGCTGCTTTTTGTGCAAAAGGGAGGTTTTGGGATGGAGCGTTTCACGGAATTGCCGGCAGCGGTCGAAGGCGGTGCGTGCATCGGGCTTTTCCGCCACGAAGTGCCGCTGGCACTGCTTGCAGCGATTGAAACGGTTCAGCCCGTCAATTTTTCGCTGCTGCCATCCTTGGCGGCGTTGAACGGCTGGCGGGTCAATGAAGGCGACCGGTCGCTTTCAGATGACCTGCTGGCATGAGCAAAGCCCGCCGCCATCGCATCAAAAAATCATACCTTAAGAGAAATCACGCCCTGTCGTCGAAAGCGGCGATCAGGCATGGGGGGCAAGGGGAGGTTGTAGAGCGTTGGAGATGAACAATGTCTGATCAGGACGACCTGATCCGTTCGGCCATCGGACGGCTGCTCGCCGAGAAGACAGGTACCGCCGTCATCTCGATGAAGGAGAGCATTACGGAGCTTCTGGCGCTGACTGGTGCCGCGCTGGATGAAAGCCTGCAGGACCTTCTGCTCGAGATGGCCGAAGTCCGCGGCATGACGGTCGCTCTCGATATTTAGGACCGCCATCGATATGGCAGGCAGAGCCGATACGAGTAGAACGCGTCGGGCGCTTCAGAAGGCCTCATAGACCTCGCCGTTTCTAGGCCGAAGATCACGATCGTCGCGGGTCAATTCGTCCTGGTGGGATCGATCGTCATCAGGCGTGCTCTGGCCTCGATGAGGCGCCTTTGCGCGGCCCTTATCCGCCCGCACAATGCTAGATTGAGGGCGACGCCACCTTCCTCATCCAGCAAGTCATTCGCGCGCTTGAGAGAGTTCTCAGCTCGTCTTACGCGCAGTCTGGCGTTGGCCGTTTCGATGCTATGAATTTCAATCATTTGTCCAGAGTCCTTTTGGAGTTCCGGTCCCTTCACTGAGTAAACCGCCGCTGATCGGATTGGTTCCGGCGATGGCGGGCACCGCCGTGGCAGGCGGCGCGATCCAGTCGTGCCTGCAACGGTGTCGCGCGGCTATGGTGACGATGCTGCCAGGCTTTGACCGGATGACCTCCGGCTCGCGGCCTACCCAATGGTGGCGATCCGCCAGCTATTTCGTTGTGGTGTTGAATTCACGGTTTGCCGCATAATCGATGGTGAAGGTACCCGCGGGAGGGCGAACGCCCTGCTTCACATTGAAGATCGTGACCGTCGTAGTGAGGCCCCTTTCGTCGGTAAGGCTCCATTTGCGTAAATCGAGCGATTTCCTGTCAAACACCATGGTGATGCTCGAATTGCCGAAGGCCGACTTGTCAGCCAGCTTAATGATAATTTGAGCGCCATCGTCTCTGATGCTTTTGAGGCGACGGCCAGAGAAGTCGACCTTGTTGTCGAGCAGCAGCTTGAGCGGCGTCTTCGAGAGAGCATAAAGCCGCGATGTCTTCAGCTTCTTGTTATAAACCACCAAGGATTTGCCATCTGCAATGACGCTGACCCCTGATTGGCCAGCATAGTTGAAGCGAATCTTGCCCGGGCGTTGGAGAAAAAACCTGCCACCGGTCTTTTCCGCTTTTGGGCCCGACTGGACGAAGTCCCCGGACATGGACTTTACCGATGAGAAGTGATCGGCAATCGTCTTCGCTTCCACAGGAGCGGCCGAGATCGCGGTCGTAAGTCCAACATTTATCGCGGCAGCGCTGGCGACGGCAAACCAGAGAGCCAGCAGTTTCTTGATGTCATATGCCATTCACTTATCCTACCCCGAGCAGGCGCGTGATCGAAAGAGATCACGCGCCTTTGAGATCAGTAGCCGTCCGGACAGCGTGCAACGTAAACTCGGCCATGCCGATCGCGATATCTGCACTGGCCGGCTTCGCTGGCGTGCCCGATGACCGCCCCGGCGATCGCTCCGACCGCACCGCCAACAACCGCCCCTTGCACCGGATCGCCGGCCACCGCGGCGCCTATGGCTGCGCCACCCAAGCCGCCGACGGCAGCGCCTTGCTCGGTGCGGGAGCATGCCGCGAGCGGAATGAGTAGGCTCAAAATGAGCAGCGTCTTCTTCATTGGTTCTCTCCTGAGGCCATTATTAGCCGAAGCTTAAATGCGCCACGGAGTTTTTCGATCCATCGACCCTTGCCTGTCGAGCGTCAGCCGCGCCGGGCCGCGTCGATCGCCGCGACGTCGATCTTCCTCATCTCCATCATCGCATCAAACGCGCGCTTGGCTTCGTCGCCGCCTGCCGCCATCGCCTCGGTCAGCGTGCGTGGCGTGATTTGCCAGGACACGCCCCATTTGTCCTTGCACCAGCCGCACGCGCTTTCCTGGCCGCCATTGCCGACGATGGCATTCCAGTAGCGGTCGGTTTCCTGTTGATCGTCAGTGGCGATCTGGAACGAGAAGGCTTCGCTTTGCTTGAACGCGGAGCCGCCGTTCAATCCGATGCAGGGAATGCCTGCAACCGTGAATTCGACCGTCAACACGTCGCCCTTCTTGCCGGACGGAAAATCGCTTGGCGCACGGTGAACGGCGCCCATCTCGGTGTCGGGAAAGGTCTCCGCGTAGAAGCGAGCCGCAGCCTCGGCGTCCTTGTCGAACCAGAGGCAAATCGTGTTCTTTGGCGTCTTTGGCATTGCGTGTTCCTTTCGATCTGAAGCCTGATTTCCGTCCTTGTGTCCCACCCAAGCTCTTCCAGAATAGGTCGCCAACCGCTTTTCTCCACCCTGGCGCAAGCAAGCCGACAAGCGCGGCTGACCGCTTCGCGTCAGAGCGCTCGGCGGAATGCTGTTTTCTGCGCCAGAGGGGATCTGGCAGACGTCAGCCCAGAAGATTACGCGCCGTGCGCATGAAGATCTTTGAGCCGATCGGGATCAGGTCGTCGGGAAAGTCGTAGTCCGGATTGTGCAACGCAGGATGCCGCTCGCCTGCACCGAGGAAGAACATCGCCGACGAAGCGCTGTGGCCGAACAGGCCGAAGTCCTCCGAGGCGCGCATCGGCAGGGCTTCTTCGCCGTGCACGACGCCCTCTTCCTGGAGCGCCCTTTGCAGATGCTCCACCGCATCCGATGCGTTGACGCTGGCGACGAAGATCTCGTGATAGTCCCAACGGGTGGAAAGACCATGCTGGCCGGCGATCTTGGTGACCAGCGCTTCAGCAGCAGTGCACAGGTTTGCCATGCGCTCGTCGCGGCGGGTGCGCAGCGTCGCCCAAACCTCGGCGTGAGCCGGCGCGATGCCGAACACGGCTTCGCCCATCGCGGCATGGGTGACGGTCACCATGGAGAAGTCGTCGTCGGCGAACGTTCCGCTGCCGAGTGCCGGCAGGGCCGGCATCAGCTCACTGATCGCCAGCATCGGCGAGGTGCCGGTCTCGGGCATGGACGAATGCGCTGTCTTGCCCTCCAGCACGATGCGCATGCCGCGTGAAGCGCAGTTGACCACGCCGGCTTTGAGCCGCACTTCGCCCAATGGCACGCCGGGCAGATTGTGCAATGAGAAAGCGAAATCCGGCGCGATCTCGCCGAAGCGGGGATCGGCGACGACGCCGGCCGCGCCATTGCCGGTTTCTTCCGCCGGCTGGAACATCAGCACGACACGGCCGCTCGCGGGCCTCTCTCGCCCCAGCTGACGGCCGAGGGATGCCAGAATCGCGGTGTGTCCGTCATGTCCGCACATATGCGACTTGCCCGGTACGCGTGAGGAATGCGGCACGCCCGAAAGCTCTTCGATCGGCAAGGCATCGAGCTCCGAGCGGAACAGCACGGTCGGCCCCGCTCTACCGCTGTCGTATATTGCCGCGACGCCGTGCCCGCCCAATCCGGTCAGCACCTTGTCCGGTCCCGTATCGGCGAGGAAATCGACGACCGCTTTTGCCGTCTTCTCCTCTTCATTCGAGATTTCCGGGTTCTGATGCAGCCGGCGCCGCCACGCGGTCAACTCGACAATGTCTCGATTGGTCAGGGTCATCCCTTTGGCCTCCGCTGCATTCTTCATGACACGCGCCGGGCGTGTCCAAACGCGATGAGGAATTGCTAGCGATAAATGGCAGCCCCCGCCACAGTCCAAGTTTCAGGCGTCAGGGGGCCAGAAACGTGGCAACCTCCTACTGCCCAACGGCTGGGAAGGGGGCTCGGGATGCGCGCCGACCTGCGCTGAAGGGACAAGAATGAGCAGCGAGCCTGCCTTGGCGTCGACGCCAAATCGACGGCCGGTCCTCCCAGCCCCCGTGTCACCGCTCTAGCTATTGATTGATTTCGGGCTCGACGAGCCTTGCCAGGTTTCTGAGTGACTCCTGCCAGCCGAGATAGCAGGCCTCGACCGGAATGACGTCCGGAATGCCGGCCTGGGTGATGTCAATTTCGGTGCCGACCGACACCTTTCTCAAGATCACGGTGACCCGGATCTCGCCGGGCAGATTGGGATCGTCGAACCTGTCGGTGTAGAGCAGGCGTTCGGCCGGAATGAGTTCGAGATACTCGCCGCCGAAGGAATGACCGTCGCCGGTGGTGAAATTGCGGAAGGACATCTTGAACGTGCCGCCGACCTTTGCCTCGAGGTGATGGACCGTGCAGGTGAAGCCGTTCGGCGGAAGCCACTTGGCCAGTGCGTCCGCTTCAACGAAAGCGCGATAGACCTTCTCCGGGCTGGTCGTCAGAACGCGATGTAAACGTACGGTGCCGGGCATTTCGTGGATCCTTTCATGATTGCGGTTCGGTACCTCAAGGACGAACGACGCGTGGTCAATCCTACATAGGCTCCTGGATTTTCTTAAAGCGCGTGGCCGCAGCCTGACGGGCTGGCGGCCGAATTGAAGCGGGAACGTACAGTTCATTGGGAAGTCCGAGGGCCCATGCCTTCGCACGGCCCGAGCGCAGAAGTTGCGCAACTTATATGGACGAACTGCCTCGCGCTATTCCGGCGGATAGGTGCCGGCGTTCATTCGTTGAAGCAAGACCCGACTCTATCACCCTGCTCATCAACGATCTTTTACCGCAGGCGTTCGCCATGCGAGCAGCCCGTGAATGGTCGCGGCGACCGTCACCGGGGCATAGGGCTTGGGCAGGAAGACGCCGCCGCTCGGCATCGCATCCTGCGTCGGCTGGCGCTTGCCGGAGGTGATGATGATCTTGATCGGCGGCCAGCGGTCGCGCACGGCGGCCGACAGGCGCAGGCCGTCCATTGAACCCGGCATGTCGATGTCGGTGAACAGGATGGCGATGTCCTGGCGTGCCTCCAAAAATCGGATCGCCTGGTCGGCGTTGGTGGCTTCCAGCACGTCGAACCCGGCCTCGCGCAATTCATCGGCGATGGCAAACAGCAGGAATGCTTCGTCTTCGACGACGAGAACGGTGGCGGGGGGGTGCATCGTCATGACATGCTCTATCTGGGTCGGTAGGGCGCGGTCGGCAACTGGGGTGCCGGTGCGTTCAACACACATTCGACTCCGGCGGGATGGT
Source organism: Mesorhizobium sp. Root695 (assembly GCF_001428185.1). Classification (NCBI taxonomy): domain Bacteria; kingdom Pseudomonadati; phylum Pseudomonadota; class Alphaproteobacteria; order Hyphomicrobiales; family Phyllobacteriaceae; genus Mesorhizobium; species Mesorhizobium sp. Root695. The sequence goes on along the minus strand of NZ_LMHO01000023.1, from coordinate 368,173 downwards.
AATCGATCTGCACGGAGCCGCCGAAGTCGGTGCCAAAGACGCGCTCGATCAGGAAACGGCCGAAGCCGCGCCGGCTGGGCGGCGTCACCTGCGGACCGCCGCTTTCGCGCCAGCGCCATATCAGCCGCGTTTCGCCTGAAGTGTCGGCTGCGGGCTGCAGCGACCATTCGATCGACACCTTGCCGTCCGACGTCGACAGAGCGCCATACTTCAGCGCGTTGGTGGCGAGCTCGTTGACGGCGAGAGCGAGCGTCAGCGCCATCTTCGGATTGATCGGCAGCGCCGGTCCCGAAACCGAGATCTGGCTGGCCGGGAAGGCGGCAATGGTGTTGTCTACCACCTCGTGGATGGAGGCACTGGTCCAACGCGTCTTGTTCAGAATGTCATGAGCGTTGGCCAATGCCCGCAGCCTTTCGTTGAAGGTGGCGCTGGCGGTAGCGATGTCGGTGTTGCGCAATGTCTGCGAAGCAATGGCCGCGACCATGGCCAGGATATTCTTGATGCGGTGCTCCAGTTCGTGAGTCAGAAGCTCCTGTCTCGCCTGCGCTTCGCGCCGGTCGGTAACGTCCTGCATGACGCCGAACATCTTGACCGGCTTGCCGGTCTCGTCGTGGACAAAGTCGATATGGCGCGACAGCCAGCGCAATTCGCCATTGTCGGGCCGCCGAATGCGGTATTCGACGGCAGGCGCCGCAGTGCCCTGCCTGCGCGTCTCCGGGTTGGAACGGACGCCCTTGTCTTCGGGAATGACGATGTTTTCCAGGACGCTGATAGGCACGCTCTCGCGCGCGGAGAGACCCCAGAGATCCCAGAAGCCCTCGGAGCCGACCACGGTCCCGCTGGCGATGTCGAGCTCCAGCGCCGCGATGCCTGCCGCATTTTGCGACAGCTGCAAGCGTCGCTCGCTCTGCAGCAAAGCCTGCGTCGCCCGCTTCTGGTCGTCGATATCGGTGTTGGTGCCGATCCAGCGCACGACGGTACCGTCGGTGTCGCGGATCGGAACGGCGCGCGCTATGAACCAGCGATAGGCGCCGTCATGCCGCCGCAGCCGAAACTCGGTCTCGTAGAACACGCTGGCCGTCAGCGCCTGCTGCCATTTCTCCGCGGCTGGGCCGACATCATCGGGATGCACGATGGCGGCCCAGGCCTCGCCGTCGAGTTCACCCGGCATGGCGCCCGAATAGTCGTAAACGCGCGGGTTGAACCAGTCGAGCAGGCCGTCGGGGGAGGCGGTCCAGACATGATTGGGCATCGCCTCGGCGAAGGTGCGGAACTGCATCTCGCTCTGGCGCAGCGCTTGTTCCGCAAACAGCCGGTCGGTGACGTCGACGCCTTGCACGAAGATGCCAAAGACCTCGCCCGATGGGTTGCGCACCGGCTGATAGACGAGATCGATGAAACGCTCTTCCGTCGCAGCCCCAGGTGTGCGCTGCAATTTGGTCTTCAGCGCGTAGCCGATGAAGGCTTCGCCGGAGGTGAAAACCTGGTCGAGCAGCTCGAAAAATCCTTGCCCCTCGACCTCGGGCAGGGCCTGGCGGATCGGCATGCCTATGATGTCGCGATGGCCGACAAGTTGCATGTAGGCGGCGTTTGTCAGGTCGACGACATGCTGTGGGCCGGACAGCATGGCCATGAAACCGGGTGCCTGTTCGAACATCTGGCGTTGGCGGTCGCGTTCGCTCGACTGCCAGCGCTCGGCCGCGACCTTCGCGGTCGTTTCGATTACGATGGCGATGACGCCTGCCGGTTCACCGCTTTCGTCGAGCACCGGTGAATAATCAAGATCGAGCCATACCTGCTCGGGTTTTCCCGTACGATTGAGCGTCAACATCTGATCGCGATAGGCAAGCGTGCCGCCGGCCAGGCAGACCTTCATGATGTTGTCGTTGAAGGCGGCCACTTCGGGCCAACCTTCGCGCACCTTGGAGCCGAGAAGCCGGGGGTGACGGCCGCCGGCAAATTCCGAATAGGCGTCATTGTAGATCATGACGCCGTCCTCGCCCCACAGCATGACGATCGGCACGTTCGAGCGCAGGATGAGCGACACCGCCGTCTTCAGGCTTTGCGGCCAATCCTCTATCGGCCCGATCGAGGTAGATGCCCAGTCGAAGGCTGCGATCAGGCAGCCGAGTTGGCCGCCGCCGGCGAGGAAGGCGTGCCTACGATCGGCTACGATTGTGCTGGAGTCTGGCATGGCGTCTCATGGATCGGTCGGCGTTGTTTCGAAGTGGGATTAGCTAACGTGTCAGATTCTCCGGACGACCAGTCGCATGGCCCCTTCAGCCACAGGCGAACTGAGCTGTTGCCGGCGTTTGACGAGATCTTTAACAGCATTGATACCCCCGAACGCCACAACACGGAACGAGCCATTCGGTTCCCGCCGAGCGCCGATTTTCCTTTGGCTGCCGGGCATTAGGTCGGGGACAGGCAGGCAATAGCCGGCTATTCGATCTAATTTCTTTGCAAGCCGTTAATGCGGCCATGCTGTTAATCAGTATTCGCTAATGAAGACGATCGACTGCGGGGTACGCCATGACCAAGAATCTCGGCAATGCACGCTACATGCCGCCAAAGGACGTCAAAGCCTCTCTGTTCAGCAAGGCCGCACCAGCTCTGTTCCCGCTTGTCGCGGCGGCGCTGGGCTACCTGATAGGCAAGCAGTTCTTCGGCATCTAAGGCCTGCAAACCTTCCATCAATGTCGCTTGCCGCCTATGCCTTGGCTGCCGGCAAAATCTTCGCGGGCAAATCTTGGGACGGCGCCGGGACGGTGGGAGGCGGTTCCCAACCGAAGACGCTGCGGCCGCCGAGCTGGTGCGACTGGTCGAACTCGCCGGCGACGATCTCCTTCAAGCTCGGCCCGGTGACGTAGCGCTCCAGCCGTCGCGCCTGGCCGTCCAGCCGTTGCAAGGCGCCAAGCTCCTCCTCATTGCCGAGCTTTGCCTTGCGGACCGCCGATTTCATGACCGCGATGGTCTCGTCATAGACTTTCAGCGGCACCGGAAAGGGATGCCGGTCCTTGCCGCCATGCGCCAGCGAGAACCGCGCCGGATCGGAGAAGCGGCACGGCGCGCCATGCACGACCTCGGCCACCATCGCCAGCGCCCGCACGGTGCGGGCGCCGACGCCCGGCACAAGCAGCAGTTCGGGAAAATCCGACGGGCCGCTTTCGATGGCCGCGCAAATGTTGCCGTGCAGGCGGCGCATGACGATATCGCTTTCGCGCACATCATGGTGGGCGGGCATGATCAGATTGGGCAGCATCGGCTGTGCGGATTGCGGCCTTGCCGAAGGTTCTATGGCCGCGAATTCGCGCACGATCCTGTCGGGACCGAGCTTGCGCAACAGGTCCAATTGGCCACTGCGCGAGGCCTCGGCGCGGTGGTCGGTGAGGTTGACGATCTCGCCCTGCCGCTCGCCCTCGATTGCCGCATGCGGCTCGTCGATGAAACTTTTCAGGCCTTCCGAGAGCCAGTGGTAGCGGCGCGCCAGCTTGCTGTCGCCGTTCATGCCTTGCTGGACGACCACCCAATGGCTGTCATCGGTGACGATGAAGCCGTGCAGATAGAGATCGAAGCCGTCCTGCACGGCGGCGCTGTCGACCTTGGCGACCAGCCGGCTGGCCGTGGCCAGAGCCTTGCCGTCGAAACCGACACGCTCGCCGATCGCCTCGAGTTCATGGGGCGTCTTGCGCGAATGGGTGCCGCGCCCGCCGCAGACATGGATGCCAAGTTCGCCCGACAGCGGTGTCAGCCCGCGCTTCAGCGCGCCGATGACGCTGGTGGTGATGCCGGAGGAATGCCAGTCCATGCCCATCACGGCACCGAAGGACTGGAACCAGAACGGATGCGCCAGCCGGCGCAGCAACTCCTCGCGGCCATAATGATGGATGATGGCTTCGCACAGCACCGCGCCGAGGCGCGTCATGCGATCGCCCAGCCATTTCGGAACCCGCCCGCCATGCAGCGGCAGGTCGGCGCTGCCGCTTCGCTGCGTCACTAATACCTCCGGCCGGCGAGTCGGTCACCGGCAGCCTCGGATAGAAATGGCATCGGGGCGGCGATTTGCAAGCGGATGCGCGAGCGCTCGTTCAGAACCTGAATCAGGTCGGGGCTTTATCTCACTGTTTGACGATGATTTTCTTCAGTCGGCTCTATCTAAAGATGGACGTCGCCCTAAACATGGACGTCGCCGAAGGAGAGTTCCCCGTCGTCGCCAGGCGTCAGGAACGCAGCCGCCAGGAGGCCGGCGTAGAGGAGCGCAACCACGGCAACAATGACTGAGCCCGGAATAGGACCGAGCGCAGCGGCGGTGACGGCCTCGCGCAGTGTGCCGACGAAGCCGGACGGCACACCTTGATCGATCAGGCTCGGCGTCGACAGTTTGAGGATCCAGGCGAGGAGCAGGATCAGCATCATATGCATGTAGTTGCGGCGCAAACGCCGCGCCAATGCCACCCTTTGCGAGACCAGGAACTTCGGCGCGCGCAGGCTTTCGCCCACGATCAGCAGCCAGTCAGAAGCGAAGTCCGGCTGCGGCGAGAAGATCTGAGCGAAATAGTGGCGCTCGAGCTGGCGCACGCGGGCGCGATAGACATCGAAGAATCGGTAGCGACGCGCCTCGATCCACAACAGAAGGAGCACCAGCAGCATGGCGAAAAGCAGCACGCCGTGATGGGCACTGGCCGTTGACAGCGACACAGACAGCATGGCGGCGACAACGGTGATCGCCCAATTGCTCGTACGGTCGAGGCGGTCGCGCCAACCGGCCATGCGGGCAATCTCGGCGCGGTGGAAATGCGACATCACGGTGACCAGTTCGCCTGACGAAAGCGGCCTGCCGATAGGCGTTGCCGGAGCATCGTTCATGGCTCCCTCCAACGAGATAAAACGCATCAGATTTGATCTCGTTCCGCAGCGTCCAGGATGGCCAAGGGAATCTCGACACGCTGGCAGGGCTCGCAGGCCTGGTCCGGTCGGTCACTCCGGTCCGCCGATCCAGTCGACCAGCAGGGCGGCGAGGCCGAAGCCGGCGCCGATCGCGCAGACCTCGGACCAGCCGCCCCAGGCCCAGGCGATGCCGGCGAGCATCGAGCCGATGGCGCCGCCGATAAAGAAGATGCCGACGAAGAGGCCGTTGAGGCGGCCGCGCGCCTTCGGCTGCAGCAGGTTGATGGCGCGGCGGCCGAGCGTCTGGTCGCCGGTGACGCCGATGTCAAGCAGCACGGCGCTGAGGCCCATCAGCGCCATCGGTCCCCATGAGGCCCCCGCCTGGACGAACCCGGTGCAGGCGGCGAGCCCCATCGCGCAGATCAGCACGAGATGGGAGACGATGGTTGCGGACCGCGTCCAGCCGCGGTCGCCGGCGCGGCCGAACAGCGGTGTGACTACCGCACCGCCTGCGCCGACCAATGCGAACAGCGCGATGCCGCGCTGGCCGAGGTCGAAAGGCGGCTGCGCGAGGCGCAGCGCCACCGCTGTCCAGAACAGGCTGAAGGCCGCCATCACCAGCGCCGCCGTCAGCGCGCGGCGCCGCAGCACCGGCTCGTCGCGCAGCAGGTCGAACAGCGAAGCGATCAGCGCGCCATAGGACGATCGCGCTGCCGGGCGTCGCCGGGGCAAGGTGAAGGCAAGCACGCAAGCCAGTATGACCAGGGCCGCGGCGCTGAGTCCGTAAAAGGCTCGCCAGCCCCAGGCATCGGCAATCAGGCTGGCCAGCGGGCGCGCCAAAAGGATGCCGACCATCAGCCCGCTCATCACGTCGCCGATGACGCGGCCGGCCTCGCCGGGCGGCGCCATCGAGGCGGCTATCGGCACCAGGATCTGGATGGCAGAGCAGGCGGCACCGAGGACGAACAGGACGATCAGCAGCGAGCCGGCGGTGGGCGCCATTGTGGCGACGCCAGCCGCCAATGCCGCCGCGGCAAGCATGCGCAGGATCAGGGTGCGGTTTTCGGCGAGATCGGCGAGCGGCACCAGGAAGAACAGGCCGGCGGCATAACCGAGCAAGGTGGCCATGGCGACGAAGCCGACGCTCGCGGCACTGGCGCCGAGCGATGGCCCGATCAGGCCGACCAGTGTCTGCGGGGCGAACAGGTTGGTGACGATGATGCCGACCGCCGTGGCAAACAGCAGCGTCTGCGGGCCTGTGATGGTCTCGGCCGGCCCGGCCATCCGGCCGTCATTGGTATCGAGCATTGGGGTATCGAGCATTGAGTCCTCAAGGATTTGCATATCGTTCGAGGACTTTATGCCAAAGCATTATCATGCTACAATTCAATCAATTCGATAATGATTATGCGAGATGCGCATGAATATTCACGACCTCGAGGCCTTCATTGCCGTGGTGGAAACCGGCTCGATCGTCGGTGCCTCGGCAAGGCTCAACCTAACCCAGCCAGGCGTGACGCGGCGCATCCAGAACCTCGAGGACGGGTTGGCGACAGCGCTGCTCGACCGCCAGTCGAAACCGCTGAAGCCGACCGCTTCCGGCCGCGAGGCCTATGAACATGGCCGCCGCGTGCTGCGCTCGCTCGAAGATCTGAGGGCCGGCGTGTCGCCGCAAGGCGAGGTCAAGGGCGAGTTCCGCCTGGGCATCATGCCCTATCTCTCCGACGCCGCGCTGGCGCTGCCGCTCGACAGTCTACGTGCTGCCTTTCCGCGACTGACGCTGCGCATCTCTTCCGGCTGGTCGCCGAGGCTGGTGGAGCAGGTGGCGCGCAGCGAACTCGACGCGGTGGCGGTATGTCTCGCCGAGGGTTTGGCACCGCCCGACGAACTGGTCTGCGACGATCTCGGCGTGCAGTCGGTGCTGCTGGTGGCGTCACCCGGCCTCGGTGTGCCGAAGCCCGCCGATCTAGCCTCGTTGTCGCGCTTTCCCTGGGTGATGAACGAAAATGGCTGTGGTTTTCGCGCTTTCATCCGCCAGAGTTTCGACGCCCTCAGGCTGCCGTTCCAGGTCGGGGTGGAGGCGCTTAGCGTCGATCTCAGAATGTCGCTGGTGGCGCGCGGCCACGGCATCGGCATCGTCACGCCAGGCGCCTTCGCCGACAGCCGCTGGCGCGATAGGGTGGAAGTCATTGATTGCCCGGATTTCAAGCCGCAAGTGCGCGCATGGCTGCTGCACCGCCCGCCGGCCGGCCGGCTGAGCCGCCCGATCGCGCTGTTTCGCGACGCGCTGATCGAAGGGCTTGAGGTGCCAATGCCGCTGGTGTCGTAGCGTGGTGGCAGGACAGTCGATACTTACGAATCCTTTCAGGCGGTTGGCCGAAACTGTTCGAGCTTTGAGTCCGCGCGACCCGTCGGCCCTTGAGAATCTCCTTGCCTTGGGCAAGATGGCGACGATGCCCGAGGCGCCAGAATGAACAAGACGATTTCTGCCATATCGCCGCGCAAGGCGCCGATGGCTCTGACCGAGGACCTCGTCGCCCGCACCATGCGCGCGGTCGAGGATGCCGGGCCGACGCCGGGCATGGTCTACATGACCGATGCGGACTATGCGCGCATCCGCGACGAGGTGCTGGCCACGGCCCCGCCCGGGCCGCTGAAACTGTTTGCCTATGGCTCGCTGCTGTGGAAACCGGCCGGCGAGGTGAGGGGCGGCGAACGGGCGGCGGCGACAGGCTGGCACCGCTCGTTCTGCTTCACAGTGCAGCGTTTTCGCGGCACCGTCGAGCAGCCCGGCCTGATGATGGCGCTCGATCGTGGAGGCCAGTGCCAGGGCATGGTGTTCGAGATCGCCGAGCCGATTGCCGCCAACCTCGAAGCGCTGCTGCGCCGCGAGATGACTATCCTGCCGGCCGTCAACGTGCCGCGCTGGCTGCAGGTCAGGACCGAAGGCGACCTCTGCCGCGCGCTCGGCTTCGTCGTCGATCCCGCCAATCCGCGCTATGCCGGCAAGCTCGACAAGCGGGCGATCGCGGCGACGCTGGCCACAGCCGTCGGCCATTGGGGATCGGGCGCGGAATATCTGTTCGAGACGATCCGCCATCTCGACGCTTGCGGCATCCGCGACCGCAATCTGTGGAAGTTGCAAGCGTTGGTGGCCGAGGAGATCGGACGCTCGTCGTTCATCCGTCCCTGAGCCATACCAGCATTTCGCCGGGCTCGCGGTTGTCCCAGGCGAAATAGGGAATGGCGGTCAGACACGTCTCTGCGGTGGCCGGCGGCTCGGGCCGGTAGAGCCCGCTTTGCCAGCCGTCGGCGGCATCGGCACGTGCCGTAGCCGACAGCGTCACCACACCGCCGAGAAGCTCTGGCCGGTGCCGGGCTTGGACGCTGGCCGTCCTCGGCAGGGACACGCGATGCAGCTGGCTGTCATTGTCGGTCGCCTCGACGCAGTAGATCAGCGGGCCGCGCGACAGCGCGACGCGGCCGGCATCCTGGCGAACCTGCGGGTTGGCGTAGAGCCGCTCGATCGGCATTTCGAGATCGAGCCGCACCTGGTCGCCCGTTTTCCATGTCCGCCGGATCGCGGCGTAGCCGTCGCTGGTGACATCCGCCAGCTTGATGGCCTCGCCGTTCACCTTCAACTCAGCGCCGGTGCTCCAGGCGGGGATGCGCAGGTGCAGGGTGAATTCTACCGGCGCCCGCGGTTCAACCGTGATCTCGACGGCGCCGTCCCAGGGATAGCGGCTTGCCTGCGTCAGGCTCACCGGTGTGCCTGATATGTCGAAGCGAGCGGCCGAGTCACCATAGAGATGAACTGCCAGCGCATCGTCGGCGAGGCTGTAGAAATAGCTGCCGATCGAGGCGACCATGCGCCCGATATTGGGCGGGCAGCAGGGGCAGCGGTGCCATTTCCAGCGGTTGTGGGCGCCGCGGCTTTCCAGCGGGTTCTCGTAGAAGAACAGCGAGCCGTCGAGCGACAGGCCCGAGATCGAGCCATTGTAGAGGGCGCGTTCCATCATGTCGGCGTAACGCGCGTTCGGTCCCATGCCGAGCATGCGGCTGGCCCAGAACACCAGGCCTACCGCGGCGCATGTCTCGGCATAGGCGCTCTCGTTAGGCAGGTCGTAGTCGCTGGTGAACCCTTCATTGTCCGCCGATGGTCCCAGTCCGCCGGTGATGTAGAGGCTCTTGGTGGTGAGATCGTCCCACAGAAGATCGAGTGCGGTGCGCAATGTGTCGTCGCCATATTCGGTCGCGATGTCGGCCATGCCCGAATAGAGGTACATTGCTCTCACCGCATGGCCGACGACCTTGTCCTGCTCGCGCACCGGCTTGTGCGACTGGTTGTACTCATAGGTCTTGAAGTGGAAATCCTTCGGGTCGGCGCCGCGGGCGCGGGCCTCCTCGTCGAAATAATGTGGCTGCCGGCCGCGCTGGTCGATGAAGTACTTCGCCAGCTCCATGTACTTCCGCTCGCCGGTCACCCGCGCCAGCTTGACCAGCGCCAGCTCGATCTCCTCATGGCCGCAATAGCCGTGTTTCTGGCCGGGCTGCGGCCCCAGCACGGTGGCGATATGGTCGACGAAGCGACACATCACATCGAGCAGCTTGCGTTTCCCGGTGGCCTGGTAGTAGGCGACCGCGCCTTCGATCAGATGGCCGGCGCAATAGAGCTCGTGGCAGTCGCGCAGATTGGTCCAGCGCAGGCCGGGCTGGATGCGCTGGTACCAGCTGGAGAGATAGCCGTCCTCCTGCTGCAGCTTCTCATACATGTCGATGACGGCATCGATCTTCTTCTCCAGTGCGGGGTTCTTGCGCCGGTAGAGCGAGTAGGCCGCGGTTTCGATGGTCTTGCCCCAGTCGGAATCCCAGAACATCTGCGTCGTTACGGTGCGGGCGGTGAAGCCGTCATTGACATGGAAGGGGATGACGACGCCGGGCGAGGGTCGGGCCGGATCGATCTGCTCAAGCATGCGGGCCTCGACGCAGCGCTCGTAGAGGATGTCGGCGGTGCGCGTGGCGACCGCGTCGGCGCGGTCGCCCCAGAAGCCGTGCACGTCGACCTGCGGCACCGGCAGCGGGCGGAAGGCGAGCTTGGGTTTTCCGGTTTTTGCGGATGGCGATGCGGTCATGAACTTACTCCATTCGGTCTGTCTATTTGACGGCTCCGGCCATCAGGCCGCGGATGTAGAAGCGCTGCAGCGCCAGGAACAGGATGAGGCACGGCACCATCATCACGGTGACGCCCGCCTGCACCGCGCCCCAGTCGATGGCGCCGAAGCGGCCCGACTGCAGTGCGGTCATCATCACCGGCAGCGTGAATTTGGACTGGTCGGTCATCAGCACGAGGGCGGCGAGGAATTCGTTCCAGGCGCCGAGGAAGGCAAACAGCGCGATGGTGACGACGCCCGGCCAGACCAGCGGCAGCATCACCTTCAAAAGCATGGTGAGATTGCTGGCGCCGTCCATGCGGGCGGCTTCCTCGATCTCGCGCGGCACCGCGTCAAAGGCGTTGCGCATCATGAAGATCGAGAACGGCAGTTGCAGCGTCACATAGACGCCGACCAGGCCGGTCAGCGTGTTGTGCAGGCCAAGCTTGGTCAGCACCAGGAAGATCGGCGTCAGGATCGACTGGAACGGGATCATGATCGTCGACAGGATGAGGATGAAGAACAGGTCCTTGAACGGAAACCGGAACCGCGAAAAGCCGTAGCCGGCCAGCACGCTGACGGCGACCGACAGCACCACGGTCATCACCGAGACATAGATGCTGTTCTGCGCCGAGACCCAGAGCCCGTCGCCGAAGCTGTTGAGCGTGGCGTAGTTCTCCAGCGAGAAGCCTGACGTCGGCCAGGGCGGCAGCGGCGGCAGGCGTGCTTCCTGCGCCGGCTTGAACGCCGACAGCACCGCCCAAACGATCGGCGCCGCAAACAGCACCGAGGCGATGATGCCGGTCGAATGCTCGCCGATGCGGGCCAACAGCTTGCGGTTGCGGGATGCGGCCTGCGCCATCAGTCGAGCCCCTCGGGCTTGCGCAGCAGCCACAGCTGGACGAGGCTGAGCGCCACCAGGACCACGAGCAGCACCATCGACAGGGCCGCGCCATAGCCGAGCTTGAACGACACGAAGGACTGGTTGAAGATCCAGTAGACCGCCGTCAGCGTCTGGTTGCGCGGGCCGCCGCGCAGGATGATGTAGAACTGGTCGAAAGCGAGGATCGAGCCGGCGACCGACAGGATCAGCGCCAGCGCCAGCGTGCGGCGCATCAGCGGCAGGGTGATCGCCCTGAACCTGGCGAACGGCCCGGCGCCGTCGATGACGGCGGCCTCCTGCAGATCTTGCGGGATCGATTGCAGCCCGGCCATCAGGATGATCATGGTGAAGCCGGCGACCTTCCAGACGACCATGGCGATGATCGACCAGAAGGCCGGCTGGAAGGTGGCCAGCAGGTTGAATTTCTTGTCGATCAGGCCGAGGTCGTAGGCGGCCGGGCTGAACAGGCCGGAATCGACATTCAAGAGCCACGACCAAAGCAGGCTGGCCGAGGCGAAGCCGACAACCGCCGGCATGAAGAACATGGTCCGGTAGAGATTGGTCAGCGGCCGCGGCCGTTCGACGAACAGCGCCAGCGGAAACGCCACCACGAAGATCGCGATGGTGACGATCACGGTGTAGTAGGCGGTGAAGCGCAGCGCGTTCCAGAATCTGGTGTCGCGCAGGATGGCGACATAGTTACCGAGGCCGATATAGAAGTGCTCGCCCATCAAGGGCCAGTTGTGCAGCGACATCCACGCCGTCATGCCAAGCGGTATCAGGAAGAAGACGACGACCAGCGCGACCGCGGGCGCGACATAAAGCAAGCCGATCCACTGCCGGCGGCCGGCGAGTTTGCGGGCGCGGAGCGGGGCGGTGGCTGCTGCGATGGTGGTCATGGCTGTTCCCTTGGCGCTGCGTTCCCCTCCGCCTCGAGGGGAGGGTCCGGCTGAAGGCCGGGTGGGGTCCTCTCTGCAGCGCGCCGACATCAAGAAACGTCGAGCACGTCCGAGACGACCCCACCCGGACCTGCGGTCCGATCTCCCCTCGAGGGGGAGGTGGGTTGGCGCTACTTCTGCGGCGCCTGGTCGATGATCGACTGCATCGTCTCCTGGGCATTGGCGATCGCGCCGTCGACATCGTCGCCGAAGAAGACCTCGTTGATCATCTGCGTCCACGGCCCGTTGGCGGAGTTGATCAGGTCGTTGAACACCACCGAATAGGGCGTGCGGCCCTTGGCCATGGCCTCGGCGGCGATCTGGTAGCGAGGATCGAGATCCTTCAGCGCGTCCTTGGCGATGTCGCCGCGCACTGGCAGGCTGCCGTATTTGGCGAGGATCGTCTGGCCCTCGAGCGAATAGGCGAAATCGAGGAACTCCTTCACCACGGCCAGTTTCGTGGTGCCCTTGGTGACGACGAAATTGTCGCCGCCGGCAAAGGACGACCAGCCGCTATCCTTGCCCGGCAGGAAGGTGACGCCGTAGTCGATATCGGGATACTGGGTGTTGAGCGCGCCGATGGCGAAGGCGCCGGACGGCGAGATGCCGATATTGCCGGCGGCGAAGGCGGCAAAGAAGTTGGCGCCGGTATCGGTCTGCGCGCCTGCCGGCACCAGATCCTTCTTGACCATCGAGCGGTAGAGATCGATGGCGCCGCGCAGCTGCGGGCTGTCCAGCGTCGCCTTGGAGCCGTCCTCCGAGAGGATGTCGCCACCCGACGCCCAGATCAGCGGCGTGAAGGTGAAGATGTTGCAGCCGCCGCAATTGCCGGAGAAGTAGAAGCCCTTGATGTTGCCGCCAAGCGCGTTCACCTTCTCGGCGTCGGCCGCGATCTCGGCCCAGTTGGCGGGGCCTTTTTCAGGGTCGAGGCCGGCCTGCTTGAACAGTTTCTTGTTCCAGATCAGCACCGAGGCGTCGGCGGAGAAGGGCAGGCCGTAAATGTGGTCCTTGTAGGTGCCGGTCTTCACATGCGCCGGCGACAGGCTGGAGAAATAGGGCAGGGACTTGGCCCAGTCGGTGATGTCCTCCAGCTGGCCGGCAGCGGCGAAGGAGGGCGTGTAGATCAGGTCGAGCGACAGCGCGTCGGGCGCGGTGCCGCCAGCAGCCGCGGCACCATATTTCGGGATGATCTCGGCATTGGGGATGATGTCCAGCTTGACCTGGTTGGTGTGCGCCTTGTTGTAGGCGTCGACGATCCTCGGCATGAAATTCGAGCCGTCGGCGCGCACCCAGATGTTGGCCGTCTCGGCGGCGGCAATGCCGAGACTGCTACCCAGAACGACAGCGGCCAGGGCCAGTTTGGCAATCAGGTTCCTCATGTTCTCCTCCTCCAGGGTTGGCCGCGCTCCGCGGCTTGGCGCCGATCGCGCGGCGCTTCGTCTTCAGCCATCCAGCGGATGACCGCATGACTGCCGCACCACCAGCCGGCACGGCAGTTTTCGAATGCCCGGCGCGGCGGGCTTGCCGCCGACCAGCGAAAGCAGGGTCAACCCGGCCTCGCGCCCGAGTGCGACCAGGTTCATGTCGACAGAGGTCAGCGGCGGGCGCGTCGCCTCGGCCACGATCTCCCAATTGTCGAAGCCGATGACGCCGACATCGCCGGGAACGCTCAAGCCGCGCTCGCGCAAGGCATCGATGACGCCGCGCGCGATCTGGTCGTTGCCGCAAAAGACGGCGTCCGGCCTCTCGTTCTTACCGCTGTGAGGTCCTGGGCCGTCGAACAGCTGCGCCACCGCCTCATGACCCCAGGCTTCCGACCAGGAGCCAAGCAGCGGCTCGGTGACCGGCAGTCCGTTTTCGATCAGCACGTCGCGGTAAGCCTGGGCGCGGGCGTGCACCACGGCAAAGCTTGCCGGTCCGGTGACGTGCGCAATGCGCTTCCAGCCCAGCCGGCACAGATGCTCGACCGCCAGCCGTGCGCCATCAGCGTCGTCCGAGACGAAGGCGATGGCGTCGGGATCGGGCTGCGTGAAGGCGTAGATCACCGGGACGCGCAGATTGGAGAGGTCGACGGGCAGGTGGCGGTCGATGCGCTTGCCGGTGGCGATGATGCCGTCGACGCGCTTGTCGAGCATGGCGTCGACATGCATCTGGCCGAGCCGCGGATCCTCCTCGACATTGCACAGGAACACCGAGACGCCATTGTCGACCAGCGCGTCTGAAATGCCCGACATTAGCGGCAGCGAGAAGCGGCCATAGGTATCGTTGGTGAGCAGGCCGACGGTGAAGCTGCGTCGCCTGAGCAGGCTCTGCGCCAGGCTGTTGGGCCGGAAGCCGAGACGCCGGGCCGTCTCGCGAATGCGCTCGCGCGTCTCGGCGGTCATCCGCCCCTGATCGTTGAGCGCCTTCGAGGCGGTGGCGACGCTGACGCCGGCCTGCGCGGCCACGTCACGCAAGGTGACTGGCTTGGAAAAGACAGGAACGGGCAGATCGTCCGATGGCATGGCGCCGAGAACCCTTGGCTGGGAAAAGGTTTTCTCTTAGTGGTCTGAACAAGGCCGGCACGTGGCCAAGCCCAACCGGAGATGTTTGGAAAAACCTTTTCTCAAATCAAGGCTAGGCCAGATCAGATGGTCGTTCAAGGGGAAAAGTGATTTGGAGCTCCATCGGTAGGAAGACGAAGGCCTGAGGTAGCAAGGCTTGGGTTTGTGAGCGAAGTGTTAATCGCTTGCGCGCCATGGTGGTCTCCCGCCAAGACAGCAGAGCCTCGCCATGTCCGATACGCCCTACAGTCCGAAAGGCCCGGCGCGGCCGGGCGCCGCGCCCCGCGCCGGCGTGACGGCGGCCATGCAAGGCGCCGACGAACGACGCCGCGCCGCCACCACCATCGCCCGGCTCAAGGCAGAACTCGCGGCGCAGGCCGCACTGATCGCCAGCCAGGAGCTTTCGCTGGCGCACAGCCGCAAGATCTTCGACCGCGCCTCGGTCGCCGCGCGCCTCGGCGTTTGGGAATGCAGCCTGCCCGGCGAGCAACTGGCCTGGACCGATGTGGTCTATGATTTGTTCGACCTGCCGCGTGGCTCGGCGCTCGATCGCTCGGAGATCATCAAGTGCTACCCGGCGGAGTCGCGCAAGGCGCTGGACACAATGCGCGGCCGGGCGATCGCCGAGCGCAGCGGCTTCAATCTCGACGCCGAGATCACCACCTTCGCCGGCCGCAGCCGCTGGATCCGCATCACCGCGACCGTCGAGTGCGAGGCGGGCGTGCCGGTCCGCATCTTCGGCATGAAGCAGGACATCACCGAGGAGAAGATCCTGTCGGACCGGATGCGCTATCTCGCCGAATATGACGTCATGACGGGGCTGGCCAATCGCGGCCGGTTCCAGGCGCGGCTTGCGCATGCCGACGAAGGCCGCCCGCTCGGCGCGCTGCTCCTGGTCGACCTCGACGGCTTCAAGGCCGTCAACGATACGTTCGGCCATGTCGTCGGCGACGAATGCCTGAAGGAAGCGGCCAAGCGGCTTGCCGCCGGCTGCGGCGAAGCCGACCTGGTGGCGCGCGTCGGCGGCGACGAGTTCGCGGTGCTGGTCGGGCCGCATCTCGACCGTGGCGCGGTCTCCGGCCTGGCGCGCCGCATCATCGAGGCAATGGGCAAGCCAGTCCCCGCCTGCGGCCAGTCGCTCGGGCTCGGCGCCTCGGTCGGCATCGCCTTCGCTGAAGCGGGCGCGTCCTGCGATCTGTTCACGCAGGCCGACACCGCGCTCTATGCCGCCAAGGCGGCAGGGCGCAACACGTTCCGGATCTTCAAGGCCGAGGCCGGCGTGAGAGGCCGCAGCGCCGCGGCGTAAGGGTTGGCGGCTGTTTGTCGTACAGCCTCGCCGACCGGACTCGCGCATCCTCCATCAATGCAGCCGGTGGCGCCCTATTTGCATTTGGCATGCAGGGCGCTCGCGAAAAGAGTGCTATGGAAGGGACAAGAGCAACCTTGCTCCGCTCTTCCCGACATTCGAGGTTATTTTCGTGCGTGAACCGTCGCTGCTGCCTGTCTTTGGAAAACTTGGCCTCAAGGCGCCTGTCGCCTTGGTGGCGACGCCGGTCTCGTCGGCAGGTGTCGTGTCGCGCCTGCGGGAGCTTCTGGCCGCGCATGGCGGCATGGTGCTGAAACTGTCGGTCATCGCCTGGACGGTGCTGATCCTGGGCGCCGTGTTCTTCATGATGCAGGGCTGACCGACATGGCCAGCCGCTACACGCTGCGCATGGAGCTTCCCCAGAGCTGGAGCATCATCGATGTCTTCACCGGCCAGCCTGCCGTGGTCCGGCAAAAGGTGATGGTCGGGATGGGCCCGCGTGAGGCCGAGGAGATGGTCGTGCAGATGAATGTCCGTGACGTCAAACGCCGCGAGCGGGCCGAGCGCAAGGCCTGATCCGTATCGGCCGCCGGCGGAAGCCTGCCGCACCGCAAATCAAGGGATTCCCGTGAGAGCCAGTCTGACGCAGAAGATACTGGAAGTCTGCGACCGCAAGATTTCCGAAAAAGGGTCCGGCGTCGGCGTGTCGTTCTATGCGTTTTTCGCCAACAGGAACGACGACCCCGAACTCCTGATGGAAGCCGCCGAATGGTGGATCAGAACGCACCGCCTCGACCATTTTGAAAAGGCTGCCAAGATACGCGCGATGGTCGAGGAGATGGATCTTTAATCTTCGTTTCCATGCATGTCATTGTCTTTGAGCGACATGCATCGGGCTGATCAGCCAAAATCGGCTGCCGTCAGCACATACATGCTCTTGTGGGTGCGGTCGTAGGCCTTTGCCGCCACCTCGCGGATGGCGCTGCTCTCGGTGTCGAATGTCTGGAGGTAACCGGCTTCATCGGCAGCAGTTCCCGGCCGCATCTTGGCCATGGCCTCGGCAGCGACGGAGAAGGAGATCTGGAACATGCCGTCATGGCCTACGAAACGGATGCGCTTGCCGGCTTCGTCATAGCTGCGGCTGCGGTTGGGGAAGGTGAGGCTCATGTCTTGACCTCCGTCGTGGCGGCCTTCTTGGTCGCCCGCTTCTTCTTCGGCGTCGGGTTCAGGGCTTCGGCCACGCGGTCGGCCTCTTCCTTGGCCAGCCGCAGCTCCCTCAGCCTTGCGGTCTTGATCTCCCGTGCCCTTGCCTCCGACATGTATTCGGCGGTTGCCTTGTTTTTCTCCGCTGTCTTCTTCTGCTTGTCGAAAAAACGGGCTTCAGCTTTTTCCATGATCGTCTGATTGCCTTCGGCCATCGAAGAAATCTCCCTTGTATCTGAAATCGTGAAAGTGAACTTGTCCGATAAATAGGCACTCGATCGGCAAAATTCAATCTTTTGAATTATTTGACAATCTGCGGATAGCACGAAACGGCTGGCCGAAATAATACTTTTGAATATTTAATCTGGCCCGCGAATAATTTTTGGCACTCCTATCTATCGAGTGCCAACGCGTCTATATAGGAGGGGCGTGGCCGCCTGTGCCGGCCCCAGAAAGAAGTTCCCATGAAATTTCGGCCACTCCACGACCGCGTCGTCATTCGTCGCGCTGAAGGCGATATCAAATCAAAGGGCGGCATCATCATTCCCGACAATGCCAAGGAAAAACCGCAGGAAGGCGAAGTCATCGCCGTCGGACCGGGTGCACGCGACGAAAACGGCGCGCTTGTCCCACTCGACGTCAAGGCCGGCGACTTCATCCTGTTCGGCAAATGGTCGGGCACCGAGGTCAAGATCGACGGCGAGGACCTTCTGATCATGAAGGAAGCCGACATCATGGGCATTATCGACAAGACGGGCGTCGAGAAGACCGTGCCTGCCAAGAAGGCCGCCTGATTGGAGCGCCGCGCGTCCTTCCGGATGCGCAAGGGACACTCCGGGCTTTGATCATGGAGGGCAGGGCTCTGCCTTCCTCAACCGAACTGGATAAAAAATCATGTCTGCCAAGGAAATCAAATTCTCCACCGATGCGCGCGACCGCATGCTGCGCGGCGTCGAGATCCTCACCAATGCGGTGAAGGTCACGCTCGGTCCCAAGGGCCGCAACGTCATCATCGACAAGGCGTACGGCGCGCCGCGCATCACCAAGGACGGCGTCACCGTCGCCAAGGAAATCGAGCTTGCCGACAAGTTCGAGAACATGGGCGCGCAGATGGTGCGCGAAGTGGCCTCCAAGACCAATGACCTCGCCGGTGACGGCACCACCACCGCAACCGTGCTGGCCGCCTCGATCCTGCGCGAAGGCGCCAAGCTGGTCGCCGCCGGCATGAACCCGATGGACCTCAAGCGCGGTATCGACCAGGCGGTTTCCGCCGTGGTCAAGGAGATCCAGGCGCGCGCCAAGAAGGTCAAGTCGTCGGCCGAGATCGCACAGGTCGGCACCATCGCCGCCAATGGCGATGCCAGCGTCGGCGAGATGATCGCCAAGGCGATGGACAAGGTCGGCAATGACGGCGTCATCACCGTCGAGGAAGCCAAGACCGCCGAGACCGAGCTCGACGTCGTCGAAGGCATGCAGTTCGACCGCGGCTATCTCTCACCTTATTTCGTAACCAATGCCGACAAGATGCGCGTCGAGCTGGAAGAGCCCTACATCCTCATCCACGAGAAGAAGCTCGGCAACCTGCAGGCGATGCTGCCGATCCTCGAAGCGGTGGTGCAGAGCGGCAGGCCGCTGCTGATCATCTCCGAGGACGTCGAAGGCGAGGCCCTGGCGACGCTGGTCGTCAACAAGCTGCGCGGCGGCCTCAAGGTCGCGGCCGTCAAGGCGCCGGGCTTCGGCGATCGCCGCAAGGCGATGCTGGAAGACATCGCCGTGCTGACATCAGGCCAGATGATCTCCGAGGACCTCGGCATCAAGCTTGAAAACGTCACCATCGAGATGCTCGGCCGCGCCAAGCGCGTGCTGATCGAGAAGGATACCACCACCATCATCGACGGCGCCGGCACCAAGGCGACGATCCAGGCGCGCGTCGCCCAGATCAAGGGCCAGATCGAGGAGACGACGTCCGACTACGACAAGGAAAAGCTGCAGGAGCGGCTGGCCAAGCTCTCCGGCGGCGTTGCCGTCATCCGCGTCGGCGGCGTCACCGAGTCGGAAGTCAAGGAAAAGAAGGACCGCATCGACGACGCGCTGAACGCAACCCGCGCCGCGGTTGAAGAAGGCATCGTGCCCGGCGGCGGCGTAGCGCTGCTGCGTGCAAGGACCGTGCTTGGCGGCCTGACCGGCGCCAATGCCGATGTCACGGCCGGCATTACGATCGTGCTGCGGGCGCTCGAAGCGCCGATCCGCCAGATCGCCGAGAATTCCGGCGTCGAAGGCTCGATCGTCGTCGGCAAGCTCACCGACAGCAAGGACCACAATCAGGGCTTCGACGCCCAGAACGAGACCTATGTCGACATGATCAAGGCGGGCATCGTCGACCCGGCGAAAGTGGTGCGCACCGCACTGCAGGATGCCGGCTCGATCGCAGCGCTTCTGATCACCGCCGAAGCGATGATCACCGACATCCCGGCCAAGGATGCCGCGCCTTCGGGTGGCGGCGGTGGCGGCATGGGCGGCTACTAAGATTCAGCCGGCCTGCGAAGGTGGCTTTCATGGAAGCCACCTTTCAGGCCTGACCTGAATCTTCGACGCCGGTTCCAAGAGCCGGGACTACCGCCGGGGGATTTTCTCCCGGCGCAGGCCTCTAGCCCAGGAGACGGATCCATGATCACGTTCGTGCGGAAGCCAGAGACTGTCGTCACGACCGAAAAAACCGAGGAAAGCCGCTTCGACCGCATCCGCAGGATTGCCGCAGACAAGCACAAGAAATCCGACTCCGACACGGCGACGCCAGCAAAGAGCGAACCCAAACGCCCGATGTGAGGCTGCGGCTCGTTCGCCGCTACTTTCCGCTCAACCTCAGCACCACATCACGCGTCAGCGGCGCGAGCTCGATCGCGCGGGCCGAGCATGGTCCAGCCAGACACCTTCCTGTCGGCGGTATCGGCATGTCGGTATTGTCATTATATTAGCTTCAGCGCATATTTATCCGGCAGTGGGCCCTTGGTCGCCAACGCGTCCAAGGGCGCCTGCAATTGTTCCGAAAAACAAATCGCTCCGTGCCGCTCGAATTATGGAGCAGCCATGAGTCAATGACATTTGGAGGAAATACCCATGAAAGTGACTATCTTGGCAAACTATGCGCCTCATGCCGCCAAAGGATTGCTGCAAGGCTCGGACAGGCAAGCCGCGGTCAAGGCGCTTTTTGAAAGCGTTGGCGGCAAGGTGACCAGCGTGATGTTCACGCGCGGCATCTATGACGTCGTCGTCAATGGCGAGGTGCCAGACCAGTCAGCGGGGATTGGCATGTCCCTTGCGGTGCGAGCGAGCGGCTCGTTGACCGACTTGGTTGTCCTGGAAGAACTCGACATGAAGGCAGTGCTCGCCGCTGCCAACAAGGCTGCTGGCGCATACAAACCCGCCGGCTGATGGACTTGCTTTCTCGGTCAAGGCAGCACGGTTCGATGGATGTGCAGTGCTGCCGAGTGTAGGACAGCGCATCTTCTTCCGACTTTCCCGGCGACCGGAATTCACGCTAGTATCGTCCGGTGGTCGTTTGGTGCAGAGAGCTTGCGAAAGGCAACCGCGATTCTGAGTACGGAGACAAGTTCATGTTTGCAGCCAAGGCCATCGACACGTCAGACAAGGCCGCGTTCTACCGCGACCTCGCCACCCAGCTGAAGGCGCTGCTGGAGGGCGAGCGCGATTCGATCGCCAACGCCGCCAACACCGCGGCACTCATCTTCCAGATGGTGCCGGACCTCAACTGGGCCGGCTTCTATTTCCTGCAATCGGACGAGGAAATGGTGCTCGGACCGTTCCAGGGCAAGCCGGCCTGCGTGCGCATCGCCGTCGGCAAGGGCGTGTGCGGAACCGCGGTCGAGCTCGGCACCTCGATGCTGATCAAGGACGTGCATGATTTTCCCGGCCACATCGCCTGCGATGCCGATTCGCGTTCGGAGCTGGTGGTGCTGCTTGAGGACGATGACGGTGTCTTCGGCGTGCTCGATCTCGACAGCCCGCTGCCAGGCCGCTTCGACACGGCCGACCAGGCGGGCATCGAGGCGCTGGCGGCGATCTATGCCGCGGCGAGTTCGTTCGAGGATTAGGGCATAGTGATATTCAGGTGAGGCCGGCCTGACCTGAATCTCAACATGCCCTGGCCCGGGCTAGATTAGGCGAATTTCACCAGCATCAGGCTGAAGCAGCCGATGAACAGGAAGGCCGAGAAAGCGAGCGCCAGCGGGCGCAGGCCGCGTGAACGCAGCTGCGAAATGTCTGCCTGCAGGCCCATCGCGGCCAGCCCCATGGTCAGCATGATGGTGGTGGCGAGAGTCATTGCCGATTTCACCTCGGCCGGAATCGTGACCAGGCTGTTCAGCGCCACGACAGCGACGAAGGCGGCGACGAACCACGGCATGGGCGGCCGCGCCGCCGAATGATCGCCGCTCTTGCGGCGCACCATCAGGCCGAGCGCGACGACCATCGGCGCCAGCATGGCGACGCGGGTCAGCTTGGCGACGGTGGCGATCTCGCCGGACTGGGTGCCGTTCTGGAAGCCGGCGCCGATGACTTGCGCCACCTCATGGATCGAGGCGCCGGCCCACAGGCCGAAAGCGTGCTGGTCGAGGCCGAGCATCGGCGCCATGAGCGGGAAGCCGAGCATGGCAATCGTGCCGAACAAGGTGATCGAGGCGACGGCGTAGGTGACGTCCTCGTCGCGCGCATCGGTGACGATGTTGGTGGCGACGATGGCCGAGGCGCCGCAGATCGAGGTGCCGGCGGCGATCAGCTGCGCCAGCTTGGCGTCGACGCCGATCAGCCGGCCGAGCGTGATGGTGAAGAGGAAGGTGGCGCCGAGCGTGGCCGCGACGATGCAGACACCGCCGGCGCCGATGGAGACGACCTGGCCGATTGTCAGCTGCAAGCCGAGCAGCACGATGGCGAAGCGCAAGAGCCGGCGCTGCGAAAACGTGATGCCGGCCTTGGCATGGGCTGGCGTGCCGAGCACGTTGGAGTAGATCATGCCGGCGACGACCGCTGTTATCATCGGGCTGAACAAAGCGAAGCCGGAGACGTTGCGGGCCGAGAAGGCGACGGCAGTGATCATCGCGACAAGGACGATGCCGGGCACGATGCCATTCAAATTGAGGGATTTTCGTCCTTGTACCAGATCGGCAGGAAACGCGCTTTTCGGAATATCGTTCGCGAAGTGGGAAACAGAAGACAATGCAATACTCCAGCCGTGTACGCTGGGAGAATGTCATTCCTATACCGATCTTTCCAACGAATTATTCTCGTTAGAACGATCGATTTTTACGAACGATTGCCACCTTCCCATCGGACGACATCGCCGCCGCGATGGTGAAATCGTTGATGACGGCGTCCTTCTCCCCGTTCTACGGGGAGAAGATGGCGGCAGCCAGATGAGGGGCAGCGCAGACTTTGCCTTCTGGCCGACCTGCATCAAAGCTGCGCTTCGATGGCCGCCTTGTCGATCACCGACCAGACATGCCTGATCCTGCCGTCGAGAAATTCATAGAAGACGTTCTCGCTGAAGGCGACTCTCCTGCCGTTGACCGGCAGGCCGAGGAAGGTTCCGATCGGCGTGCAGTTGAATTGGAGCCGGCTGGCTATGAAGGGCGTATCTGACATCAGCAGCCGGATGTCGAAATAGAGGTCCGGTATCTCGGAAAAATCCCGCTCCAGCATCTTGCGATACCCGGCGAGTCCGATCCGGTCGCCATTGTAATGCACCTCGTCGTGGACGAACCGGTGGAGGTTCTGCCAATCCTGGGCGTTGAGGCAAGCGATGTAGCCGCGATAGGTGTCGGCGAGGTCGGTGTCGGTCACGGCTATTGCTCCGGTGCTGGTGCCAGGTCTCGAACCTGCGGTTCGCGCAAACAGGAAGATAGAATGATCAAGGATTCAATCCAGATGGATTGCGCTCTGTCGGCAGCAAAGCACCGGGGCGGCCGGCAGTCGCCAGCCGCCTCCGGGTCACGCTTGTCCTAGAACATGCCGCGGTCGTTGCTGCGCTGGTCGTCCTCCACCATATGCGGTTGGTAGATTCCCGTCCGCGCCGTTCGCCGCCAGGGCCGGGCCGGGTCTCCCGGATTGTTGTCGATATCGGCGACGGCAATCGCGGGGGTTCCATCGGCTGGGCATTGCGCCGCCCAGCGGCCACCGGGGGCAACAATTCCCGAAGGCGCGGTCAGGCTGTGTTGCGCGGGGACGGAGAAACTGGCCCAGTAATTGTTGCTGGCCGCGTGTCCCTGCATCTCGACGGCGAAAACCGGGCCGTCGACGTGAGAGTTTGTCGAGAACAAGACACAGTCGACATCGCGCCTCTCATAGTCGATGAAAATCTCGGGAAAGTGCGCTTCCATGCCGAGCGTACAGCCGAAGCGGAGCCCGTCGACCTCGAACGTCACCGGGATCGAACCCGGCGTGTACATGAAGGAGATCTTGGTGTTCGACAGCATGCGCTCGTCATAGCGCGTCACCAGCTCGCCACGATCGGAGACATGGAGGCTGCTGTGCGGCCGGCGCGGCTGGCTGAGTTGATGCACCGAGCCGAAGACCGTCCATAGTCCAAGCTCGCGCGCAAGCGCCGTCGTCGCCTCCAGTTCCTCGCGCAGGACCGCCCATTCGAACCAGTCCCAATCGGCCGGCCCAATATTTTCGCGACCGCCGGCCGACATGATGCGCTTGTTGGGAGAGCAGGTCGCGCCTTCGGGAAAGTGCAACAGTCTGGCGCCCGCCTGCCGCGCCTCTCGCATCAGGCGCCGCATCTCCAGCCCGCTGTCGCGCAGTTTGCCGATGTCGCGAGGGTCGTCATGGACGGTGCTTTGCGCTACGGCCAATCGCACCGATCTCGTTTCGGGCGCCAGATCGTCCGGCGCGCTGCGGTGAAAATGCCTGAGAGCAGCCGTATAGGATTCGCCCGTCCTGGCAGCGCGAGCCCGCACACGACGTTTGAAATTTGTATTTTGCGTCATTGTCATGGCCTTTCACGTCCCGGATGGCGTTCCCCAGCAACCACATCCGAAACGGTCGGACCAAGACAGTGGCCTGAGACTGGAAAGCCCCTTTGCCTCCGTTAGAAGACCGTGCTGGGGACGGTCCCTGGAGGTTCGGCGCAGGCCACGCCGTCGAGAATGATGCCGATGCTGTCCTGCTTCGTCAACCAGGCAGGCAACGATCCTGACCGGTCGAAGGGTTCACATCTTATCCCGGTAGCGCAAGGCGTCGACCAGCAGTGAGAAGGCTGGCGTCGCCTGCCGGCGGCTGGGGTAATAGAGGTGGTAGCCGGGGAAGGGCGGGCACCAGTCGGCAAGCACCCGCACCAGTTCGCCACCGGCAAGCCGCGTGCGTGCCTGGTCCTCGGGCAGATAGGCGAGTCCCAATCCGGCGACCACGGCATTCATGCGCAACGCGGCTGTGTTGAACACCAACTGGCCCTCGACCCGCACCTTCAGATCGCGCCCGGCCTTTTCGAACTCCCAGGCATAGAGCCCGCCATAGGTCGGCAGCCGCAGATTGATGCAATTGTGGTCGGTCAGGTCCTGCGGCACGCGCGGCTTCGGCCGCGTGGCGAAATAAGCCGGCGACCCGACCACCGCCATGCGCATATCGGGGCCGATGCGCACCGCGATCATGTCGCGCGCCACCTGTTCTCCCAGCCGCACGCCGGCGTCGAAGCGCTCGGCGACGATGTCGGTCAGGCTGTAGTCGATGATGATCTCGACCTTGATGTCGGGATAGTCAGGCAGGAATCTCGCTAGGGCAGGCCACAGGATCGCGTCGGCGGCGTGCTCGCCGGCGGTGATGCGGATGGTGCCAGCGGGCTTTTCCCGCAACGCGCTGAGCGCGGCGAGCTCAGTCTCGATCTCGTCGAGCCTCGGCCCGACGGTGCGCAGCAACCGTTCGCCCGCTTCGGTCGGCGAGACACTGCGCGTGGTGCGCGTCAGAAGCCTCACGCCCAGCCGTTCCTCGAGCGCCCGCACCGTGTGGCTGAGCGCCGATTGGGAAACGCCGAGCTTCGCCGCCGCCCTGGTGAAGCTTTCCTCGCGCGCGACGGCGAGAAAGGCGGTCAGCTCGTTCAGATTGTCTCGCGGCATTCATGAGCCCTTCTCATAAGTACATGCCAGATATAGCAGCTAATCATGGGCAATCGCAGGCCCTAAATTGGCGTCATCACAATTGGGCCCCAGACTTGGCGGCCCTGAGGTCCGGTCGCAGTGTGCTGCCCGGCGCAGACGAAGGGAAAAGACCATGGATATCAAGCGAAGCGGCTCTCAAGCCTCGGCCAAGGGACCGGGCGCCTGGTTCACCGGCACGGTGCGCATCGACCCGCTGTTTGCGGCCATTGCACCAGCCCGTGCGGCCGGCAACGCCGTCACCTTCGAGCCCGGCGCGCGCACCGCCTGGCACACCCATCCGCTCGGCCAGTTGCTGATCGTCACCGCCGGCTGCGGTCGCGTGCAGCGCGAGGGCGGCCCGGTCGAGGAGATCCGGCCCGGCGACGTGGTTCATTTCGAGCCGGGCGAAAAACACTGGCACGGCGCGGCACCCACCACCGCCATGACCCACATCGCCATCCAGGAAGCGCTCGACGGCAAGGCGGTCGACTGGATGGAGCATGTCAGCGATGCGCAGTACCAAGCCTGAACAAAGGAATATGACGATGCAAAAGCGCACACTTGGAAACAATGGTCTCGAAGTCTCGGCCATCGGGCTGGGCTGCATGGGCCTGAGCTATGGCTACGGCCCGGCGACCGATAAAAAGCAGGCCGTCGAGCTCATTCGCGCCGCAGTCGATAGCGGCGTCACCTTTTTCGACACGGCGGAAGCCTATGGCCCGTTCGTCAATGAAGAGCTGCTGGGCGAGGCGCTGGCGCCGGTCCGCGACCGGGTCGTCATCGCGACCAAATTCGGCTTTGCCGGCGGCGAGGTGTCGCGCGGCATGGACAGCCGGCCCGAGCACATCAGGGAGGTCGCCGAGGCGGCGCTGAAACGGATGAGGACCGACCGCATCGATCTGCTCTATCAGCACCGCGTTGATCCCAGCGTGCCGATCGAGGATGCGGCGGGTGCGGTGAAGGAACTGATCGCCGAGGGCAAGGTCGGCCATTTCGGCCTGTCGGAAGCCGGCGCGCAGACCATCCGCCGCGCACATGCCGTGCAGCCGGTCGCTGCCTTGCAGAGCGAGTACTCGCTGTGGTGGCGCGAACCGGAGAAGGAGGTCATTCCGACACTGGAAGAACTCGGCATCGGCTTCGTGCCGTTCAGCCCGCTGGGCAAAGGTTTTCTGACCGGCGCCATCAGCGAGACCACCACTTTCGCCAGCGACGATTTCCGCAACATCGTGCCGCGCTTCTCGCCCGAGGCGCGCAAGGCCAACCAAACGCTGGTCGACGTGCTAGGCGCCATTGCAACGGCCAAGCAGGTGACGCCGGCGCAGATCGCACTGGCCTGGCTGCTGGCGCAGAAGCCGTGGATCGTGCCGATCCCCGGCACCACCAAGATCAGCCGCCTGAGGGAAAACATCGGCGCGGCCAGCGTCGTGCTGAGCGCCGACGAATTGCGCGACATCGAGAGCGCCGTGTCCACGATCACCGTGCAAGGCGACCGCTATCCGGCGCATCTGCAGGCGCGGGTCGGGCGCTAGAGCCAAGCGCAGGAGCGCGAGATGAGCCAGCCGGTCTCAAGACGGAGTGCACTGATGACTGCGCTTGCATTTCCACTGGGTGTCGGTGCCGGATCGAGCCTGCCCGCCGTCGCGACGAACGCGCGGCAGGCGGGTGGCGCCAAGGTACTGGTGGCGTACTACACCCGCACCGGCAACAGGCGTGTCATCGCGCGCCAGATCTGCCGGGCCCCCGGCGCGGATCTTTTCCAGATCCGGACCGTCGATCCTTACCCGGAAGACTACGAGCAGCAGGTCGCGGTGGCGGAGCAGCAGCGTGTGTCCGGGTTCGAACCGCCGCTCGCCGCCACGGTGCCCGACATCAAATCCTGCGAGACGGTGTTCCTCGGATTCCGATCTGGGGGATGACCGCGCCTTCGGTGATCCGCTCCTTCCTGGCGAAAAACGATCTGTCGGGCAAGCCATTGGTGCCGTTCATCACCCATGGCGGCTACGGTCTGGGGCAGAGCCTGAAAGTCCTCGCCGACCATGCTCCAGGGGCGCGGCTCATCGAAGGTTTTTCCAAACAGCGCAACCAGGAGCGCGAGACGCTTGAAGAGGTCACGGGCTGGCTGGGCAAGATCAAAATGCCCGGCTGAGCCGTCAACGAGAATGCGTGGGTTGCCGTGGGCAGCGAAGCCGAAATCGGAAAGGACATCATCATGGCCGAGAACATCAAGGGCAAAGTCGTCGTCATCACCGGCGCCAGCAGCGGGCTGGGCGAAGCCGCTGCTAGGCTTCTGGCGAAAGAGGGCGCCAGGCTGGTGTTGGGCGCGCGGCGCCTCGACCGGTTGCAGGCGCTCGCCGACGAGCTCTCGCTTGGCAAGGACGCCATCCTGGCCACCGACGTCACCGATGTCGGCCAAGTCCGGCGTCTGGTCGATCATGCGGTCAAGATGCATGGCCGCGTCGACGTGATCATCAACAATGCCGGCCTGATGCCGCACTCGCCGCTGGAGCGCGGCAAGGTCGAGGATTGGGACCGGATGATCGACGTCAACATCAAGGGCGTGCTCTACGGCATTGCCGCGGCACTGCCGCACATGAAGACGCAGAAAAGCGGCCACATCATCAACGTGTCGTCGGTCGCGGGCCACAAGGTCGGGCCGGGCGGCGCGGTCTATGCTGCCACCAAGCACGCGGTGCGTGTCATCTCGGAGGGCCTGCGGCAGGAAGTAAAACCTTACAACATCCGCACCACCATCATCTCGCCCGGTGCTGTGGCGACGGAGCTGCCCGACAGCGTCACCGAGCCCGATGTCGCCGAGGGCGTGCGCGCGCTCTATGACCGGGTGGCCATCCCGGCCGATTCCTTCGCCAGAGCGGTGGTGTTCGCGATGAGCCAGCCCGACGAGGTCGACATCAACGAGATCCTGTTTCGGCCGACGGCGCAGGAGTATTGAAAACCGCTGGCTTGACGCGCCGCGCTTCCTGCGCCAGCTTGGCGCCATGTTCGTTTCCGAGCCCAACAACACCAACCGACGCCGTTCCCGAACAGTGCGGAGCGACAAGCTGATTGCGCGACGACAAAGGCCGGCAGGATAGATCCGGTTCGTTCGTTTCCAGCCCCGCCCGCGACAACGCTGGCGGGTTTTCCATGTTTGGAGCCTTGTCATGACTAACAATTCCATCCGGTTTCGGTTGGCCGAGCCCCCCGACGCTGCGGCCATCAGGGACATCGTGCGTGCGGCCTATGCCAAATGGGTGCCGGTGATCGGCCGCGAGCCGCTGCCGATGCGCGCCAACTACGAGAAGGCGGTTGCCGAGCATCCGCTCGATCTCGCCGTTGCGGACGGCCATATCGTCGGCATGATCGAAACCATTCCGGCCGAGGATCACCTCTGGATCGAGAATGTCTGCGTCGCACCGCACGCCCAGGGCAGGGGCATCGGCCGGCTCTTGCTGGAGCGGGCTGAGCGCAAGGCACTCGAAGCGGGCCATTCCGAGATTCGCCTGCTGACCAACGGCGCTTTCGAGGCCAATGTGTCGCTCTACAGGAAGCACGGCTTTGTCATCGACCGAGAGGAGCCGTTCATGGGCGGCATGACGATCTATATGAGCAAGAAGTTGCCGCGATAGCGGCGAGTTGGAAGAATGGCTGCCAAGGTCAAACTCAAGCAACTCTCCGGGCTTTACGCGATTTCGCGGCTTGAAGCGCGCGATAGCATTCCCGGTTGGGCGGACGAACCGGGCTTCGTCAGCATCACCAGGACCGAAGACGAGCTTTCGATCACATGCCTGCAGGATCGGGTTCCAGGCACGGTCAGGCAGGATGGCGACTGGATCGCCTTCAAATTGCAGGGCCCCTTTGCTTTCGACGAAACCGGCATCGTGTTGTCGGTGATCAGGCCGCTGTCGGAAAACGGGCTGGGCATCTTCGTGGTGTCCACCTTCGACGGCGATCATCTGCTGGTGAAAGCGGCAGATGAGGAAGCGGTGAAACGGTTTCTGCTCGAAGCCGGGCACACGCTGCTCTAGCCTGTCCTGACCCAGCCGGCCAACCCGTCTGGCTCAACGACTGGCGGGCTGGCTTAACCACTTCGGGGGTTGCGTTTGACAGCGGCGCTTGTGCATCGTTATCTCCAGCCACATATGACGGCCGGCACGGCCATGCGGTGCATCCCAGGGAGAAACCATGTCACACAATCTGCAGTTCTATATTGATGGCGCGTGGGTCGATCCTGTTGTGCCCAACACATTCGACGTCATCGATCCCTCGAACGAGGATGCCTTCGCGCAGATCTCGCTCGGCTCCAAGGCCGATGTCGACAAGGCGGTGGCCGCGGCCAAGCGCGCCTTCAACAGCTTTGGTTTCACCGAGGTCGGCGAGCGGCTCGAACTCCTGAACCGCATCATCGCTGTCTACAAGAAGCGCAGTGGCGATCTTGCTGTCGCTGTGTCGCGCGAAATGGGCGCGCCGCGCCAGATGGCGTTGGACAGCCAGGTCGGCATCGGCCTTGCGCATCTGCAGAAGATGGCCGACGTGCTCGGGAGTTTCGAGTTCCGCCACGTCAAGGGCAATCATCTGGTGGTCAAGGAGCCTATCGGCGTCGTAGGTCTGATCACGCCGTGGAACACTCCGCTCAACCAGATCACCTGCAAGGTCGGCCCGGCGCTTGCCGCCGGCTGCACCATGGTGCTGAAGCCGTCCGAGATCGCGCCGCTCGACGCCATCATCTTCGCCGAGATTCTGGACGAGGCCGGCGTGCCGAAGGGCGTCTTCAACCTCGTCAATGGCGACGGTCCCGGCGTCGGCCAGGCGCTGTCCAGCCATCCCGACATCGACATGATGTCGTTCACCGGTTCGACCCGCGCCGGCATCCTGGTGGCCAAGGCCGCCGCCGACACGGTCAAGCGCGTGCATCAGGAGCTTGGCGGCAAGTCGGCCAACATCCTGTTCCCCGATGTCGATCTCGCAAGCGCCGTCACCAAGGGCGTCGCCGGCTGCTTCAGCAACAGCGGCCAGTCCTGCAACGCGCCGACGCGCATGTTCGTGCCGCGCGACCGCCATGACGAGGCGGCCGGCTACGCCAAGGCGGCTGCGGAAAAGTTCACCGTCGGCCCCGCCGACGCTGCCGGCACGAAGCTCGGCCCGGTCGTCAGCCAGGTCCAGTTCGACAAGATCCAGGACCTTATCCAGGCCGGCATCGACGAAGGTGCGACGCTGGTCGCCGGCGGCCCCGGCCGTCCGGCTGAACTCAACCGCGGCTACTACGTCAGGCCGACGGTGTTTGCCGACGTCACCCACGACATGCGCATCGCACGCGAGGAGATTTTTGGGCCGGTGCTGGCGATCATGCCCTACGACAGCGTCGACGAGGTGATCGAGACCGCCAACGACACCGTCTATGGCCTTGCCTCCTACATCCAGGCCAAGGACATGAAGAAGGCGCGCGAAGTCGCGGCACGCATGCGCACCGGCAATGTCTACATCAACTATCCCCAGTGGGACGCCGGCCTGCCTTTCGGCGGCTACAAGCAATCGGGCAACGGCCGCGAATATGCCGAATACGGGCTCGAGGATTTCCTCGAGATCAAAGGCATCGCGGGCTATGAGGCGGCGGAGTAGACCGGGTACTGGCGGCGATCTTCCAGGACTTGGGTTCCTCGCCCCGGCTTCCGTGGGGGCGATGAACCCAAGCCTTGCTATGTCCTGCCATCCTCTTCCCTAGGTGCGGTTGGACCTATCTTGCCAATTGGCAAATAAATGCTATATATCTGCCAAATAGCGAGGCACCAAGAATGCAGCTTCAGTCCATCGTCACGACACCGGCCACGGTTGGAAGCACCATCACTGATGACGAGGCGGGCGCCTTGGCGCGCACCACGGTCAACCTGTTCAAGGCCTGGAACCTCACCGACCTCGAGGCCTGCATCCTGCTCGGCGGCATATCGGCGCGGACCTGGGCACGCTGGAAGGAAGGCGCCATCGGCAGGATCGACCGCGACCTGCGAACCCGCATGGCGCACCTGATGGGCATCCACAAGGGCCTGCGCTATCTGTTCACGGAGCCGGCGCGCGGCTACGCCTGGATCCGCAAGCCCAATGCCACCTTCGGTGGCCAGTCGGCCCTCGACCTGATGTTGCGCGGCGAAATCTCCGATCTTGCCGCGATGCGCGAATGGCTCGATGCGGAGCGTGGTGCATGGTGAGTGGGCTTGCGGTCCGTCGCCGCGTCGACTGGCACCAGACCTTCCGCATCATCCGCTCCATCCATCCGCCGATCGACCTCTTCGAGGACATTGCCGAGCCGCGCGACTGGGAGGCGCTGGCGGGCGTCGAGCAGAAGACC
Source organism: Mesorhizobium sp. Root695 (assembly GCF_001428185.1). NCBI lineage: Bacteria > Pseudomonadati > Pseudomonadota > Alphaproteobacteria > Hyphomicrobiales > Phyllobacteriaceae > Mesorhizobium > Mesorhizobium sp. Root695. The sequence goes on along the minus strand of NZ_LMHO01000023.1, from coordinate 336,776 downwards.
AACCCGCGCATACGGTTCGAGATCGGCGACCTTGGCAAGGTGTCGGCCGCTAGGCGGGTTTCGGGTCCCGGCGCGAGCTTCGTGATGGCGCCCTTCGTGCATTGTTCGACGCTGCGGCCCGGTCGCTTCTCGGATGGCAGTTACGGGATCTACTATGCCGGCGACAGCGAGGAGGTGGCGCTGGCAGAGACCATCCACCACCATCAGAACTTCATGGGCGCCACCAACGAGGGGCCGGGCTGGACGGCGGATTTCCGCGTGCTGATCGGCGGCGTCGACCGCGATCTCGATGACGTGAACGCCGTGCCCGGTGTGCTCGATCCGGACGACTACACCGCCTCGCAGGCGGAAGGCCGGGCGTTGCGGGCTGCCGGCAGCGATGGGCTGGTGTGGAACAGCGTGCGCATGCCGGGCGGCGGCTGCATCGGCATCTTCTGGCCCGACGTGATCACCATTCCCGTCCAAGGCCGGCACTACAGCTACCATTGGGACGGCGTCCGCGTGGACTTCGTGCGCCAGCACGATACGGGAAAGGTGCTTGCTGTCACATGATGGCGGGCGGACAGGCTTTACAGATCGAGGGGAAGCCGGTATCCAGGAGTCCATAAATCCAAGGATTCGGATATATGGATAAGAAAGACACTTTGAATGCGCTGGCCGCACTTGGCCAGGAGACGCGGCTGGATGTCTTCCGGCTGCTCGTGCACGCCGGGCCGGAAGGCATTCCGGCGGGCGAGATCGCCACAAGGTTGGACACGGTCCAGAACACCATGTCGGCGCATCTGAAGGTGCTCGCCCACGCCGGGCTGATCCGCCCCGAACGCGACGGCCGGATCGTGCGCTACGTCGCCGACATGACCGGCTTGCGCGACCTGCTGGCCTATCTGATGGAGGATTGCTGCAATGGCGCGCCGGAGCTGTGCCGGCCCGTCATCAATGCCGTGACCTGTAAATGCTAGAAAGGAGGCACACGCCATGAGCGAGCCATACAACGTTCTTTTCCTTTGCACCGGCAATTCGGCACGGTCGATCATCGCCGAAGCGATTCTCAATCGTGTCGGAGCCGGCAAATTCAAGGCCTATTCGGCCGGGTCGCATCCCAAAGGGGCGGTGCATCCCTACACGCTCCAGCTTCTGAAGAACCTGAACTACAACACGTCCTTTGCCCGCTCGAAGGACTGGGAAGAATTCGCGGTTCCCGGTGCGCCGGAGATGAATTTCGTTTTCACAGTCTGCGACAACGCTGCCAACGAATCGTGCCCGGTCTGGCCGGGACAGCCGATGACCGCACATTGGGGCGTGCCTGATCCGGCTGACGTGGAGGGCACCGATGCCGAAAAACATCTGGCCTTCGCCGAAGCCTATCGCATGCTCAACAACCGGATTTCGATCTTCATCAGCCTGCCGATGAACATGGTCGACAAGCTTGCCCTGCAAAAGCGGCTGGATGAAATCGGCCGCAATCTGCCGAAGGCCGGCTGAGCCAAGGAGCCCCATCATGACCGATCACGTTCTGAACGCGGACAATGCGGCGCGGCCTGGCATCGGCTTCGTCGAGAAATATCTGACGGTGTGGGTGGCGCTGTGCATCGTCGCGGGCATCGCGCTTGGCCATCTGCTGCCGGGTGTGTTCGGCGCGATCGCGTCGGCCGAGATCGCCAGGGTCAACATTCCCATCGCCGTGCTGATCTGGCTGATGATCGTGCCGATGCTCTTGCGCGTCGATTTTGCCTCGCTGGCCAGGGTCGGCACCTATTGGCGCGGCATCGGCGTGACGCTGTTCATCAACTGGGCGGTGAAGCCGTTTTCGATGGCGCTGCTGGGCTGGCTCTTCGTCGGCTGGCTGTTCCGGCCCTGGCTGCCCGCCGCGCAGATCGATTCCTACATTGCCGGGCTGATCATCCTTGCTGCGGCGCCGTGCACGGCGATGGTGTTCGTCTGGTCGAACCTGACGCGCGGCGAGCCGAATTTCACGCTGTCGCAGGTGGCGCTCAACGACGCGATCATGATCGTCGCCTTCGCGCCTATTGTCGGGCTGTTGCTCGGCCTGTCGGCGATCACCGTGCCATGGGGCACGCTGATGCTGTCGGTCGCGCTCTACATTGTCGCGCCGGTGATCGTCGCGCAGCTGGTTCGGGGCCGGCTGCTGGCGGCAAGCGGGCAAAGCGGGCTCGATGCGCTGCTCGCCGCGCTGCAGCCCTTGTCTCTGGTTGCCCTTCTGGCGACGCTGGTGTTGCTGTTCGGCTTCCAGGGCGAGCAGATCATCGCGCAGCCGCTGGTGATCGTGCTGCTGGCGGTGCCGATCCTGATCCAGGTCTATTTCAACTCCGGCCTTGCCTATCTGCTCAACCGCGTCAGCGGCGAGCGGTACTGCGTGGCCGGACCGTCGGCGCTGATCGGCGCGTCGAACTTCTTCGAACTGGCGGTGGCCGCCGCGATCGCGCTGTTCGGGCTGAATTCGGGCGCCGCCCTTGCCACCGTGGTCGGCGTGCTCATCGAGGTTCCGGTCATGCTGTCGGTGGTGTGGATCGTGAACCGCACCAAGGGCTGGTACGAAGAGGGCGGCGCCGTCAGGAATACCATCTCTGCTGAGAGGACCGCGAAATGACCATCACCATCTACCACAACCCCGATTGCGGCACCTCGCGCAACACGCTGGCGATCATCCGGCAGTCCGGCGAGGAGCCGCAGGTGATCGAATATCTGAAGACACCGCCGTCACGGCAAAAGCTGGTCGAGTTGATCGCGGCCATGGGCATGACGCCGCGCGACCTGCTGCGCGAGAAGGGCACGCCCTATGCCGAGCTCGGCCTCGCCGACCCGAAATGGTCCGACGAGCAGATCCTCGATTTCATGCAGGCGCATCCGGTCCTGATCAACCGGCCGATCGTGGTCAGCCCGCTTGGCGTCGTGCTGGCGCGTCCGTCGGAAAAGGTGCTGGACATTCTGCCCAACCCGGATCTCGGCGCGTTCACCAAGGAGGATGGCGAGGTGGTCACCAACGCCTCGAGCAAGCGGGTCGGCTGACGCTATTTCCATATTTTTCGAAATTGAGTTGACGACGCGAAAAGTGTCGCGTAGCTTATTTCCATGAAACTCGAAAAAGCAGCCGCCCAACTCGAAGCCCTCGGCAATCCGACGCGGCTTCAGCTCTATCGCATTCTGGTGCGCGCCGGTGACGACGGGCTTGCCGTCGGCAGCGTCCAGGGCAAGCTCGACATTCCGTCCTCGACGCTGTCGCATCACCTCAAGCGGCTGGTCGACACCGGCCTGGTGACGCAGGAGCGGCAAGCGACGACGCTGATCTGCCGCGCCAACTATCCCGGCATGAATGCGCTGATCGGCTATCTCGCCGACGAGTGCTGCGCTGACGCCACTTGCGCGCCGGCCGTCGGCAAAGCACTGGCTTGATTTTTTTGCGCTTATAATTCGAAGATACCGGAAGGATCGAACCTATGGACATGATGGCAAATCTTCCCGTCGCGGTGATCGGCGCAGGCCCGGTTGGGCTGGCCGCCTCGGCGCACCTGGTCGAGCGCAGCATCCGTCCGCTCATCCTGGAGCGCGGCGAAAGCGTGGGTGCCGCGCTGCTCGAATGGGGCCATGTGCGGGTGTTCTCGCCGTGGGAATACAACATCGATGCGGCAGCGCGGGCGCTGCTCGATCGCTCCGGCTGGACGGTGCCTGATATGCGCGGCCTGCCGACGGGCGGCGAAATCGTGCGCGATTATCTGGCGCCGCTTGGCCGGCTTCCTGAGATCGCCGCCAATTTGAAGCTCGGCGCCGAGGTCACCGCGATCACCCGTCAGGGACACGACAAGGTCGCCAATGACGGCCGCAAGGATGCGCCCTTCGTGATCCGCTATCGCGATGCCGGCGGCGAGCACCGCGTGCTCGCGCGTGCCGTCATCGACGCGTCTGGAACATGGTGGCGGCCAAACCCGATTGGCGTCGACGGCCTATCGGTTCCAGGCGAAGGCGCGGCTAGCGGGCGCATCGCCTATGGCATTCCCGACGTGGCCGGCAAGGCGAGAGAAGACTATGCAGGCAAGCGCATCCTGGTCATTGGCGGCGGGCACTCGGCGATCAACGTCGCCCTGGCGCTGATGGAGCTGCAGGACGCGGCACCAGGCACCGAGATCTTCTGGGCGCTGCGCCATGCCAGCGTCGACAGATTGCTCGGCGGTGGGCTGAACGACCAGTTGCCGGAACGCGGCGCGCTTGGGCTGGCCGCCAGGCAGGCGATGACGGACGGCAGGCTGAACATGCTGGCGCCCTTCGCCGTCAACCGCATCGAGACGCAAGGCGAGGAGCTCGTCGTCGACGCCCACCTCACCGGCAAGCCGTTCAGCCTGGCCGTCGACCGCATCGTCGTCACCACCGGCTTCCGGCCCGATCTGTCGTTCCTCGGCGAAATCCGCATCGCGCTCGATCCGGTCGTCGAAGCGCCGCCGGCGCTGGCGCCGCTGATCGATCCGAACTTCCACTCATGCGGCACCGTTCCCGCGCATGGCATCGGGGAACTCGCCCATCCCGAACCCGGCTTCACCATCGTCGGCTCGAAATCCTACGGCCGCGCCCCGACCTTTCTGATGGCGACCGGCTACGAGCAGGTCCGCTCGGTGGTCGCCGACATTGCCGGAGACCATATTGCTGCCCGCGAGGTGCGGCTGGTGCTGCCGGAGACCGGCGTGTGCAGCGCCGTCGGTGTCGTGACGGCACCGGAAAGCGCTGGCTGCTGCGGCGGACCTGCACCCGCGAACGTCGATGCCTGCTGCGTCGAGGATGCGCACGCCAAGGCAAAGGGCGCGTCGGGCTGTGGTTGCGCATCTGCGCCGGCCAGCACCGAGGCGCGACAGAATATGGCGGCCAGCGTCGATGCCTGACCGGTCCGTCCTGCGCAAGGCGATCTGGGCGCTGGGGCTGACCCAGATCGTCGGCTACGGAACGCTCTATTACAGCTTCTCGATCCTGGCGCCGGCAATGGCCAGGGAGTTCGGCCTCACGGAAGGCTGGGTGTTCGGCGCCCTGTCGGCCTCGCTGTTTGCCAGTAGCCTGTTCGCGCCGACGGCCGGGCGGTGGGCCGACCGCTTCGGCGCTGGCCGCATCATGACCATCGGCTCGGTGGCGGCGGCGATGGCGCTGGCGCTGTGCGCCGTCGCGCCCGGCCGCGTGAGCTTCGTCCTGGCCTTGCTGGCGATGGAGCTGGCCTCCAGCTTCGTCCTCTACAGCGCCGCCTTCGTGGCAATTGTGCAGATCGGGGTTCCCAGGCCGCAACGCAGCATCACCCATCTCACGCTCATCGCCGGATTTGCCTCGACCCTGTTCTGGCCACTGACTTCGGCGCTGCATGCGCATCTGACATGGCGCGAGGTCTACCTCTTGTTCGCCGCACTCAATCTCGGGCTCTGCCTGCCGATCCACGCCTCGCTGATGCGCCTGTCGCGCCGCCACGCCACGGCCGCGAGCCATGAGCGCGGGCCAGCCTTGGAGGCGGCCGCGCCGCTCGATTCGCGGCGCGGCCGGGCCGCGTTCCTGCTGATGCTGGCGGGGTTCGCGACCGAGGGCTTCGCGCTATCGGCGATCCTCATCCACATGGTGCCACTGACGGCGGCCCTTGGGCTCGGCACGGCCGGTCTCTTCGTTTCGACCCTGTTCGGACCGGCGCAGGTTGCCAGCCGGCTGATCAACATGCTGTTTGGTGGGAGGCTTCAGCAAACGCATCTCGCCGTCATTGCAGCTTTGCTGCTCACAGCCGGGCTGTGTGCGCTGCTGCTGACCACGCCCTGGCTGCCCGGCGCCTTCCTGTTCGTGTTCCTGTTCGGCCTCGGTTCCGGCCTCACCAGCATCGTCGGCGGCACCTTGCCGCTCGAACTCTTCGGTCGCGAAGGCTATGGCGCGCGGCTGGGATGGGCGAGCGCTGCCCGCCAGTTCACCTCGGCCTTCGCGCCGTTCGCGCTCGCCTTCATGATGGCGCGGACATCCGTCGCCAATTCGCTGTGGATGCTGGTGGTCGTCGCCGCGAGTGGTGTGATCGCCTTCCTCGCCATCGCGCTGCTGAGGCGACGCGGCGGCCGGGTGGCGTTCGCGATTGGCGGCAATCCGGAAGAGGCGACCTGACCGCCGGGGTCAGTGCCGCAGAATCTTGCTCAGGAAAGCGCGGCTGCGGTCGGTCTTGGGGTGTGAGAAAAATTCGTCGGGTGTGCCGCTTTCGACGATGGCGCCGGCGTCCATGAACACCACGCGCTGGGCGACCTTGCGGGCAAACCCCATCTCATGCGTCACCACCATCATGGTCATGCCTTCCTCGGCGACCGCCACCATGACGTCGAGCACTTCGGAAATCATCTCGGGATCGAGTGCCGAGGTCGGCTCGTCGAACAGCATGATCTTGGGCCGCATGCCGAGGCAACGCGCGATCGCCACGCGCTGCTGCTGGCCGCCGGAGAGCTGCGCGGGATAGGCATTGACCTTGTCGGCAAGCCCGACCTTGGCCAGCAATTCGCGCCCGGCCTTTTCGGCTTCGGCGCGCGGGATCTTGCGGACATGGATGGGGGCCAGCGTGACGTTCTCGAGCGCGGTCTTGTGCGGGTAGAGGTTGAACGCCTGGAAGACGAAGCCGATCTCGGTGCGCAGCTGCGTCATGTTGGTGGCGGGGTCGCCGAGGCGCTGGCCGTCGACGACAAGATCGCCATCCTTGATCGTCTCCAGGCCGTTGACGCAGCGGATCAGCGTGCTCTTGCCCGAGCCGCTCGGGCCGCAGACGACAACCACTTCGCGCGGTTCGACGCTGAGCGTGATGTCCTTCAGCACGTTGAGCGAGCCGAACCATTTGTTGACGCCGCGAAAGTCGATCATGCCGGTTTTGGTGAGGCCCGTTTTGGTCATGTTTTCTGGACCTTTGGGGTTTGATGTCACAACTGCACCTCGCCATGCGCCGCGCCCATGCGGCGTTCGAGCCGGCGGGCCAGCATGATCAGGGGATAGCAGACGATGAAGTAACCGACGCCGACGAGGAAGAAGACCAGGAGGCCGTTGGGCACGCGCTGTACAACCAGCCAGCCGACGCGGGTGAGGTCGGTGAGGCCGATGGCCGAAACGACCGAGGAATCCTTGATCAGCAGCACATATTGCCCGACCAGCGGCGGTAGCACGATACGCATCGCCTGCGGCAGCACCACCTGGCGCATGCGCTGCCAGCGCGACAGGCCGGATGCGAGTGCCGCCTCGACCTGGCCTGTCGGCACCGAGCGGATGCCGGCGACGACGATCTCGCAGATGAAGCAGGCGGCCAGATTGGTCAGCGCGATGATGCCGGCGGTGAAGGCGTCGAGTTCGATGCCGAACTCCGGCAGGATGAAGAAGATCAGGAAGATCTGCACCAGGAACGGCGTACCGCGGATCAGATCGACCCAGGCCCCGATCAAGCCCGAGATCAGCCGGTTGCCGCCGGTGCGCAGGATGCCGAGGCCAAAGCCGAGCAGGGTGCCGAGCACCAGGCTGATCAGCGACAGCACCACAGTCATGCCGAGGCCGCGCAGGGCCAGCGGATAGGAGCCGGCGAGGCTTTGCAGCTGTTGCCAGATCATGTCCGCGCCCCCGCTGTGCCGAGCCAACGGCTGGAGAGGCCAGCCAAGCCTTTGAGGCAGTAATAGAGCAGCAGGTAGAAAGCGGCGATGGTGAGGAAACCTTCCGCCGGCATGAAGCGGTCGGAGGCGAGCAGTTGGCCGGCGCGCGTCAGTTCGGAAACCGAGATCAGTGACAGAAGGGCTGAATCCTTGACCAGCACGATCGCCTGGCCGAGCAGCGGAGGGATCGTCACCTTGAAGGCCTGCGGCAGGACGACCAGGCGCATGCGCTGGACATAGGTCATGCCCGAGGCGACGCTGGCTTCGACCTGGCCACGCGGGATCGACAGGATGCCGGCGCGAATGATTTCAGCGACATAGGCGCCGCTGTTGAGCGACAGCGCGAGGATGCCGACGACCAGCTCGGGCAGGACGAAGCCGAGCCGGGGCAGGCCGAAATAGAGGAAATAGAGCTGCGCCAGCAGGGGCGTGGCGCGCACGGCATCGATATAGGCCTTGGCCGGGGCGCGAAACAGCCAGCCGCGCTGCAGGTTCATGGCGCACAGCACGATGCCGACGATGAGCGCGCCGACAAAGGACAGCGCCGATAGCCAGACGGTCGTGATCAGGCCTTGCCCGAACAGCGGCAGGTATTCGACGATGGTGCGGAAGCTGAAATTTTCGAGCATCGTTGGGTGAAATCCCCAGAGTGCAGGAAACGACGGATGAAGCGAAATTCCGGGCGGTATCGCGGCGCTTGAGACGCGCGCGAAACCGCCCGGGTTCTATCGCTGCTTAGTGGTCCTTCTTCCAGGCGTCGGAATTGACCCAGTAGTCGAGGTTCTTCTGCAGGCGGCCGTCGATGCTGACCTGGTTGAGGAACAGGTTCATCCAGATCAACAGGTCCGGCTCGTCATAGCGGGTGGCGAAGGCAAGCGGCTCCTTCGACAAGAGGTCCGGCATGATAGTGAAGGTGCCGGCCGGATAGGCGGTCGACTGGCCCTTGACCGCCGAGACGTCGTTGACGCCGCAATCGGCCTGGCCGTTGTTGACGGCGTCGAGCAGCAGCGGACCGCCGCCCTTGTAGCTCTTGATGTCGGCATCCGGGAAGGCGGTCTTGGCTTCCTTTTCGCCGGTGGCGCCCAGCAGCACGGCAATCTTCGTGCCCTTGGCCTTGCAGTCCTCGGTGGTCTTGAACTTGCTGTCGGCCTTGGTGAAGACGGTGCTGCCCGTGTACATGTAAGGCGTGGTGAACGCGACCTTCATGCCGCGCGCCAGCGTCGGTGTCATGTCGGCAACCAAAAGGTCGGCCTTGCCTGACAGCAGCGCCGGGATCAGGCCATCCCAGTCGAAGTCGAGGAAGGTGACCTTGACGCCCATTTCCTTGGCCATCAGTTCGGCGAGTTCCACCGAACTGCCGGTGCGTTCGCCATTGGCGCCAACCAGCGAGAAGGGCGGTCCTTGAGTCTGCACGGCGACGCGCAGTTCTCCGCGCTTGGTGATGTCGTCGAGCGTTCCGGCGCTGGCAGCGGCGGTGAGGCCGGCAAGCGCAAGTCCGGCGATGAAAAGTCTGGCAATCTTCATTTCGGTATTCCTCCCTGTGGTCGTTGATATCTGCCCGCGGTTCTCCTTGGGCTCTTTTTGAGCGGCAGCGCCGTTGCCGGCGGCGTCCACCGTTCGAAAATCCTGTCTCCTTAGTCCCGTGCCACCGTCTCGGAAACCGTGATGCCACGTCTGGCCAGTTCGTCGAAGAACCTGATGTCGGGCACATGCAGCAGCGGGTTAAGCAGGCCGGGTTTGGTGATCTCGCCGCGTGCCAGCATCTGCGCCACGATGCTGGCGGGGTAGCCGACACCTAGGCTCATGCCGAACAGGCCGGAAGCCAGGTCGCGTTCGATGATCAGGTCCGACGTCACCGTCTTGGCGCGGCCGCCTTCAAGACCTGAAAAGACATTGCGCATCACGCACAGGTCCTTTTCGCCGGGGCCATATTGCAATTGGGGCCCGAGCAGCCGGCCGAGGAATTCGCGCGGGCTGTTGGAGGTGCCGGGCACCTTGTCTTCGGAGAGGAAGCCGAGCTCCTTCAACGGCGCCCAGAAGGCCGACCATCCCGGCCAGCGCAGTGTGTAGCGGCCGGAGCGGCGCAGCCCCTTGGCGACGTCCAGCATCTCGACATAGTGCAGCGCGTCGCCATTGGGGAAGGCTTCCAGTTTGCCGAGGCCCGCGACCTCTATCTCATGGATGAACCGATTGTCGTGCTGCTGGCCGGCCGGCACCGCGACGCGTTTTCCGTCCTCGATCATCACGCTGTCGCGGTTCTGGCTGACCAGGACCATGTCGAAATTCCAGCTCACCTTGTAGCAAAGCGGCTTGGCCATCGCCTTCGGCTCGGGGATGCCGCCGCAATAGGAATCGATCGAAGAAATCGAAGAGAACTGCCTGGCGGCGCGCGCGTAGAGCACGAGGTCTATGCCGGGGTCGAGCCCGCATTCGGTCATGATCGAAACGCCCGCCTGTTCGGCGGCCGGCGCCAGATCGGCGATCGACTTGGCGTAATTGGTGGTGACCAGCGGCGTGCGGGTGGCGATCGAGGCCTGCACCGCCTCGCGCATCAATGGCTGCGGCAGCAGGTCGATGACGGCGTCGACATCGTTAAGCACGGTGGCCAGCGCCGGGCCGATCGCGCCCTCGGGCACCACGAAGCGCACGCGGGCAAGGTCGGTTAGGCCGGCAAGCCGGGCAGGGCCGTCCGGCGCGGTATCGACGCAGACCACTTGCTCGACGCCGTCGCTGGCGACGAGATCGGCGATTGCTGCCCGGCCTTGCAGGCCGAGGCCGCCCAGTACCGCGATCTTCATGCCGGCTCCTTGCGGTCGTCCGACCAGCAGCCTTCCGGCAGGCTGACCCATTTGTTGCAGGACGCCATGACGACGAAGGTCTCGCTGCGCACGACTTCGCCCGGCTCGCCTGCGCCGGGGATCAGTTCGCTGGTGACGCGGTAGAGATCGGCGACGTCACCGGCCACCGTCACGTCGACGATGATGTCGAAGCGCCCGGTGACCACCGAAGCCGAGTTGACGAAGGGCAGTTCGGAAATGCGTTGCGCCAGTTCGCGAGCCCGGCCGCGCCCCTGGGCATTGATGCCGACAATGGCCGAGATCAGCTCGGGCCTCTCGGTCAGGTTCAGCAGGCCGACGATCTTGAGCAGGTTGCGGTCGAGCAGGTTGCGCAGGCGCGTGCGCACCGTCGGCACCGAAATCGCCAATATCTCGGCGATGCGATTGATGCCCGGCTGTGCATCCTGCGACAGCTGTTTGACCAGCCGCCGATCGGTCAGATCGAGATGTTCCCGCAAAGCCCCTGTCTTTCACAAAAGGAAAAAACGTCGGCAATTTTTTTGCCAATGTGCAAACAAGCTACGTCACGGATATTTGAAAAGCAAGGCCATGATTCTGCGCTGATGGGGATACCGGCGCTGGCCGGCTCGGCCTTGCGGTCGCTGGTCCGGCTTCAGACGAGTGCTGACGCCAGCAGTTTTGCCTGCGGCGTCAAATCGTCGAAGCGGCGGGCGCAGAGGTTGAGCTGGCGCGTCGCCCAGTCGTTGGTCAGCCGCAGTGTGCGCAGCGTCCGCGCCGAGCGGCGGGCGGCACTTTCCGGCACGATGGCGATGCCGGCGCCCTGCGCGACAAGCCGGCAGACATTGTCGAGGCCAGGCACGCGGATGCGAAAATGCAGATGGCCGCCAAGGCGGGCTGCCTGGCGGGTGACGTGCTCCTGCAGGGCATGGCCGGTGCTGAGGCCAACGAAGGGGTCACCGAGGATGTCGGTCAGGCTGGCGGTTCGACCTTCGAGGCCCGGCCAATTGCGCGGGGCGATCACCACCAGCCGGTCGATGAAGAACGGTTTCTGCTCGAGATGCGACAGGCCGGCCCAGGTCGCGGCGATGCCGAGATCGGCCGCACCGCTGGCCACGGCCTCGACGATCTCATGGCTGGGCCGCTCGTCGAGATCGATGTCGATCCGGGGATGCGCGACCAGGAAAGCCGGCAGGATCTTGGGCAGCATCTCGCTGGTGGCGGCGGTGTTGGCCATGAGCCGCACGCGGGCGCGCAGGCCCGTGGCATAGGCGGCGAGATCGCCGGCCATCGCCTCGATCTGGTTCTGCACGGCGCGCGCATGATGCAGCAGCGCCTGTCCGGCGGCCGTCGGCACCACGCCACGGCGGCGGCGCTCCAGCAGCGGCGCGCCGAGCCGCTCCTCCATGCCCTTGATGCGGGCACTGGCCGAGGCCAGGGCCAGCCCGGCAAGCTCGGCGCCATGGGTGATGCTGCCGCGCTCGGCCACCAGCAGGAACAGGCGGAGGTCGACCAGATCGAAGCGCATTCTTTGCTCCTGTGAACATGCGGCGCCTGGGGAGGCGGTCTGCTCTCCTGCCTTCGTCGTGGCCGAAGGCTGGCAGCGCAACTTCCACATTGTGACCGGGTTCCATCTGCGTCAAACAGTTTCGAAGGAGATTGTGATGAGCGAACGAGTATCAGGCCGGCTCGGCATCCTCGAAAGCACAGCGATCGTGTTGGCCATTGCCGTGGCTGGCCTTGCCATGACGCGAGCGGGGCCAGGCCCGCGGGGATGCGCGGCAACGGTCGCATCCGCCAGCCGCGACGCGGCGCCGGCAAAACCCACACCCGAGGCCGCCAGCCCGGATGCCGATGCAACCGACATGCTGCTGCATGACTGATCCCGCCCTGGAGATGCGATCATGCTGAGCGCAGGGGTCCTCGCCTGGATAGGCGCCGTCTTCCTCGCCGCCGGCTTCGTCAAGGGCGTCGTCGGCATGGGGCTGCCGACCGTGGCGATGGGCCTGCTGGCGGTGATGATGCCGCCGGCGCAAGCTGCCGCTTTGCTGTTGATTCCGTCGCTGGTCACCAATCTCTGGCAATTGCTGACCGGGCCATCCTTCGGCGGCCTATGCAAGCGACTGTGGACGATGATGGCCGCAATCGTGCTCGGCACCGTAACCGGTGCCGGCCTGCTGACCAGTGCACATACGGGCGCGGCGTCGGCGGGGCTGGGCCTGGCGCTGGTGCTTTATGCCATCCTCGGCCTCGCCAAGGCCGGCTTCACCACGCCGGCGCGCCACGAGGCCTTGATGTCACCGCTGGTCGGCGTGGCGACAGGGCTGGTCACCGGCGCCGCCGGCGTCTTCGTCATCCCGGCGGTGCCCTATCTGCAATCGTTGCGGCTCGACAAGGAAGACCTGATCCAGGCGCTCGGCCTGTCCTTCACCGTGTCGACGGCAGCGCTCGCCATCGGGCTGTTCAGGACCGGCGCCCTGGCATCGCCGACGGAGCAACTGGCGGGGTCGGTCGTCGCCCTTGCGCCGGCACTGGCCGGCATGTTCGCCGGCCAGGCGCTGCGCCAGAAGATGAGCGTCGAGACCTTCCGCACAGTGTTCTTCGCCGGGCTGCTGGCGCTGGGGGGCTATCTCGCGGTAGAAGTGGTTCTCCAGCCGTGCTTTGCGGCAGACTTAACGCACCACCAGAACCGGAATCTCGGTGTAGGACAGGACTTCCGCCGTCTGGCTTCCCAAAAGCAGCTTACCCAGTCCGCGACGACCATGCGAGGCCATGACGATCAGGTCGCAGCCTCCCGTCCGCGACAGCTCCAGGATCGCCTCGGCGGGCCTTTTGTCCTCGATATGCACGACCTGAGCGGAGACGCCGGCGACATCCGCCGATGCCTTGCACTTGTCGAGAACCTCCTTGGCGTATTTGCGCGCTTCTTCCTGATACGCGGCGAACTCATCGCCGGCGGCATAGCCAGCCATGGCGCCGCTCCAGGCGAAGATCGGGAATTGTTCGGAGACTGTGATGAAAGTAACGGAGGCGCAGAGGTCCTTGGCCAGCGTCAGGCCGTGGGCAACGCCCTTGTCGGCCAGTTCCGATCCGTCCGTGGCAATAAGCAAATGTTTGTACATGATGACATGACCTGTTGTGCAAGGGCCAATGCCCTTGAGGGCGGGGAGCCTTGTGGAGGCTGACCTTGATATAGTCGCGGCATCGGGCTGATCACAGGGCCAGCCTGATGCGGATCAGGGCCAGGCGGCCACGCAGTTTCGTACTAGGCGGATTCCCCTTTGCCGCATCGTCGCTTAAGGTGCCGGCGACATTGAAAGGCATTCCATGAGCAGCGCCTATCCCCAAATCCATCTGGTCCGGCATGGCGAGACGGCGTGGAGTCTTTCGGGGCAGCACACCGGCCGCACCGACATGCCGTTGACGCCGGCCGGCGAGGCCGCCGCGCAGGGTGTCGCGGATCGCCTGAAAGGCCTGTCTTTTTCGGCCGTATGGTCGAGCCCTTCGCAGCGCGCCTACAACACCGGCGTGCTGGCTGGCTTCGGCTCGCAAAGCGTCAAGAAGGACGATCTGCAGGAGTGGGATTACGGCGCCTATGAGGGGCTGACGACGAAGCAGATCCTGGCCGAACGACCCGGCTGGAACGTGTTTCGCGATGGTTGCCCGAAGGGCGAGATGGCGGCCGATGTCGGCGCGCGGGCGGATGCGATTATCGGACAGGTTCGTGACGCTGGCGGCTCGATCCTGGTGTTTTCCAGCGCACATTTTCTGCGCGTGCTGGCGGCTCGCTGGATCGGGCTACCGCCCGAAGGCGGCGCGCTGTTCGTGCTCGATACGGCCAGCATCAGCATGCTCGGCTACGAGCACGACCTGAGCGAGCCTGTCATTCGGAAATGGAACCAGAGATAGGGCGGCTGCGGCCAGCAGCGCCGCTTCCACTCTATTTATCGAACTTCCTGATCGCCTCGGCGGTCACCGGCGTGAAGAAATTCACCAGATTGCCGTCGGGGTCGCGAAACAGCAGCGAGCGATTGCCCCAGGGCATGGTGGTCGGCTTCTGCACCGTAACATCCCTGAGGAGGTCCGAGAGCCTGGCGAATTCCGCATCGACGTCGCCGACGCGGAATTCGATGATGGCCGTGTGGTTGTCGGCGGGGCGGGCGACGTCGCCGCCGAACAGCATCAAGGTGCGCGTGCTGCCGATCGCCAGCGTGCAGGCCGGCGTCGCCAGTTCAGCGAAGTCTTCCGTGTACACCGTCACGGGCATGCCGGTGATCTCGCCATAGAAGCGCACGAGGCGCTGGACGTCTGACGTGATGATGCGGACAGAGACGAAATTCATCGCGTTGGCTCCTTGGATTGCTGGAGCCGCTGCCGGCCCATGACCGACCTATAGGCCAGGCCTCCTGACAGCTTCCTGTCAGGAGATGATGCGATGATCATTTGTTCGGTTTGGGCCAGACAGGCGGCAGGCCGAAGTCGGCGAACAGCTCGGCCCCGAGCGGGCCGACATAGACGATCCCATGCATCACCTCACTTTTCCGACCTGGAGGGTTCCAGCGCCTGTAGGTGAAGACGGTGGGGCTGGGTGGCGGGACGGATTTTTCTGCGGCGTTCTCAAGAACCCACCGACGAGTTCCGTGGCGCCTTTGAGCTCTCACTCACCCCGCCAGCAGCGCCAGTTCCTCCGGCGTCAAATGCCGTGCCGTGCCCTTGGCGAGGTCGCCGAGCGCCAGGTGGCCGATGGCGATGCGGATGAGGCGTTTGACCTCGATGCCGTGCGCGGCGAGCAGGCGGCGGATGTGGCGGTTGCGGCCTTCGCCGAGCACGATCTCCAGCCAGGCGGTGCGGCCGCCGCTGCGCAACAGTTCGACCGAGCTGGCGGTCAGGGTCTCGCCGTCGACGGTCACGCCTGCGCGGAACTTGTCCAGCATCGTCTCATCCGGGACGGTGCCGATCTGCACGTGGTAGGTCTTGGGCAAATGCGAGGCCGGGTCCATCAGCCGGTTGGCAAAGCGGGTGTCGTTGGTCATCAGCAGCAGGCCCTCGCTCGCCTTGTCGAGGCGGCCGACAGGCGAGACGAAGGGCAGGTCGAGCCCTTCCAGGCAGGCATAGACGGTGTCGCGCTGTTGCGGGTCATCGCGGGTGGTGACCAGCCCGCGCGGCTTGTTGAGGATGAGATAGACCTTGCGCTCGGCAACCACCGGTCTGTCGTCGACGACGATGCGGTCGCGATCGAGGTCGACGCGCAGGGCGGTATTGCGCACCACCTTGCCGCCGACACGGACGCGCCCTTCCGCGATCAGCACCTCGGCCTGCGTGCGCGAGCACAGGCCAAGCTTCGACAGCGCCCGGTTCAGGCTGACGCCCAATGGCTTGCTGGTGGCTCGTGGCTGGCGTGGTGTCATGTCCTGTGCTTTGTCATTCCGGACGATGGTCCGGCTGGGGTACGCGCCGGCGGGCCTGCCGCCGACACGGTCGTTTGGTGCGTGGTCGAGCTTGCCGCCGCGCCTTGGCTATCACGCGCATCCGGTCTTGCTCAAGCCGCTGGCAGAGCCGACTATCTGGTCGCAGCGGCGACGAGCATTTTCGCACGGCCCCTCGAACTGTCCGTCATGCTCGAACTGGCCAAGCGCGGTCTCGATCTCCGCCCAGGCGTCGTCCTGCTCGCTGGGCGACAGGCCGGCCAGCATCTGGTGCAGGGCGCCGAAAGACTCCTGCTCGAACCGGAGGCATTCGAGCGCCGATTGCAGCCGCACCGGCGCGCTGACCTTTTCGATGCGCACGTCATGGAAACCGGCACCGGTTAGGCGCCTGGCAAGCACCGCCGGGTCGCCCAGGCTGAACGGTCCGGGCTGGCCGGGTAGAGGCGCGGGCAGGGCGGCGCGGCGGCGGATGATGCCGACCGGGATCGAGAAGAACAGGTTCTTGTCGGCGGTGGAATAGACGATGGCGCCAACCTTGCCGCCCGGCTTGAGATGATCGCGCATCCGCCCAGCGCCCGGTTCTGGTCGGGAAAATAGATCAGGCCAACGCGCGAGATCACAGCGTCGAACGGTTGGGCTGATATGGCATCCAGCATTTCGCCGTCGGCAACGACGGTGTCGACATTGGCATGGCCGGCCAGCTTGGCGTTGCTGGCGGCAAAGTCGAGAATGCCCGGCGAGATGTCGGTGGCCAGCACATAGCCTGTCGGCCCCACACGCCGCGCGGCGGTCAGCGTCTCTTCTCCGGCACCGGCGGCGACATCGAGGACCCGGCTGCCCTTGCCGATATCGGTCATATCGAGCATCAGTTCGGTGGCAGGCCCCAGCCAGCGGGTCAAAAGCGGACCCCAGCGGTTCCAGGCTTCGGCGGCGCTGTCCCATTGCTTGCGGGTGGTGTCCTTGAACTTGACCGGATCGAAAATCGGTTGCTGCATGGTCATGGCTTGCTCCTAAAAGGCACTATTGCCTTGCCGGAAACCGTATTGATCGCGTAGTTCTGGTACCATTCTCGAAATCTTGACGCCCATTTTGCAAAATTGCACGGATCGGGGTCCAGAATGCATTGGGACGACTTGCGGATCTTCCTGGCCGTCGCGCGCGACGGCTCGATCAGCGGCGCCGCAAAACGCATGAACATCCAGCACTCCACCGTGTCGCGCCGCATCCGGCTGCTGGAGACGCAGCTTGGCACACGGCTGATCGAGCGCAAGAAATCAGGCTATGAGCTAACGCCCGCCGGCGACGAGTTGAGGATGGCGGCCGGCAAGATGGAGCTGGAAGTGCTCGAGGTCGAGGGCGCGCTCGGCGGTCAGGAAGACCGTGTCGCCGGGGAACTAACGGTATCGGCGATCAAAAACATGGCCTCATCCGTGCTGATGCCGATCTTCGCTGGCTTCAGCGAGGCATATCCGGATATCCGGCTGCATGTTCAGGTCTCCAACACATATGTCAGCCTAGCCGAACGTCATGCCGACATCGCCATCCGGCTGACCAATACGCCGCTGGACACATTGGTCGGCACGCGGCTCGCCAATGTGGCGTCGGCCGTTTACGGAGAAAGGCGCTACCTGGAGGGCCTGCGCGCCAGCGGTGCCACGCCGCTCTGGATCGGCGTGGAATGTTGCGCCTTCCATCGATCCTGGACCCATGCGGCATGCCCGGATCACCGGCACAGTTTCTTCGTCGATGACACGCTGCTGACGCTCGCCGCCTTGAAGCAGGGGCTCGGCCTGGCCTATCTGCCATGCTTCATGGGCGACAGCGTCGAGGAGCTGGGGCGCTTTCGCCAGCCGGACCCGATCCACGATCTTGGGCTCTGGCTGCCCTACCATCCAGACCTGCGGCGAACCAAGCGCGTCAGGGTGTTTCCGCGAACACATGTTGGCGTGCATTCGCGAGCAGAGTGCGTTGTTCGAGGGCCGCCTGCCGCGCCAGATCGGCGTTAGCCGCATGAATGCGCAGCATGAGTGAGTCTCCCGCGCCGATCACCAAGACTGTCGTCATCGGTGCCGAGCCGGCCAAGGTCTGGCGGATACTGACGACGCCAGAAATGATCCCGCAATGGATGTCCGACGAGGAGTTGACCGTCAACCTGCAGGGGCATGCCGGCGGCGCGATCGTGATGCGCGGACTGCTGCACGGAATGCCGTTCGAGAACCATGGTACCATCCGCGCTCTTGAGCCGAAAAAGAGCTTCGCGTACAGCTACTGGAGCACGCTGTCGGCCTCGCGGCTGGCGGACGTGCCCGAAAACCACACCGTGGTCAGCTTCGATCTGGCGCCGGCGGATGGGGGAACGCTGCTGACGCTGACGCTCAGCGACTTCGCCGAACCGGCGATCCGTCCGCATGCCAATCTCTATTGGGGTCCGACCTTGCAGATACTCAAGGCGGTCTGCGAGCGCGCTTGAGGGCGTCATCGCAGCGGATGGGTCGTCCTGCCCTTACTCTTTGGGGTGTCGGGCGAGGGCCAGCGCGCGGATGCGGTCGGCGACAGCGCTGTCGACCGGGTTGTAGACGGTCAGGCTCAAATCCGGCCGGCCGTCGACCGCGAACCCCGAATATTCCAGATCGATATCGCCGAGTTCCGGGTGTTTCAGGCGCTT
This sequence comes from Mesorhizobium sp. Root695, assembly GCF_001428185.1. Taxonomy (NCBI): domain Bacteria; kingdom Pseudomonadati; phylum Pseudomonadota; class Alphaproteobacteria; order Hyphomicrobiales; family Phyllobacteriaceae; genus Mesorhizobium; species Mesorhizobium sp. Root695. The sequence continues at coordinate 318,262 of NZ_LMHO01000023.1, read as the reverse complement.
TGTCCCTTCGCCGTGGCTGAGCACATCGTTTTCCCGCCACAGGGCGGCAAATTCGGGGCTGACGCTGCAAAGTTCGTCGACAAGCTGGGCGACCTCGGAGACCGCGCCGGCGCGGGCCGCATCGGCGCGGAATGCGCCCACCACGAAACGGGCAAGGTTTTCCCAGTCGTGCTGCTTGGCGCGGATATGGGGACTGCGGAACATGAAGCGCAGGATGTTGCGCTGGCCGGCGGGCAGGGCGCTGTAGTCGGTCAGCACGACCTGCGCGGCGCGGTTCCAGGCAACGACGTCCCAGGTGGCGGTCTTGACCAAAGCCGGGCTGGCATCGAGCGTGTCGATGAGGCGTTGCAGCCGGGGGCTGACGCCCTCCACGCCCCTGTAGCGGACCTCGGGCGGGCGCCCCAGCCCGAGCATGAAAAGATGTTCGCGTTCCGCCTCGGTCAGCAGCAGCCCCTTGGCGATGCGGTTGAGGACATCGGCCGAAGGCGCGCCGCCCCGGCCCTGTTCCAGCCATGTGTACCAGGTCGGGCTTATGTTGGCGCGCTGGGCGACCTCTTCGCGGCGCAGTCCCGGCGTGCGTCGGCGCCCCGAGAAGCCGAAGGACGCCGGATCGAGCCGCGTGCGCCGGTCTTTCAGGAACGCTGCCAGTGAGCCGGCGGAATTGGAGGGCATCCTGTTAGCCATTATACCATGATAAGATCACTACTTTAATAGAATAATAGACCAGCAATATTACGCAGGCAACTGTGCAGGAGATTTTGCATGCGTATCTTTCTCACCGGCGCGACCGGTTTCATCGGTTCGGCGCTGGTTCCCGAACTCATCAAGGCGGGCCACCAGGTGGTCGGCGTGACTCGCTCCGACGCCGGCGCCGAGGCGCTGGCCGCCGCGGGTGCCGAGGTGCACCGGGGGACCCTCGAAGATCCCGAGGGGCTGCGAGACGGCGCGGCGAAGGCGGAGGCCGTGATCCACACGGCATTCGACCACGACTTTTCGCGGTTTGCCGAGAATTGCGAAAAAGACAAGCGCGTCATCTCCGCCCTCGGCGCCGCACTGGCCGGCTCCGACCGGCCGCTGGTGATCACCTCCGGCGTCGGCATGGGCAGCCCCGGGCATGGCCAGTTGGCGATCGAGGACGTCTTCAACACCGGCCATCCCAATCCCCGCATTGCCTCCGAACTGGCCGGCAATGCCTTGCTGGAGGCCGGCGTCAACGTGTCGGTGGTGCGCCTGCCCCAGGTCCACAACCCGGTCAAGCAGGGCCTCATCTCGCCGCTCATCGAGATCGCACGTGAAAAAGGCGTCTCGGCCTATGTCGGCGAAGGCCGCAATCGCTTCTCCGCCGGCCATCTGCTCGACGCGGCGCGGGTTTACCGGCTTGCGGTGGAAAAGCGGCAGCCGGGCGCTCGCTATCACGCGGTCGGCGAGGAAGGTGTCGACGTGCGTGCCATCGCCGAGGCGCTTGGCCGGGGTCTGAAATTGCCAGTCGTTTCCATCGCGCCGGAAAAGGCGGCGGAGCATTTCGGCTGGATGGCGATGTTCGCGCCGATGGACCTGCCGGCCTCCAGCGCGCTGACACAGGCACGGCTGGGCTGGCATCCGACCGGCCCGACGCTGATCGCCGATCTCGACGCCATGCAATATGCCGTTTGACGGGCTGAAGCCTCGGCGCTGACGCGGACGACATAGGGCCTGTAATCTCAGTCAGATTACCGGCCCTTTTTGTACGAGCGCATCATTCAGGGGTAACGGCGTAGCGCAAGTGGACGAGCCCATGCGCCAGCGCCTCGCAGCTCTTCAGGGACAACTGCATCTTGCCCGCCAGGCCGCTCTCGCCGAACTCGACGAAGGCCTGGTTCCCGGCGCGTCCATCGATCGCGGGTGCAACGAGAAGACTCAACTCATCGACAAGGCCGGCTGCGAAGAAGGAGCCGTTGATGCCGGCGCCGCCCTCAAGCAGCAGCCGGCGGATGCCGAGTTCACGTCCGAGAATCTCGACCATCGCGGCGAGATCGATCTCGGCGGCTTCCGCGACGATATAGGACACGCCGTCGGCGGCGAGCTCGGCCAGGTGGCTGTCGGCAACGTCACGCCCAAGCAGCACCACGACATGATCGCCGCCGATGTCCGGTTTGGAAAAGTGAAGCTTGCCCGAGGCATCGAGCGCCACGGCATAACTGCCCGCACCCATTTGCGCGAAATGATAGGGCCGGTCGACCTTGCCGGCTTTGGCCGGCGGGTGCGCGCCGGCCTTGCTCATCTCGGCCATGGTGACGCGGCCGACGATCCAGGCATCGCCCGCGAGATCCCCGTGGATCTGCTCATAGAGACTTGACCACTCGGCCCGGGTGCCGTCGGGGCTCTTGGTATAGCGGCTCGGGTGGAGGCTGCCATCAAGGGATGCCAGCATATGGCAGATGATTTGCGGCTTCATGCGGTTTCTCCAGGGATGGGCTCAGGCGCGGTTCAAACTAGTGCCGCTGCCGGAGAATGGAAGCCGGACACCGCGGCTCCGCCACAAATCCGACAATTCAGATAATTTGCACGGCAACGCTGTTATATCGATGTTGCACAAATGGTTGACCCTGGGTTAGCATCGCCGCGCAGGCGTCGATGGGAGGCTCTTTTTACAGCGGCGGCCAGCTGGAGCGGCATGCGTTTTCGGGCGCAGGGAGGATGCTCCAACACTTTGAACCGACGCATGATCCTTCCTGAAACCGATCCCGGTTTTCGGGATCGTGCGTTCTTGTGGAGGAGGATCCCATGAACAGACGCGAATTCCTGCTGTCGTCCGCGGCCTTTGGCGCCATGATGCTTGCCGCACCTTCGGTGTTTGCGCAGGACAAGCTCACCATTCTCGGCTCGGTGCCCAATCTCGGCTTTCCGTTCTTCGTGCATATGCTGAACGAGATCAAGGCGGAAGCCGCCGCGCAAGGCGTCAATTTGACCGAGAGCGACGGCCAGAACTCGGCCACCAAGCAGACCGCCGACATCGAGGCGGCCCTGGTGCAGAAGGTCAACGCCATCGTCATCTCGCCGCTCGACGTCAACGCGCTGGCGCCGGCCATCGAGGAGGCGGTCAAGGCCGGCGTTCCCGTGGTGACGATCGACCGCCGCGTCGACGGTGTCGAGGGCATTTTGGCCCATGTCGGCGCCGACAACGTTAAGGGCGGCGAAGCGGAAGCCAAAGCCATGGTGGCGGCGTTCCCCAACGGCGCCAAGATCTTCCATCTGCAGGGCCAGCCCGGCGCCGGTCCGGCGATCGACCGCAACAAGGGCGTGCACAATGTGCTCGATCCCCTGAAGGACAAGTACCAGATCGTCTTCGAGCAGACCGCCAACTTCGCCCGCGCCGAGGCGCTGTCGGTGACCGAGGCCGGGCTTGCCGCCAACGGCAAGCCGGACGCCATCGTCTGCGCCAATGACGACATGGCGCTTGGCGCCATGGAGGCCTGCGCGGCGCGTAACTTCACCGACGTCAAGATCTACGGCTTCGACGCGCTGCCGGAAGCGCTGGTCGCGGTGCGCGACGGCAAGCTCGCCGGCACCGTCGAGCAGTTCCCCGGCGAGCAGTCGCGCACGGCGGTGCGCATCGCGGTGGCCTTTGCCAAGGACAAGACCGAGCCGAAGGAGAAGCTGGTGCTGCTGACGCCGATCGTCATCGGCAAGGACAATCTCGACAAGGCGGAGCGGATTGGCGAGACGAAGTAGGGGGTGGGGACCGGTCGATTGGAGAGGCCGGCCGGACAGCACCCCCCTCTGTCCGGCAGGACAGAGGGGGGTGCTCCAGCGGTAACGAGCGGCATGAACTGCAATCCGGGAGCCACCCTTGCCAGCTGAAGCCGCATCGCCCGAACCCATCCTGCTTGCCGTCGAAGGCATCACCAAGCATTTCTCCGGCGTGACGGCGCTCAGCGACGTTTCGCTCGACATCCGACCCGGCGAGATTCTCGGCCTGCTTGGCGAGAACGGCGCCGGCAAATCGACGCTGCTGAAAATCCTGTCGGGCGTCATGCCGCCGTCGAGCGGGCATATCATTTTCGACGGCGCCGACTATCAGCCGGCGAGCCCGCAAGATGCCAAGCGGCTCGGCATCGTCACCATCTACCAGGAGCTCAGCCTGATCCCGACGCTGACGGTGGCGGAGAACATCTTTATCGGCCGCGCGCCGACCGGTCCGCTCGGGCTGGTGAGCTGGAGACGCATGGAGCAAGAGTCCCGCGCGATCATCGCCCGCGTCGGCCTCTCCATCGATCCGATGACGCCGGTGTCGGCGCTATCGGTGGCCGAGCAGCAGCTGGTCGAGATCGCTCGTGCGCTGTCGCTGAAAAGCCGGCTGATCATCATGGATGAGCCGACCTCGGCGCTGACCGAGACCGAAGTGCAGCGGCTGCTGTCGATCATGGACCGACTGCGCAAGGACAAGGTCGCCATCATGTTCGTCACCCACCGGCTGGAGGAGGCGTCCGCCATCTGCGACCGCATGACGGTGCTGCGCGACGGACGGCTGGCCGGGCATCTTGACCGCGAGGGCGGACCGATCGCGCTGCCGAAAATCATCGAGAAGATGGTCGGCCGCGCGGCGTCGGAACTCTATGCACGGCCGGCGCAGCGCGCGGTGGCCGGCGATGTCGTTCTGTCGGTGCGTGGATTGCGCACCGTGCGCGACCCCGAGGCGCCGCACGCCATCGTGCTCGACGGCGTCGACATCGATCTCAAGGCCGGCGAGATCCTTGGCGTTGCCGGGCTCGTCGGCTCGGGCCGAACCGAACTGGCGCGCGCTATTTTCGGAGCCGACCGCATCGCGGCCGGCACCATCACGCTCGACGGCAAGCAAATCGCGCCGGCATCGCCGGCGGATGCCATCGCGCTCGGCATCGGCCTTGTGCCGGAGGACCGCAAGCACCAGGCGATCTTTGCTGCACTCGGCATCCTGGCGAATTTCTCCGTCGCCTCGCTGGGCAGCTTCAGCAACGGCTTCGGCTTCATGGCCGAGCGGCGCGAGCGCGATGCGCTCGCCGGTTTCAGGAAAATGCTGTCGATCCGCATGGCCTCGGCCGAGCAGGCGATCGAGGGCCTGTCGGGCGGCAACCAGCAGAAGGTGATCCTGGCGCGCTGGCTGGCGCGCGATCCCAAGGTGCTGATCGTGGATGAGCCGACTCGCGGCGTCGATGTCGGGGCCAAGACCGAGGTGCACCAGATCCTGGTGCAGCTTGCGGCGCGCGGCATTGCGGTAATGATGATCTCGTCGGAACTGCCGGAGGTGCTGGCGGTGTCGGACCGCATCGTCACCATGCGCCGCGGACGCATCACCGGGCAGATGCCGGGCGTCGAGGCAAACGAGGAGAAGCTGATGGAACTGATGGCACTCGACCGCAAGGAGACACAATGAGCGTGGCCGGGGAACAGGACCAGCGCGGCGGCATCAATTTCGCGCGGCTGCTGATGAGTTTCGGGCCGCTGCTGTTCCTGGTGGCGCTGATCGTCGTCTTCACGGTGCTGAAGCCGAGCTTCATGGACCCGATCAACCTGTTCAACATCACGCGGCAGATCTCGATCACCGGGCTGATCGCGCTCGGCATGACCTTCGTCATCCTCACCGCCGGCATCGACCTGTCGGTCGGTTCGCTGCTCGCTTTCTGCGGCATGGTCGCCGCCGTGGTCGCCAAGGGCGGCACGGCCAACACGCTGTCGCTGTCGACGAGCGGCACGCAAGGTTATGGCTGGTTCGCCGCACTGCTGGCCGCCGTCGTGGTGGGTGCTGCCGCAGGCGGTGTGCAGGGGCTTGTCATCACCCGGCTGAAAGTGCCTCCCTTCGTCGTCACGCTGGGCGGGCTGACGGTGTTTCGCGGGCTGACGCTAACCATCTCCAATGGCGGCCCGATCTCGGGCTTCGACGCCTCGATGCGCTGGTTCGGCACCGGGCTGATCGGCCCCGTGCCGGTGCCGGCGCTGATCTTCGCGGCGGCCGCCGTCGTGTGCCACATCGTGCTGCGCTACACGCGCTATGGCCGCGCCGTCTATGCCGTCGGCGGCAATGCCGAGGCGGCACGGCTGTCGGGTCTGCGCGTCGACCGCATCCTGGTCTCGGTCTATGTCATCGTCGGCTTCTTCGCCGGGCTCGCCGCCTTCGTGCTGTCGGCGCGGCTCAACTCTTCGGAAGCGGTGGCCGGCATCGGCTACGAGCTGACGGTCATTTCGGCCGTCGTCATCGGCGGCACCTCGCTGTTCGGCGGCATCGGCTCGGTCGGCGGCACAGTGGTCGGGGCAGCGCTCATCGGCGTGCTGCAGAACGGGCTGCAGTTCAACAACGTGTCCTCCTACACGCAAAGCATCGTCATCGGGCTCATCCTGATCCTGGCGGTGGCGTTCGACCGGTGGCTGAAGTCGCGGGTGCGGCGGTGAGGGCTGGGAGGTGGGGCTTCGAAACGAGGCGGACTATTCGGATCCTCTCCAAGAGGGGCAGGAAATTATGAGGACCTTCACCGAGAGGCTGATTGGAAAGTCGATAAAGAGCATTCACAATGACGAGCCGGGATACGGCATCAGCATAAGCTTGTCAGACGGCGCAGGGTTCTCTGTAAATACAGAAGTGACGGCACTTCTGACCGAAAGGTATGCCAAACTGGTCGAACATGTAACGATTACGAAGGAGCAGGTTACCTTGCATCTTACCGGCAATGGTTTTGTAGCCATTTCCGTAGGTCTCGAACGCTTCTTCGACGAAGTTGAGTTGTTCGTCTATCACGACAACGAGGGTATGGTCGTCGAAAACTGATCTGCGCTACTGCGATCAGCGTTCGCGCGCAATGCTGGGCCGTCAGGCCGCTTCCCTTGCCCAGAGCCGGTGGCCGTACCGGCGGAAGAAGCGCGCCACGAGGCGTTGCTGCCTGGCCCTGGCAAGGTCGGCCAGGCACCGCTCCTGGCGCCAGCGCGGCATGTTGCGCCAGCAGGCGATGAAGCGGTTGGTGTCCTCAACAGCTTCTTCCGCCGACAGCGCCGGGCCGATCGAGGCCAGGAACAGCGCTTCTGACTGTTTCAACTCGTCGATGACGGCCTTGCGGCCCATGTGATCGTGGCGGGCACGCTCGATACCGTTGCGGCGGATGGCTTCGAAGGCGTCTAGGAGGGCAGGGCTGTCGCCGGTGTAACCGCAGGCGCGGGCGAAATCGGCGGCGTCCATGGTCACTCCCGGGCTTGATGTGGCGGTGGGCTCGGATACCGACTCACATTTACGAGTTAATATAAGCACAACTCAAATATGAGTAGAAGAAAAACTTTTGGGACTGTTTGAAAACTGCGACTCGACTCCCCGTGCAAAACGCAGGAATATACGAACAAATCAGGAACAAAAGGCGAGGGAGGGGCGATGGCATTGCCGGGCAGGGAACCAGTGATCGCGCATGTCGCCTCGATCTCGGTTGAGTGCGCCGATTGCGGCCGCAACCGTTGGTGGCGGCCCGATCAGCTGAAGCGGTTCGGGGTGACGGGCAATACGCCGCTGGCCGCCCTGTCGGGCCGCATCGTCTGCTCGGCCTGCCGCGCCGACGGGCTGCCGGGCGCGACCGTTACGATCCAGGCGGCGTTCATCGACGAACGCCAGCGCGTGCGCAGCGAAGCGCAGATGCTGAATGGGCGCGAGGTGCAGCTGGAGGGGTCGAGGCGGGCGTGAGGGGAGATAACTGAGCGAGGCAGCCCGTATCCGTGTCGGACGAACCAACATGGCTGGTTCTGCTTGGCCGTGCCCTTCACCTCGGTCGCGGTATGGATCCTAGGGTCTCCACGACGCCGCGCCGCGGCTGCTTCGCCCTAGGATGACGACGGGAGAGGGGCTTTTGGCTATGTTCCAAAGTCCGCGCTTGACGTCTGCTCCAGTTCAGCACTGTGAGCTATCCTATGCGGTGGTCTCAGGTCTTTGCGATTGGCTTCCAAGTCTCCATGATTTCGTCTTCCTAGGGCGGAGCAGGAGCGAAGCGACGTCGCGGAGACCCTGGGATCCATGCCGTGACCTTGGGGAGATGCGAGGACGCAAAACGATCCGCCCTGCCATGCAAAGCGCGCCGTCGCTGGCGATTCCTTTCCGTAAGGAAGGTCTGCCGACCCGCTAATACCCCAGCAGTTCCTTCAACGGAATCACCCGCCAGACATGCTTTATCGCGTAGCGGTTGAAGGTCAGGGTCTTCGGCGGATTGTATTGCTCGACCACCAGCTCGGCCGCCGTTCGCTTGACCAGCTTCTTGATGAAGGCCTTGCCGTTGCGCTCGTTTTCTTCCGGGAAGGTCTCAATCACCACATGGTCGCCGGGCACCGCGTCGCGGCCGCCGCAATAGATCAGGTCGCCGGGCTCGTAGCGCGGCACCATGGAATCGCTCAGTACGTGCAGCGCGAAGACCTTTGACAGGTTGCGCACCCCCGGCGGGCGCTGGACGTAACCGGCCGGCTCGCCGTTGAAGGTGAAATCGCCATCGTCGCCGCCGACGGCCGCGCCCAGCACCTCGATATCCATCGACCCGGCGGGTAGCGGACCGGCATCGGTGACGATCTCGGCGTCGGCGACCGGGCCGGCATCGTCGAGGAAGACGACCTCGCCTTTGCCGAGCGCCACCGGATCGACGCGCAGGAAGGCAGCGGTCTTCAGCAGGTTCTCGGTCTTGGGCAGGTTGCGGCCGGTTTCCCAGTTGCCGACGGCGGCGACATCGGTGTCGTTGTGCTCGGCAATGTGGCGCATGACCAGGCCGCGCTGCTTGCGCGCCTTGCGGATCGCCGCCCCGACCTTGATCGACAGTTCCGTTTTTGCCATGGCGCCCATGTGAGCGATGAAAGCGGCTCTCGTCTATGAAAGAATGGCTTGCATATATTTTTGAGTTATGCTTATATCTGGTCATGCAAATCCTGTCCAGCTTTGATGGCGCAAGGGCGCCGGCCTCACGCGAGGCGCATCCGGCGGCAAAGGCCGCGACCCATTCCCCTCCGTTCCGGCCGTCCTCCTCCCCGGCCGGGGCGAAGCTCGAGGCTCAGTGCTTGGCTGCCTCGGGTCCGGTCCGCCCGTCACCGGCGACCGGAACGGCCGGAGCCGCCGCTCCCAGCGGCTCCGGCCCCCAATTCGATCGGCATGGCACTGGCTTGCCCGCCAGGTCGTGTATCCGCACCGAAGACGGCACCGTCATCCTGTTCGACAGGCAGACGGGCAGGGCGGTTTCCGCCCCCGACAGAAAGACGGCCGAGGCGCGGCTTTCGCGCCTCGCCCAAACCGCCGGGCTGCAAAGCCGGTCCGGCTGAGCCGGTGCCAGCCGGCCCTCGAACCACACAATCCTAACTGCGCCCCGGCCAGCTGGCCCCGACGCTTGCCTGACGGCGCGCGGCCGAAGGCAGAATCTTGGATGGAGCCTGGACATGGCAAGCTATACCGACGCGGAATTGCAGGAGATCGCCCGCTGGCTGAAGGAGGGGCTTTCCGCCTCCAGCATTGCCGCCGCTTTCAGTGCGATGCGCGGCAGCCCGGTGTCGCGCAATGCCATCATCGGCATCGTGCACCGCAACGCCATGCTGGACGCGATCGGCTTTGCCAAGGGGCCGCCGGTCGGGGCCAAGCGGGCTGCACGCAAGCGCACGGCGAGCAAGTGGGCACACGACGTGCCGGCGCGGGGCAAAGTGAGTGCCAGGCCGGTGGCCGGCACGACCGACGCCGAGTTCGCTGTCGCTGGCATGCGCAAGGCGGTCGCCAAGCGCGAGCCGCCGCCGGCCTGGCTGCCGCCGCGCCTGTTCGTGCGCGAGGTGGGCATGCTGATCGTCGACGGCGAAGCCTATCGTTTCAAAGTCCCGGTGCCGCCGCGCACGCCCGTCGGTCGTCAGCCTCATGGTGTGGCGATGCGCTTCATCGACTGTCTGTTTTCCCGCTGCCGCGCGCCGCTGGACCTGACGCTGGAAGAGGATCCGGAAAACGATGCGCCAGGCGGCCGGCCGGGCGCCGACATGCTGTGCTGCGGCATGCGCACCAAGGCACTGAGAAGCTATTGCACCTACCACCAGGCGCGCTTCCAGCGCCACGTTTTCGAGGGTGAGCCGAGGTCCGCGCAGGGGACGAAAAGCCAATTGCTTGGCTTTTCGAACGGCGAACGCCCGAAGCGATAGCGAAGGGCAGGGTGCCGACAGGCGGATGGGCAGCACTGGTAGGAAAACGGCCGCGAGGATCTGAATTGAACCAAGCCCGAAACAAAACCGCCACAACCCTATTTCGGCACCTGCCGGCCCTGTTTGGGCATGCGGCTTTGAACGGTCCTGGCCTCCACCGGCATCGCCGGCCCGCCTTCGGCCACCAGTATGTCGGCCACACGGGCAAAGCCGGTGAACACTTTCATGGCGTCGGCTTCGGAAATCTGCGCGGCGATTGCCGCGCTGCAGGCGTTGAGCGCGCTGCGGTAGACATGGCCGCGCCGCTCGAGCGGCCAGCGCTGCAGGAAGTCGGCGGCTTCGCTGACGCTGTCGATCTCTTCGATCTGCTCGTCCATCCGCACCTTGAGCGGCACTCCGGTCTTCATCGTACCCACGGCGTTCACCTTCGCTCTGCGCGCGGCTTTACCTACCGCCTTCATAAACGCGCCGCTCCGCCGCGCGGTTGCATCAATTTTTCGACCGGCGCGCGCCTCTCATGGGCTGGCCACGGCGTCCAGCCAGTCATGGGCGCGGCTTTTCGACTTGGCCACCACTATGTTCTGTTGCCTGGCGGCCTTCGTGAGAGCCTCGAAGGCAATGCGCTGGCAGCAGGTGCCGTCGACGGCGAGCGGCACCAACCGGGCCGCCTCTACATAGGCCGGCGAGGTCTTGTCGGGCCATTGCTGCCCCAGCGCCCTGGCGGCTTCGGCCACCGAGGCGACCAGCATGGTTGTGTTGTCGCAAAAGCGCAGGGTAACCGGCAAGAAGGCTGTCATCGGCATCTCTCCCGTGGACGCCGCATAACGTCGAAAATTCGCGCTGGTTCCATCGGCCTGGATGCAGGCATGGCGGGCGGGTGCGGCCATGTACGCGAGTTGCTGGCGAGGCGGGCGACGAGCATGCTGGCGCGGGCGGTGAAGCGGTGATGATCTTCGATCGCAAGGTCGGCGGGACAGCGCCCCCCCTCTGGCCTGCTGGCCATCTCCCCCACGCGCGGGGGGAGATGGCAGCTTCGCCGCAGCGCCTTTCCTGCAACGCCGGCGATTGGCGAAAACCGCGACGACATCGATCTCCCTCCGCGTGGGGGAGATGCCCGGTAGGGCAGAGGGGGGCGCGAAAGATCGCCACCTTGCCAGCCTCCCACCCCATCACCAACACCCCAACCGAGGACCCCACCCCCATGCCCAGGAAAACCAAACCCGCAAAACCGCAGGCGCCGAAACTGCCGAAGGGCGAGGCCGAGCAGGTGCGTATCCGGCGCGAGATCGGCCATGATTTCGCGCTCAGGGATGACGCCTTCGGCCGCAAGCGGCTGGCCGCCGGCACTTCTGAGGCAAGGCGCGTCTACGAGGTGTCGAATGACGGCTTCACATCCACCGGCGGCATCGTGCGCGTACGCACCATCGACCCGCTGCTGGGCATCACCTCACTGTCGCGCCAGCAGCGCGAGGCCGGCCTGCGCTACCGCGAGGATTTCCGCTGCAGCCAGCAGGCCAGCGTCAAGCCGATGCGCTGGACCGAGCGCGTCGACGGCGGCCGCCACGGCGGCGGCATCGCCGACAGCGTGCTGGACGCCGGTCGCGCGCACGCCGCCGCCACCAGGGCGCTAGGCCATTGGGAGGTCGCCGCCGTGGTGCGACAAGTCTGCTGCGCGGAAGGGTCGATCAAGAGCGTGGCGGAGCAGACGGGCGAGGGCCGCGATGTGGTGACGAAGCTGCTGAAGGTCGGGCTGGATCTGCTGGCGGTACATTATGGGATGATGATGGGGAGGTGAGGGGGCGTATGGTATCTGTAATTCGTACCGGCGAGTTCGACGTGCCGCTCTCTACCCCTTTGAAATAGCGATTACTTCCGCTTGGGGATAATCGCGCTCCTCTTTGTAGAGAATGATGTAACCGGGGAGCGCCGTCGCCTGCCATCCAAGGGGCAGGGCCGCGACGACATGGCGGATCGCCGAGCGTGGAGTGACAGGCCCGCTCAGGAGCGAAACTACGGCTCTGTCGAAATCGTCATGGGGTTTCCTATTGCGTCCGCCATTGCCCTGATAACGGAATGTGTAGGGCAAGGCGTCCTTGAGGCGCGCGAGAGCGCTTGCAACTGTCTCGCCGTTGTCGATGGCGAAAGCCAGCTCCCGATCAATGTCGATCGGAAACCGAGCATCATAGTTCTTGGGATCTACTTTGGTGGTGTCGCGCTCTCGGCCTGGATCATTGGAACCGAAGCCGCTTCCGTTCCAATCGATCGCCTTTACCCCGCCGTAGTGCCGGATCAGATCGGACTCCAAATCCACTGCGGTGAATACGAAGATGCGCACCGCCTTAAAGCTTACACGTGTTGGATCGAGCCCGACACGATGCATGATTTTGCGCGAATGGCGAGCTAGGCGCTTGTGAAGCCCGGCGTCGGCATCGGTCTTGCCGACATAGACGACACGATCGTCGAGCAGAAGTTGATAGACACCCTGCTCCTCGGGAACTTCAAGCAGGTTCGTATTGTTGAGTGGTGCGGTTTCGAGTTCATCAAGCACCTTGATCAGGCGTGCCAGCAAGGCGCCCGGAAGGTCAAACTCGAACTCGACATAAGCCTTCATTTCAGAAAGTCCGATCCCCCAAAAGCAAGATGGCGTTTCACGCTACGCGCTACGATGTTCGCCAACTCCACAGGTACAGCATTACCCAACTGGCGCATGGTTTCGGACCATGCGCCGTGAAAACGGAAATTGTCCGGGAACGTCTGCAAGCGGGCGCTTTCGCGAACGGTGAAGTAGCGCACACTGCCGTCTGGTCGTAGCAGCATGTTTTCTCCGCCAGGCACGCCATGGACGCCGGCCTTCAAGGTCTTGGCCGGTTCGTCGAGTGGGCTTCCTGTATGGCCCGGATATGATCTCGCGCCAGGCTGGAACCGATGGTTGTTGTGGTTCGCGGCTTTGCGCCATTCATGTTCGGGATCAGGCAGATCGCCAATCGCGTCTCGCGTAGTTCGCCATGGTGCCGTGGTTGGTTTGCCGTCGAGACGCGCCGCGCGTTCAAGATGGCGATCACCAATCCTGCGTTCGACCCTAGGTGCTTTGTGCCGATCCCAATAATCGCCCATGGCCTGTTCCCAGAGCAAGGCGTCCAAGGAATGCGTTTCCAACGGAAAAGCCCACTTAATGTCGAGGTCGGCGCGGAAACCTACAAAAACCACACGCTCTCGGCGCTGCGGGATTCCATAGTTGGCCGCGTTCAACACACGATGGACGATCCGATATTCCAAGCCAGCCGGACCGCGACGGCCGGTGTGATGCTTCTCCAGTCGACGAAGGTGGCTTTCCCAACCCTCGTCACGTTCGGCGGCGAGTTCCGGGTAGGTCATTTGCAGGACGATGTGCGAAAAATATGTGGCGAAGGTTTCGCGGGTTAGGCCTTTCACATTCTCGAAGATGAAGGCTCGTGGCTTTGTTTCCCGCAGTGCCCGGACCGCTTCTGGCCACATGTCACGGGAATCCGCATGGGCGCGGTGTTTGCCACCCAGCGAGAATGGCTGGCAAGGCGGACCGCCCGTCACCAGATCGATCTTGCCCTCATGCTCTCGAAAATCCACGTCGCGGACATCGCCCTCGGTCGGCTCGGGCCAATCCCCAACCAGACCGAGGCCATCCGCCCGGTTTTCGCGGATGGTGTCGCAGCACCACCGATCCCACTCGATAACAGCCTGTGGCGCGAAGCCGGCACGGCTAACACCCATGCCAAGCCCGCCAGCGCCCGCGAAGAGCTCGATCGATTTCATGCTATTCCCCCACGAATTGGCGCAGCTTGTTCTCTAATTGTTCACTCTGCCGCAATTCGCATTCCCAGACAACCAGTACGTTCCAGCCAAGTCGCTTCAATGCTTCTTGGTTCAGGGTATCGCGCTTCGCATTGGCGGATAGTTTCGGCTCCCAGAACTCAAGTCTGGACTTTGGAAGGCGAGCCAGGCGACACGTCGGATCGTCGTGACGATGCCAAAAGCACCCATGAATGAAAATCGCCTTCTTGCGTTTTCCAAAAGCAATGTCCGGTTTCCCGGGCAAATCGCCGCGATGAAGTCGATAGCGATAGCCCATCCCGTGGAGAAGCCGACGCACGACCATCTCAGGCTTCGTATCCCTGCCATGAATACGCGCCATCCGCTCGCTGCGTTCGATGGTCGAAAGGGTATCCACTTTTCCATCGTCTCATTGATTCGCAAAGATGGTGTTGCGTTTTGCTTCGAAAGGGAAGGCCTACCGCACCCTCTAAAACAGCGCCCTCTCCAACGGCCCTTCCAGCGTCTCCGCAAACGCCGTCGCCAAATGATGCCGATCACGAAACGCGAGCTTGCCGCCGATGACGACGTGGCAGGCGGCTGGGCCGCAGAAGTGGTCGGTGAGGTCGACATAGAGCGTGTCGGGCACGCTTTTCACGACTGCGCGCTCAGTGGCGGCGGTGCTGTCGTTGGCGGCGTCGGCCCTTGGCGTGTCGCAAAGGGATGGCGCGGCGCGCCACCAGAGCGCGCGCGCCACGCAGGAGTCGACGAAGCTGGTGTTGATCGGCGTGTCGCGAATGACAGCCGTCTCGATGCCGGCCTGGCTGAACGCCTGCAAGGTCGAGCGCAGGCCGGCCTGCCAGCGCGCGATCTCGGCCGCGCGGCTTGCGGCGGGCATATCGCGCGTCAAATTGCCGATCGAGAATTCCGAGATCACCACCAGGCGCGGCTTGCGGCGAATGATGTCGGCGATTGCCAACTCGCGCCAAGCGTCGCATTCGGTGTAGTCGCGCTTCAGCACCGCGTTGAAGGTGGAGAGCCGCGAGGCGCGGCACGATGATTTGAGATAGGTGACCACTTTTGTGTCGTTGCGTCTGGCCGCTTCGATCAGCGGCGTCGACCAGTGATCGGCATGCGAATCGCCGAACAGCACGATGGTGTGGGCGGCGTCGGTCGCGCCGAACACGCAGGGTTTTGGCGTCACCGTGCGGGAATCGAGCAGGCAGGTCTTGTCGACGGCGCGCGCGATGGAGGGTTGTTCGGCCGCCTGCTGGATGCCGCGCTGCTCTGGACCGATGTTGCGCGTGGCCAGATGCGCATTGGCATAGCCCACCGCCACGCCGGCGCCCGTCAGCACCAGTGCGGGAACCAGAACAAGGCCGGGAAAAGCGCGAACCGGTCTTGCGCCTGGAATTGAGTCGGGAAAGGCGCGGGCGCCCGCCGTCAGCCAGGCGCCACGCCGGGCCGGGTTCTCGATCAGATGATAGGTGAACGCCGACAGCGCCAGCGTCAGCACGACGCAGCCGAGACGTTGCGGCACGGTGAGATTCGGCGCCAGCATCTGCGCATAGACGATGATCGGCCAGTGCCAGAGATAGAGCGAATAGGAGAGCGTGCCGATCCATTGCAAAGGCCACAGCGACAAAGCGGCGGCCGGGCCAAGGGCCTGCCAGTTGGTCTGCTTGCCGGTGTACTCCGCACCGGCGCCGCTCAGCAGCACCAGCACCGTGCCGGCAACCGGCAGCAGCGCATACCAGCCGGGGAAGGGCAGGTCTTCGCTCAACAGCAGATAGGCCGCCGCGATCAGCGCCAGGCCGAGCCAGCCAAATGCGGGCCGCAGCCATGCGCGGTGCCGCGGCAAAGTCACGGGAGCCAGCGTCGCCAGGCCGCCGCCGGCGAATTCCCAGGCGCGCAGCGGCGAGAAATAGAAGGCCCAGGCCGGTGCCGCGCTGGTCAGCCACAGGCAGGCGGCGAAGGAGGCGAGGCCGGCCACGCCGATCACCGCCACGGCCATTCGCCGGCCGGGCCGCAGCCAGGCGGCCAGCAGAAGCAGCGCCGGCCAGGCCAGGTAGAACTGCTCCTCCACCGACAGCGACCAGAAGTGGATGAAGGGATTGCTGGTGGCGTCAGCGGCGAAATAGTCGAACGACCAGCGCAGCAGCCACAGATTGATGGCATAGGCGGAGGCGAACATGGCACCGCGCGAATAGAGCGCCTGCTCCTGCGGCGCCAGGATGAAGTAGCCGGCGGCAAGCGTGACCAGGATGACGAACAAAGCTGCCGGCAAAAGGCGCTGGGCGCGCCTGGCGTAGAAGCGCCAGAGGTCGAGCCGGCCGGTCTCGCCGATCTCCTGCATGAGGTGGGTGGTGATCAGCCAGCCGGAGATGACGAAGAAGATGTCGACGCCGGCAAAGCCGCCGGGGAGCGCGGTGAGGCCGAAATGATAGGCGACGACGCCGCCGACGGCGAGCGCGCGCAATCCTTGTATGTCCGGCCGGAACGATGCTGCCACGGAGACTCCTTCGTGTAAGCCCGACCCGTCGCCACTGTCGGCGGGGCAGGCCGATATCGCAACGCAACAAATCTTTCGCAGTGCAACATGACAAAAATGGGACGAAAGCCGACAGGCTGCGGGCTTGCCCGTTTAGACGCCGAGCGCAAAACAGCCCCGCGAAGGGGCTGTTTTCTCGTCGGTCCGGTGGGCGCTTACTTGCTGCCGCCGTTCGCTTTCACGCTGCTGCAGAATTCCGGATGGGCGTTGGCCGCAGTGGCGTCCTTTGACTCGTCCTCGCAGGCTTTCATCATCGCGGTCTGGTCGTCCGGCGTCAGGGCCTTCCAGGCCTTCACGAAGTCGCCGTTGCTGACCATCGTCTTCATGCCGGTATCGGTGTAGAAGGGCTGCACCTTGGCCGGATCGTCGAGCGCCGATGTACCGGTGCTGCCTGCGGCAAGCGCCGAGCCGGCAACCATCGAAAGCGTCATCGCGCCGAAAAATATCGTCTTGACGTTCATGGTATAATTCTCCTGTTGCTTTGATATCGTCGAGCAACGATCAGCTTGAAGAACGACAGGTCTGGATGAAAGTTCCGGGAATCAGGTCAATCCCTGGTAAAATATAGTCGGAAAAAGCTTGAAAGTTTTTCCAATTTTGCTCGTTTCGTCCGAAGGCGGGATTCCATGACAGGAATCATTTGCCGCACGATCAAGGTTGCGCGGTGACTTGCTGCGGCGTGCCCATAGTGTATTTGCCGCTCTGGTCGGTCGCAGCCAACCGACCCGGCACGTCAGGCGGGAAACAGGAACGCCGCCGTCGGATCGAAAAAGACCTGCCGGCTGCAGGGCGCTAGATCCTGCGATTGCATGGCGGCGGAGGTCGGCCTGATGTCGACCCCCTCGCCGCCGGAGGTGCGCGCGACGATGCGCCGGCGCTCGCCGTAGAAGGCGACATCGACGATCTCGACGTTGAGCTCCGCGCTCGCCGGGCTCCGTTCCATGCCAAACGCTTCCGGGCGGATCATCAGCTTGGCCTTCTGGCCTTTGCCGAACGTGCCGTTGGCCCTGACGCCGGAGACGACCGAACCGTCGGCCAGCCGGATCGTTGCCGTGCCATCCTTGGTGTCGAGATGTTCGGCGGCGAGGAAGTTCGAATTGCCGATGAAGCCGGCGACGAAATCGGTGGCTGGCCGCAGATAGAGATCCTCGCCGCTGCCGGTCTGCTCGACGCGGCCGTCCCGGAACAGAGCGATCCGGTCCGACAGATGCAGCGCCTCCTCCTGGTCGTGGGTCACGTAGAGGATGGTGACGCCGGTCTCGCGATGGATGCGGCGGATCTCGCCCTGGATCTCCTCGCGCAATTTCTTGTCGAGCGCCGACAGCGGCTCGTCCATCAAAAGGATCGGCGGATCGTAGGCCAGCGCCCGGGCCAGTGCGACGCGCTGCTGCTGGCCGCCAGACAGGGCGCCGGGCAAGCGCGCGGCGAAGCTTTCCAGCCGCACCAGGGCCAGCATGTCGGCGACCTTCTTCTTCACCTCGGCCTCCGGCCGGCGGCGAACCCGCAGCGGAAAGGCGACGTTCTCGGCTACCGTCAGATGCGGAAATAGCGTGTAGCGCTGGAACACCATGCCGATGTTGCGCTGGTGCGAAGGCACGGCAAGCAGCGATTTTCCCTCCAGCTCGACATCGCCGGAACTCGGATCCTGGAAGCCGGCGATGGCGTAGAGCGTCGTCGACTTTCCCGAACCTGAAGGCCCGAGGAAGGTCAGGAACTCGCCCTTGGGTATTTCGAGGGTGACGTCGTGCACGGCGGTGATCGAGCCGAACGCCTTGCGCAGGTTGCGGATGGAGAGGAAGGGCTGGGTCATGTCCTGACCTTTCGCTGCAGCAGCGCCGTCACCACCATCAGGGCAAGCGTCAGCCCGACCAACAGGCTGGAGGCGGCGGCGATGACCGGGCTCAGATCCGAGCGCAAGCTGCCCCAGATCTTGACGGGCAAGGTTTGCAAGGAGGGGCTCGCCATGAAGATCGCCACCACGACTTCGTCCCAGGAGGCGAGGAAGGAAAAGATCGCGGCGGAGAAGATGCCGATGCGGATCGACGGCAAGGTGATCCTGAGCCTGGCCTCGAGCGGGCTTGCGCCGCAGACGATGGCCGCGTCCTCGATCGACTTATCGAAGCCTTCCAGTGCGGTGGCGATCGGGATGATCGCGAAGGGCAGGGCCAGCACGGTGTGGGCGATGACGAAGCCGATTGTGGTGCCGCCAAGGCCAAGGCGCAGGAAGAAGGCGTAGATGGCGATGGCGAAGACGACGACGGGCAGCACCATCGGCGTCAGCAGCACGCCGCGCAGGATCTCACGCCCGGCAAACCGTCCGCGAACCAAAGCGAAGGAAGCGAGCAGGCCGATCACCACGGACAGGATCGCCGTCATGGTGGCGATCCTGGCGCTGGTCAGCGCGGCGTCGAGCCAGGCCGGGTCGGCAAACAGCTCCTGGTACCATTTCAGCGTCCAGCCGGGCGGCGGAAAGGCCAGCCAGTGCGACGAGCCGAAGGAGAGCAGGACGATGAAGACGACAGGCAACAGGAGAAAGCCGGCGACCAGAGCGGTGAAGCCGAGAAGGGCAATTTTCAGCCAGCCCATGCGGTCATAGTCGAGCAGCATCTCAGGCGCCTCCGCTCATGCGCCTGGCGCCGACAAGGCGCAGCTGCAGCGCGTAGAGCGCCATGGTAACGACCAGCAGGATGAAGGCGGCCGCACTCCCAAGCCCCCAGTTGAGCAGCGACTGGATCATCTGCGCGATCATTTCGGCCAGCATCATGTTCGACGTGCCGCCGAGCAGTGCCGGCGTGACGAAGTAGCCGAGCGACATGACGAAGACCATCAGGCCGCCGGCGGCGATGCCGGGCAGCGACAGCGGCAGCAGGATGCGGCGGAAGGCCTGGAAGGGACTGGCGCCGCACAGTGCGGCCGCACGCAGCGTCATCGGGTCGATCGCCCGCAGCGTGCCGACCAGCGGCAGGATCATGAAGGGCAGCATGATGTAGACCATGCCGATGGTGATGCCGGTCAGGTTGTTGATGAGCGGCAGCGGCTGATCGATGATCCCAGCGGCCATCAGCGTCCGGTTGATGACGCCGGTGCGCTGCAGCAGCACCATCCAGGCATAGGTGCGGGTCAGGAGATTGGTCCACATCGACAGGATGATGACGCCGAAGACGATCGAGGCCAGCGCCGAGGGCATGATCGCCAGCATCCAGGCGACCGGAAAGGCGACGAGGACGGTGACGATAGTGACCACCGACGCGACCAGGAAGGTGTTGAAGAACACGCGCGCATAGGTGCCGTCGCCAAGCAGGGTCGCGTAGTTCTGCAGGCCGGGTTCGGGCTCGGTAACGCTGCGCAAGAGCAGGGCCAGGACCGGAACGACGAAGAACAGCACGATCAGGACCAGGGCCGGCAGCAGGCCATTGAAGCCTGCCGGCATGCGGAATGTTGGTAGGCTCTGGCGTGTTTCGACCGACATGGCAGCGATCCGGCTATGGGACGAAACGGCGCTGGCCGTCTCGTCCCTTGCTGTTCAAGAGGCACGCTTATTTCGCCTGCCAGGCATACCAGCGCGTGGCGATCTCGTCGCGGTGCTCGGCCCAATAGTTCATGTCGAGGTTGATCTGTCCGTCGACATGGGCGTCCGGCAGCGCCTTCACCGCATCCGCCGGCATCTCGGCCTTGGCCTTGGTGTTGATGGGCGCATAGCCGCTGGCTTCGGCAAACTTCGCCTGGCCGGCAGGGCTGCTCGCGGCGGCGAGGAACTTCATCGCGGCGTCCTTGTTCTTGGCGCCCTTCGGCACGACCAGGACGTCGGCTGCCGTCAGGTTCTGGTTCCAGGAGACGCCGACATCGGCGCCGTCCTTCTCCAGCGCGAAGACGCGGCCGTTCCACAGCTGGCTGAAGGTTGCTTCACCGGACGCGATCAACTGCTGCGACTCCGCGCCGCCGCCCCACCAGACGATGTCGGACTTGATGGTGTCGAGCTTCTTGAAGGCGCGCTCGAGATCGAGCGGATAGAGCTTGTCGGCGGGAACGCCATCGGCAAGTAGCGCGATCTCGATGACGCCGGGCGCCGACCATTTGTAGAAGGTCCGCTTGCCCGGGAATTTCTTGGTGTCGAACATGTCGGCCCAGCCGGCCGGTTCGCCCGAAACGGCGCCCTTGTTCCAGGCGAGCACGAAGGAATAGTAGAAGCTGCCGACGGCATGATCGGTGGTGAAGCGCGTATCGAGGTCGGCCTTCGGCACGGCGGTGAAGTCGATCGGCTCGAGCAGGCCATCCTTGGCTGCTTTGATGGCGAAATCCATCTCGACGTCGACGACATCCCAGTTGACGCTGCCGGCGTCGACCATCGCCTTCAGCTTGCCGTAGTCGGTCGGGCCGTCCTGCATGACCTTGATGCCGGATGCGGCCGTGAACGGTTCGGCCCAGGATTTGGTCTGCGCTTCCTGGGTCGTCCCGCCCCAGGAGGTGAACACCATGTCCTCGGCCTTTGCGGCCGTCGTTGCCAGAAGTGTGGTTGCGAGAAGTGTTGTTGCAAGAAGGCGGGCAAGGACGCCGGTGGTGATCAGTTTCATGTCGTTCTCCTCTGTTTGTCTTCGTTGTTTTTGTTTGCGACCGGCGTTTTCGCCTTGATCGCGTTTCCCCGGCCGGCGGCGGCTACCGCATGACAAAAGGATCGGGAATCGGGTCGTCCGAGGTGCGTATCCAGACCGACTTCGAACGCGTGTAGTCGCGGATCGCGTCCATGCCGCCCTCGCGGCCGAGGCCCGACTGGCCGTAACCGCCAAACGGAACCAGCGGCGAGACGGCGCGGTAGGTGTTGACCCAGACCACGCCGGCGTGGATTTCGCGCGTCATGCGGTGGGCTTTGGCGAGATTGGTGGTGAATACGCCGGACGCCAGGCCGAACGGCGTGTCGTTGGCAAGCGCGAGCGCCTCGGCTTCCATATCGAAGGCGATCACGCTGAGCACCGGGCCGAAGAGTTCCTCGCGCACGCAGGGCAGGCCGGTGTTGTCATCGGCATCGATGATCGTCGGTGCGTAATAGAGGCCGCTTTCGTGGCCGGCGGGCCGTTCGCCGCCGGTGACCAGGCGTCCGCCCGCGGCAAGGCTTGCCGCAACGATCTTCTCGATCCAGTCGCGCTGCCGCGCGGTGGCAAGCGGCCCCATTTCGGTTGCGGGATCCTGCGGGTCGCCGATCCGGATCGCTTCTGCCTTGCGCTTGAGCCGGGCGAGGAATTCGTCCTTCACCGAACGTTCGACCAGCAGGCGGGAGCCGGCGACGCAGCTCTGGCCGGTGGCGGCAAAAATGCCGGCGACGACGGCGTTGGCGGCACTGTCGAGATCGGCATCGGCGAACACCACGACCGGGCTTTTGCCGCCCAGTTCGAGCGTCGTGTAGGCGAGATTTTCCGCCGTGTTTTTGACGATCTGGCGGGCGGTTGCCGGACCGCCGGTGAAGGCGACGCGGGCGACGAGCGGATGGCTGGTCAGGCGGTGGCCGCAATCATGGCCGAACCCGGTCAGGATGTTGACGCTGCCCGCGGGAAAGCCGGCCTCATGGACGAGTTTGGCGAAGGCGAGCAGCGGAGCGGGGCCATCTTCCGATGCCTTGAGGACGACGGTGCAGCCGGCGGCAAGCGCCGGCCCGAGCTTGACGGCGGACAGGAAGAGTTGCGAATTCCACGGCACGACGGCGGCGACGACGCCGATCGGCTCGGACCGGATCGTCACTTCCATATCCGCCTTGTCGATGGGGACGAACGCGCCTTCGTGCTTGTCGGCCAGTCCGCCATAGTAGCGATAGTAGTCGCCGACATAGGCGATCTGGGCGCGGGTCTCGCGGATGATCTTGCCGGTGTCGCGCGTCTCGAGTTCCGCCAGCCAGTCGGAATTGGCGACCACCAGGTCGCCTAGCCGGACCAGCAGCTTGCCGCGCGCTGTCGCCGTCATCGCCGCCCATGGGCCGGAGCGCAGCGCAAGGTGGGCGGCTTCGACGGCGCGATCGACGTCATCAGCCGATGCAGCGGGCATTTTTGCCCATGCCGTGCCAGAAGACGGGTCGATGCTGTCGAAGCTCGCGGCCGCATCCTCGAAGCTGCCGTCGATATAGTTTTTGAACTGAGCGGCGCTCATCGCGAACCCGCTTTCGGTTCGGCAAAAGCCGGCATCACCCTGTCGATGAACAGCTGCAGCGATTTCTTCTTGCGCTGGTGGGACAGGCCGCTGTCGATCCAGATCGAATACTGGTCGTAGCCGAGCGCCTCATAGGCCTTCAGCCTGGTGATGACCTCGTCGGCTTCGCCGATGACCAGATTCTCTCGGATTTTGTCCGGCGCATATTGCGGCATGGCCGCGATCTCGTCGTCGCTCAGCGGCTCCAATATGCCCTGGCGCACCGGCTTCTTGTTTTGGAACCAGGCGCCGAACTGGCAGTAGAACTGCGAAAGGTCCTGCGCGAGGCGGTCGGCATCGGCCGCGTCCTCGGCAACGAATGTATGCATGAGCAGCATGATTTCCGGCCGCGCTATGTCGGGGTGAGCAGCACAGGCCGTGTTGAAGCGCTCCATCAGGCTGGTCACCTCGCCATCGCCGGAGGCCAGCGGCGTCACCTGCACATTGCATTTGCTGGCGACCGCGAAGTCGTGCGAGTTCGGATCACGCGCGGCCACCCAGATCGGCGGATAAGGCTTTTGCAGCGGCTTGGGCGACGAGGTGGTCGACGGGAACGACCAGAACTCGCCGGAGAGTTCGAAATCGCCATCCCACAGGCCGCGGAT
The DNA here is from genome assembly GCF_001428185.1 of Mesorhizobium sp. Root695. Lineage (NCBI taxonomy): Bacteria > Pseudomonadati > Pseudomonadota > Alphaproteobacteria > Hyphomicrobiales > Phyllobacteriaceae > Mesorhizobium > Mesorhizobium sp. Root695. Next base: position 295,018 of record NZ_LMHO01000023.1, on the reverse strand, counting down.
CGCCGGCACCATCTCGCGCATGCGCTGGCCGGCGCCCCATGCTTCCAGACCGGGGAACAGCCGCTGGTATTCGTAAGCGTAGGCGCCGCGCGCAATGCCGATGTCGAGGCGGCCGCCAGTGATGACGTCGGCCATCGCCGCTTCGCCGGCAAGCTTGATCGGGTGCCAGAACGGCGCCACGATCGTCCCGGTGCCCAGCCGGATGCGCCTGGTCTTGGCGGCGAGCCAGGCGATGTTGATGAACGGGTTCGGCGAGATGGTGAATTCCATGCCGTGATGCTCGCCGATCCAGGCGGTCTCGAAGCCTGCCTCTTCGGCCTGTACAACCAGATCTTCCAACTCACCGACAAGCTCGGAATGCGGCTTTGCCAGATCCGAGCGCTCCATGTGGACGAAAAGCGAAAATTTCATCGGCGTCACCTGCGACCAGTAAGAGCTTGGGAAGATGCAGCCCTGGCGAGCGGCCGCACTTCGCCTTCGACCGCGTTGCCGACATAGACGCCGAAGGCATCTTCCGTGCGTTCGCGGACATAGCGGGCAAGCATGGAACGCACCGCCGGATCGGCGATCCTGAGATCGACGATATGGTCTATGTCGACAAGCCGGGTCTGGCGATCGCCGGGACTGGGGGCAGTGACCGATCCCCGGTAGTAGACGTGTGAACGCGACGGATCGGCGGCGTCGTCCCACACCGCAAACAGGAATCCGAGCTGCGCGTCGACAGCCTTGGCGGCAAGGCATCCTTTGAGGCTGCCGGCATCCTTTGGCGAGCCCAGCCCGCGACCTGCCGGCAATTCATGGAAACCGTCCGGTGTTTCGAAAAACAGCACGCGGCCTTCATTTTCGAGAATGGCACCGACTTCGGTCCCATGAGGTGCAGCCGCCAGCGCTTCCTGGCTGAGGCCGGGCGTGACGTAGGTGCCCCGGCAATAGCCGAGAGGCTGCGCGCCGTTGTGGCTGAAATCGCGGACGCGGCCGATCAGGATCGAATGATCGCCGGCGTCGACCAACTTGTGCATGGCGCAATCGAACACCGCGACGGAACCGTCGATCAGGGGATTGCCGGACTGGCCGGGTTGCCAGGTCACGGTCGCGAACTTGTCGGCGGCCTTGGAAGCAAAGATGCCGGACTGCGCCTTTTGGCTCTCCGACAGGATGTTGATGGCGAAGCCTTTCGATGTCGAGAAGGCGCTGTGTCCCAGCGCCTTCTTGGCGATGCAGACAAGCACCAGCGGCGGTTCGAGCGAGACCGAGGCGAAGGAGTTGGCGGTGAAGCCGCGCGGTTCGCCTTCCGCACTGACCGTGGTGACGATGGTGACGCCAGTCAGGAAGGAGCCGAGCGCGCGCCGGAATTCGCCGCTGTCGAAGGCGGGATCGTCCTGCGGTGTCGCGGCTTCGCCAGCGTTGAGAAAGGCGCTGATGTGATGAGTCACTTTTTCGGGTGAAGCCATTGCCATCATGTGCCTTTCTCCGCTGAGCACCAGGCATTGGCCGTGCGGCGCGAGCCTCGCCATCGCCGCCGACATGGCCGGGGTCGAGTTGCTGTCGTCAGACCCGGTCATGAACAGGGCTGGCCCGGCCAGCCCGGCCAGGGTTTCAGCATGCTCGGCATCGGCATGGGCAAAAAGGCGATAGGTGCGGGCGTAGCCTTCCGGGTCGACGCCTTCAAGAGCGGTACGCGCCGTTGCCGCCGCACCCGCGAGGTTCTCCGGCAGCGGGTCGCCGAACCAGCGGGCAAGCGTTGCCGCGATGGCGGAAGGATCGCCATGCGTGCCGAGGGCCGCCGCTCGCTCGCGCACGGCCCGCGCCAGGGTCTCGGGGCGGCGGAACACAGCATTGAGGCAGACGATGGAACGGATGCGCGACGGCGCGCGAAGGGCGATTTCCAGGGCGACCAGTGCGCCCATAGAATGGCCGACGATCGACACCGAGGCGAGACCGAGATGGTCGAGCAGACGCAGCGCCTGCTCGGCGAAATCCGACAGAGCGGCATTTTCCGGCGGCAAAGGTGAGGTGCCGTGGCCGAGCATGTCGATGGCGATCAGGTCGTGGCGATCCTCCATCGACGCGATCTGATCCTGCCAGATCGCCGCGTTCATGCCGACGCCGTGAATGAGCAGAACCGGCGCGCCGGAGCCGGCGCGGATGAAGCCGGTGCCGTCCGGCGCCGTGTTGCGAACCCATGCAGGGGCGGCGACATCAGCCATGCAGGTCTCCCACCTCCTTGAGGTCCTGATAGCGGTCGCCGATACGGTGATGCGGGCGGCCGCCGATCGAAGCGCCAAGCGCCACCACCAGTTCGTCGGGGGCGGGGGCGTCACCAATCTGGAAATGCACGGTCAGATAGTGTGAGCGGCGGCCCTCGTCGTTCTTGTCCATCAGCGGGATCATGATCGGCGTGTTCGGCCCGCCGCGCAGATTGGTGAAGGCGAGATAGGTCTTGGCGCCGACCGCGCGACGGTAGTGATTGCCGAAATGCAGCGTATGGATCAGCGCCGATGCATGCTCGATCTCGCCCGCCGTGCCGCAGATGGCGGCCTTGCCGTAGCCTTCGATCGCTTCGCCCGAACCGGCGACGGCGATGATCTCGCGCGTCAGCAGTTCGCCGAGGACGGGAGCGATGGTGCGGATCTCAGGCGACAGGTCTTCGGTGAAACCGCGGCCCGCCCATGGGTTCGTCAGCACTGCGGCGACGCCGATCAGGCGCAACGGCTTCGGCGCTTCCTTGCCGCCCTCGATCAGGGTGTTCTCGATGTAGGTAACGGTCTTTCGAATGGCCGGTTTCATGAAATCCTCGGTCGCGATGGCGCTATCCGGCGCCGTCATCTCTATATCGTCTTATGGTATACCATGCTATGGAGCGCCAAGAACCTTGTCAATCGGCTATGGAATCTGTTTTGTGGCGGCGCGAGGAGGCAGAGAGAAAATGTCAGACGATACGCTGCGGATCGACCGCTCCGCCAAGACGTTGCGGACGCTGGCGCTGGAACGCATGCGCGATGCGATCATGGGCTTCCACTTCCAGCCTGGTGAAAGGCTGGTCGAGCGGCCGCTTTGCGATCAGCTCGGGGTGAGCCGTTCCGTGGTGCGCGAGGTCCTGCGGCAGTTGGAAGCGGAAGGCCTGGTGCAGATGATACCCGGCCATGGACCGGCCGTCGCCAAGCCGGACCTCGGCCGCACCGATGAGATCTATGAATTGCGGGCGCTGCTGGAAGGGATCGCGGCGCGGACTTGCGCCCTGTCGGCCACCGACGCCCAGATTGCCTTGCTCGATGCGGCCTTGACGAACCTGCTCGACGCCTGGGCGTCAGGCGCGCCGGTCGAGGTGATGCGGGCGACGACCAAGTTCTACGAAACGCTGTTCGGGGCGGCCGACAAGCAGATTGCCTGGGAAATCGTGACGGGGCTGAATGTCCGCATCAACCAGCTTCGCTCGATGACCATCGCGTCGGAAAACCGCCGCGAGCCAGCGATCGCCGAAATGACCGAAATCATGGATGCCATCCGCTCGCGCAAGCCGGACGAGGCGGAGGCGGCGGCGCGGCGGCATGTCGAATCCGCCTGGCAGATCGCACGCAACACGCTTCGCCTTGGCTGACTGCTAACGCGCCGCCGCTGGTGTATCAGGCCTCACGCGCGAAACTGGCCACCAACTGATCCACGTTGGGCTCGTCGAGCCTGACGATATGCGCCATCTGCAGCGCCCGCCTCATGCTGATCCTGGTGACGTCCTGCCGCATGATGACAGACACGCACGCTGGCCCCGATCCGGTCAGGACGAAGGCGCTGCCGACCAGAACCGGCTCCGAGATGGGGGCCCATTGCACGGCCATGATCGACGCCTCGCCGGTCTGGCGGCGGTTGACGCCGTTGAAATAGATCCAGTTCAGGCGCGAGATCGCCACGCCGTAATGGTTGCCGGGTATTTTAGCTCCGCCTTGTCTATCGCCTGGCGCCCACCGCGTCACCCGCCTGAACGTGACGAGTTCGGCCTCGCGCCGCACGAAGGTAACCGAGCGCATCAGATAGTCGGGGCGGCCAGGGACCGAAAAATAGGTGAAATAGGTGCCGCCTGCGATGGCGGGCGCGGGGGGCCGCACCATGTTCTCATACAGTGTCTGGCGCAGCGATGCGTGGCCGTCATCCCTGGCTGCCGCGCGCGCGCTCGCGATACAACACATTCTCGTCGATCTTGAAGTAATCGCAGATCAGCCTGGCGGTGGCCTTGTTGGGCATGGCCTGGCCTTGCAGGTAGCGCTCGAACTGGGTGCGGTTGATGCCAAGCTCACGACACACCGCGCTCACGGAAGCGTGGCGCTGGATCAGTCGCCTGAGATTGCTGGCGAGATTCTCGCGAATTGGCACGACATCGCCCTCGCGACGGACGTACAGATCATTTATTCAAGCTATAACTTATATAATCGCAATCTCGCATATGGCGATGGTTTCGCGAATGGGACCTTTGGCCAACACCGCAGCCGACGACGCGAAGACTGTACGTTTTTTACAGTTTGGCTATGCAAGCCATGAAAATGGGCTTATTTTGGTGGCAAGAGCGACCTCAGATCGGCCACTTGACCTCATGTGATGGAGGGCGGTTTGGATCATACCGACCTGGTCGAGCTTCTGGACTATACGCAGGCGCAATTGAGCAAGATACGTCAGGCGGTCGCGGAGAGCGACCACGGCGGCGCCATGTTCGCCATCGATTGCCTTGTCGGAGCGGCGGCCGAACAGACGAAATGCAAGCTCGCAAGCCTGGAGCATGCTGGGTTGCCGATTGGCCGGGATGCAATTGAAGGCGGTGCGGCACCGCCCGGTAAAGTGACGCCATCGGACCAGCCGGCCGCGGGGAGGCGACCGCCCCCGATCAGGCCGCGCTGATCTCGCCGATCAGCCTGACATATTCGGCCTCGGCTTCGCCGTAGCCGCCATTGGCGAGTTCCAGCAGGCCGGCGCGGTCGCGAATGACGATCTCGCCCCGGCGCGCCCGGATCAGCGCGCGGCCTTCGAGCAGTTGGAGGGCAACGGTGACGCCTGGACGCCGCACACCAAGCATCACGGCCAGGAATTCGTGGGTGATGGCCAGGCGTTCGCCGGACACCCGGTCGTCGCACATGAGCAGCCAGCGCGCCAGCCGCTCCTCGAGCTTCAGCCGTGCATTGACGAGGGCGGTGCAGCCGGTCTGAGTCTGCAGCGCATTGACGAAGCGCAGCAGGAACATGCGCAAGGTAGCACTTGCCGCGAGTGCGGCATTGAAAGCGCCCGCTTCGATGCGGATGGCTTCGCCTTCGAGTTGCACGAAGCACTCATGCACTGCACGGTCGTCGCCCATGACCAGCGACGATCCGGTCATTCCTTCGAAGCCGATGAAGCCGACTTCGGCCTCGTGGCCGCTCGTCGTCCTGGCGACCACCGAACCAATGCCCAGTTCGATGAAATAGACGGCCTCGATCGGGACGCCGGGGGTCACCAGCATCATGCGCAACGGCAATTCGCACCGCTGCATATGCGGCTCGAGCAATGCCAGATCATCCGCGGACATGCGCCGCAGCAATTGATTTCGATATTGAAGGTTTTTGTCGGGACTAGTCATGGCGATGCCCAATACAGGGCAAGAGCCATACGATCTCCCAGCCGTCCGCGCCCGTATCAACGTGCCGACGATCACCTGTATATAGGGTCTTTGAATGAATAGACCTAGGAATACGGTATGAAATGCGATGCACGGCGTCCCCCAATACCGTTCGCATACGAAAAGATCGATCTGAGCGTTAGTGTCGGAAACGTACCAAGCGGCGCTTGGTACGAAACCGACATATCTGTTGAGGCACCGCGTTCCCGTGACCCCCGACCATCTCAGCCGGCTGACGAAGGTACTTGCGCGCGGGCTTGGCCTGCGGACGGTCTGAAGCGTGTTCGGCCAGCCGCGTCATTGCTGCTCGAAAATGACTCGCGGCATCTCCTCGACAGGCAAGCGCCCCGTTCAGGGATGGCGAGCCTGTGCATGATCCCGGCGATACTGGCGAGCCTTGGGAGATCGCGGACATCGTTGCGCTTAGCGAATGCAGCCGGGAAGCCAACGGTTAGCGAGCTTCCAAAAAGCTCGTCGACTAACCGTTTCTCGCCATATGATTGGGGTTCCAGTCCTTCGCAACGCCGTCCAGAGCCATCTTGATATGGTCTGGGCTGTCAATACCGCCGCCGAATAGGGCGATCAGGCGGCGCGCCAAATGCTCCCGCGCCGGGTGGGCGCCTTCAATCCCGGCTTGCTCGCAATAGTCATCCAAAATCCTGGTGAGTGTAGCCAGCTGTATCTCGTCTGCTGTGCCGCGTAAGGTCATCGCGCGTATTCCCTATTGGGCGAAAGCGTGATCGACTCTTTCAAGCGCCCGTTGCCGTTAAAGACCGAGCGACAAAGGAATTGTACGCTTCCGACAATCGGTTAGCGAGTCATTCCTACGGAACCCCGCAACAGTAAGTCGCGTTACGGTGGCCAAGAGGATTGTTCTGATGACTGACGAACAAATAAGGCCACCGACTGCGACGGACGGTCTTGTTCGACGTTTGGTCAATGAAACCGGCATCACCGATGCGCAAGCCCGCGAGCTTATAGGCTTTCTTGGGCCGCAAAGTTGGTCATCGCTCGTGCGGGAGGCGCGCATTCTGGCCGGGAAACACTGACATATTAATTTCAAAACCACCCACTATCCACCGAGTTGACTCGCTATTTCGGTACGAAAGCGTACAGTTCTCAAGTCGTCCGCCATCCCGGCATACGGACGCTTGGAAGCCGACTCAGGTGCTCCCGCCCCTGCGCGGGAGACCGACATGGCAGACGACCATTCAGCAGGCGAAATATCGGCTTTCGAGTGCCACATTCTTCGCAGCGCCTTCCGCAAATCGGTGGTCGAAAGACGCATCGCTCAACGGGAATGGCGCATGCACGCAACGCTTCTGGCGCGCGAGTTGACCGAGCTTGATGAGATCGACCCGGATATTGTCGACTGGATCGTGCGCACATAGCCCTTTGCCGGCTTCGCATACGGCCAGTTGTTCAGCCTCAGTTGACGCCGATGGTTTTTTGCGACGCTTTTCGGGCAAGGGATTTACGCTTTGACGCGGTGGTCTCGGTTGGAGCCGATGCTTTGGCCGAAAGCCGCAGTTCTCGCAGCCGGGCCGTCTTTGCCTCACGCGCCTGACGTTCGATGGCGATGATGGATTGAGCCTCGCGGGTGGCACGTTCAATCCGCTCTTTGTCCTGAGGCAGTCTGGTCAAGGAAGGCTCTCCTGTCTTTCAATGGCACTCAAAATGCTGGCCGGGAGAAAACGTTCCGACCCGCAGCGCCTCGGTACGGAAAAAACATCATCCCGCTCCGATCTCATTTGCCATTGAGCGCGTGCACAAAGCCGCTATGTGCGAGCGGTCACCGGTCACGAAATGGGCGCTGGTGCTTGAGAGTGTGATGTACTCCCGCCCCGCCGGGAGACTTCATATGGAAGACGACCAAGGCCCAGGCGGCATGATATCCGCTCTCGATACCCACATGTTGAGGAATGCCTTCAAGGCGTCGATCGCCGAGTTGCAGCTGCCCGAGGCGAAATGGGCGGAGCACGCGACGGCGATGATGCGCGAACTCACGGGCGATGTTCAGGTCGATGCCGGCGTCATCGGGTGGATCATTCGCAAATGAAGCCGCCGGTCGCTACTGAACAAACGAACGACAACAGCACGCCGGAAGATCACCTGGCAGCGGTGACGTTGAGCTTGCACGCGACCCTCATGGGCCTTGCGGCTCCCGTCGAATTGCTGGTCGAGGTTTTAGCCTTCGACGTTCCTGTGGATGAATCAAGCCATAGGCAAGGGTAGCTCGCGCCGTACACCACTAGGTCAACTCTTCGCCTTGCGGGCAAGCTTGTCGTCCTCGCCCTTCAGAAGGCCGAAGTCGGCGGACCGTGCCCGCTGCTGGCATGCAGGAAGCCGTCAGAGGCCCGTCCGCGACGAAGCAGTTCACGCACGGCAGCCGCACGGCTGGTCGGCCGACACAGCGATCTCTCACTGGCTCACGCCGAACGACTGGTGCTCGGTTTCGCCGAATTCTATTCCGCACCCATCGAGTTCGACCGGTCGGGGTGGGATTGGTCAATGAGGGAGCCTGTCGATCGAGACAATGAGAGCCTGCTTCTCGACATCGTTGAAAACGAGTTTGGCCGCCCCGCGTGAGCAGGTCGTTCACCTGGCGGCGCGCCATTGGGCATATCGCAAACGCCATGGCTGGAAGCGCTATCCCGTTTTTTCTGGAGGTGTGTGGCGACGAATTAGCGGAGTAATCGGCTGGCCGCCGGCCTGCGCCTTAATGGTTGCGTGGGAACGCCAGGCCTTGTTGAGCACAAAAGACTACCCCCCAGTTTATCGCTGTTCGTCTGGAACAAAGCCGCCGGGCGCAGATTAGGTCCACAGCACATGTGTGCATAAACAAGGACCGCCTCCATGAAAACTCGCCTACTCTTGGCCTCGCTGGCCACAGCCACAGCTATCGCTTTCGTCCTGCCCGCCCTTGCCGCAGACAGCGCACAAGACTTTGTCGACAAGGCCGCGGCAGGCGGGATGTTCGAAGTGAATTCAAGCAAGATCGCCGAAACCAAAGCCCAGGATCGGAGCGTGAAGGATTTCGCGCACAAGATGATCGACGATCATGGCGCGGCCAATGCCAAGCTCGAGACAATTGCCGGCGAGCAAAAGCTGACGGTCCCGAAGGAACTGGACGCCAAGTACAAGGATGATGTCGACGCGCTGCAGAATGCCAAGGATCCCGTCGACGGGCCCTATGTCCAGATGCAGCGCGATGCCCATTCCGATGCGGTCGAGCTGTTCGAAAGCTATGCGAAGGACGGCGACAACGCGCAGCTGAAGACGTTCGCGCAGGAGACCGTGCCGACGCTCAAGATGCACCAGGAGATGATCGAAAAGATCGCTTCCCGGATGGATGACAAGTCGGCGACAACGACCTCGACTACACCCGCGGTGACCACGACCGACACCGCGAATCCATCCGCGCCCGTACCCGGTGCCAACAGCTTCACCGAGGACCAAGCTAAGGGCCGCATCCAGGACGCTGGCTTCTCGGATGTCTCCAAGCTGACCAAGGACGACCAGGGCATCTGGCGTGGTCAGGCGATCAAGGACGGCAAGGCCACCACCGTGGCGCTGGACTATCAGGGCAACATTGTTGCCGGCACGAACTAATCCCACGATCAAGGAGAACCAAGAGATGAAAACCGTAACCGGGCTATTCGACAATTATGACGATGCTTCCGATGCCGTTGGCGAATTGGAAGCAAAGGGCATTCCGCATTCCGACATCAGCATCGTCGCCAACAACGCGGACAATTGGCATGACGCTGACACCTCCAAGGCAGCGGACGATGCCGCTGGCGGCGCTGGCCTCGGTGCCGTGGTCGGCGGGGCTGGTGGATTGCTGACCGGACTTGGCCTCATGGCTATTCCCGGCGTCGGTCCGGTGGTTGCCGCGGGCTGGCTGGCCGCCACCGCGGTCGGTGCGGTGGGTGGAGCCGTGGTCGGCGGCGCAGCAGGCGGTATCGTCGGCGCGCTGACGGATTCCGGCGTTTCCGAAGACGATGCCCATGTCTACGCCGAGGGGGTGCGTCGCGGCGGGACATTGGTCACGGCCAAGGTCGACGATCGGCTCGCTCCCGATGCCGAAAGGCTTCTGGGCCAAACCAACTCGGTCAATCTGGAAGAACGCCGCGGTGAATATCAGGCCGGCGGCTGGACCGGCTTTGATGCAGACGCCGAGAACTACAGCTCGAATGAAATCGGGCGCGACGGCAATCGCATGTGATTCGTCAGCCTCGCCGCCAAAGGGCGGCGAGGCTGTTTCCAGCAAGGCGCGGCACGGGGCATTGGAGGGCTCGTTCCGGCGACCCGGTATTCAATACCGGGGCCGTCTGTCGGACACCACAACCAGCCTCCCTCCAACATTTGGCACCGTTTGCATACGAGCTTCGATGCTAGCCGCCTTTCGGTGATGAAATCGTAGTGGGTGCCGTAAATCTCGATCAGGCCATCTAGATCCAGTGAACGCAAATGACCGCAGCGTCCATTGCCGCAATATACGCTGAGGCCCATGCCTTGTTCACGAAGCTCAGCGAGCTTGGTGGGCAGCACGGCTGGAACCAGGATGTCTTCGGGCATCGCAAGGCTTGCCTCCACGAGAATGGGTTTTCGAAACTCGGCCCGGTCGATGTCGCCGATCGCGTGGACTGCCTTTTCTTCCGCGACGCCTATGAGGGAATCGATCTCTTCCATCGCTTCGATATGGCCGCGAACAAACAAAGCCCTTCGCAGCACATGCAACGCGTCTCTCGTTTCGCAAAGTGTCGTCCGTAAGGTGGGAGGCATTTCACGCTCACTTCTTCTTCATGTAGCTGTCGGGGAGGCAATCGGCTTCAACCGCCGCCGCAATGAAGGCTCGATGGACGTCCCTTGTGCTGCAACATCCCACCCTTTCCCCACCAGGGCAGCCAGCGCAGCCAGAAACATTGGCCCATCGGATGGCCAGCCGTCGCCAAAGCGTCGGCCATTTGAGGAAGTGTGCAAAGGACGGAGATGGTCCCGTCACTTCTTTCGATGGGAATGCCGGAAAACATATTTGGCTGGTTGACTGTCATCGCATAGCTCCCACTGGGGCGGGAGAACGGTAATCTCTCTCAAGCACCAGCGCCCATGCCATAGCTGATGACAGATTTACTTAACGACCTAAACAAGGCGCGTCTATTAACTATGACGCATTGGGTGAGTAATATAAAATTATTATCATTTTAAAATTTACTTATCGATAACAGTACGATTCCGACATTTCTTGATCGAGTATTGGTACAAAGTCGACAATGTCGAGTCCGCCGGAGGCAGCAGGCTCTGTGCCCGGTCATCAATCCCCCGAATCGGTCTCTCCCAAAAGCCTGCCATATTCAGCTTCTGGCTCCCCATACCCGCCATTGGCCAGCGCAATCAGTCCGGGGCGGTCCAGTATGATGACCTCACCCCGGCGCGACCTGATCAGAGCAAGGCCTTCCAATTCTTGAAGGGCGATGGTGACGCCAGGCCGTCTCACGCCCAGCATAGTGGCGAGGAATTCGTGGGTAATAGAAAACCGCGCGCCCACCACTCGGTCGTCGCACATCAGCAACCACCGAGCCAGACGGTTCGCCACCCGCAGTCGCGCGTTGACAAGCGCGGTACATCCGGTCTGGATCTGCAGAGAATTGACGAAGCGCAACAGGAACAACCGCAAAGTGGAACTGGTCGTCAAAGCTACATTAAAGCTGCCTGCGTCCATGCGCATCGCTTCGCCTTCGAGTTGCACGAAGCAGGCTTGCGGTGCGCGGTCGTCGCCCATCACCAGCGAATATCCAGCCATCCCCTCAGAGCCAATGAAGCCGATCTCCGCCTCGTGTCCACTGGACGTGCGCGCGACGACCGACGCAATTCCGCGCTCGATGAAATAAACGTATTCGATCGGCACGCCGGGCGTCACGAGGGGCATTCTCAGCGGCAGGGCTACTCTGTGCAAACCCGGTTCGAGCAGCGCAAGGTCGTCGGCGGTCATCTTCCGCAACAGTTCATTTCGGAACTGGTTGTCGACAGCCAGTGCCTGGCCGGTGACAGTCGATTTTGGGATTTCGTAGTTCAATGTGCAGCTCCCGCAGGGGCGGGAGCACGATCGACACTCTCAAGCGCCAGCGCCCGTTGAAGTGGCCAGCGACAGACGAACTGTACGCTTTCGACAATCCGATAGCGAGTCATTCCGGGCCGGGTTGCTTATTCTGAATCTTTTCCCTGGAGGGGGCGTGGCGACGAATTGGCGGAGTGCTCCACCGCATTCGCTTGAGGGAAGCGCGATGCTCCGCCGCCACCTGAACCAACTGTCTCGGCAGGGCTTGGTTCCGCGTGGGCGGCCTCGACCGCCCACAGGGCGGGCTTTTGTGAAGACGAGGACGGCAGATCGACCTCACCAAGCCAATCGTCGTAGCTGGAGTTCAGGGCTGCAAGCAAGTCCTCGACCTTGTCCATGCCGCCCTGGAACAGTTCCATGAGACGGCGTCCAAGACGTTGCCTGGCCGGGTGGCCCGCATCTATGCCGGCCTGACGGCAATAGTCATCGAGCACCTTCGCCAAGCTCGAAAGCTGATCCGAATCCGCTGAGCCGTTGAAGATCATCGCGCTTCTCCCATCGTCGGGGCGAAAGCGCGATCGGCTCTTTCAAGCGCCAGCGCCCATTCAACGGCCAGCGACGAACGGACTGTACGCTTCCGACAATTGGTTAGCGAGTCCCATGAACTGTCCGAAAGCGTACCAAGTAACTCGCGTAATTGTTCGGCCGACGGCAACTCGCTAGCTTCGCAACGCGGCGGACCTAGAGCGTTTCCCACTTTGAGGGAATCGTAGGATTCCCATCGAGGCTTGTTTGTGATTCAAGATGCTGGCTGGATTGGAGGCCAGCATCTGATGACGCGNTAGAGCGTTTCCCACTTTGAGGGAATCGTAGGATTCCCATCGAGGCTTGTTTGTGATTCAAGATGCTGGCTGGATTGGAGGCCAGCATCTGATGACGCGAGCGCTTTCAAATGATCTTCGTGAGCGTGCAGTAGCGGCAGTTCTTGGCGGGGAGACCTGCCGTGCGGTTGCCTCGCGCTTTGGCGTTGCGGTTTCCTCAGTGGTGAAGTGGTCGCAGCGTTATCGTACCACCGGCTCGGTGGCGCCGGGCAAGATGGGCGGCCACCGCAAGCGGGTTCTGGAGCCCCATCGGGCTTTCATCGTGGAGCGGATCAATCAGACCTCTGAACTGACGCTGCATCGGCTGAAGGAGGAGTTGGATGCGCGAGGGATCAAGGTCTCGCACAACACGGTGTGGCTGTTCTTGAGGCGCGAGGGGCTGAGCTTCAAAAAAAACGCTGTTCGCCCTTGAGCAGGCCCGCGCCGATATTGCCCGCAGGCGCCAGCGATGGCGATCCTGGCAGGCCGGCCTCGATCCGCAGTGCCTGGTCTTCATCGATGAGACCTGGATCAAGACCAACATGGCTCCGCTGCGGGGTTGGGGGCCAAAGGGCAAGCGGCTGCGCGGCTTGGCTCCGCACGGCCACTGGCGCACGCTGACCTTCCTCGGCGCGCTGCGCTGGGATCGGCTCGCAGCGCCTTGCGTCTTCGACGGTCCGATCAACGGCCAATGCTTCCGCGCCTATGTCGAGCAGCAGCTCATCACGGTGCTGAAGCCCGGCGATATCGTCGTCATGGATAATCTGGGAAGTCATAAGTCGGCGGCCATCAGGCAGATGATCAAGGCTGCCGGCGCCAGGCTTTGGTACCTGCCGCCTTACTCGCCGGACCTCAATCCGATTGAGCAGGCCTTCGCCAAGATCAAACACTGGATGCGCCAGGCTCAGAAACGCACTGTCGAGGACACCTGGCGCCACATCGGCCACCTCGTCGAAACCATCGAGGCAGCCGAATGCAAGAACTACTTCCAAAACGCAGGCTATGCTTCCGTCAAAACGTGAAAGGCTCTAGAGCGGCGCGGTCAGTTCGTGGATGAAGGAGAAATCGATCACACGGTCGATCTTGCGCAACAGGTGATCGGCGGGAACCAGCTGATCGAGCGTTACCATCTCGAGCGCGGTCTGTTCAGGGGCGGGTCGCTTCAACATGACCCAGTGAATCAAAAACGCCACATCGGCCACCTCGTCGAAACCATCGAGGCAGCCGAATGCAAGAACTACTTCCAAAACGCAGGCTATGCTTCCGTCAAAACGTGAAAGGCTCTAGGGTCCAATCGACTCTCATTAAGCTGTGAGCTGGCTCTGTCAGAGCCATCCGAGAAACAAACGGGCAATCGCGCACTGGGTGCCGCGTCACGGTATCGTGACGCGCCCCTTGTGTAACCGATAAAAATGACGTTGACAGGTTTCGACAAATTCGACACCATTAAAACGTATAATTAACGGTTACAAGGTTCGCAACATGTTCCAGACGTCATCTCTCCCGGGCAGTTCCCCCCTTTCCCGCTCCTGGCGCAGCGGTTTGATCGGCGCGCTACTCGCTGCTGGGGCTTCGATTCCATCCGTCTTTGCGGGCCAAGCGGCCAACGTCGAGACACTTTCGAAGACGGTGAAGGTGGATGGGCTCGACATCTTCTATCGCGAGGCCGGGCCAAAGGACGCGCCAGTCGTCTTGCTGCTGCACGGTTTTCCCTCTTCCTCGCACATGTATCGCAACCTGATCCCCAGGCTCGCGGCACACTACCGGGTCATCGCGCCGGACTATCCAGGTTTTGGCTATAGTTCAGCGCCAACACTTGACCATTTCGCCTATACGTTTGGTGCGGTGACCGACATCGTCGACCACTTTACCCAGACTGTCGGAGCGAAGAATTATGTGCTCTTCATGCAGGACTATGGTGGCCCCGTCGGCTTCCGACTGGCGGTCAAGCATCCGGAGCGTCTGCGTGGCCTGATCATACAGAACGCGGTCGCAAACGTCGAAGGCTGGAACCCTGACGTGGTGAAGCAGCTTTCGCCTTTCTGGGTGAAACGCAACGCAGAGACGGAAAAGCCAATCCGCGACATTCTCACGCCTGACGCCACGAAATTCGAATACACGCACGGCACCACGCGACCGGACAAACTGTCGCCAGATGCTTGGACCGTCGATCAGGCGGGCCTCGACCGGCCGGGCAATGTCGACATCCAACTCCAGTATTTCCACGACTACCAGACAAACGTCGCTCTCTATCCTGCGTGGGGTGCGTTTCTGAAATCGGCACAGCCGCCACTCCTCATCGTCTGGGGCAGGAACGACCCATATTTCACGCTGAAGGGCGTGGACTATCTCAAGGAGTTGGTTCCGGGTGCAGAGGTGCATCTCTACGACGCCGGTCATTTCGCGCTCGAAACATATGGTGACGAGATCGCCGCAACCTCGCTCGAGTTCCTATCGCGATTGCCGAAGATCAATTGATCGACTTGAGGCGGCGTTCCGATGCATTTGTCGGAGCGCCGCGCCCCATGTTCCTCCACCAAAAGCGGAGCCGCGGATCTCCCGGCCAGCCGGTCCCAGGATGGTTTGACGCAAGAGCGGGACGTGCTGGCCCCGAGGGCCACAGCCTGAATACGGCGCTCTGTCCCGATCAACTGCACGAGGCTTCATTCACATCGATTTCAAGACATAGGTTTCGTCGAAGTCGGCAAGCTTCGGATACGCGATTGTCGGGGCACACAGGAGCCCGAGGACGCGTTCGCGGTAAAGAACGAGGCACTGCAGGCGCTCGCTGTCGCTGATGCGCGCTGGCGCATGCACGAGGAATGGCTCGATCACGGTGAAGCCCACAAAGTAGAGCATCCCGTGGTTGATTGGGAACAGGATCTCGGCGATTGGGCCGTTTAGTCCGCGGTTGGAATATATCAGCGGAGGCCCGCCGATTGTGACGGAACACATCGCGCGCTTTCCTCCCAAGACGCCGCGATCATACCATTTGCCGCCGCCATAGATGCGGCCACCCGACGCGAACACTCGGTCAACCCAGCCCTTGAGGATCGCCGGCAGCCCGAACCACCAGAGCGGAAACTGCAGGATCAAGGCGTCGCACCAGAAAAGCTTGTCCATCTCGGCCTGGATGTCTGGAGCGAATCCTCCTCAGACTGCTGGTGGTAGTAGTTCGCGTCTCGAATGGTCGTGAAGTTGCGCCGGTCTGATACCGTATTGAAGCCCATGGCATAGAGATCGGAGATAACGACCTCGTGCCCCGCCGCAGACAGTGCATCCTGCGCCGCGCGGGTTAGGGCGCCGTTGAAGCTGTTGTGCTCCGGGTGGGCATGAACGATGAAAATGCGCACCGTGCTTCCCTGCTGGTCGAGATGTTCATTTTCCAGACGCTGAAAAGGTCCGCTCGGCGACATAGTCGAGCGAGAAGGCGCCGGCGCCCCGGGTCAGCACGAGCAGCAGCAGCGAGGCCCACAGCAGATGCTCGGCCCAGTTCTCCGGGAAAACGAAGATCTGGATTACCGATACGACACCGAGCAGCAGCAGTGCGCCGAGGCGAGAGAATAGTCCCAGGAAAAGCAGCACCGCCCCGGTGATCTCTGCCGTTGTCGCCAGCGGCGCCGCGATCGACGGATCGATGAGCGGTAGATTGTATTCGCTGGCGAACAGCTGCAGCGTCACCGGCCAAGACGCCAGCTTCGATTGTGCAGACTGCCAGAAGACATGCGCAATCGCCACGCGAGCTGCGAGCTGGACCAGCGAAAATGGGATACGCTCCGGCAACTTGATCACTCGTTGGTAAAGACCAACAAGGCCGGCAGGGCGAGGAGGGGAATATTCCGGTATCGCAGTCATGGTCGTTTCCTTCAGTTTGAGAGAGGGTGCACCGGGACGCGCACGTCGGTGACGAGCCTGTCGCGGAACAGACGCACAAGCGCTGAAACCAGGTCGAAGGCCGGGTCGAGCGCCAAGGCGCGGCCAGTGGCATGCTCAAGGCCGAAGCCGTGCTTCAGCGAATGCCAGAAGGCGAAGCTCGCGCGGTCGAGCAGAAAAAGCCGCACGTAGTTCCTCGATCGCCACAGCGCCACCCGTTCGGGGCGCCTTGTCCAGGTGATTTTTTCATCGACCGCAGTCTCCTTTTGATGCTCCATCCATACCGATAGGATCGACCAGTGGGAGACGATCAGTCGCAGTGAAGGCTGGAGCAGCATATCCGGCGACAGCCCAAGGTCGGTGCTGTCGTATTCTGCGAGACTGCGGGCCGGCAGCGAAGCTGTATCGAGCGCTTCGGCAATGGCCCATTCGAGCCGCGCGGTCTCGGCGACGATTGGCATGTCGGACAGCGTGTCGATGGTTTTCAGGAAGCGAGGGAAGCCCGCGCCATAACGCGCCAGGCGTGACTCCGCCGGCGGATGCCGTCGAATGAATTCGCTCGCCATAAAGCGGAAGAAACGTTCGTCGACGAGGCGAGCCGTAACGGGGAAGACCGCCATCAGCACAGCAGTCAACGAACTGCGCGTATTGTTCTGGTAGATGCGCAGGCGAGCCATTGGGTCGGCCTTGCCGGCGGTCAGCATTTTTGCGTCGATCACTGGCTCCATGGCCAGCACCGAGCGCGCCACGATGGTCTGCAGATGTTCAAGCGGCAGCATGATATCCTCCCTCGATTGTCGGCAAGGCCATGTGCATGGCCGGTTTGGCTCTGGCAGCGGCAAATGCCGCAAGCACAGGCATGCTTGTCTGAGAGCTTTCGAAAGCCGGTAGCGTGTGCGCCGGCGGGGCCATAGTCGTGGCGATGTGCCGCGCGGCCTGCTTGCGGTTGAACATGACCGAAGCGGTGAGCATGTCGGCCCACATGGCTTCACCAAGCAGAACGTCGAGAACCGGCACATCGGTATCCCATTCGATCAGCGTAGGGCGCGGTCCAAGACTGGTGATGGCATGCTGGTAGAGGTGCCAGACAACTGGCGGCACGCGAGAGCCGTGGTCGTCGATAAGCACCGTGTCGCCGCCGACCTGATTGGTCGCGTGACCGGCAAGGTGAATTTCGCCGATGGCATCGGCAGGCAAAGCGTCGATGAAGGTCTTGGCGTCGTATTGGAGATTGTGCGCCGAAACCTGGACATTGTTGACGTCCAGAAGCAGGCCGCAGCCAGTTTGCGCCACCAGCCCAGCCAGAAATTCAGCTTCATTCATGGAGGAGTCCGCAAACGCGACATAGGCGGACAGGTTCTCGATCAGCACACGCCGCTTCAGCGTATCTTGGATGGTCGCTACATTGCGCGCCACGATCGCCAGCGCCTCTTCGTCATAGCGAAGCGGCAGCAGGTCATTGAGATAGGCTCCGTCGGCAACGCTCCAGGCAAGATGCTCCGAAACAAGATCAGGCTGGAACCGCTCGCAGACCTTGCGCAGCCTTTCCAGATGATCGCGGTCCACGCCTTGTGCGCTGCCCAGAGACAGGCCGACGCCATGCACCGACAGCGGATATATTTGGCGCAGCCGTTCAAGCGCCTCGACGGCGGCGCCGTCGCCCATATAGTTCTCGGCATGAACTTCGAGCCAGCCAGCGGAGGGTCTGCGGGTCAGCATCTCGCTGATGTGAGGAGAGCGCAGACCGATGCCAGCGGATGCCGGGATCGTGAGGGGCTGAAATGCACGGGACATCGGTCTGCTCCCTTCCAAAGGGGGTTGGCTTGAAGTCTGGGTCGGTCAGGCTTTCGGCTTGTCGCTGCCGCCGGTGATCTTGGCGCAGCTGCCGGCCGGCACGTAGAGCCAGGAGTCCGGCTGGTTGTCGGCGGTCGAGGTGCCGGCGCATGAATGCGTCGCAGTCTGGCAGTCGTTCTGGCCAGCCTTGACGACGCCATAGCACTTCTCGAACGAGAAGCTGGGCTGAGCGGCGGGGCCGCTATAGGCTGCAGTTGCAGCAAGCGAGGTGGCGGCCGCGAGGGCCGATCCGATGAGGGTCTTGGTGTTGATCACGGTCGTTTCTCCTGATTGCGTTTCGAGGGAAGACTGACCTAGCGGCCTGTCTGCAAACAGTGTCGTCGAACGTGCGATGAAGCTGAAATGCTGTCTCGGCATGGATTTGATACGCGGTCACTATGTTGAGGAGGATAACGTGCAAAAGCCCTCCGGCGGGGAACCGGAGGGCTTTGGCGCCTGCACTTCGTGAGCGGAGCGAAGCGGGCGCGGCTAGGCGGAGGGAGGCGCCTAGACGTATCGATTTTTGTTGTCGACGACCGAGCTTTCGCTCAAGGTTGGATGGTCGGCGAGAAGCCAGTCCTCGGCTCGCTGGCGACCGCGGTCACGCATGTCGGTCAATTCGCCCCAGTCGATCCAAGGCCTGGTAAACAAGGCAGCGCTTGTTCTGTGATGGCTGTCGAAGAGGATAGATCCAGAGTTCACGGCATTTGCGGCGAGGCAGTAAGCCGCACAAGGCGTCATGCACCCGGAGGGTTTGCCGCTGACAATGAGCCAATGCGCAGCCTCGATCGGCTGCACTGCTGGCAAGGTCGAAAAATCGCATTCGCCCCAATACGTATCGCCATCGATTTCCACGGGCGGGAATAGAAATGGGACTGTCGCCCCCGCCAAAATAGCGTCGATCGACAACTGGTCGCCGGAGAAAATCGTCACTGTGTCGGTGCGTGCATTTGAAGTCAGGATGTTGAGCTCCAACTGGCAGCTGTTTTTGTGCAACTCGGCAATGTCGATCGACTGTTCCAGGATCGATTTCAATGGATTGGCTGTCGCGGCCACAGACGTCCATGCGTGGCTGACGCGCCGCCAGAAATTGGTAAGCGCCGTCCTTGCCCCACGCCTGCCGCCCAAAGCCAGTCCGTAGGCAAGAACCGCCGCTTCTATGCCCCCGAAACCGGATGCGGTGATGCTGCGGAAGGAAAGACGAGGTTCATCCAGCAGACGATCGAGCACGCCCCAGACAAATGCGCCGTGTGCGTCGCTTGCCAGCGCAATGTCGATCAGCTGGCGGTCTTCCGTCGCGGGTCTCGCACCGGCAATGAAGGCTTGGTCGGTTGCGGCCTGGATTTGCATCTTTTGAGTCTCCTCCCGAAGAACGCCCGGCAAGGCGTTTGATGGAGACACTGCCGCATGATCCGCCATTGGCGAAATGCCAAGGTGGCATGAACTCCATAGGCAGATTGCATTGGCTGCAATCCCTCGCGCGGCGCAAGGTTGTGCCAGCTAGGCGAGGATCTTGCTTGGCGCGACGACGGTCGCTGGCAAGCCTTCAGCACAAGGAAGAGCGTGTCATGAGAATACGAACTGTCTGTGTGGGGTGTTCGCCTTCAGTCTTTTGGCCAGACGCGCATCCGCCGATGCCTTCAGCGATCTGGCGTCGCTGCCATCATTCATAGCGATGCCGGAATGAAAACGATGAAGCCGATGGCCTGTTTCAAGAAGGCCTGGCTGGCTGCGCCTCGGAAGGATCGGGACACGATGATGAAGATGTGCAATGACGCCGCCATGAGCAAGCCGCAAGCTGCGTTCTGCGCCAATGTATTGGCGCTTGGCGGCGCCAATTGAGCTGCTCCGGCCGCTAACCGCAGCCCCAGGGCTCGGGCAGCCAGGGATGATGTCAACGATGGCGAGCGGTTGGCCTGCCGTCCTCTTCGAAGGTGGTCAGCTGCTCCGCTACCCAATTTGTCCGTACCGCGTGCCATGACAGACCGCTATCGACTTTATAGCCGCAGTGCATTGGCGCCAAAGCGAGCCTTACGGCAGTCTCCGAAGCACGAACAGCCACGTCTGCAATTCGGGGACAAATCGGCATGGACATTCACCACATCCGCTACTTCCTGGCCGTGTGCGAGACGCGAAACTTCACGCGCGCAGGTGAAAAGTGCAACGTCACTCAGCCGGCGCTATCCCGCGCCATTCAGCAACTTGAGGAGGAGGTCGGAGGGCTACTGTTTCGCCGCGAACGAAGCTTGACCCACCTGACCGATCTAGGTGTGCTGCTTCGCCCCCGTTTTCAGCAGATCCTCGACGAACTGACTGGAGTGCGGCAGGAGGCATCAAGGTTCCTGTGCCTGGAGAACGCCAACCTTAAGGTCGGCGTCATGTGCACCATCGGCCCCCGTCGCTTCACCGGTCTGCTGACCGACTTTAACCGGCGTCAGCAGGGCATCCAGCTGCAACTGGTTGAGGGCGTCCCGGCATCACTCTCCCAACTTCTAGAGTCCGGCGAGATCGACGTCGCCATTATGGCGTCAAGCGACAGCTTTCCGGACCGCTTCGACGTCACACCGCTTTATCGCGAGCGCTTTGTCCTCGCCTTTCCAAACGGCCATCGGCTGGCCCGCAATGACAACGTGGCCATCTCCGAACTGGATGGTGAAAATTATCTCAGGCGGCTCAATTGCGAGTATCGCGATCACCTCGCGGGTCTGTGCACGGATCGGGGCGTGAAGCTCAGGATCTCCTATGCCAGCGAACGCGAGGACTGGATCCAGAATATGGTGTCGGGAGGACTGGGCATCTGCTTCATCCCGGAATTCAGTGCGGTGATTCCAGGGCTGCAGGTCCGTCCCGTGATTGATCCTGAGGTCTGGCGAGAAGTATCCCTGGTTGTCGTTGCGGGGCGCAGGTTCTCGCCTGCGGCATCGGCTTTCGTAAACAGCGTCAAGGCGTATGGCTGGCCTGAGAGCGCAATCGTCCAGGCCATCCAAAAGACCGCTGCCTGAAGCAAATCAAAGAATTAAGGGGTCGCACGTGGCAGTTTGCCGCGTGTGCCCCACATGCATTTGCGATGGTCCACGATAGTTTTCAGGTATCGATTTCAGAGCCAGTCAGCATTTCTCTTTTTGGATCGCTCCCGTCACTCTCCGCGTCATGCCCCGCCTCCCGCGTTTGGGCACCGACAAAGGAGAAATACAAGATGGCTACCAAAAAACTCACCCTTTCGTTTGCGGCAGGTCTGCTTTCGGCAACCGCTGCTTTTTCCTCTGCTCCAGCCTTCGCCGGCGACTGCCCCGCCGGACAGGCCGCCACGACCGACATCCAGGAACATCCCAGCAAGCCGATCGGCGTGACCGACACCGTTCTTTCGGCGATCGATCTCAGCCCGAAGGGCGAAGCCTGGAAGGGCAACATGCTGCGTCTGCGCAAGCTGGTCGTTCAGCCGGGCGGCGTGGTGCCGTGGCATGAGCACACGGTTCGCCCCGCTAACATTATCGTCGTCGAGGGCTCGATCACTGAATACGCCAGCACCTGCAAGGTCGGAATCGAGCACCCTGCTGGCGATGTGACCGCTGAGTTCGGCCAGCTCGCCCATTGGTGGAAGAACAACGGAAAGGTGCCCGCGGTGCTCTATTCCGCCGACGTCCTTCCGCCCGCGATGCACGACGACCACATGATGTGATCCGAACGTTTGGGCGGACAGTTCCCACACTCAGCAACCGAATGCGCGTCCTCAGGTAATCGCCTGGGGACGTCCGGCCACGGAGCCTCGTCATGACAACCAGTGAACAGACAGAAATGACGCCGCTGCACAACGTGGCCGCAGATAGTCGGCGCTTTGGCCTTGTTGCGCTGATCGCATTTCTTACGCTTGTCGATCTGTTCGCCACCCAGGCAATACTGCCGTCACTGGTGATAAAATTCGGCGTCAGCCGTGCAACTATGGGGTTCGCCGTCAACGCCAGCACGTTCGGCATGGCGGTGGCAGGTATCGCTGTTGCCCTCTTCGGGCGCGGCATCGATCGCCGCAATGGCATCTGGATCAGCTTGGCCATATTGGCGATCCCGACAACACTGCTTTCGCAGACCGACAGCATAGTCGTCTTTGCCCTCCTGCGCGTTGCGCAAGGCCTGTGCATGTCGACCGCGTTCACGCTGACAATGGCCTACCTGGCCGAACATTTCTCCGCACGGCAGACGACCAGTGCGCTCGCCGCCTATGTAACGGGCAATGTCGCCAGCAATTTCTTCGGACGACTGATGTCGGCCGCCGTCGCCGACACATTCGGCATCTCCACCAACTTTCTGACCTTCGCGGCTCTCAATTTGTCTGGCGCGGCGCTTGTCTGGTTCACGCTACAAAAGACTTCGGCAGCGATGCGCGTCGATACGGTCGGTCATTCTGCCCGCGCATCTTGGAAAGGCCCTCTGGAGAATGCCGAACTACGTGCTTGTTTCGCGATCGGCTTCCTGATCCTTTTCGTCTTCATAGGCACCTTCACCTATGTGAATTTCCAGCTTGTCGCCCCGCCGCTGTCGCTGTCACCGATGGCACTCGGACTGATCTATTTCGTCTTCCTGCCATCGATGCTGACCACGCCACTCGCCGGACGTGTGACGGCCGGTCTCGGCCCGAGGATTGGCATCGGTGCAACGCTTGCGATGGCAATCGTTGGGCTGCTGCTGTTGCTCACAACCAGCCTGCCGATCGTCCTTGCAGGGATGGCGCTGGTCGCCATGGGAACCTTCCTGGCGCAAGCGATAGCAACGGGACACGTCAGCCGGACCGCTTCGCGCGATCGCACCGCCGCGAGCGGCATCTACTTGGCCTCCTACTATGGGGGCGGGCTCGCTGGCAGCTTCGTCATCGGACAGATTTACGACCGGATCGGGTGGACGGCATGCGTGGCCGTGCTCGCCGCCTTCCTTGCCGGCGCCATCGCGGTGGCGCGCGTGCTGCAACCTCCAAAGACGTGACACCCAAGACCGAAAAATGACCATTCAACAAAGGAGACTGACATGACCAACTACCTCAAGACCATGATTGCTGGAGCCGCCCTACTGATAGCTGCCGCCATACCAGCCGCCGCTTCTGATGGCGTTGTCACGGTGAAGAGCGACTATTCCGTCACTGAGACCGTCGCCCGCATCAAGAAGGATGTCCTCAAGAAAGGCATCAAGTTCTTCGGCGTCATCGACCAGGCAAAGCTGGGCAAAAATGCCGGCAACGAAGTCAAGCCGTCGCGACTGGTGATGTTCGGCAACCCGGCCCTCGGGACAACCTTCATCACATCCAATCCCGAAGCCGGTCTCGACTGGCCGGTGCGCGTGCTCGTCTATCAGACTGCGGATGGCGCGGTTTACGCCGCCTATAGCGACTTCGACTGGATCGCCAAGCGTCATGGCATCACCGACCGCGCCCCGCAGTTCAAGATGGCAACCGAGGTCATCCAGTCGGTGACCTCGACAATCAGGAAGAACTGAGCGTGGGCATGTGCCGGAGATCCATCACTCTGGCATGGGAAAGAACGTGTTTGCGCGCAGAGGCTATTCAGCGGCGGACAACGCCTTTGCACGCTCGCCGAACCACTTCTTCTGCGTGGCCTCGCGCACGAGTGCGCCAACCGCCGGCGAATGCCTGCGGCCGCGCACCGTGACGAGATTGACCTCGCGCCAGAATTCCGGATCGGTGATCGGCAACGGCACCACTCCGGGGTGCTTGGCGGTATGCTCAGGCATGAATCCGAAACCAAGCCCGGCGGCGATCATTGCGAGTGTCCAATCGTCACGATCGCTCCAGTAAACGGGACTGACGGTGACGCCCTGCGAGGCAAGAATGGCATCGGCATAACCGGCAAATTCACAGTTGTTGCGGTGGATGTAGGTCTCATTGCTCATATCCGTCACCCGCACGCTGCGCTGGTTGGCCAGGCGATGGTTCAGATGAACTGCCATCACCATCTGTTCCTGGAACAACGGCAAGGAGTGAACCTCCTCATCGGGCACGTTTGACGGCAACGCGTAAATTGCTGCCTCGAGATCTCCCCCGAGCAGTCGTTTGCGCAAGCTCGGTGCATCGGCATCGCAAAGATGAAGCTCCACGCCCGGATGGTGCGTTCGCACGGACGAGATGAGCTCGATGATTTCATCCGGAGCAATCGTGCTCATGATGCCGACCCGGAGAGGCGTTTTCTTCAGGTGCACGTATTGCTCGGCGATCTGCTTTGCCTGCCTGGAGTTCTCGAAAACGCCTTCGAGATAGGTCTCGACCATGCGACCGAGTTCAGTCAGATGGGTGAAGCGCCGTTCACGGTGAAAAAGCGCGCCGCCGAACTCATCTTCGAGCAACTTGATCGCGCGTGACAGTGCCGGCTGCGTAACGTTGCACAGCTCGGCCGCCCTGGTGAAATTCATTTCCTTGGCGACGGCCAAGAAATACCTGACCGGGCTGATCTCCACTGCACGCTCCCCCAGCGGCTGGCATACGGCACGACCCGCATTGCCCGGTGATCTTACTAGTTGCCCCAACGTCAAACAACCCGATCCGGCATTGAAAACCCAGGCGACAGATTGACGATCTGACGGTCGGCTATCGAATCCATGTCTCAACGGCATTTCCGCTGTCCCGAGCCAGCCGCCATACTTGGCCCCAGAAGTCGAGACCCGGGTGCTAAGGCCCGTTGCTAGCAGCCCTTTGCAGGCCATTTCGGCCGCAGCTTCAACCGAAGGAAACAACGATGCTCAGAGGAAAGACGGCACTGATCACAGGCTCGACCAGCGGCATCGGCCAAGGCATTGCCGACGCCTTCGCAGCGAAGGGCTGCAACATCATTCTGAACGGCTTCGGCGATCCCGGTGCGATCGAGTCGCTGAGGGCAAAGCTTGCCGCGAACCATGGTGTGACTGTTTGCTACGACGGCGCGGACATGAGCAATGGCAGCGCGATCACCGCGATGATGGACAAGGCAATCGCCGAGTTCGGCGCAGTAGACATCCTCGTCAACAATGCCGGCATCCAGCATGTCGCGCCGATCGACGACTTTCCGATCGAGAAATTCGAGGCGGTCGTGGCGATCGATCTCATGTCGTCCTTCTACACGATCCGGCGCGCGCTGCAGGGCATGAAAGAGCGCAAATGGGGTCGCATCATCAATGTTGCATCTGCCCACGCGCTCGTCGCTTCACCGTATAAATCCGCTTACGTCGCTGCCAAGCACGGGGTCGCCGGTCTGACCAAGACGGTCGCGCTTGAAGTCGCTGAGCAAGGCATCACCGTCAACGCGGTGTGCCCAGGATACGTCCTCACCCCATTGGTCGAAAAGCAGATACCCGACACAGCCAAGGCACGCGGGATCACGGAAGAACAGGTGATCAAGGACGTGCTCCTGGCAGCCCAGCCAACCAAACAGTTCGTGACTGTAGCTGAGGTAGCGGCGCTCTGCCTGTTCCTGGCCTCAGAGGATGCGGCTTCGATCACCGGCGCGATCATGCCGATCGAAGGCGGCTGGACCGCCCATTGAATCCGGCAACGAGGAGCTGAACAACCATGAACAAGATCACCAGAAATCCTTCGGCGTCGGAACCTGTGCAAGCGGCCGCCAGTGTGCGACAGACCGTGCTGGTCCTGCAGGGCGGCGGCGCGCTGGGCGCGTATCAGGCCGGCGTCTACCAGGCGATGGTCGAAGGCGGTATCGAGCCGGACTGGGTGATTGGCACCTCGATCGGCGCAATTAACGCCGCGCTCATTGCCGGGAACGAACCACAAGACCGCCTGCCAAGACTGCGCGAATTCTGGGATGGCGTCGGTCGCAGCAGTCCGCTCGACGAGTTCTTCCGGATGATGGTTCCAAGCAACATTTTTGCCAATATGGGCACGGTGATACGTGGCATACCGGGATTCTTCGAGCCCAACCCAATCGCAATGTTCGGGGTCAATCGCGAAGTGGGTGTGGAGAATGCATCCTACTACACCACCGATCCGCTGAAGCGGACGCTAAACAACCTTATCGACTTCGATTGCCTCAACCGCCGTTACACGCGGCTGACAGTCGGCGCTGTCAACGTCAACA
This sequence comes from Mesorhizobium sp. Root695, assembly GCF_001428185.1. Taxonomy (NCBI): domain Bacteria; kingdom Pseudomonadati; phylum Pseudomonadota; class Alphaproteobacteria; order Hyphomicrobiales; family Phyllobacteriaceae; genus Mesorhizobium; species Mesorhizobium sp. Root695. The sequence continues at coordinate 268,690 of NZ_LMHO01000023.1, read as the reverse complement.
CCAGCGAACTCAAATATTTCGATAGCAGCCTGATGCCGTTGTCGGTGGCCCATATCATGGCGTCGGGCGCCTTGCCGCCGGCTTTCCCGGCAGTCTGCATCGACGGCGAGCCCTACTGGGATGGCGGCATCTATTCGAACACGCCTATCGAGGTCGTGCTGGACGAGCGTCCGCGGCGCGACGCGCTGATCTTCGCCGTCAACATGTGGCAACCGCGCGCCACTGAACCGAAATCGATCTGGCAGGTCATGGGCCGGCAGAAGGATCTTCAATACGCCAGCCGCGGACGTAGCCACGTCGCCCGCCAGGAGCAACTGCATCGTTTGCGCCACGTCGTGCGCGAAATGGGAAAGTTGGTCCCTGAAGAGCGGCGCGAGGATCTAATGTTCAAGGAGCTTGCGGCCTACGGCTGTCCGTCGGTCATGCATCTTGTGCGGCTGCTGTCACCGCGCCTCGACGGAGAGGATCACACCAAGGATATCGACTTTACCCGCGCAGGCATTCGCACCCGCTGGGAGGCCGGATACGAGCACGGGCAACGCGTCCTCTTGGAGAAGCCGTGGGAATGCGACGTCGACCTGCTCCAGGGCATCGTTATTCACGAATCGCAAGAGTGAGTTGTTCCAGCGGCGAGCCCGAGGAAAAGACGGAGACTACCGATGCAGATCATCACTCCTGGGATGCGGCTGGTTCCGGAAGCCGTGCTCGCCAACGACGCCGCGCTTTTACGCACGATACCAGAGACGCCATCCCACGCCGACAGTTCACGGCATCGCGTAGTCATCGTCGGCGGAGGTGCCGGTGGACTCGAGTTGGCAACACGGCTCGGCAGGAAATTCGGCAAGCGGCGGCTTTCCATAACGCTCGTCGATCGCAATCGCACACATGTCTGGAAGCCACTTCTGCACGAGGTGGCGTCCGGTGCGTTGAACCCGTCGAGCGATGCGGTGGAATACATCGCACATGCCAACAGGCACCACTATCGCTACCGGATCGGTGAAGTCGTCGGCATTGACCGCGCCAAGCGCCAGGTTTTTGTGGCGCCGAGCTTCGACGACGACGGCAGACGGATCATTCCGCCGCGGGTGTTGGGCTACGACACGCTGGTGCTGGCCGTGGGCAGCGTCAGCAACGATTTCGGGACGCCGGGGGCGGCGCGTCACGCCATTGCGCTCGACACGACCGGTCAGGCCTCCCGTTTCAACAAGCGCATGATCGACGCCTGCCTGCGTGCGAACGCCCAATACGAGAAGCTTTCACCAGGCCAACTCCATTGCGTCATCGTTGGCGCCGGGGCCACCGGCGTTGAACTGGCCGCCGAGTTGCATAAGTCGATGCGAGAAATCGCCTCGCACAATCTCGACAACATCGATTTCGAAAGGCTGATCCGCATCACCATCGTCGAGGCAGAACCGCGCATCCTGCCGGCTTTGCCGGAACACCTTGCGCGCTCTTCCGCGCGCCGGCTTGTCGATCTCGGCGTCCAGATCCGATGCGGCATAAAGGTCACCGAAGTGACAGAAGACGGTATCAGGCTTGGCGAGAAGCTGTTCGTGCCAGCTGAACTCGTCGTATGGTCCGCGGGGATAAAGGCGCCGGATTTTCTGAAGCAACTCGATGGCCTCGATACGGATCGCATCAACCGCCTGGTCGTGGATGAGACGCTGCGGGCCATGGGAGACGAAAACGTGTTTGCGATCGGCGACTGCGCGCGTTGTGTGTTGCCCGGCAGCGAAGATCCCTTGCCGCCGCGCGCCCAGACGGCCCATCAGCAAGCCGATCATATGGTCAAGGTGATTGCGGCACGCCTCGAAGGGCAGGAGGCGCCGGCGTTCCGTTACCGCGACTACGGTTCTCTCGTTTCACTGGCCGACTACGGCACCTTTGGCAGCCTGGTGGGCGGACTGAAGGTCGAGGGTTTTCTTTCCCGGCTGATGTATCATTCGCTCTACAAGATGCATCTCAAGGCGGTGCACGGGACCTTCAAGACCATGCGGGATACGATCGTGGGAATCCTGTCGCACCGCACCAAACTGCGGGTCAAATTGCATTGAATCTCGATAGGCCGGGACGGTGGAAAAATATGATGTCGCGATCCTCGGTGGCGGTGGTGCAGGGATGGCTGTGACAGTAGCCACACGCGATGCCTGGATGCCGCTTTCAGACTTCCGCTTCGGAAGTCTGGATATCTGATGTAACGATTCGAGCCGCAATACCCAACAGAAGATGAATCCGCATAGCTTCGATGCACGCAGGGCATCGACTCCATGCAAGAAAAGCATGGCCGTGCCCGTGGGGCTTCAATGTTAGGCTGCATGGAAATTGCGAAGGTGCAGAAATGGCCGCCGACGACCAGCCAATGACATTTGAACAGTCCGTCCAGGCTGCCATCGAACTCGATGCACCTCTCAACGAGAGGCTGGCGGTGATCGCGAGCGCAGTGCGCCGACTGAACTCGGAGTTCGCTGACGCGGTTGACCGGCTCGTGGCGCGCCTCAAGGAACAGGGAGCTGGTGCAAGTGCTCCCGCCCCCGGCGATGTTATGCCCGCATTCCTGTTGCCTGATGACGAGGGCAGACTCGTGAGCCTATCTGAAATCCTTAGCCACGGGCCGGCCGTCATTACCTTTCAGCGCGGACATTGGTGTCCCTATTGTCGCCTGAATGCGATCGGCATCGTCGAAGCCCAACAAGAGATTTCGACGCTGCGCGGCCAAGTCGTGGTGATCATGCCGGAGCGGCGCAAATTCGCAAAGGCAATGAAGGCCTCGGTTGGTGCTCAGTTTCCTTTCCTGACGGATATCGACAATGGCTACGCCTTGTCCCTCAACCTGGCGATCTGGGTGGGAGCCGAGATGGAGCGGTTGATGGGCCTCGGCCTCGATCTGCCGAACTATCAGGGCAACAGCAGCTGGTTCCTGCCGATCCCTGCTACTTTCGTCGTTGGAACTGATGGCATCATCACAGATCGGTTCGTCGATCCCGACTATCGTCGGCGGATGGACATCGACGACTTGATCGCGGCGCTCAGGCGGGCTCGCTGACGCCAAATGTCGACCAGTCGGTCGATCGCAGGAGGTTGAGGAGCGTCACGGCCACCTGCGAGCGATGTCGGCCGGCGACTGCGTAGACGGCGACGATCCGAGAAACATCCAGATCACGCAGCTTGAGTCTGCGGACGTTGGGCGAGCGGGGTGCGGTCATCGAGACAAAGCCAACGCCTGCATTGGCTTCCAGCAGCGCCAGCAAATCCTGGTCGGTTTCAACCTCATGTGTGGTGCGAGGCGTAATCCCTTTTGCCGAGAGACCGCGCGACAGATCTTCGCTCGTTTCCCAGTCGATCCGACTGAGCACGGGTTCTGCGGCTAACTGGCTCAGCGCTACATCCGCTTCGTTTCGGCGGGCAAGAGGGTGATCGGAGTTCACGACGAGCTCGATCCCCTCCTGGAAAAGCGGCCACGTGTCGAGCCGATCCCAAGCCTGTCCCAGCGGACCGGCAACCGCCAGTTCGACCTCGCCGTTCTTTAGGGCGTCGATGACAGCGGTCGGGGAACCGCGACTGATCTTGAGATGCACCCCAGGGTAGGCTCGGAAAAGCTCGGTGAAGGGAGAGACCAGCAGCGCTATGTTGACGCTGTTGGAAATGGTTACGTTGAGTGGGGCGACGTCACTGCTTTGCACGGCCTTTGCGAGAGATTTTGCGGAGGTCGCAGCATCGTAACATTGTTGCAGCAGGGGCAGCATGCGCCGGCCAAGCTCGGTCAGATGGGAATGCTGGCGCTCGCGACGAAGCAACTCACCGCCCAACTCGTCTTCGAGGGTCTTGATTGCGCGAGTCAGGGCCGGCTGCGTGACATTGCACTCTTCCGCTGCTCGGGTGAAATTTAGCGTGTTGGACAGGGCCAGAAAATAGCGGACCTGCTGCATCTCCATGAATTTTCGCCCCCTCAGCGAAATGATCTATCAGCGATGGTGCATATTCGAAGATTAACGCAATAAATCGTTTTCAGCAAAGTGGCCTGCACCATGGTGCGAATGGGGCGCCGACGGCAAGACAATCAAGACTCTGACAATCTAGAGTCATGACGAACTGAGCGATCTGCTTAGCCAATCGGCAAACCCTCTTGCCCGTTTGCTCGGCTGGCGCCCGGCCGGGAACAGGACATGGATGGGGATGGTCGGCAGCGGAAACTCCGGTAGCAGCCGGCGAAGGCTGCCGTCCGAGAGCTCGGCATTGAACATCCAGCCGGAACCGAAGGCCACGCCAAGTCCAGCCAGCACGCAGGCGGTGACGCCGGCTGAACTCGATACCCGGATGCGCGGGCTTTCCGGCAGAGTAAAGTTGGCCTCCGGGCCGATCAGTTCTTGAAAAGTAGCGCCGCTGCTGTCGGAGGGGCCGAAGATGACCTCGTGCTGAACCAGATCGCCAGGGCTTTGCGGCAAACCGCGCCGGGCGATGTAGTCCGGTGAGGCCACCAGCAGTCGCGGCGTCTGCCCGACCTTGCGCGCCATCAGGCTGGAACTGTCGAGCAGACCGAGCCTCACCGCGACATCGGCGCCTTCTTCGACAAGGCTTCGCCTGCGATCGTCCATCATCAGTTCAATGGAGAGGTTGGGATGCTCGGCAAGAAGGCCGGGCAGCCGCGGAATAAGCGCGCGCACGGCGAAAGTGACAGACAGCTCGACCCGCAGCAGCCCGCGCAACTCCTCATTGCCGGCCGCAGTATCGGCCGCCGCCCCAAGCTCGGCAAGCAGCGGCCGGACCTGTCCGAGATAACCATGCCCCGCCTCGGTCAGCCCGACCTTCCGGCTGGTGCGGACGAGGAGGCGGGCGCCGATGCGCCCCTCGAGATCGTTCAGGATCCGCGACACTGAGGGCTGCGACAGCCCGATTTCGCGGGCGACCTGTGAAAGGTTGCCACGCTCCGCCACCCGAATAAACACTTCAAGTTCCTGGAGCCGGTCAGCCATCCATTTTCCGAATGATTGCTATCCTTTCCGGCAGGCTACCCCTGTTTTGGGAAATAGGCGAGGACGTTTCCGCCGCTTTGAGAGCGGTGAGAAATCTTCGGAGTAATTCCATGTCGCTTCAAGACAAGCTTGATGCCTTCAAGGCCGACTTTGAGAGCAAGAAGGCGCCCAGACAGGCGGTCGAGATCATGCATCGCGCCACCGCCGAGCTTATCGCTTCCGGTCAGGCCGCCCGCGTCCTGGGAGTCGGAGCTGTCGCCCCGACCTTCGCATTGATGGAGGCTGATGGCGGCCTCGTTTCGTCGGCCGACCTGCTGGCGCTCGGCCCACTGGTGCTCAGCTTCTACCGCGGTGTCTGGTGCCCCTATTGCAACATCGAACTTGGCGCACTGCAGGAAACCTGGCCGGCAATCAACGCCACCGGCGCGCAGCTGGCCTCCATCTCCCCGCAATCACCGGCGAACGGTCGCAAGGCCAAGCGCGACAAGCAGGTTGCGTTCCCGATGTTGAGCGACCCGAACGGCGAGGTCGCCAACGCCTTTGGCCTGCGCTTCCGCCTGCCCGACGATCTGATCGCGCTCTACAAGAGCTTCGGCGTTGACCTACCTGCCATCAACGAAGACCCGTCATGGACGTTGCCGATGCCGGCGCGGTTCGTGATCAGGCGCGATGGCATCATCGTCTATACGGAGGTGAGCCCGGACTACACAATCCGACCCGACCCGGCCGGTCTGCTTCCACTGCTGAAGCGGTTGCAAAACGCCGTCACCGTCTGAGACCGCCAGATGGAACCCATGGCAGCCATGAACCCGGCCGGCATTGGCGCTGGCCGGCGCTGGTCGATGCTGGCGGTGATCTGCGCCGGCGCCTTCCTGCCCATGACTGCCTGGTTTTCGGCTACCGCGATCGCGCCGCAGCTGACGCAAGTCTGGGGGTTGTCGCCAGCGCAAGGCGCCTGGATCACAGGCGCCGTGCAGGTCGGCTTTGCGGTTGGCGCGCTCGCCTCCAGCATTGCCGGCCTGCTGGACATCGTCTCGCTTCGCAAGGTGATCGGCATCAGTGCCCTGATCGCCGCCATTGCCAATCTCTGCCTGCTGGTCGCCCCATCCGTCGGCTTGCTGCTGCTTGCCCGCTTCGCCACCGGCGTTGCCTTGGCAGGTGTTTATCCACCGTCGCTCAAACTGGTTTCGACCTGGTTCCGCCGCGGGCGCGGCATGGCACTGGGTGCCTTGCTCGCGGCGCTGACGCTCGGATCGGCGTTTCCGCATCTGCTGTCCGCATTTGCTACTGATGTCTCCTGGCAGGATGTCATCATCGCGACCTCGCTCGCTGCATTGGCTGGCGCAATCCTGATCCTGTGTCTTGGCAGTGAAGGCCCATATCCCTTCGCCAAATCGACCTTCGACCGCCGCCATATCCGGGCGGTCCTGCAGAACCGCCCGCTGGCTCTCGCCAATCTCGGCTATCTCGGACACATGTGGGAGCTCTACGCCATGTGGGGCTGGATGCTGGCCTATATCAGGGCGGGGACCCCCGGCCTCGGCATCGATGGCTCAAGGACGGCGTCCCTGCTTGCCTTCCTTGTCGTCGCGTCTGGTGGGATCGGGTCGATCCTGGGCGGGATTGTCGCCGACCGCATCGGCCGCACGGCAACAGCAGCAATCATGATGACGCTTTCGGGATTTTGTGCGCTGACGATCGGCCTCGCTTTCGAGGGGCCGCTTTGGCTGTTGATCGCCATTGCCATTCTCTGGGGGATGACCGTCATCGGCGATTCCGCGCAGTTTTCCGCCATGACCACCGAATTGAGCGACCAGCGCTATGTCGGCACGGCACTGTCGTTGCAATTGAGCGTCGGCATCGCGCTCACCTTTGTCTCGATCCACCTGACCTCGTCGGTGGCGGAGGCTTTCGGCTGGCGCTGGAGCTTCCTGATCCTCGCGCCTGGCCCGCTGCTTGGCGTTGTCGCAATGGTAGCGCTGCGGCGGATGCCGGCTGCGCGACTAATAGCGCATGGACTGATGTAAAGGTTTCAGCGGTGCTCACCTTAATGCGGCACCGGAGCCGTCTGTCGGGGTCATTTTGTCGGTCGTCACAATGTTACAAAGTATGACATAAATTATTGATTTATATAGATGTATTAAGGTTCTCCTTTCCGAGTCTCTCTCTTCGCGAAGGGCGTCTCGACAGAGAAATACCGGCAAACCCATCGTGGTCTGCGGGGGAGGGTGGAGAAGGGCAAGGCCGGGGCGGGCTGTGCTACGGCTACCGGGTGATGAAGAAACTCGATTCCGAAGGCGAGCCCATCCGTGGCGATCGCGAGATCGTGCCGGAGGAAGCGACCATCGTGCGCCAGGCGATAAAGGTGCGGCCTGCGGTCGGGCATCACTGCGAAAGTCCCGTGCCAATATTCTACCATCTCCGGTTCGGCGCCAAAGGCGGGAAAGGCCTTGCCCAGCATGCGCGCAACCTTGGCGCGGCCGCGATCGGCCTCGCCGAACCAGACCGCATGCGTCCCGCCGTATGATGTGAAATATATTTCACTATGTGAATTATATTGACAATACACGCCCGGGCTGTACTGTCCGATCGTCGGCTTTCGGAGGAGGTCGGCTTCATCAGATCCATACGGCAGCGCTCGTTGAGCGCCTGCGACGGTCATTGAGGATGGCTTCGGCCAAGGGAGGAAACTTGCGCAAATTTCTGAGCACGCTCGCAATCGCGGCGGCTGCATCGACCTGCTTTGGGCCGATGCAGGTACGCGCCGAAACCCCCAACCCGTTCAAATGCGAGCCGGGTGAAAAATACGTCATGAACGTCATGGTCTCGGGCGTCGAATACTGGTTCCCGGTCTATGAAATGTTCAAGCAGGCCGGCCAGCAGTTCGGCTGCGAGACCGCCTATACCGGTACGCCTGAATACGACGTCAACAAGCAGATCGCGACCTTCGACCAGGCGCTCGCGCAGAAGCCGGCCGGCATTCTGGTGCACCCGATGAACTCCGACCCGTTCATCGAGCCGATCAACCGCGCCATCGAGCAGGGCACCGCGGTGGTGACCTTCGCCGCCGACTCGCCGAATTCCAAGCGTGTCTCCTACATCACCTCCGACAATAATGCGGAAGGCACCTATGCCGCCGACGCCGTTGCCAAGGCGATGGACGGCAAGGGCGAATATGCGGTGCTGGAGAATCCCGGCCAGGACAACCACGACAAGCGCGTCAACGCCTTCGTCGCTCGCATGGAAGCCAAATGGCCTGACATGAAGCTCGTCGGCCGGGCCGCCTCGAACCAGGATCCGACCAAGGCCTATCAGGCCGTTCTGAGTCTGGCGCAGGCGCATCCTGACCTCGGTGCCGTGTTCATGCCGGAGGCCAATTCGGCCATTGGTGCCGCCCAGGCAGCCAAGGAAGGCGGCGGCAAGATCCGCGTCATGCTCGCCGACGTCAATGCCAAGATCCTCGACATGATCAAGGCCGGCGAGATCTTTGGCTCGGTCAATCCCAACCAGGGCATGCAAGGCTATATGGGCTTCATGCTGTTGTGGATGGCCAAGCATCCCGGCCTGATCGACCCGATGAACGATGCCAAGCGTTCGGGCTTCAACCCGATGAGCGTGCCGTTCGTCGACAATGGCTTCTCCATCGTCTCCAAGGACAATGCGGACGACTTCTACTGGGACAAGTACCTCAAGCGTCGCGGCACCAAGGGTATCGAGGAATAGCCTCGATCTCGCTGCCCCGGCCGGCAAGGCCGGACCAACCGGGAAGGAGGCTTCGGCCTCCTTCCTCCCCGCAAGCATCGCAGGAGCATGGCGTGACCCAGTCGCCCATTCTTGAAATCCGCGGCCTGTCCAAGGCGTTTGGCCCGGTCAAGGCGCTGAGCGATGTGCAGTTCGAGCTGCGGCGCGGCGAAATCCATGCGCTGTGCGGCGAGAACGGCGCCGGCAAGTCGACGCTGATGAACATGATCGCCGGTGTATTGCAGCCCGACGAGGGCGACATCCTGATCGATGGGGAGCGTGTTTCGATCCACTCGCCCGCGGCCGCCCAACGCCTCGGCATCGCGCTTGTCCACCAGGAGATAGCGCTGTGTCAGGACGCGACGGTTGCCGAAAACATCTATATGGCCGCGATCAACAGCCGGCGCGCGCCGCTGATGAATTTCCAGAGGCTCTACGCCGATGCCCAGAAGGTCATGGACCTGCTCGCGCCCATTCCGGTGCGCACCAGGGTCGCGGATCTCTCCATTTCCAGCCAGCAGCTCGTCGAGATCGCCAAGGCGCTGACGCTCGACTGCAAGGTGCTGATGCTCGATGAGCCAACCGCAGCGCTCACCGAAAGCGAAGCACAGCGCCTGTTTTCGATCGTGCGCGGGCTCAGGGAGCGTGGCATTTCCGTGGTCTATATCAGCCATCGCATGGCCGAGATATTTTCGCTGTGCGACCGCGTCACCGTCTTCCGCGATGGCCGCTACGTGGTGACCGATCCGATCGCCGCCGTCTCACCGGACGATGTCGTGCGCAAGATGGTGGGCCGCGAAATCAGCCAGCTCTATCCCGACAAGCTGGCGCCGCAAGAGCCGGGGCGCCTGCTCCTGTCGGTCGGGGGGCTTTCCGATGGTCGCCGCTTCGCCGGCGTCGATCTTCAACTTCGCGCTGGTGAAATTCTCGGCATAGGCGGCCTCATCGGCGCCGGCCGCAGCGAAATCGCGCAAACGGTCTGTGGCCTCAGACCAATGACGGCAGGAACCGTTGCGCTCGACGGAAAGCAGCTGCGGCTGCGCGGCTATGGCGATGCGGTCAAAGCAGGCCTGGTTTACCTTTCGGAGGATCGCAAGGGCTCCGGCGTGTTCCTCGATCTGCCGATCGCGGCGAACATCTCGGCGCTCGACCTCGCCAGGCTGACCGGACCGCTGGGCCTGGTCGATCGCAAGGCCGAGGATCGTCAGGCGAGAGAGCTGACCGGCAGGCTCGGCGTACGCATGGCTGGCATCGAGGCCGCCGTCTCGACGCTGAGCGGCGGCAACCAACAAAAGGTCGCCATCGCCAGGCAGCTGTCGGTCGATCCCAAGGTCATCATCATGGACGAGCCGACTCGCGGCATCGATGTCGGCGCCAAGGTGGAGATCCACCGGCTGCTGCGCCAGCTTGCCAGCAGCGGTGTCGGCGTCGTCGTCATCTCGTCGGAACTGCCGGAGCTGATCGGCTTGTGCGACCGCGTCATGGTGGTGCGCGAAGGCAGGATCGCCGGTGAACTCGCCGCCAGCGAACTCGGCGAGGAAGCCATCATCATGCTCGCCTCGGGCGTCCACAACAGTTCAACTCAAAGGCAGGCCCAGAATGTCGCCTAGGGAATCGGGAGAAGTGCTCGTGCACGCCGAGATCAAGGTCGCCAGTGCCGCGCGGCGCATCAATTTCGCTCAGCTCGCATCGATGCGCGAGGCCGGGCTGATCGTCATCATCCTGGCGCTGTGCATCGCCATGAGCTTAGCCTCGCCGCACTTCCTGACATGGGGCAATTTCCGCGCCATGCTGATGAGCTTTTCCATCGAAGGCATCGTCGTTGTCGGCATGACCATCCTGCTCATCGTCGGCGGCATCGACCTGTCGGTCGGCTCGGTCGTGTGTTTCTCGATGGTGGTCTCCGGAGCGCTGTTCCTCGCCGGCCTCGATCCCTGGACGGCAAGCCTGATCGGCATCGGCGTCAGCGCGCTGATCGGCGCGGCGATGGGCTTCTTCGTCACGGTGATAGGCCTCAATCATTTCATCACGTCGCTGGCGGCCATGGTCATCGTGCGCGGCATGTGCCTGGTGGTCACCAAAGGTACGCCGCTGTCGCTGTTCACCCTGCCGCCCGCTTTCAAGGCCATCGGCCAGGGCAGTTTCAACAACATCCCCTATGTCATCCTGATCTTCGTCGTCGTGGTGGCGATCTTCGATTTCCTGCTGCGTCGCGCCACGGCCTTCCGCAAGGTTTTCTACACCGGCTCCAATGAGAAGGCCGCGCAGTTCTCGGGCATCAGGACCAACCAGGTGAAGTTCTGGGTCACGGTGCTGTGCTCGACCCTCGCCGGACTGGCCGGTGTCATCTACATGGCGCGCTTTGGCGCGGCGACGCCGACCTTCGGCGCCGGCATGGAGCTCAACATCATCGCCGCGGCGGTCATCGGCGGCGCCTCGCTCAATGGCGGCTCGGGCACCATCTTCGGGGCGATCCTCGGCATGGCGCTGCTCTCGGTGGTGACCAGCTCGCTCATCCTGCTCGATATCTCGGTCTATTGGCAGGACATGATCAAGGGATGCATTCTGCTCGCAGCCGTATCGATCGATCACTTCCTGCACCGCAAGAAGTCCTGAACCTCCAAGGCACCGAGCAAGACCATGGCCCCTCCCAACACCCGCGACGACATCGCCGCTGTCCGCCAGATGCACCAGGCGCTTGTCCTGCATTATGTCGAAGGCAAGACCCAGGCCGAGATCGCCAGGGAACTCGGCATCTCGCACGCCACCGTCAACCGGCTCATCAAGCGCGGCCACCAGCTCGGCCTCGTCGAGATCAAGATCAAGTCGCCGATCGACCATCTGGTCGACCTGGAGGCGCGGCTGGTGGCGCTGGGCGGCATCGAACGGGCGGTGGTGGTGCCGTCAGTCTCCGAAAATCCGCACACCGCCCTGCAGCGGGTCGGCGAGGCGGCGGCACGGTTGCTGCTCGACACTATCAAGGATGGCGACACCATCTCGATTACGGGCGGCAAGGGCGTCAGCGCGCTGGTCGCCGGTCTCAAGCCGGGGCGCCGCTACGATGTCGAGATCATCCCCGCCACCGGACTGGTCCAGGGCAAGCACTACACAGACGTCAACCATGTCGCCTCGCTGATGGCCGACAAGCTCGGCGGACGCGCCTACCAGATCCATGCACCGCTGTTTGCGGACACCGCGCAGCAGCGCGAGATGCTGATGGGCATCAGCTCGGTCGCCGACGTGTTTCGCAAGGCGCGAGAGGCCGATGTCGCTGTCGTGGGCGTCGGCTCCATCCTGACCGACGATTCCAGCTACTACGATCTTCATCCGTCCTCGAATGCCGATCGCCAGGCGATCGAGAAGTCCGGGGCCACAGGCGAGCTGCTCGCTCATCTCATCGATCGCCAGGGCAAGCTTTGCAACTACTCGCTCAATCGTTCGCTGGTCTCATTGACGCTTGACGAGTTCGCGACCATCCCGCGCTCCATCGGCATCGCTAGCGGCCCCAGCAAGGTCGCACCGATCCTCGCCGCCCTGCGCGGAGACCATCTCGACACCATCGTCACGGACGAGGCCACCGGGCTCCAGATGCTCGAGCTGGCCGAACAGGAGGCAGCATGAATTCTCGACTGATCCAGCGGCAGATCGGCAAGTCCGGCATATCGGCGTCGGCTGTGGGCCTCGGCACCTGGGCCATTGGCGGCTGGATGTGGGGCGGCACCGACGAGAAGGAGTCGGTGCGGGCGATTGAAGCCTCGATCGACGCCGGCCTCAGCCTGATCGACACCGCACCGGCCTACGGCCTTGGCCGCAGCGAGGCGATCGTCGGCACCGCCATCAAGGGCAAGCGTGACAAGGTGGTGATCGCGACCAAATGCGGGCTAAACTGGCATTCCGGCAAAGGGGGCCATTTCTTCGACCAGGACGGCAAGCCGGTGCATCGCTATCTTGGCGCCGACGGCATCGCCTATGAAGTCGAGCAGAGCCTGCGGCGTCTCGGCACCGATCATATCGACCTCTACATCACCCATTGGCAGGACCCGACGACACCGATCGTCGAGACGATGGCAGTGCTGGAAAGACTCAAGGCGGCCGGCAAGATCCGCGCTGTCGGCGCCAGCAATATCAGCGCCGAGGATCTCAGCCACTATATCGATGCCGGCCAGCTCGATGCGATCCAGGAGCGCTATTCGATGATCGACCACGACATCGAGAGCAGCCTGCTGCCGATCACCCGCCGCCATGACATCGCCACCCTCAGCTACTCGTCGCTGGCGCTGGGCCTGCTCACAGGCACTGTCGACCCCGGCCGAACATTCTGTGGTGACGACCAGCGCAAGGACAATCCACGCTTCTCCATGGGCAACCGGCAGAAGGTGGCAAAGCTGAAGGAGGCAATCGCCCCGATCGCCGAAAGCCGCCAGGCGTCTATGGCCCAGATCGTCATCGCGTGGACGCTTGCCCAGCCGGGTATCACCTTCGCCCTGTGTGGCGCGCGCAATCCCGAACAGGCGCTCGACAATGCGCGGGCCGGCGAGATCACGCTTGCGGCAAGCGATCTTGCAGCCATCGACGCTGCGGCAGCCGCGCATCTCACCGCGATGGATGCCTGAGCAAAAAAGGCAACAGCCCCGATGAACCGTAGCCAAACACTCGCCGGTCTGCGCGACCGGCCTGATATTGCCGTGCTCATCATTGGTGGCGGCATCAACGGCATCAGCGTCTTTCGCGAACTGGCCTTGCAAGGGGTCGATGTCGTCCTGGCGGAAAAGGGCGACTACTGCAGCGGCGCCAGTGCCGCCCTGTCGCGCATGGTGCATGGCGGCCTGCGCTACCTCGAAAACGGTGAATTCAAACTGGTGCGCGAATCGCTGCTCGAACGCGACCGCCTGCTGAGGAATGCGCCGCACTATGTGGCCCCGTTGCCGACGACGGTGCCGATCTTCGATATGTTTTCCGGCCTCGCCAACGGTGCGGTGCGTTTCCTGGGGCTGACGCGGCGGCCGAGCCGGCGCGGCGCTCTGGTGATCAAGGCCGGCCTTGCCATGTACGACTTGTTCACCGCCGCACGTCGATTGATGCCGACGCACAGGTTCAGGGGGCGTGCCGAGACCTTGAAAAAATGGCCGGCGATCAATCCGGCGATCCGCAATTCGGCGACCTACTACGACGCCTGGGTAAGCCGGCCCGAACGCCTCGGCCTGGAGATGCTGCTGGACGCCACGGCGAGCGGGGAGAACGCGCGCGCCTTGAACTATGCACAGGTATCATCGACCGGCGACGTCCTTGCCATTACCGACAGACTGACGGGCAAAGAGCTGCCGGTGCGGGCGCAACTGGTCATCAACGCCACCGGTGGCTGGATCGACCTGACCAACAAGGCCATCGGGGCAGCGGCGCAGAGAATGATGGGCGGCACCAAGGGCTCGCATCTGATCGTCGACAACGCAGAACTCTACGCCGCGCTCGGCGGCCACATGGTCTATTACGAGAACGAGGACGGGCGCATCTGCATCCTGTTTCCCTATCTCGGCAAGGTGCTGATCGGTTCGACCGACATTCGGGTCGACGATCCCGACCAGGTCCGTTGCGAGGAGGACGAGCAGCGCTACATCCTGCAGTCGCTCGCCTTCGTCTTTCCCTCGATCAAGGTTACCGACGACCAGATCGTGTTCCGCTTCGCGGGAGTACGTCCCTTGCCCGCCAGCAAAGATAGTTTCACCGGCCGCATACCGCGCGACCATTTTTGCGAGTTCGTCGAGCCGGCCGGACACCTGCCGGCGACACTGTGCATGATCGGCGGCAAATGGACGACCTTCCGTTCGTTCGGGGCGTTGGCCGCGGATATGGCGCTGAAGCGACTCGGGCTCGTGCGCAGCATGGGCACGCAGGACATGGCCATCGGCGGCGGTCGCGACTTTCCGGCCGATCCGCAGGCCTGGTGTGCGTCATTCGCCGCCGAGCACGGCCTGCCGGTCGAGCGTGCGGGGACACTGCTGCAGCGCTATGGCACGTCGGCCAGGGACTTCGTTTGGCATCCAGCTGGCGAACAGGTGCTGCCGCGCTCGGACTACTCGGCAAGCGAGATCGGGCGCATCATCGAGCGTGAGCAGGTCGAGTGCCTTGCCGACCTGTTCCTGCGCCGCACCACCATCGCCATTTCGGGCGGCCTCAGCTTCGACCTCATCAACGCCGTTCTCGACATGCTGGCGGCGCACAAGGGCTGGAGCGCCAGCGAGGCCGCCGCCGAACGCTCGACTTTCCTGGCCTTGCTGGCCGACCGGCACGGCATCGATCTCCAGACGCATCAAAGGAGCGCCCTATGCGCGTAAACAAGAAAGTCCGCATGAACCGGCTGTTCAGCGGTGGCCGCTGCCTCGACGTGGCGATCGATCATGGTGTCTGCAACGAACCGAGCTTTCTTGCCGGGCTCGAAGACATGGCCGGTGTCGTCACACAGCTGGTCAAGGCCGGCCCCGACGCCATCCAGATGAACTACGGCCAGGCCGATCTGCTGCAGTCCGTACCGGGCAAGGATAAGCCGGCGCTGGTGATGCGCATCGACATGGGCAATCCCTACAACAGGACACGCCACCGGGCGATGTGGGCGGTGCTGCAGAACGATGCCGAACCCTTGCTTGGCGCCATCGAGATGGATGCGGCTTGCGTCGTGGTCAATCTGTTCATGCTGCCCGACGAGCCGGATCTGTTCCGGCAATGCGTGCAGAACATCGCCCGCGTGCGCGCCGATTGCGAGAAATACGGCCTGCCGCTGATGATCGAGCCGCTGGCCATGCTGCCGGTCACTGAGCATGGCGGCTACATGGTTGACGGCGATGCCGAAAAGATCGTCACCTTGACCCGGCTTGCCCGCGAGATGGGTGCCGATATCGTCAAGGCCGATCCGACCACCGATCCGAACGATTTCCACCGCGTCGTCGAGGCCGCGCGGTGCCCGGTGCTGGTGCGCGGCGGCGGCAAGGAGGACCTGCGTGCTGTGTTCGACAAATCGGCTGCCTTGATGGCACAAGGTGCGCTTGGCATGGTCTATGGCCGCAACATCTACCAGCATGCCAACCCGAGAGCTGTCGTGCGCGGGCTGATGGCGATCATCCATGACGATGCCGATGGCGGCGTGGCCTGGGACCTGTACAACCAGGCATAGGCTGCGGCCTCGGGAGGCGCCAATGGCAAACTACATCCTCGGCCTCGATGCCGGCAACACGGTCATCAAGGCCATCCTCTTCGACCTGTCGGGACGCGAGTTGGCGCTTGCCGCCCGCGATGGCCGCTCATCCATGCCAAAGCCCGGACATGTCGAGCGCGACCTCGACGAACTCTGGCGCAACGCGGTTTCGGTCATCGGCCAATGCATCGCCGAGGCCGGCATCGACGCCGGCGAGATCGTCGCCATCGGCTGCGCCGGCCATGGCAACGGTCTCTACGCGCTCGATCACGTAGGTGCGCCGCTGATCGGGATCCAGTCGCTTGACACACGCGCGGTCGGCATCGTTGCCGAATGGGCAAAACAGGATGTCGGCGACCGCACCTATGCACACTGCCTGCAACGGCCGTGGGCGGCGCAGACGCCGACCCTGCTTGCCTGGCTCAAGCGCTTTTCGCCGGCGCTGTTCGCTCGGATAGGCACGGTCTTCCTGTGCAAGGATTTCGTCGTCAATCGCCTGACCGGCGCGCGCTGCAGCGACACCTCCGACATGTCGGGCTGCGGCCTGCTGCAGATGCGGGCTCGGCGCTACGAGCCGGACCTGCTTGCCGCCTACGGGCTCGGCGATTGCACGGACCTGCTGCCGCCAGTGCTGGAATCGGCCGACATTGCCGGTCATGTCAGCGAGGAGGTGGCGGCCCTGACGGGACTGCGCGCCGGCACGCCCGTCGTGGCCGGGCTGTTCGATGTCGTCGCCAGCGCGGTCGGTTCGGGTGTGACCAGAACCGGTGCCGCCTCGGTCATCGCCGGAACCTGGAGCATCAACCAGGTCATCACCGACGAACCGATCCGCGACCCCTCAATCTTCATGCTGTCGACTTTCGATCGCCAGCGCTATCTGGCGATCGAATCCAGCGCCACATCGGCCGCCAATCTCGAATGGATCGTTCGCGAATTCCTCGAACATGGCGGCGAAGCCGGCAAGTCGCCGTTCGAATTGTGCAGCGAACTCGTCGCTTCCGTCGACCCGAACAGCGACATCCCGATCTATCATCCTTTCCTGTACGGCTCGCAGCAGAATGGGCACGCGCGCGCCGGCTTCTACGGCATCGCCGGCTGGCACAGCCGGGCACATCTGCTTCGTGCGCTGTTCGAGGGCGTCGCCTTCGAGCACAAGCGCCATGTCGAGACGTTGCACAAAGCGGGCGCCGATTTCGACCAGGTGGTGCTGTCTGGCGGCGGCTCGCGCAGCACGGTCTGGCCGCAGATCTTCGCCGATGTGCTCGGCGTGCCCGTTACCGTGGCGCGCAGCCGCGAAACCGGAGCCCTGGGAGCGGCGATCGCTGCGGGTACCGGGGTGGGCATCTTCGCGGACTACAGTGCCGGTGCCGCCGCCATGACGGCAGCCGCCCGACATTTTTTACCCAACGAGGCGGTTGCCGACGCCTATGCACGGCGGTATCGACTGTACGGCGAGATCAACCAGGCGATGACCCCGATGTGGGAGCGCATCGCCGGACAGCAGGCGCGCACGTGACCGAACCTTCACCGTCCCCGTTCGGCAGTTACGACTACGTCATCGTCGGTGCCGGCTCCGCCGGCTGCGTGCTCGCCAACCGGCTTTCGGCCGATCCGCGCAACAGTGTGCTGCTGCTCGAAGCCGGCGGCAGCGACCGCTATCACTGGGTCGATATCCCGATCGGCTACCTCTTCTGCATGGGCAATCCGCGCACCGACTGGATGATGAAGACCGAGCCGGAAGCCGGTCTCAACGGACGCAGCCTCAACTATCCGCGCGGCAAGGTGCTTGGCGGCTGTTCATCGATCAACGGCATGATCTACATGCGCGGCCAGGCAGCCGACTATGACGGCTGGCGTCAGGCCGGCAATGCCGGCTGGGGCTGGGACGATGTCCTGCCTTACTTCCTCAAATCGGAAGATTTCCATGGTGGCAAGAGCGCCATGCACGGGAGCGGCGGCGAGTGGCGGGTCGAACGGCAACGCCTGTCATGGCCGATCCTGGACGCCTTCCGGGACGCGGCCGAGGAACTCGGCATTCCCCGCACCGAGGACTTCAACACAGGCACCAATGAAGGCTCGGGCTATTTCGAGGTCAACCAGCGGAAAGGCGTGCGCTGGAACACATCGAAGGCGTTTTTGCGCGTCATTGCCACGCGCAAGAATCTGCGTGTGGTGACTGGCGCGGAGACCATGCGGCTCGAATTCGACGGCCGGCGCGCAACCGGACTCGTCTTCCAAAAAGACGGTGTCCAGCACCGTGTGTCAGCCGGCCAGACCATTCTCGCCGCAGGCGCCATCAACTCGCCGAAGATCCTCGAACTCTCCGGCATCGGCCGCCCCGACCTGCTTTCGAGCATTGGCGTGGATGTCCGTCACGCCTTGCCGGGCGTCGGTGAAAATCTGCAGGACCATTTGCAGATCCGCACCGTTTTCAAGGTCGCCAATGCCGCGACGCTCAACCAGCGCTACCACAATCTGATCAGCCGTGCGTCGATGGGGCTGGAATATGCACTTAAGCGCAGCGGGCCGCTGTCGATGGCACCAAGCCAGCTCGGCATCTTCGCCAGGAGCGATCCGCGCCTTGCAACGCCCGACCTCGAATATCATGTGCAGCCACTGAGCACCGACCGGCTGGGCGAGCCGCTGCATCGCTTTCCCGCTGTCACCGTCTCGGTCTGCAATCTGCGTCCGGAAAGTCGGGGCACCGTACATATGGGTTCGTCCGATGCACGGGAGGCGGCGAAGATCCGGCCAAACTATCTTTCCACCGAAGGAGACCGCAGCGTGGCCATCGCTTCGTTGCGCCATGTCCGCAGCCTGATGAAAGCCCGCGCCGTGGCGCGCTTTTCGCCGGAAGAGATGCTGCCCGGCGCGCAATATGACAGCGACGAAGACCTCATCCGCAAGGCCGGAGATATCGGCACGACGATCTTCCACCCCGTCGGTACCTGCAAGATGGGTTCAGACTCGATGGCGGTGGTCGACGACGGCCTGCGTGTTCACGGGCTTGCCGGACTTCGCGTGGTCGATGCCTCGATCATGCCTACAATCGTTTCGGGCAACACCAATTCTCCGGTCGTCATGATCGCGGAGAAGGCAGCCGAGATGATCCTGCAAGAGGCCCGCTGACCACCATCGGCTTCAAGCCGTGGCACCACCGCGCGATCGTCTTTTCTCTGCGGCCGCGAGCAGATCGACGAAGGCGCGCACCTTGGCGGGCCGGAACCGGGCCGGCGGCCGGCGACCTCGAATTGATCGAACGGGCGGCGCCCGAGCCTCAATCGAGGGCCGGCCGAGCCCGCCGCATCAGCGCTTCGCGGACACCGGCACGCCGGTAGGTCTCGGTGACGAGGCCGTCCTGTCTCAGCGCCTCGCGGCGGCGTTCGACAAAGGCGCGTTCCTCGCTGGTCAGGTCGTGCTCTCGCTTGCGCAGCCATTCCTGGTAGGACGGATCGACCTCCTTGACCGGCTTGGCCGCTGTCGAAATCGAAGCCGGCCGGTTGTCGGCATAGCGAGGCCGCAAGGCGCTGTTGGGGGTGTATTCAGTTCGCCTGTCGTTGCCCCAAATGACGAGGTCGGGATCAGAAACCCGGCCCGACGGGCTGCAAACGAATGCCGAGACAATCCGGTCGAGCGCCGCGTCGACTTCCTTCGGCCGGTGCACGACGTCTCGCGGCAGGTGATCGGGGACGGCAAGCCAGGTGATGCCGCGATCGTTAATGCGTCGAGGACCTCACGGTGATCGCGCGAGGTGATGACCTCGCGCCGAGCCGGCCAGAAATCATAGGGCGCATGCGCGCCATAGCCCTTGCCGATATGGAATGCATAGATTTCCGGATAGACCGTCAACTCGGTGCGGCGGCTCGGTTTGACGTCGTACAACGAAGTGATGGCGATCTGCGGCAGATGGGTCGCACCGATGCCGCCAAGGACGTCGTCGATCACCAGGCCGAAACGGGCATGCGGGTTCCAGTCCGGCAAAGCCTCGGCGATCGAAGCGGGCTTGCCGTCGATCTCGACATCGAACATGTTAGGTTTCAACAATGTCACGACATGCATTGGGCTCTCCTGACGGCCCGTGGATTCGTCAAGGCTTCATCAGACCAGCCATGAACGCGCTTGTCAGCCCATATCGGCTTTGAGCCACTCACGCTGCTTCCCCACCGGCGCCCGCATCGCTAATGTCCTCGACTTGGCGGAGGATTGATCATGGAGCATAGCCGGCTTTCGAAGAAGGAGCGGCATGAGCTGATCTTGTCGGAAGTGCGACGGTCGGCCTCGATCCGTATCTCCAGGCTCGCCATGCGCCTCGGGGTCGCCGGCGAGACGATCCGTCGCGACCTCATCGAGCTTGGTGATGCGGGGCTGCTCAACCGAACCTATGGTGGCGCGACGATCTCGCTGGTGACGTCGGAGCCGGTGATTGCCGAGCGCAGCCAGACCATGGTCGAGGAGCGTACCCGGATCGGGCGTGGCGCGGCCGGACTGGTCAAGAAAGGCCAGATCGTGATGATCGACGGGGGCTCGACAACCTATGAGGTGGCGCGCAATCTCTCGCAGCTGAGGCGCGAGCTGACCATCATCACCAACTCCATTGGCGTGGCCTCGGTAGCCGGCGCCAATCCGACTTTCCGGGTTGTCCTTTGCCCTGGCACCTATGACAGCCGGGAAGCCAGCGTGTTCGGCGAGGATACGGTCGAATTCATCAGGCGCTACAATGCCGACATTGCCATCATCGGCGCCTCGAGCCTGTCCGCGGATGGGCCCAGCGACATGATCTCGGGAGCAGCGGCGGTCAAGCGGGCGATGATCTCGCGAACGCTGTCGACAGCGCTGGTGGTGACCAACGACAAGTTCGGCCGCAACAGCCTCGAGCGCGTGTGCGGCCTCGGCGAGCTTTCTGACATCGTCACCGATCGCGAGCCGCAGCCGGCGCTGCGCGCCGTCATCGAATCGGCTGGAACGGAACTTCACGTCTTTGGCGGCGGCTGAGCCTATCCGGCACCCCGGTTTGTCAGCGCGATATGACAGCAGCCGGAGCCATGGCCCGGCGTCCAGGTGACATTGTCGAAACGCAGGCCGGTCGCCTCGAACAGGCCACGGTCGAAGGCGCCGGCAATGCGGCAGAGCGCGGCGAGTTTTTCGTCACCGAAACCGGCCTCGACCCAGGCGTCCTTCAGCGGGCAGCGCTTCACCTTGAAGGCGATATGGTCGTCGTGGCGTTCGACATCGGTCGGATACATCAGGCCGCCATCCGGGCTGACCGCCAGGAAGGCTTCGTCGATCGCGCGGGCGTCGTTGGCGCCGAAGCTGGCGAAAGTGGCTGCCGCGACTTCCTTGCCGCGCTGTTCGATGGCGCGGATCATGATCGCTTCGGCCTTTTCGGCGCCCAGCTCTCCGTTCAGTTCTTCGAGGAACAGGCGGTACAGATCGGCTCGGTTGCGAAAGGCGGAATCGAATTCGCGCGACAGTTTCTCGGCTCTGGCTTCGGTGTTGGTCATGATGCGTCCTGTTTGGTCCCGTTCAATCTCGGTGCGGCCGCCACCAGCGCCTTGCCAATGGCTGATTGCGGCGCGTCGATGACGGCACAGGCATCGCCACTCTCGGCAATCCGCCCGGCATCGAGAAGGACGACGCGGTGGGCGATCGCCCTGATGACGCCGAGATCATGCGAAATGAAGAGATAGGCGATCCGTTCCTGGCGTTGCAGGTCGAGCAAAAGGTCAAGGATCTGTCCGCGCACGGAAACGTCGAGCGCCGACACCGCCTCATCGAGCACGATCAGTGACGGCTTCGTCGCGACGGCGCGGGCAATGGCGACGCGCTGCCGCTGGCCACCTGAGATTTCATGAATGGCGCGCGGGGCGAGGTCAGCCGTCAGCCCGACGCGCTCCAGCAAGGCGGCGATGCGGCGCGGGCGCTCGGAGCGGGAGGCAATGCCATGAATGCGCAAGGGATCGTCGAGCACACGCGCCACCGTGGCGCGCGGGTTGAAGGCGGCCAACGGGTCCTGGAACACCATCTGCAGGCGTGCGCGGCGTACGCGCAGCGCAGCGCCATTCAAAGCCAGAAAATTGTCGCCTTCGAAGTCGATGCGCCCGTCGTCCGGCTCGATCAATCGCAGCACCAGCCGTGCGATCGTCGACTTGCCGCTGCCGGAGGGTCCGGCCAGCGCCAGCGTTTCGCCGGAGTCAATGTGAAAGGAGACATCGTCGACGGCAGCGATGGTCTTGTCGCCGCGATGGTAGCGTTTGGTGAGGTTGGACACGGTCAGCAGGCTCATACGTCGAGCCCGGCTCGGTTCAGCAAGGGCTTGGCGTCGAGGCCGATATGGGCATCGAGCAGCGTGCGTGTATAAGCCTGGGCCGGTGCGCCGACGATCTCCGCTGTCGTGCCAAGCTCGACCAGCTGGCCATGACGGAAAACGGCGATGCGCTCTGCAAGCTCGGCCGCCAGCGCAATGTCATGGCTGATAAACAACAGCGTCATGCCGTCCTCGGTCACCAATCGTCGGATCAAGGCAACGATCTCAGCCTGCACGATGGTGTCGAGCGCGCTGGTCGCCTCGTCGGCGATCAGCAATTTCGGACCGGCCGCAATGGCTGCGGCGATCGCCACACGCTGCTTCTGGCCGCCGGAGAGCTGATGCGGGAAGGCGCGCAAGGCCGAGCCCGGGTCCGGCAGACGGACGCGTTCGAGCAGGTGCTTTGCCTTCGCATAGGCCTGTGGCCATGTGAGGCCGAGATGGGTGTGCGCGACTTCGGCGATTTGTTTGCCGATTGCCATCACCGGATCGAGGCTGGCGGAAGGATCCTGGAAGACGAAGCCGATGTCGCGACCGCCGAGGGGCGCGTGGGCAAGGCCAGGCCACTCGATTCCTCCGCTGACCACCGAAGAAGCTGGCAACAGGCGGGCAATGGCCAGTGCCAGCGTGCTCTTGCCCGAACCGCTTTCGCCGATGATGGCGAGGCGTTCGCCAACAGCGATGTCGAGGTTGATACTCTTCAGCGCCGCAACCTCGCTGCCGTCGCGGCGGTAGGTCACCGTGAGGTCGCGGATCGTAGCCAGGGCGGTCACGACAGGCCTCTTCTGACCGCGGTCGTCTCGACGATGCCTTCACCGGCGAGATAGACGCCGAGCACGGTCAGCACCAGCGCTATGCCCGGGACGATCGACAGGAAGGGCGCGGTGCGCAGGACGGCACGGCCTTCGGCGATCATGCCGCCCCAAGTGACCCGGTTGGGATCTCCCAAGCCGAGGAAGGACAACGCCGCTTCGGTGAGGATCGCGGCGGCGACGATCACCGATGACATCGCCAGCACCGGAGGCAAGGCATTGGGTAGCACCTCGCGGAAGGCGATCACCAGCGGGTGCATGCCGATGACCCTGGCCCCGGCGACATAATCGCGTTCGCGAATGGAGAGGACTTCCGCGCGGGCTACTCTGGCAGGTCCGGTCCAGGTGCCGAGCGCGATGGCAATCGCGACGATGCCGAGCGACGATCCGACGACGCTGACGAAGGCCAGCGCCAGCAGGAAGCTCGGCACGGTCTGGAAGGCGTCGGTGATGCGCATCAGCACCTCGTCGACGAGGCCACCGGCAAAGCCGGCCAATGTGCCGACCACCGCGCCGACGACAAGTGCGGCGGCTGCGGCCGCGAGCCCGACAGCCAGCGATGTGCGGGCGCCATGAAAGAGCTCGGCCAGCACGTTGCGTCCAAGCCGGTCGGTGCCGAGCGGCAGCGACCAGTCCTGGAACGGCGACAGCAGTGCCGGTCCGGCAATGGCCTGCGGATCGCCAGGGAAGAGCAAGGGTGCGGACAGCGCCATGGCGATCAGCACCGCCAGGAGGATGGCGCCGGCAACCGCCTCGGGCGTGCGCAGAAAGCGGCGGAGCGGGCTCATGCGCCAGCCTCGCCAGCGCCGACGCGGGGATCGAGGAAGGCATAGGCGATGTCGACGGCAAGGTTGATGACAATGACCAGGACGGCGCTGGTGAGAATAATCCCGAGCAGCAATGGGGTGTCCCGCGCTGCCACCGCTTCCTGCGCCAGCCGGCCGAGGCCGGGCACGGAAAAGACGCTCTCGATGACGACGCTGCCGCCGAGCATCTGCGCCGACTGCAGGCCGAGCATGGTGACCAGCGGCAGCACTGCGTTGCGGGCGACGTGGGCGAGCACGATGCGGCGGCGTGACAATCCCTTGGCGCGGGCGGCCAACACGAAATCCAGGCGCCAGACCTCGGCCATGCCGGCACGCATCATGCGCAGATAGAGCGCCAGATAGATGAAGCCGAGGGCGGAAACAGGCAGGACGAGATGGACGGCGATGTCGGCGGCACGGTCTAGACCGGTCTTGTCAGAAGCCAGAGTTTCGATGCCGCCGATCGGCAGCCAGCGCAGGTCGACGGCAAAGACGACGATCAGCACCAGTCCGAGCCAGAAACCCGGCACGGCATAGAGCGCCAGCGAGCCGATCGACAGGAAGCGATCGCGGAAACTGCCTGGCCTCGCGCCGGCATAGATGCCAAGTGCCGAGCCAAGCCCGAAGGAGAGCGCGGTGGCGCTGACCATCAACAGCAGCGTGTTGGGCAGGCGTTCGAGGATGATGTCGCGGATCGGTCGGGAGAACGTCACCGACTGGCCGAGATCGAGATGCAACAGGGCCCAGAGGTAGTTGGCCAGCCGCGTCAGCTCCGACTGGTCGAGGCCCCAGCGATGGCGCAACAACTCGATCATGCCGGCGTCGCCGCCGGTCGAGACGATATAGGCGTCGACCGCATCGCCGGGAGCCGCTTCGAGCAGCAGGAAGGTGCCGACGACGACGATCAGCAGCACGAAGATGCTGCCGACGAGGCGACGGCGGAGCAGGGTGAGGGCGCGGGCCATGGTCGCCTTACCCTCCCCACAAGGGCGAGGGTGAAGCCAGCGGCGCTATCCGGCAGGATAGGAGGGGGCGCGAAGGAACTCTCATTGTCGAACCTGAGCACCCAGACCGACGATCTGCAAGTCTGGCGGTCAACCCGACAAATACGTGTCCGCCCAGTTAGACACCGCCCAGCGCGGATTGTTGGCGATATTGCCGACCGTGTCGCGGGCAACACTGATAAAACTCCATTCGGCGACGTTGATCAGCGGCAGGTCGGTGGCCACCTCCTTCTGGAACTCCTTGTAGAGGTTGGTGCGAGCAGCCGTGTCGAGCGTCTCCGATGCCTTGGCGATCAGCGCATCGAGGGCGTCGTTCTTGTAGCCGCCCTGGTTGGAGAATGGCACACCGTCCGGAATGCCGCTTTGCACCAGGATGGTGGTGGAGATCGCCGGGTCGCCGCGGAACACCGGCGGGCCGACCGCGAGGTCGAAGGCGTGGTCGGTGTAGACCGCCTTGATGTGCGCGGCCGAGTCGTTGTTGACCAGTTGGGCATCGATGCCGATGGCGGCGAGCGCCTGGCGCAGATAGTCGCCGAACTGCTTGGTCTCGTTGAAGTAGGGCGCCGGCAGCAGCTTGAGCGAGAAGCGATTGCCGTCGGCGCCTTTCTTGTAGCCGGCCTCGTCGAGCAGCGCGTTGGCCTTGGCGACGTCGAAGGCATAGGTCGGTACGTCGGCGGTGTAGAACTGCGGATCGTTCTTTGGCACCGGACCGGTGGCTGTCGCGGCATAGCCGAGGAACACCGTCTTGACGACGAAATCCTTGTCGATGGCATGCGCGATCGCCTGCCGCACTTTGACGTCGGCCAGCTCCTTGCGGCGATGGTTGATCTCGACGACGAGCTGATAGGTCAGCCCTTCGTAACCCTTGGAGATCACCTTCAGGCCCGGCACCTTGGAGATGCGTTCGAGATCGGCCAGCGGCACGGCGGAGAAGGCTGCGAGTTGGATCTCCTCGGCCTCGAGCGCGCTCGCCGCGGACGTGCGATCCGGCAGCACCTGATAGATGATCTCGTCCAGATAGGGCTCGTCCTTGCCCCAGTAATCCGCGTTCTTTGTCAGCCGGTAATACTGGCCGGCCTTGTACTCGCCGAATTTGAACGGCCCAGTGCCGATGGGCGCGTTGTTGGCCGGGTTGTCCTCGATCTTGCCGACCTCGTAGATGTGCTTCGGCACCACGCTGCTCAGCGCCGGCAGCGCGTTGCGGATCAGCTGGAAGGGCGTCGGCTTGGCGAATTTGAACACGGCGGTGAGATCGTCAGGGGTGTCGACGGCGGCCAGATCCTTGAACACGGTGCGGCCGAGGTTCTGCAGCGGCTTCCAGATCTGCAGCGCCGAGAAGGCGACGTCGGCCGAGGTGAACGGCTTGCCGTCATGCCATTTGACGCCGTCGCGCAGTTTGAACGTCACCGAGAGCCCGTCGGCGGCACCCTCCCAGCTCAACGCCAGCCTTGGAGCGAGCCCGTCCTTGCCGTCGAAGGAGGCTTCGGCCAGCGTTTCGACGATCTTGCTGGAGATGAAGAACACGCCATTGGAGGCGACGATCGCCGGGTTGAGGTTGCGTGGTTCGGAATCGGCGGCAAGCACCAGCCGTCCGCCCTTCTTCGGAGTCTGCGCCCAGCCTGATGTCGGTATGGCGGTGGAGGCCAGCAGCATCGCCGAGCCGGCAAGCATCGTGCGTCTGGAAATCGTGAAACCTGACATGATCGAACTCCGTCCTCTCCGCAACCCGGTCGGGTGCGCCAATACCCCCCCAGACGCCGGCAAGCCCGCCAGCATCCATGCGGTGGCGATTATGAGCCTTGCCGAGGGTTTCGCCAGAGACGGAATTGGCGCATCCTCACTTGGCTTTGAAATTTTCGTCCGCTGGACCAGTTTGAGGGAAGCGGCTCAATTCGACTAATCTGGTAGGACCAGATTGATCTGACATGCGGCGGATGACGATATGGTGACATCGAACGGCGCTATTTTTCCTATTTCTGGCTGGACCAGAGTGAGCAAAATGGTGCAGATTTGAGCCATAGCCAAGGGATCGGGAGCAGAACGGCCGGCGCTCCCAGGCAATTCAGGGAGAGAGAGATGAACATTGCTCCGGGCAAGAATGCCGTCGGCAATATCCCGTTCGACCAGGCAAGGGTCGACCGGCTGATGGAGGAGGCCGGCATCGATGTGCTGCTCGCCACCTCCAAGCACAACACGCAATATCTGTTGGGCGGCTACAAGTTCATCTTCTTCGCCGCCATGGATGCGATCGGCCATAGCCGTTACCTGCCGATCGTCGTGTACGAAAAGGGCGGGCCGGACCATGCCGCCTATATCGGCAACCGCATGGAAGGCGGCGAGCATCAGAACAACCCGTTCTGGACGCCGACGCTGCACGCCGCCTGCTGGGGCACGCTCGATGCCGCCAATCTCGCCGTCGAGCATCTGCAGAAGATCGGCAAGGGCAATGCCCGCATCGGCATCGAGCCCGGCTTCCTGCCGTCGGACGCGTATACGCTGATCCGCAAGGCGTTGCCGGACGCCAGACTGATCGATGCCACCGACATGCTGGAACGCATGCGCGCCATCAAGACCGATGCCGAGCTGGAGAAGCTGCGCACGGCCTCCGAACTGATCACTGATTCCATGCTGGCAACCATTGCCTGGGCGCGCGAAGGCACGACCAAGAGCGAGATGATCGAGCAGCTGCGGCGCGAGGAAACCAATCGCGGCATCCATTTCGAATATTGCCTGCTGACGTTGGGCTCCAGCCATAACCGTGCCGCCTCGCCGCAGGCGTGGAAGAGGGGCGAGGTGCTGTCGATCGATTCCGGCGGCAACTATCACGGCTATATAGGCGACCTCTGCCGGATGGGCATTCTGGGCGAACCGGATGCCGAGCTCGAAGATCTGCTGGCCGAGGTCGAAACGGTGCAGCAGGCGGCCTTCTCAAAGGTCAAGGCAGGCACGCCGGGCGGCGACATGATTTCGCACGCAGAGGGCGTGCTGAAGGCCTCGAAGGTCGCGGCCTACACGGATTTCTTCGCCCATGGCATGGGGCTGATCACGCACGAAGCGCCGTTCCTGATGACCAACCACCCGGTGACCTATGAGGGCACCTATGCGGCAAAGCCGCTGGAGAAGAACATGGTGCTGTCGGTGGAGACGACCATGCTCCACCCGACGCGCGGCTTTATCAAGCTGGAGGACACACTTGCGGTCACCGACACCGGCTATGTGATGTTCGGCGACCGTGGCAGGGGGTGGAACAGGGGTGGCACCCTATAAAGACGAAGGCTGGCGCCGCCCCTCATCCGCCTGCCGGCACCTTCTCCCCGTAGAACGGGAGAAGGGAGCAGTTCCGGCGATTGGCGAAAGCGCCTATGACAGCGTCTTTCTCTCCGTTCTACGAGGAGAAATGTCCGGCAGGACAATGAGGGGCGGCGCTGCCCAAAAATAGCTATTTCCCGCCCGCCGGGATCAGCCTGAAATCCGGCAGCTCGCGCAGGACCAACTCCGGGCCGGCCGGCGAATAGACGACGAAAAGCTGCATCGGCCCGTCACCGGTGTTGAGCGTCGAATGAAAGCGGCTCTCCGGCACATAGATGGTGCAGCCAGGGCCGACCTTCTCGACCACCGGATTGCCCTTCTCGTCCTCAACCATCTGCTCGCCATGGCCTGAGATGACGAAGATGATTTCCTCGGCACCGGGATGATTGTGGCGCGTGTGGCCCTTGCCCGACGGCAGGTCGACGACGCCGCCTGAAAACCGGGTCGCGCCATTCACTTCGGGCGCTACCGTCAACGACAACTTTCCCCAGTCGAAGCCGAAGGCGCTGACGTCCTTCGGGTACACGAACACCTTGCTCTTGTCGGTCATCTCTCATCATCCCTTCTTTTTCTTTGGCATCGTCTTCTCACCACCGAGTGTCACGGCCTTGAAATCCGCCGTCTGGCGGGCGATCGCCGCTTCGGCCGGCAGCCGTTCCATCGAGCTTGCGCCATAGAAGCCGTGCAGGCCCTTGCAGCGGTCGAGGATGTAGCGGGCGTCGTCCGGCATCGAGATCGGCCCGCCATGGCAAAGCAGGATGACATCCTTGCGCACCGAGCGGGCCGCGTTGGCGATGGCGTCGATCTCGACGACGCAGTCGTCGAGCGACTTGGCCGAGGTGGCGCCGATCGAGCCGCCTGTCGTCACGCCCATATGGGCGACGACGATGTCGGCGCCTGCCTTGGTCATGGCACGGGCCTCACCCGGGTTGAAGACATAGGGCGTGGTCAAGAGGTCGAGTTTGTGCGCTTCGGCGATCATGTCGACCTCGAGCCCGAAGCCCATGCCGGTCTCTTCGAAACTCTGCCGCATGCTGCCGTCGAACAGGCCGATGGTGGGAAAGTTCTGCACCCCAGAAAAGCCCATCGTCTTCAACTCGGCCAGCAACAGCGGCATGATGACGAAGGGATCGGTGCCGTTGACGCCGGCCAGCACCGGCGTCTTCTTGACCACCGGCAACACCTCGTAGGCCATCTCCTTGACGATCTCGTTGGCATTGCCATAGGCGAGCAGGCCGGCGGCCGAGCCGCGCCCGGCCATGCGGTAGCGGCCGGAATTGTAAATGATGATGAGGTCGATGCCGCCGGCTTCCTCTGCCTTGGCAGACAGGCCGGTGCCGGCGCCGCCGCCGACGATCGGCACGCCCTTGTCGATCATCCCCCGGAACCTCTTCAGTATGTCCTTGCGCGGTATGGCGGGCATTTTTTGGATCTCTCACTGTCTGGCGATGTCGAGGAAGGCTGATGTTGCAGCCTTGGCGAATTCCGGGTCATTGATGTGGAGCGGAAGGCGCGTCACGCGCCGCGTGTCATTCGGCCTGATGGCGCGCTCGATGGCTTCGAAGAGAGCGGCGTCGGCTTCCGGGTCGAAGAAGGCGCCGTCCTCGATGTCGAGTGCCGAAACGCCTTTTTCCGGGATGAGAAAATGCACTGGCCCCTCGCAAAGGGCGAGCCTGGTGCCAATCCATTCGCCGATCTTGTGGCATTCCTGCGCCGTGGTGCGCATCAACGTGACGTTGGGGTTGTGCTCGTAGAACAGCCGGCCGCGATGGTGTTCGGGAATCGTCGACGGCGCCCAGAAGTTCACCATGTCGAGCGCGCCGACCGAACCGACATAGGGCAGTCTGGTGCGGGCGATTGCGCCAAAACGATCCTCGGTCGCCGGCAGGACGCCGCCGAACAGGAGATCGCAGACTTCGGTCGTGGTGATGTCGATGATCCCGGACAGCAGGCCGCTGTCGGCCAGCTTCTCCATGCTGCGACCGCCAGTGCCCGTGGCATGGAAGACTATGCAGTCATAGGTCGAACGGAGCTGGTCGGCGATGGCCGTCACGCAAGGCGTGGTGACGCCGAACATGGTGAGGCCGATCGACGGTTTGCCGTCGGGTGGCGGCGCCGGCCTGGCTGCCATGCCAGCGATTGCCTGGGCGGCATTGTGCAAGACAACACGGGACAGCCGGTTCAGTCCGGCCATATCGGTCACAGCAGGCATCATGATGATGTCGGAAACATCGACATAAGGCGCTGTGTCGCCGGAGGCGAGCGTCGAGACCATGATCTTGGGCAGGCCTAGCGGCAGCGCGCGCATGCCCGACGTGATGATCGAGGTGCCGCCGCCGCCGCCAATGCCAATGACGGCGGCGATGTCGTTTCGCGATTGGACGAAGCGGGCGAAGGCGATGCCCATTGCGGCAACCGCGGTTCCGCGGTCGTCGATATCAAGCACGGCGCCGCGACCGTCGGGGTGGTGGCCGGCAATTTCCTTTGCGGTGATGTCGACGGGAATGGTTGCGTCGCGCGTTCCGACATCGACGCGGGACACTGCTGCGCCCGCAGCAGTGATCGCATCGGCCAGGAAGGCAAGCTCTTCGCCCTTGGTGTCGGCGGTGCCCACCACATAGATGCGCTTCATCGCGTTTCCCCGCCGGCTGTTTGCCCGGCCTTTCCGCAAGCGAAGGCCATTGCAATTTTTTGAGACGTGCGTATCGTATTGATATGGAAGTCTCACGTCAACAATCCACGGTGAGCGACGACGCTGAGCGAGGAAACGGCCAGGCGATAGAGCGCGGCCCGCGCGCTCGCACGAAACGGCTGATGCTGGAGACGGCGACGCGGCTGATGCAGGCGGGCGTCACGCCGTCGGTCAGCGAGGTCGCCGAGGCGGCTGAGGTTTCCCGAGCCACTGCCTATCGTTATTTCCCGAGCCAGGCGGCACTGGTGCAAGCTGTGGTCGACGAGGGGCTGGGGCCAATCCTCACCTGGCAATCGACCTCCGTCGATGCCGAGCGCCGGGTCGCCGAGCTGTTCGACACGGCCATGCCGCGCATCGAGGCCTTCGAAGCCACGTTCAAGGCAGCACTGAAGCTGTCGCTCGATCAATGGGCACGGCGGCAGGCCGGCACGCTGGGTGGCGAGCCGACTTTCACGCGCGGCCACCGCATCGACTTGCTGAAAGAGGCGATCGCGCCGCTCAAGGGCCGTTTGCCGCCGCGCGACTTCAAGCGGCTGGCGCAGGCGCTGTCGCTGATGTTCGGCGTCGAGGTGCTGATCGTGCTCAAGGATATATGGGGGTTGGACAGTCGCCGAACGATGTCGGTCGCACAATGGGCGGCCGGGGCGCTGGTGCGTGCGGCGGTCGCGGAATCAATCGGTGACGGAGACAACATCAATCGGGCGGCAGTCGTGAAATAGCGCCTATCTGGTTCGACCAGATTGGCATGCCGACTACCGATATTAACCGCAATGCGGGGTACGGGACAACACCTGCGCGTATCACTGAGTAGGAAAATCTTGGTAAAACAGGCAGATAAAGCCGGAATCCGATAGCAATGGGCAAGTCGAGCTGCCAAGAAAGGGCTTGACGCGCATGCAGAATTGGTAATACCAGATCAAGTAAGAAAAGCGGATCGAAAGTGAGGGCTGCGATCCATTTTCCGGCAGGGCGAGGAGGCTCAGAACCGGAATGGTGCGATCACGGGAGGAACTACCCGGGCCGGTCCCGTTGCCGGCTCGCATGACCAGGTAGAATGCGCACAAGGGAGGAAATCATTATGCGCAAGTTAGTGACCAGCGTACTTGCTGGTATCGGCTTAACGCTTGCCTGCGGAACGTCCGTTTACGCGCAGGAAAAGTCGCTCACCATCTTCTGGGCCGAATGGGATCCGGCCAACTATCTGCAGGAACTCGGCAACGAGTACGAGAAGGAAACCGGCGTCAAGATCACGGTGGAGACCACACCCTGGTCCGACTTCCAGACCAAGGCCTTTACCGAGTTCAACGCCCATGGCGACGCCTATGATTTGGTCGTCGGCGACTCGCAATGGCTCGGCGCCGGCTCGACCGGTGGCCACTATGTCGACCTGACCGACTTCTTCAACAAGTACAAGCTGAAGGAGGTGATGGCGCCGGCGACGGTGAAATACTACGCAGAATATCCCGGCAACAGCGGCAAATACTGGGCTATTCCGCTCGAAGGCGACGCCGTCGGCTGGTCCTATCGCAAGGACTGGTTCGAGGACCCCAAGGAGAAGGAAGCGTTCAAGGCCAAGTACGGTTACGACCTGGACGTGCCGAAGGATTTCAAGGCGCTGCGCGACATCGCCGAATTCTTCTACCGGCCGGATCAGAAGCGCTACGGGATCGCCATCTATACCGACAATTCCTATGACGCGATGGCGATGGGCTTCGAGAACGCGCTGTTCTCCTATGGCGGCGAGCTGGGTGACTATTCGACCTACAAGGTCGATGGCTTCATCAACTCCGACAAGGCGGTCGCAGCACTCGATGCCTACAAGGAACTCTACAAGTTCACGCCTCCAGGCTGGGCCAAGTCGTTCTTCGTCGAAGACAACCAGGCGATCACCGAAAACCTGGCCGCGATGAGCATGAACTACTTCGCGTTCTTCCCCTCGCTGATCAACGAGGCGTCGAACCCGAACGCCAAGAACACCGGCTTCTTCGCCAATCCTCCCGGCCCTGGCGGCGACCAGTTCGCAGCGCTCGGCGGGCAAGGCATCTCCATCGTCTCCTACTCGCAGAAGCAGGACGAGGCGATGAAGTTCCTGGAATGGTTCATCAAGGACGAGACCCAGAAGAAGTGGGCGGCACTTGGCGGCTACACCTGCAGTGCGGCCGTGCTGAAGTCGGCTGAGTTCCAGAATGCCACGCCCTACAACAAGGCGTTCTATGAGACCATGTTCAAGGTGAAGGATTTCTGGGCTGTGCCGGAATATGCCGAACTGCTGCAGCAGCTCAACCAGCGCGTCTATCCCTACATGATTGGCGGCGAAGGCACCGCCAAGGAAACGCTGGACGCACTGGCGGCCGACTGGACCGCGACCTTCAAGAAGTACGGCCGCGGCCAGTAACAATCATGCCTCACGGAGGGGGCGTTGGTGCCTCCTCCGTTTCTTTTTCTGCAAACGGGAGCAGGGTCTTGGCGACCACGATGATCACCACACTGGACAGGTCTTCAAGAGCGGCCGCGCGGGGCCTCAGCGACATTTCGATCCGCAACCTCTTCATCATTCCGACGGTCCTGTTCCTGATCGTCTTCAACATCTTTCCGCTGATCTATTCGCTCGGCTATTCCTTCACCGATTTTCGTGCGTCGACCAACGCGCCGGCGAATTTCGTCGGGCTGCAAAACTATCGCGACCTGCTCAACGATCCCTATGTCTGGTCCAACTTCGCCATCACCGCGAAGTACGTCATCATCTCGGTCGCCGGACAGTTGCTGGTCGGTTTCGGCGTGGCGATGCTGCTCAACCGCGACATCCCGCTGAAGGGTCTGCTGACGACGCTTCTCCTGCTGCCGATGATGCTGTCGATGGCCGTCGTCGGCCTGTTCTGGAAACTGCTCTACGACCCGTCCTTCGGCATCATCAACTACGCGCTCGGTCTCGGCACCTTCGAATGGCTGTCGGATCCGAAGATGGCGCTCTACGCCGTTGCGCTGACCGACATCTGGATGTGGTCGCCCTTCGTCATGCTGTTGTCGCTGGCCGGCCTGTCGGCGGTGCCGAAGCACCTCTACGAAGCCGCAGCGATCGATCGCGCCGGGCCGTTCTACACCTTCTTCCGCATCACGCTGCCGCTGGTCGCGCCGATCCTGATGATCGCCGTCATCTTCCGCACCATGGAAGCGTTCAAGACCTTCGATCTCGCCTACATCCTGACCAGCCAGCCGACCACCGAGTTGATCTCGATCCGGCTCTACAAGATGGCGTTCCAGGAGTGGCAGACGGGGCGCTCCTGCGCGCTCGCCTACATCGTGCTGATCATGGTGCTGGCCATCACCAACATCTACGTCAAATACCTCAACAAGGTGAAGGAGCGCTGAGATGGCGGCCGTTCGCACTTCTTCCGAAATCGGCTTCAACCGTGTCGCCATCGTCGCCGTTCTGGTGGTGACGATCATTTTCCTGGCACCGATCTACTGGATCGCCTCGACTGCGTTCAAGCCGCGCAATCTCGCCACCACCATCCCGCCGACGGTCGTCTTCCAGCCGGAAATTTCGCCCTTCGTGAAGCTGTTCACCAAGCGCTCGCAATTGCGCAGCCCGCCGACGCCGGAAGAATATGCGGCCGCCCCATGGTGGGAGCGCGTCGTCTTCGACGGCGGCGAGAAGATCGTGCGTGACGGCAAGGACCAGGTGCAGTGGTCGGGATATCCAAGCCGCTTCCTGAACTCGCTGATCATCGCCATCACCTCGACGGTGCTGGCGGTCGGCATGGGAACGTTCACCGCTTACGGCTTCTCGCGTTTCAAGGTGAAGGGGGAGGCGGACCTGCTCTTCTTCATCCTGTCGACACGCATGCTGCCGCCGGTCGTGGTGGCGATCCCGATGTTCCTGATGTACCGGGCGGTCGGCCTCAACGATTCCCATATCGGCCTGATCATCCTCTACACCGCTTTCAACCTGTCCTTCTCGGTGTGGCTGATGAAGGGCTTCATGGACGAGATACCGAAGGAGTATGAGGAGGCTGCCCTCGTCGACGGCTATACGCGCATGGAGGCCTTCTTCAAGATCGTGCTGCCGGAGGCCGCCACCGGCATCGCCGCCACCGCCGTGTTCTGTTTCATCACGGCGTGGAACGAATATGCCTTCGCGCTGATCATGACCAACCGCCGCGCCCAGACCGCGCCGCCGTTCATCCCCAGCCAGGTCGGCTCCGGTCTGCCGGACTGGACGGTGATTGCCGCCGGAACCTTCCTGTTCCTGCTGCCCGTCGCAATCTTCACCTTCCTGCTTCGCAACCATCTGTTGCGCGGCATGTCCTTCGGAGCGATCCGCAAATGAGCTTTCGCGCCATCAATCAGAAATATCTGGAGCCCGGTTCGCAGGTGCTGATGGTGCTCGGCATCATCGCGCTCTGCCAGCCCTGGAACCTGCTGTTGCACACCTATGGCCTGACCATCATCCTGATCGGGCTGATCGGCTTCAACATCACCTCGAAGATCGCGCCTGAGGAGAAGGCCGGCACCGGCCAGGTGCGAAATCCGGGAGCACAGCATTGACCCAGATCGAGCTTCGCGGCGTCCAGAAATTCTTCGGCGCCGTCCAGGTCATCAAGGACCTCAATCTGAAGATCAGCGACAACGAGTTCATCGTCCTGCTCGGCCAGTCGGGCTGCGGCAAAACGACGACGCTGCGCGCCATCGCCGGACTGGAGACGATCGACGAGGGCGACATCCTCATCGACGGCAAACCGATCCAGCATCTGAAGGCCGCCGACCGCGACATCGCCATGGTCTTCCAGTCGTTTTCGCTCTATCCGCATATGAGCGTCTACGAGAACATCGCCTTCCCCTTGCGCGCCACGCGCAAGAGCAAGGCCGAGATCGACTCGGAAGTGCGTTCGGTCGCCAAGACTCTGCAAATCTTGGACCTGCTCGACAAGAAGCCGTCGGCGCTTTCGGGCGGCGACATGCAGCGCGTGGCCATCGGCCGGGCGCTGGTGCGGCGGCCGAAGGCGATGCTGATGGACGAACCGATCGGCGCGCTCGACGCCAAGCTGCGCGAGGAAATGCGGGCCGAGATCAAGCGGCTTCACATCAAGCAGGGCTCGACCACCATCTATGTCACGCACGATCAGATCGAGGCGATGAGCCTCGCTGACCGCATCGTCATCATGCATGAAGGTGTGCTGCAGCAGGTCGGCTCGCCGGACGAGGTCTATTCGCGTCCGGCAAACCTGTTCGTGGCGCAGTTCGTAGGCAGTCCGGTGATGAACGTCGCCGACGCGGCGGTCGCGGAGACGGCGTCTTCGGTCTCGGTGACGGTCGGCGGGGCTGCCTCCGGCTTTGAATTCCCGCGGGCGCTGCTGTCGAAGCTCAACGGCCATGCCGGCGGCCAACTGGCGCTCGGCATCCGGCCGGAAGGCGTCCTCATCCGCCGCGATGCGGCCGAGGGGTTCCTGCCGGTCGAGACGCAGATCGTCGAGCCGCTCGGCTCCTTCGACATCGTCGACCTCAAGGTCGGGTCCAAGATGCTGCGCGCACGCACCAAGAGCGGCTTCGTCAGCGGCCCCGGCGAGAAGGTGTTCGCCAGGATCGATCCGGCCCAGGCGCATTTCTTCGACACGGCGAGCGGCAAGTCGCTGGAGGTGAGACTGTGACGGCCGAAGGTCGCGAGAAGCCAACGATTTGGCTTTTCGAACAGTCGAACGCCCGGAGCCATAGCGGAGGGCAGACCGCCCTCGAACAGCATCGAGACAACTGACCATGGCCCATATCCAGCTCAAGAATATTTCGAAGACCTTCGGAAATCACACCGCCTTGACCGGCCTCGATCTCGACATCGCCGATGGCGAGTTCTTCGTGCTGCTGGGTGAGACGGGCGCTGGCAAGACGACGACCCTGCGGCTGATCGCCGGGCTGGAAAAGCCCAGTGAAGGCCAGGTCTTCATCGACGGCGTCGACGTCGCCGACTGGGGTGCGGCCGAGCGCGACGTGGCGCTGGTGTTGCAGCAATATTCGCTCTATCCGCGCTACACTGTGCGCGAAAATCTCGAGTTCCCGCTGAAGCCGAAGATCCGCCGGCTGCCCGACGCCGAGATCAAGGATCGTGTCGACCGCGCCGCCCGCACGCTGAGGATCGAGCATCTGCTCGACCGCAAGACCGACCGCCTGTCCGGCGGCGAGATGCAGCGCGTCTCCATCGGCCGCGCCATCGTGCGCAAGCCGCGCGTATTCCTGATGGACGAGCCCCTGTCGGCGCTCGACGCCAAGCTGCGCGAGGCGCTCCGCACGGAACTCAAGAATCTCCAGATGCAGCTTGGCGCCACCTTCCTGTTTGTCACCCACGACCAGATCGAAGCGATGTCGATGGGCGACAAGGTCGGCGTGCTCAACCATGGCCGCATCGTCCAAACCGGGACGCCGCACGAGATCTACAACAACCCGCGCGACACCTATGTCGCAAGCTTCGTCGGCTCGCCGCCGATGAACCTTATCGACGGCAAGCTGGTGAACGGCCGCGCGGTGATGGCGCCGTTGAATTTCGAGCTGCCTTTTTCAGGGGGAGCCAAGGCGAGTGCGGCGACCGACGGTCGCCCGCTCGTCTTCGGCATTCGTCCCGAGGATGTCTATCTCGAGAGTGGCGCGCCGGTCGAAGCGCGCGTCCATGATGTCGAGAACCATGGCGTCGAAAAGATCCTGACGCTACGCGTCGGCGACGCGACACTGCGTGCCACCGTTCCGGCCAGGACCGATGTCGCCATCGAGCAAGCGGTGCGCTTCGCCTGGAACCCGGACAAGGTGGTGCTGTTCGACAAAGGCAGCGGCGTCAGCTTGCGGCACGCGTCATAGGCCCGCCTATTTCAGCAGGTAGGTCTCATAAGGCGCGGCGTTGATCAGCAGGATCACGCTTCGGTGTCGGAGAGGCAGGCGTCGTCAGCGCACCGCCTGGGGCCGGCAAGATAGTCCTGGATGAGGTGAAGACCACGCCGATTTCTAGCCTGGAATCACCAGCCCGTCGCGGCCTCCGTGCTGCGTCAGCTGGCCTGGCGGATATCAGCCTGTTCCTCGGCGCGCAGGTGACTGGGCGCCGAGCCGATGACGCGCTTGAAGGCGCGACTGAAGGCGGCGTCCGATTCATAGCCGAGACGCGCGGCAACGACGGAGATTTTCATCCTGTCGCGGACCAGCCACTGTCGCGCCTGATGCATTCTGACCTGGGTGACATATTTTGCCGGCGTTTCGCCAACGATGGTGGCGAAGCGCTCGGCAAATCCCGATCGCGAGGCGCCCATCATCCGGGCCAGCGACTCGACCGTCCAGTCGTGGTTCGGTTCGAGATGGATGGCGGCCAGCACGCGGCCGATTTCGCGGTCCCTGACCGCGGCGATCCAGCCGGACGAGTCGCCGCAGCCGCGCTCGACCCATGAGCGTATGACGGTGGCGGCAAGCACGTCAGCCAGCCGCGCCAGGATGCCGCCGGAACCGACGCGCTCCATCGTCACTTCGCGCGCCATCGACTCCAGCAGATGCGGAATGCCGGGCTCATAGGCCTCCAGCTCATGCGTGCGCATCACGTCCGGCATCATGCCGAGCAGGGGGTGCAGGCCATCGAGATTGAAGTACATGCTGCCGCAGAACAACAGGGTGCCCGGCCGGCAACACTCCGACATGCCTTCGTTCGACATGCAGTAGACGTCCTTGCAGACCTCCTCGACTTCGTAGCCGTGGATCGGCCAGGCCTGCGCGCCGGGTTCGCTGGCAAGCACATGGGCCGCACCGCGCGGCAGCAGGATCGCATCGCCTGCGTTGAGTTCCACCCATTCGCCGGACGGCTGCTTCAGCCAGCAGCCTTTCCGGCCGATGAAATGAAACCGCGCCGCCGGCTGGGCCGGGAACTGGATACCCCAAGGCTCCTTCAGTTCGAAGCGACCATATTCGACGCCGTCGAGGCGCAGGCCGCGCAATATGTCGGTGAGCGGGTCGCCGGTGATTGGAATTTTGGACGAATGGTCAAGCATGATGGGGTTTCTAGCATGGAAACTCCAGGTGGTCACTCCCTATGTTGCATTGCAGCCAAATGCTGCGCTGCAAACATATCGGAGACTGACCATGGCCGAACCCGCGACAGGCGTCATCGACGCTGCTCTTCTGAACCCCGCAGACTCCGATGAACGGACCGAACCGGCCTGGGGTGCCGTGTTCTCGCTGGCACTTGGGGTGTTTGGTCTGGTGACGGCTGAATTTCTGCCCGCCAGCCTGCTGACGCCGATGGCGCGCGATCTCGGCGTCAGCGAGGGCGTGGCCGGACAGGCGGTGACGGCAACCGCGATCGTTGGCGCCATTGCCGCACCCACCATGGCCATCATTACCAGACGCATGGACCGTAGGCTGGTGATGTGGATGCTGACGGTGTTCCTGATCCTGTCCAATCTCCTGGCCACCTTTGCCTCATCGCTGCCCGTGCTTCTGCTTGCCCGTGTCGTGCTCGGCGTAGCACTTGGCGGCTTCTGGGCGATGTCGGCGGCCATGGCGCTGCGTTTGGTGCCGATGCGGCTGATGCCACGCGCCATGTCGATCATCCTCACCGGCGTTTCGCTGGCGACAGTCTGCGCGGCGCCGGTCGGCGCCTATGTCGGCGACATCTGGGGCTGGCGCACTGCCTTCATGATCGCCACTGTCGTTGCCGCCCTGGCGTTGCTGGTGCAACTGGCCACCATTCCGAAATTGCCGCCCATGGGTGTGGCGAGCTTCCGCACCTTGCTCGACGTGCTGGAGCGTCCGTCGATCAGAGTGGCCTTGCTGGTCGTGCTGCTGGTCGCTTCGGGACATTTTGCCGGCTTCACCTATGTCCGTCCCTTCCTTGAGAAAGTGCCCGTGCTTGACATCGCGACGATCTCGCTGGTGCTGCTGGCCTATGGCATAGGCGGCTTCTTCGGCAATGTCGCCGGCGGCATCCTGGCCGAACGCAGCCTCAAGGCAGCCGTTGCGCTGGCGCCCCTGCTGATTGCTCTGGCAGCCGCCTCGATGCTGGTTTTCGGCGCTTCGCCCACGGTCGCGGCTGCCGCCGTTGCGGTCTGGGGCTTTGCCTTCGGCGCAGTGCCGGTCGGGCTGCAGAGCTGGCTGGTGCGGGCCGCGCCCGATCAGGCCGAAAGCGCTGGTGGACTGATGGTGGCGACGTTCCAGGTGGCGATCGCGCTCGGCGCCGTCTTCGGCGGCCTGCTGGTCGACCATGCCGGCGTCGCCAGCGCCTTCGCCTATTGCGGCGCGGCAACGCTGCTGGCGGCCATCGTGGTGTTCCTGCGCGGCCCGCAACGCGCCGAGTAGCCTGGACGCAAATCAGACCTCCGTGACATTGCGCGCCGGCCCGAGAACCATCAGGGTTTTCGGGCCGTCGCCGTTGTGATGTCTCGACGACCCGCGACATACGCCGCCACCGGCCGGCTCAGACAGCGCGCCCGTCGAAGTCGAAGATCGACAAGGTGGAAGGGTCGAGATCGGCGATGCAATTGACGTTGACGTAGGCGCTGCGTTCGCTGCCTTCGCGAACGTCCTCCGCAAAGGCATGAATGCCGCAGCCGCGGCAAAAACGGTGTGCGATGGCATGGTTGCCGAATGTGTAGGTGCCGAGATCGTCGCCCCAGGCCAGGACCTGCAAGGTCCCGTGCGGGATGGCACACAACAGGGCGCCCTTGCGCGAGCATATCGAGCAATTGCACCGCACGGCGTCGGTCAGTTCGGCCTTGAATTCGAAGGCGACCTTGCCGCAATGGCAGCTGCCTTTGTAGAGCATCGGATTTTCCTCGTATTCGACAGGGTGCAAAACCGCCTGCGCCGGGTTAAGTCTCGGCAAGCCATGCCCCAAGGACGTTCAAGGCGTCTGGAGTCCGACACCGAAAATGCAATCAGTCCGTGATCACCTGGAAATCGTCCTTGCGCGCCTCGCTGCCCGTGCCAATGAAGAGCGCGTGTTCACGAAGCTCTATGCCGAAGCCGCACGGGCCGCGGCTGACGCCAGCGATGCGCGCCAACGGGCCGGCGTGACGCTCGGGCCGCTCGATGGAACGATTGTCTCGATCAAGGACCTGTTCGATGTCAGCGGCGAGCCAACCACGGCCGGTTCGCTGATGCTTAGGACAGCCGCGCCCGCCCTGCGCGATGCCGCCATCGTCAACCGGCTGCGGCAGGCCGGCGCGGTGATCATTGGCAAGACCAACATGACCGAATTTGCCTTCACCGCGATCGGCGACAACCAGCACTATGGCACGCCCGGCAATGCGATGGATGCCAGCCGTATCCCGGGCGGCTCTTCCTCAGGCGCCGGCGTTTCAGTCGGCGAGGCGACGAGCGAAATATCGATAGGTTCCGACACCGGCGGTTCGATACGCATACCGGCATCGCTCAACGGCGTCGTCGGCTTCAAGCCGACGGCGCGGCGCGTGCCGCTCGCCGGCGCGTTCCCGCTGTCCGCCTCGCTGGACTCGATCGGTCCGCTTGCCCGAACCGTCGCTCGGTGTGCCGCTGCCGACGCTGTGATGGCCGGCGAGGTGCCGACCGCGCTGGCGCCGATTGCCCTTGCAGGGCTTCGCATTGGCATCCCGCGCGGTGTCCTTTTCGAAAACACCGAA
Organism: Mesorhizobium sp. Root695; assembly: GCF_001428185.1. NCBI lineage: Bacteria > Pseudomonadati > Pseudomonadota > Alphaproteobacteria > Hyphomicrobiales > Phyllobacteriaceae > Mesorhizobium > Mesorhizobium sp. Root695. Next base: position 227,250 of record NZ_LMHO01000023.1, on the reverse strand, counting down.
AGTGAGGTCACCGCCGCGTTCGATCGCAGCCTTGGCAAGATCGAGCAGACAGGGTCGCGGATCGCGGACCTGTCGATCGATGATCTGCTTGCCGACATGCGTTCGGCCACCAAACGTGGTTCGATCGCGGCGATGGAAGGGGCCGAAGTGCATGCGGACTGGCTGGCGACTGGGGCATCGGTGCCGGTCGACCCGCACGTCAGCGGGCCTTTGTCGCGGGCAGTAATGCTGCCGATGCCTATTTACATCAGGGCGCTACGCCGTCGCACAGCACTCGTCGCTGCCATGGACGAGCGGTTGGCGTCGGTCGATGTGCTGGCTCTGCCGACCACACCGGTGACGGCGCCGACAATTGTTTCGATGACTGAAGACGCCGAGCTGCGCGACCGCACCGAAGGCCTGCTGCTGCGCAACACGCAGGTCGCCAACCAGTTCGACCTCTGTGCGATCTCGCTGCCAATGCCTGATATGACGCTGCCTGCCGGATTGATGCTGGTGGCGCGCAACGGGCATGACCGGCGCCTGTTGCGGATTGCTGCTGAAATCGAGCGGCTGTTCTGACGGCAGTATGCCCGAGATAGGCAATCAGTGCGCCGCGCAGCGCTTGCGCTCGCCTGTCTTGGAGGCGCGTTCGATATCGGTAACGACCAGCATCGGCGGATCGCTCGTTTCACCGCGATGCTGGATAGATCCTCGGACGACGAGCTTTCCCGCATAGAGCTTGTCGGAGAGGTCGGGTGCGGATCTGTTCAGCGGCCGCAATTCGGTGGTGTTCAGCGCCACGCCCTTGACGATCTTGCCGGTGGCGAGATCGAGCGCATTACCCGACGGACAGGGGGCCCTGATGCAGACGATCCCATTGCCGCAATAGACATAATCGCTGCTCCGGGTCGCGGCGAGCGACGGCGAGGCGCAGATCGAAGAAGCAACAACCAGAGACGCGAAGCGCAGAGTGAACATGAGCTCAGCGTCGCCGAGAATTGGGGCGAAACAGCGATGTGTTACACGCTCGCTGGAAACCGCCGCCGATAGTGATCGACCACTTCGGGATTGCGCAGGTTGACCGGCAGTTTGCCCGCCAGCACGAGCAGGGCCTCGCCAGCCGCGCCGACGCCCATGCGCATCATCGATTCCTCGGTGATGCCGGCCATGTGCGGCGTGATGATGACATTGTCGAAGCCGAAATAGGGATGGTTCGACGGCAGCGGCTGCGTCGAAAACACATCGAGCGCGGCACCGCCGATGCGGCGCTTCCGCAAGGCTTCGATCAGCGCGTCGTCATCGATGACCGGCCCGCGCGACACGTTGATCAGCAGCGCATGCGGTTTCATGCGGGCGATCCGCTCACGCTTGATCAGGCCGCGCGTCTCCGGTGTCAGCGGACAGCACAGAACGATGATGTCGCTCTGCTCGACCAGCGCGTCGATCGACAGGAAGCCGACCTTCTCCGGCGCCGGCTGCATGCTGCGCGTCGTTGCCACCACTTTCAGGTCGAAGCCGTGCGCGGCGATATGGCCAACCGCCTGGCCGACGGCACCGAGGCCGACGATGCCGATGGTCTTGCCGGCGAGCTCGCTGTTGGAGTTGGCGTGCTCGCGGCCGGCAAGCCAGCCTTTGGTGCGCAGGTCGCGGTCGACGACGCGGAAGTTGCGAAGCAGGGCGAGCGCCGCGAACATGACGTGCTCGGCAACCGAGCGGGCATTGACCGCCGGCACGTTCGCCACCAGCACGCCGGCGGCGGTCGCTGCTTCCATAGGGATCATGTCGAGCCCGGCGCCATGGCGGATTGCCGCCCTCAGCTGCGTCGCGCCGTCGAACAGCTGTGGCGGCAGCGGAGCGCGCACGATGACGATGTCGGCCTTCTTCGCCTCGGCGGCCAGCGTGGCTGGGTCGATGGCGGAGGCGACGACGAGCTCTGCGGCGCCGGCCAGCATGGCCGAGGCGCGTGGGTGCAGAGTGTGGGTCGTGAGGATCCGGGCCATGTCGGTCAAGCTCTTTCGAGCGTCGGGCTTTGTGGTTCTTCGCCATGGCCCTCGATCAGGCCTTTCCAGTAGCTCTCGGCGCCTTGCAGATGGGCGCTCATCAAAGCCTGGGCGAGATTGCCATCGCGGCGCAGCAGCGCCTCATAGATCTGGATGTGCTCGGCATGCGAGCGCACGTTGCGCTCCGGGTCGTTGAAATAAATCGGCAGGCGCTGTTCGCCCATCATGTAATAGACGCTGCAGACATTGTGGAAGACGCTGTTCTTGGTTGCCCGCACGATCTCGAGGTGGAATTCGCGGTCCTCCCTGGCAAGGCCTTCGCCCACCGCGATGCGGTCTTCCGAAGCTTTGAGGATTTCGCGCAGCCGCTCGAAATTCTCCTCGGTGGCGCGCGAGCAGGCAAGTTCGGCCGCCTTGATCTCGTGGATCTTGCGCAGTTCGACCGTCTCGTAGATCTGGATCGGGTCGAGCGGCAGGCCGGCACGCGCGAACAGCGCCATCGCCTCGACGCTGGCCTGCTTGGTGTCGATGTAGATGCCGGACTTGGCCCGGCGCTCGACGATGCGCATGGCTTCGAGGATGGCGAGCGCCTCGCGGATCTGGCCGCGGCTGACAGCGAAATGCTCCGCCAGTTCGCGTTCCGACGGCGTTCGGCCGGTCTCCTTGTCCGAATGAGAGAACAGGTAGGCGGCGAGTTCCGCGAGAAGGTTCTTTTCTTTCATCGTCAACCGCGTTGCGCGTGCGCCTCCAGGAACCGGTCCGAAATGGTGAATCCCAGACCCGGTCCTTCCGGGATCGCTATCATACCGTCCTTGGCTTCGACAGTCTCTTCGATCAGGTCATGGATCATCGGGTTGGCGCCGAGCGAATATTCGACGGTAAAACTCGACGGCGAGGCGGCGCAGACATGCAAGCCGGCGAAGAAGCAGGGCGCGCCGGCCCACAGATGCGGTGCAAAGCGCAGGTTGAAGGCGCTGGCGATGGTGCCGATCTTCATCGCCTCGCTGATGCCGCCGCAGAAGGCAGGATCGGGCTGGAAGATGTCGGCGGCCTTCAGCACAGCAAGGTCGCGGAAGGCATAGCGTGTAGCCTCGCTTTCGCCGGTGGCGATCGGAACGGAGCCCGATGCCCGCACTTCGGCCATGCCGGGCTTGTCGTCGGCGATGATAGGCTCCTCGAACCAGGCGAGATCCAGATCGTTGACGAGGTGAATGAAGCGCTTGGCTTCCGCCACCGTATAGGTGCCGTGCGCGTCGACCATCAACTCGACATCGGGGCCGAGCGCCTGCCGTGCGGCGCGGACGCGGGTGGCGGAAATGTGTGCCGCGCCGTCCATGGCGCCAACCCGCATCTTCAGTGCCTTGAAGCCGCCCTTGGCGATATAGGATTTCAACTGCTCGCCGATGGCGCCGGCGGCCGCCCAGCCGCCGGATGCATAGGCCGGCATGCGATCAAGCTTGCGGCCGCCGAGCAGCCGCCAGACCGGCACGCCAAGCGATTTGCCGAGGATGTCCCACAGCGCGATGTCGACGGCACTGATGGCGGCGATGCTCATGCCGCGCCGCGCCAGCTGCGGCATGGCGTGGCCGGCGCGGGCGGCGCTATCGTGGCGACCGCCATTGTAGAGCATCTCCCAGATGACGCCGATGTCGGCCGGATCGCGCCCGATCAATTGCGGCCCGACCTCATGGTTCAGCATGTGGACGAGCGCGCCGTAGCTGCCGGCGCTGCCGGCGGCGTTCTTGCCTTCGCCCCAGCCGACCAACCCGTCATCGGTCTCGATGCGCAGGATGGCGGCGTCGAAGGTCGTCACCTGGCCGAAGTCGCTGCGGTGTTGCCGAGCGGCTTCGATCGGGATGCGGACCCACCAGGCTTGGACGGTCTTGATGCGCATATTCTTCCCCAGCCCTGCCGCCGGTCAGGGCGGAAAGGGCAAATTCCCCAACAGGCAGCCGGCTATTTGATCAGCGGCAGCAACGTTTCGGCGTTGATGCGCATCTGGTCGGTGTAGAACTTTTCCGTGAGCACGCTGGAGCCGTGGTCCTGGATGAACTTCAGCTGTTCGGGTGAGATGTCGACCGGATTGCGCTCGACCATGTCGGGATAGGGGGCCGCCGGCGTCCGGTCTACGGGGGCTACGAATTCGTTGGTCAGCGCGCCATCGTAGCCGATATCCCGCAACGTAGCGACGATCTTAGGCCAGTCGATCTGGCCAAGGCCGGCGGCAAAGCGGTTATTGTCGGCGACGTGGAAGTCGAACAGGCGCTTTCCGACCTGCCGGATCGCATCATAGACGTTAAATTCTTCCATGTGGATGTGGTAGGCATCGAGGCAGACACCGCATTCGGGGCTGACCGCGTCGGCCAGTGCCAGGGCCTGGGCGCCGCGATTGAACAGGTAGGTTTCGAAGCGATTGAGCGGCTCGACGGCGATCTTGACACCGACCTTCTTGGCATGGGTGAAGCATTCACGCGTGGCGTCGACAACCCACTTCCATTCCTCTTCCTCGGTGCCGTCGGGCACCACCTTGCCGACCGTCGCGGGAACCAGCGTGATGATCTCGCCATCGAGTTCGCTGACCATGGTCAGCACGTCCTTGACATATTGCACGGAGCGTTCGCGCTGGCCCTGGTTCCTGGCGGCGAGGTTGCGCTCGCCCAACATAAGCGTCACCGCGCCCCAGCAGCGGATGCCATGCTCCTTCAGCAGCGCCCGCGTCTCCTTGGTCTTGTACTGCTCGGGCTCGCCGGAGATCTCAATCGACTCATAGCCGAATTTCTTGATGCGCTTGAGCGTCGTCTCCAAAGGTTCCGCGCGCATCCAGTTGTGCGTCGAAAGATGCATCGTCTGTCCTTCCCAATCGTCTCTATGGTTCGCCTGCGACATGCATCGCCAAAAGGCGACGCAACGGTTCCTCCCCAAGGCATCCCCAGCCTTTTCTCTCAAACTGGTTCGACCAATTGGGCCTGAAGGGAGGTCTACAGCAAATTCTGCGGGACGGCAAGAAGTGCGGGAATGCGACTTTGTGCACGAATTACTTCTTTGATTATATTGAGATATATATCCCTATCTCGTGTGATCGTGGGGCCTTGATGATGCATCGCCAGGCTTGACCAAATTCGCATATTTGGTAATACCAGAATAGTGGCGCCTGCAAGCGCCCATTGGGAAAAGACCAAAGTGGCTGGCCCTGCTTCCAATCGGCGCTATGCTCGGTCGCGAGAACAATGAGGGAGGATGCCGATGCCGACGACAATGAAGGGCCCTGGACTGTTTCTGGCGCAGTTCGCGGGCGACGCCGCGCCGTTCAACTCGCTGGAGTCGATCACGAAATGGGCTGCCGGTCTCGGCTACAAGGGCGTGCAGATCCCGACCTGGGACGCGCGGCTGTTCGATCTCGAGAAGGCAGCTTCTTCCAAGGCCTATTGCGACGAGGTAAAGGGCATCTGCGCTGACGCCGGCGTCGAGATCACCGAGCTGTCGACGCATCTGCAGGGGCAGTTGGTGGCGGTGCATCCGGCCTATGATGCGCAATTCGACGGCTTTGCGCCCGCTTCGGTGCACAACAATCCGAAAGCACGGCAGAAATGGGCGGTCGAACAGATGAAGTTCGCCGCCAAGGCGTCGAAGAACCTCGGCCTGAAGGCCTCGGTGAGCTTCTCCGGAGCGCTAGCCTTTCCCTATCTCTACCCGTGGCCACAGCGGCCGGCCGGGCTGATCGAGGAAGCCTTCGCCGAACTCGGCAAGCGCTGGAAGCCGATCCTCGACGTCTATGAAGACAATGGCGTCGACGTCGGCTACGAGATCCATCCCGGCGAGGACGTGTTCGACGGCGCGACCTTCGAGATGTTCCTCGATGCGGTCGGCGGCCACAAGCGCTGCAACATCAATTACGATCCGTCGCACTTCCTGTTGCAGCAGCTCGACTATCTCGAATTCATCGACATCTATCACGAGCGGATCAAGGCGTTCCACGTCAAGGACGCCGAGTTCAATCCGACCGGCCGGCAAGGCGTTTATTCCGGCTATCAGAACTGGACCAACCGCGCTGGCCGCTTCCGTTCGCTGGGCGACGGACAGGTGGATTTCGGCGGCATCTTTTCCAAGCTGACACAGTACAATTATGATTCCTGGGCGGTGCTGGAATGGGAGTGCTGCCTGAAGCATCCGGAGGATGGTGCGGCAGAGGGCGCACCGTTCATCGAGCACCACATCATCCGGGTGACCGAAAAGGCATTCGACGATTTTGCCGGTGGCGCTACGGACAAGAAAGTGCTGCGCGCCATGATGGGTATCTGACGCGGTCTTCCCTCCCCTCGAGGGGAGGGTGGCCCGAAGGGCCGGGCGGGGTCGGTTCACGCCGCGCTCTACGCCCGGCAACCCCACCCGATCCGCTGCGCGGATCGACCTCCTCTCAAGGGGGGTGAGCAACAACGAGGGAGAAAGACATGGTCGGCGCATCGAAGGCGGAAACGGGAGGCGGCCCGATCCGCTACGGCATGGTGGGCGGCGGGCAAGGCGCCTTCATCGGCGCGGTGCACCGGATCGCGGCGCGCCTGGACAATGACTTCGTGCTGGTCGCCGGCGCGCTGTCATCGGACCCCGCTCGTGCGAAGGCTTCAGCGGCCGAACTCGGCCTCGATCCGAGCCGCAGCTATGCGTCCTATGCCGAGATGGCCAAGGCCGAGGCCAAGCGCCCCGATGGCATCGAGGCGGTGGCCATCGTCACGCCCAACAATGTGCATGTACCGGCGGCAAAGGCTTTCCTCGAGGCCGGCATCCACGTCATCTGCGACAAGCCGCTGGCAACCACACTGGCCGAGGCGAAGAAGCTGGCCGCCGTGGTCGAAAGGACCGGCAAGGTGTTCGTGCTGACGCACAACTACACCGCCTATCCGATGGTGCGGCAGGCGCGGGAGATGGTCGCCAAGGGCGTGCTCGGCGACATCCGCATCGTGCAGTCGGAATATCCGCAGGACTGGCTGACCGAGGACCTGGCTGCTACCGGCCAGAAACAGGCCGCGTGGCGCGGCGATCCGAAACAGGCAGGAGCCGGCGGCGCGCTGGGCGATATCGGCACGCATGCCTACAACCTCGCCCGCTTTGTCTCCGGGCTGGAACTGGATTCCCTTTCAGCCGATCTCGACGCTTTCGTGCCGGGGCGCCTACTCGATGACAACGTCAACGTCATGCTGCGTTTCAAGCCTGCCGGCAAGACGCATCCCGCCAAGGGCATGATCTGGGCAAGCCAGGTGGCGCCGGGCCACGAGAACGGCCTGAAGCTGCGCATCTATGGCTCCAAGGGCGGGCTGGAATGGGTGCAGGCCGACCCGAACTATCTCTGGTACACGCCGTTCGGCCAGCCGAAGCAATTGATCACCCGCAATGGTGCCGGCGCGCTGCCAGTGGCGGGCCGTGTCAGCCGCGTGCCGTCGGGCCATCCCGAGGGCTATCTCGAAGGCTTCGCCAACATCTACCAGGAGGCCGCTCGGGCCATCCGGGCGGCGCGTCGCAAGGGCGGCAAGCCGGCCAAGGATGTTGTCTTCCCGACCATTCACGACGGCGTCGAAGGCATGGCCTTCATCGAGGCCTGCGTGAAGTCGTCGAAGAAGAATGGGGCGTGGACGAAACTCTAAAAATCCGGGGGGATCCAAGGGGAGGGGGCGTCGATGAAAATCGGCATGTGCATGTTCTTGTGGACGACGGCGGTGTCGAAGAAGCACGAGCCGTTGCTGCGCGACATCAAGACGACCGGCTTCGATGGCGTCGAGATACCGATCTTCGGCGGCACACCGGACGACTATAAAAGGCTCGGCGAACTGCTCGACCGCATCGGGTTGGAGCGGACCGCGGTTTCGGCAATGGGCGATCCGGCGATGAACCTGATCTCAGCCGATGCGGCAACGCGCAAGGCCGGTGTCGACTACATGAAATGGGCGATCGACTGCGCCAATGCACTCGGCGCCAGCACGCTGAGCGGCCCGCTGCATTCGACGCTCGGCGCCTTTTCCGGCGCTGGGCCAACGGCCGCCGAGAAAAAGCGCTCGGTCGCCTCGCAACGCGCCATCGGCGACCATGCCGGCAAGAGGAACGTCACCATCGGGCTCGAGGCGCTCAACCGCTTCGAATGCTATCTCCTCAACACGATGGCAGATTTGTCGGAGCATATCGACGCCATCGACCGGCCGCACATCAAGGCGATGTACGACACCTTCCACGCCAATATCGAGGAGGCCGACCCGATCGGCGCCTACATAAAACACCGCCGGAATGTCGTGCATATCCATATCTCTGAGAACGATCGCGGCGTGCCCGGGCGCGGCAACATTCCGTGGAAGGAGACATTCTCCGCCATCCGCAAGAGCGGCTATGACGACTGGCTGACGATCGAGGCGTTCGGCCGCTCGCTCAAGGATTTGGCGGCGGCGACCAAGGTGTGGCGCGATTTTTCCGAAAGCCCGGAAGCCGTCTATCGCGACGGCTACAAGCATATCAGGAACGGCTGGAAGAAGGCCGGTGCCTGAGACGCAAACCAACGGGCGGCGAAGCAAAACCGGTTCCACCTTTGCTTCGCCGCCTTCGGTTCGGGATTGGTCTAAGCCACCGGCAGCAGGCGCACCGGCCGCTCGTCATTGCCGTTTCCGACGGTCCCCATCAGTTTGCGGCGGAGATAGTTGGAGATGGTGTCGAAGACAAAAACCACAACCAAGATCAACAGTACCATGTAGAAAACATTGGCCCAGTTGGTTCCGGTGCGCATGGCTTCCCATAATTTGAGACCGATACCGCCGGCGCCGACGGCGCCGATGATTGTCGCCGAGCGCGTGTTCGATTCCCAGAAATACAGGGATTGGCTAAGGAACACCGGCAGAACCTGAGGCAGCACGCCGTAGCGCTGCACCATCGTTGGCGTGGCGCCCACCGAGCGGATGCCCTCGCGCTGCTTGTCGTCGATGTTCTCCAGCGCCTCGGAATAGAGTTTGCCCAGGGTTCCGGTGTCGGTGAAGAAGATAGCCGACATGCCGGCCAGCGGCCCCGGACCAAAGCCGCGGGTAAAGAACAGCGCCCAGATCAGCATGTCGACCGAGCGCTGGAAATCAAAATAGCGTTTGGTCGTCTGGTTGGCTATCCGGCTCGGCGTTATGTTGCGGGCAGCCAGGAAGGCGAGTGGAAAGGCGACGACCGAGGCCAGCACCGTGCCGACAAAGGCCATGACGATCGTCTGCAGCAATTTCAGCCAGACGTCGCCATGCTGCCATTCGGCGTTGTTTGCGATGTTGTCCCAGGCAAGTGCAGCGTTTGATCGCTTCGGGTCGATGCGTGCCCCGGAGGCGATCAGCGAAGCCACCTCGCCGAACGGTTTCCCCCAGAAGGGAGAATTGGTGTCGAACACAAAATTCGCCCAACCTAGGAAACGCCGCCAGGCAATGACTTCGTCACTTTGTATTTCAGCACGGCCAAAGAAGCCGAACGAGATGTAGGCTGTGGAGCCGGGCCTGCGTTGCTCGATCCAGTCAGGCAGCGGCGTCCGCGGTGTGACGGACTTGTCCCTGGCGATATCGAAGACGATGCTTTGCGCGCCGCGCGTCACCGTGACGAGTTTTGGCGTGATGGCGATTCGGCCGTTGCCAAAGACAATGTCGGCCGTAACGACGGTTTCTTTGCGCACCGTTTCGGGCGCGGCTGGAAGCGATTGCTGCGGCAAGGTAGCCGGGTTGTCGGCAGTCGGAGCACTGGCGGCCATGAACGAATCGTGCGACGATTTGTCGGATGCGACCGCCGGTGCCATTTTTTTTGCGTCTGCACGCTGCTCGACCACCGCGGTTTGCTTGACCACCCATTCCGGATTGGGGTTGGACCCCAGCTTGGAAAAGCGGGAGTAGTTGATCTCCAGATAATTGTCCTTGAATTCGATGTCCGGGCGAATTTCGTAAGATACCCAGTCCGCGAGATAGGCGCTCGCGAGATTCCAGTTCGCCTTTTCGAGAACGATGCCGATCGAGAAGAACCACCAGCAATAGAAACTATAAAGAATGCACAGGAGGATGCCGATGGGGGTGGCATAGCGCCTCCATGCCGATCGCCGAAACGCGTCCGGATGGCGGGCAACAATGTCGTTGATGGCAGCGGTCTCCATTGCGTTACTCTCCGCGTCCGTATGTGAACGCCTGTCTCCCGACAAGGCGATGCCTCAGCCATGCCGAAAACTGGTCGACGACGACAATCGTGCAGAACAGCAAAAAGACGATGGCGATTGTCTTGGCCTCATGACCCCGGCTGATCGAAAGGCGCAGGGATTCACCGATGCCGCCCGCGCCGACGGCGCCGAGAATGGTCGAAGCGCGCACGTTGATCTCGAAGCGAAGCAGAAAATAGCTCATGAAGTTAGGGAGGACTTGCGGCACGATGCCGAACCATACCCTTTCTACCCAGTTGGCGCCGACAGCCCGCAGGCCTTCGTCGGGCTTCATGTCAGCGTTCTCGACAACTTCGAAGAACATTTTTCCGAGTGCGCCCACGGTATGGATACTGACCGCCATGATCGCGGGAATGGGGCCAAGCGAGAAGATCGCCAGAAAGAAGCCGGCGATGACGATTTCGGGGAAGGCGCGGACAATCTCTAGGAAACGGCGGGTGGTGAAGCGCAACCAGCGACTGGCCGTAATATTGCTTGCGGCGGAGAAGCAGAGCAGGAAACCGAATGTGGAGCCGACCAGCGTTGAAAACAGTGCAATGTTCAGCGTCTCGACCATCCGGTAGAAATACTCCGGAATGTAGATGCTCTGGGTCAGGTAGACCCGGCCTTCCGGGTAGTCGAATTGCAGGCTGCCATCGTCATAGGGCGACGGCAGGTCGAACAGCGCGCGTACGGGTTCGAACCAGTCGCGCGGCTTCATGTCGATAAAGAAGTCGGCGATGTAAGGCAGGCGGTCGAAGAATTTCCCGGCGTTGGTTTCGTTGGCGAACCATAGCGAGCCAGAGAGTGCGAGCAGCAGGAAAAGCAGGCCTCCCACCGTGTAGAGGCGCCGCCGCGCGGCGAGGTCGCGCCAGTGTCGATCGACTATGGCTGCCTCCGGTGAAAGCGCGGGCGCGCGGTGGACGTCGGTCGCGCTCATCGATGATTTCCCAGCCCCTTGATGCGGCAACGCCGCCGGTGGCACACGGCCCCCGGCGGCGTCATGATACTCGGCCTACGAGCCGATCTTCGCCTTACGGGCGTCGATGATTGCCTGATAGAATTCTGGAGTGACCGGCGCAAAGCCCGTGAAATCGCCGCCCTCGACCGCCGAGAAGCAGGCCGGATCTGTTTGCGGAAGCTTGGTCAGGAAATCGGTGATCTTTTGCTTGACGCCGGCGTCGAGTGATGTGCGCACGACCAGCGGGCCGTTCGGAATCAGCGGCGATTGCCACAATTCAACGAGGTCGTCCATCTTGAGGACGCCCTTCTCGACCATCTTGCGCAGATTGCCCGAGGTATAGCCGTCCTTGAAGTCGCCGACGCCGGAAGCCCAGGTGGTGCCCGCGTCGAAGGTGCCCTTCAGCACTTCAAGCACGAGCTGCTCATGGCCGCCGCCGAAACCGGTCGAGGCGAAATAGCCCTTGACGTCCATCCCGATGTCCTTGGGCAGCGCAGTCACCGGGATCAGATAACCCGAAGTCGAATCCGGATCGGCGAAACCGAGCTTCTTGCCCTTCATGTCGGCAAGCGTTTTGATGCCGGAATCCGCCCGGGCGACCATGACCGAGTGGTAGCCCATGGAACCGTCTGTCTGCACCGTGGTCAGGATCGGCTGAACCGCGTCCTTGTTTTCGAGATACACCTTGGCGTAGCCGGAAGCGCCGAGTTCGGCATAGTCGAGCGTGCCACCGAGCAGGCCCTGGATAACGCCATCATAATCGGCGGCGGGGAACATCGAAACCTTCTCCACACCGAGGACCTGCTTGATGTGATCGGCGAAGCACTGGTAGTTGCGCAGACGGTCCGCTTCATTCTCACCGCCGAGAATGCCGATGCGGAATTCCTTTAGGTCCTGTGCTTGTGCCGCGCCAATCGCTATGGTCATGGCGGAAACGGCACCGAAAAATATCTTTCTAAACATTTGGCGTCTCTCCTGTTGATTCCGGCATCGCGCCGGCTGCGTTGGGATACGATGCCCTTGACGCGGGCTGGCGATCCAGGTCGCTCAGTAACCAGGAAAGGCTGGCTCAAGCGGTCCGGCGGATGCGGCGATTTTTTGCTTGATGACGACACTGGTCGAGGTGATGGCCTCGGAGATTTCGCCGCCGCTGCTGTCGGCGCCGTAGACCATGCGCACGGCCTCGCGGTTGAGGTCCTCGGGCGGGCCGTCGAAGACGACCTTGCCGGCGGCCATGCCGATGATGCGGCTGCAATAGGTGCGGGCGGTGTCCAGCGTGTGGAGATTGGTGACGACGGTGATGCCTTCGCGCAGATTGATGTCCTGCAGCGAGTCCATCACCACCTTGGCGTTAAGCGGGTCAAGGGAAGCGATCGGCTCGTCGGCAAGGATCACCTTGGGTTGCTGCATCATGGCGCGAGCAATCGCGACACGCTGCTGCTGGCCGCCCGACAGGGTGCCGGCTGGCTGCAGCGCTGTGCGTGCGATGTCGAGACGTTCCAGTGCTGCCATTGCCTCGGCCCGTTCCTCCCTGGAGAAGATGCCGAGCAGGTTCACCATGGTCGAACGGTGGTTGAGCTTGCCGAGCAGCACATTGGTCAGCACGTCGAGGCGCGGCACCAGGTTGAACTGCTGGAAGATCATGGCGCAGTCGCGCTGCCAGCGCCGCAGCGGCGAGCCGCGCAACTGGGAGACCTCGGCGCCGTCAAAAAAAATCGACCCATGGCTGGGATCGATGAGACGGTTGATCATGCGCAGAAGGGTTGATTTGCCGGCGCCCGAACGGCCGATAATGCCAACCATCTGACCCTGCGGGATCGCGATGTTGATGTCGCTGACGGCAGTGTTCTTGCCAAATCGTCGGGTGACACCGCGTATTTCGAGCGTGGCAGAGGTTGCTGGCATGGCGGCAGATTCCAGTCCGGACCATTGATCGTCAGGCTCTCGCCTAACGCAGCCACATGAACCTGCCGTGTCGCGATGATGTCAGTTTTGTTACGCTCCACAGGTGTGGAGCTACGGCCGGCCGAGGACCAGCAGTTCCTCGAAGTGCTCCATGTCCCTGAAGCTGCAGAAGGCCGGCGCCTTGATTTCGATCACCGGAGCCTGTCGCTGGAAAAGCTCCAGGCAATCGTCGAACAGGTCCTGCCATGCGGCTGCCCGATCGTCGGCCAGACGCTGGATCTGGTAGGCGAAGGTGATGTGGAAGACGTAAGCGTCGTGATCGGGATGCCGGTAGCCGAACGGCACGGCCAGCGCGTCGCGCCATTGACGCATGATGCGCACGTCGTCGTCGGTCGCGCCGGCAACGGTGAGGCCGGTCGGCAGAACTTCGACGACCTTGATGTTGAATGGGCCGAAGCCCTCGAAGCCTTTCAGCCGTTCCAGATAGAGGCGGGTCATGGCGTCGATGCTGGTGTCGAGAGGCACGTCCTGCGGCCAGTAGGGTAGTCGCCGGCGATATTCGATGATGCCCTGGAACAGCGTCATGTGCAGGCTGGAGACGGGCGTGAAGGCGAGCCGGTCGGCGTCCGGCATCGCCAGCATGCGGTCGCGCACCGCAAGCATCACAGCTTCCGATGGCGAACCGCTGACGAGATGACTGACGACCGTGTTGCCGGGCTCGATCAGGAAATTGCCTGATGTGTCGTAGCGCGTGCCCAGATGAACCGGCGGCTTCGGATTTGAGCCGGCAAAGAATGCGGTGAGCGAGGGTTTGACTGTGTCGAGCATTGCGATCTCCTGGGAAAGGCCGGGTCCTGCCTCGGAGATGTGTCAGGGATATGAAACAGGTTCGCCCATGACGATGATGTGATGGCTTATCCGCCGTATTTTTCCAGAAAAGCCTCAGCCTCAAGCGAACGAAAATCATCCAACGCGGCACGCAGCCTTGCATGGTCCCAGTCCCACCAGGCGAGCGCCTGGTAGCGTTCGGCGGTGCGGCGGTCGAAGCGCTGACGGATCGGCTTTGCCGGCACGCCGGCGACGATGGTGTAGGGGGCGACATCCTTCGAGACGACTGCACCGGCGCCAACCGCGGCGCCATCGCCGATGGTGACGCCGGGCAGGATGGTCGAGCCATGGCCAAGCCAGGTGTCGTGGCCGATAGTAACCCGCCTGGCGCGGCGCTGGGCGAAGAACTCGCTCTCGTGCTCGGCGTCGTCCCAATAGTCGGAGGCGCGATAGGTGAAATGGTGCAGCGTCGGCCGCCAGGTCGGGTGGTTGGTGGCGTTGATGCGCACGCTGGCTGCAATGTTGGAGAACTTGCCGATCGTTGCGCACCAGACTGCGCAATCCTGCATCATGTAGGAATAGTCGCCGAGTTCGCTTTCCGAGACCCGGCTGCGGTCGGCGATCTCGGTCCAGCGGCCGAGCGTCGTGTTCTGCACCTCCGCCGTCGGGTGGACCAGCGGTGTCTCCGACAATTTCCTCGTCATGCGGCGATCTTTCCGGGAGCGAAAGCGGTGACGTCGATGACGCGGTCGGCAACCGCCTCGCGCACGTCGTGGTCGTGGAAGATACCGAGCAGGGCGACATCAGCCGCCTTCTTGGCGGCGATGAGTTCGATCACGACATCGCGATTCCTGGCATCGAGCGAAGCGGTCGGCTCGTCGAGCAGCAGGATCGGGTGCTCGGTGATGAAGCCGCGCGCGATGTTGACGCGCTGCTGCTCGCCGCCGGAGAAGGTCGCCGGCGGCAATGCCCAAAGTTTCTCCGGCAGGTTGAGCTGGGCCAGCAAGGCGCGTGCCTTGCCTCTGGCTACTTCGCGGTCCTCGCCGCGCTCGACCAGGGGTTCGGCGACGACATCCAATGCCGAGACGCGCGGCACGGTGCGCAGGAACTGGCTGACATAGCCGATCGTTTGCCGGCGGACCGCAAGCACGGTGCGCGGACTGGCGGTGGCGAGGTCGATCAGCCCGTCATCGTGCGTGACGATGATCTGGCCTTCGTCGACGGCGTAGTTGCCGTAGAGCATCTTCAGGATCGAGCTCTTGCCGGCACCGGAGGGACCGCCGAGCACGGTGCATTCGCCGGCCCTGATCGAGAACGAGACGCCGGAGACAACGGGCAGTCTGATGCCGTCGCGCAGATGCATGGTGAAGCTCTTGGCGACGTCTGAGACAACAAGGGGCGTCGCCATGGTTAAACCTGCAAGATGGAGGAGACGAGGAGCTGGGTGTAGGGCGCGCGCGGGTCGTCGAGCACGCGGTCGGTGAGGCCGCTTTCGACGACGCGGCCGTCCTTCATCACCATCATGCGCTGCGACAACAGCCGCGCCACGGCAAGATCGTGGGTGACGACGATCGCCGCCAGACCAAGATCGGTAACCAGACCGCGCAGCAGGTCGAGCAGGCGCGCCTGCACCGAGACGTCGAGGCCGCCTGTCGGTTCGTCCATGAACACCAGCCTTGGCCCGGTGACGAGGTTGCGGGCGATCTGCAGGCGCTGGCGCATGCCGCCGGAAAAGGCGCGCGGCTCATCGTCGACGCGGTCCTCGTCGATCTCGACGCGCGACAGCCAGTCGACGGCCGTGGCGCGGATCTTGCCGTAGTGGCGATCACCGACCGCCATCAGTCGCTCGCCGACATTGGCACCCGCCGATACCGTCATGCGCAGGCCGTCGGCCGGGTTCTGGTGGACAAAACCCCAGTCGGTGCGCATCAAGAAGCGGCGCTCGGCCTCGCTCATGCGGTAGAGCTCGCGGAACTGGCCGTCGCGCATGCGGTAGCTGGCGGTGCCGGAGGAGGGTATCAGCCGCGTCGACAAGCAGTTGAGCAACGTCGTCTTGCCGGAGCCGGATTCGCCGACGACAGCCAGGACCTCGCCCGGCCAGAGGTCGAAGGAGACGTTGTCGCAGCCGACGCGCGAGCCATAGAACTTGGACAGCGCCGAGACGCGCAGCAGCGGTTCGTCGGTCATTGCGCCGGCTCCATGGTCTCTGGTGCGAGGTGGCCGCGATGGCCGTCCGCCCGCCGCTTCTCGCAGTGATCGGTATCGGAGCAGACGAACATGTGACCGCCATGGTCGTCGAGGACGACCTCGTCGAGATAGACATTCTCGGCCGCGCACAGTGCGCAGGGCTGGTCGAAGGTCTGCACCTCGAAGGGATGATCCTCGAAGTCGAGGCTGACCACTTCGGTGAAGGGGGGCACCGCATAGATGCGCTTTTCGCGCCCGGCGCCGAACAACTGCAGCGCCGGCGAGCGGTGCATCTTGGGATTGTCGAATTTCGGCGTCGGCGACGGGTCCATTACGTAGCGGCCCTCGACCTTGACCGGATAGGCATAGGTGGTGGCGATGCGGCCGTGCTTGGCGATGTCTTCGTACAGCTTCACATGCATGAGGCCGTATTCCTCCAGCGCATGCATTTTTCGCGTTTCGGTCTCGCGCGGTTCGAGGAAGCGCAGCGGCTCCGGGATCGGCACCTGATAGACCAGCACCTGGCCCGCGGTGAGCGGGTGTTCGGGAATGCGGTGGCGGGTCTGGATGATGGTGGCGCTGGCGGTATCGGTGGTGACAGCGACATTGGCGACCTTCTTGAAGAAGGCGCGGATCGAGACCGCGTTGGTGGTGTCGTCGGCGCCCTGATCGATCACCTTCAAGACATCGTCGGGACCGATGATCGAGGCGGTGACCTGGACGCCGCCCGTGCCCCAGCCATAGGGCATCGGCATTTCACGCGAAGCGAACGGCACCTGATAGCCGGGAATGGCGATGCCCTTGAGGATCGCCCGGCGGATCATCCGCTTGGTCTGCTCGTCGAGGTAGGCGAAGTTGTAGGTGGCGATGTCGGTCATGGCGATCACATCCGCATTGTACTATTGAATTGGCGTCCAAGACGCGGAAACAGGGCCGAATTCAGATGGCCCCAACCGGATGGATGCATCTCGGAGTTTTGCTGCTGGTGTTCGCCGGCGTCGTTCTCTTTTTCCTTCGGCGCATGTTTCTGCCCGCGCCAAAAGAAAGTGCGAGCGGTGAGACCATTGCTGGCAGCAAAGGGTTCAACCAGGCGCATAGTGGCCACTACAGCGCAGGTCATGGTGGCGGCGGAGACGGCTGAAATCATTCCGCGGCCTCCCGCTTCTCTTCGACCTTCGCGGGGGTTTCGCGCGCTTCGTATTCGGCACGCATGCGGCGCACGAGGTCGAGTTCGGCCTGGAAGTCGACATAATGCGGCAGCTTCAGATGTTCGACGAAGCCGGTCGCCTGGACGTTATCGGAATGAGAGATGACGAACTCTTCGTCCTGGGCGGCGGCGACGACATCCTCTCCGAGTTCGGAAGCGCGCAGCGCCCGGTCGCAGAGCGCCATCGCCATCGCCTTGCGCTCGCTCTGGCCGAAGACCAGTCCGTAGCCGCGGGTGAATTGCGGCGGCGCCTTGACCGATCCTTTGAACTGGTTGACCATCTGGCATTCGGTAACGCGGACAGTACCGAGCGGCACAGCGAAGGGCAGTTCCGGTACGTCGAGTTCGAGCTCGACCTCGCCGACGCGGATCTCGCCGACGAAGGGATGGTTGCGGGCATAGCCACGCTGCGTGGAATAACCGAGCCCCAGCAGGAAACCCTCGTCGCCGCGCGACAGCGCCTGCAGGCGGATGTCGCGCGCCATCGGGAACTCCAGCGGTTCGCGGGTGATGTCGCCGGGGACATGGTCTTGCGGCATGTCGCCGTCCGGCTCGATCAAGCCTTCGCGGGCGAGGATCGCCGAAACGCGCGGCATGGCTTGCGCCTCCGTCTCGCGCTGCAACGGCTCGGCAACATCGCCGCCGGCGGCAAGCTCGGGATCGAGCAGCCGGTGGGTGTAGTCGAAGGTGGGCCCGAGCAACTGGCCGCCGGGCAGGTCCTTGTAGGTCGCCGAGACGCGCCGCTCGACCAGCATGTTGGCGGTATCGATCGGCTTGGTGTAGCCGAAGCGCGGCAGCGTCGTGCGATAGGCGCGGACCAGGAAGATCGCCTCGATCATGTCGCCGCGCGCCTGGGCGATTGCCAAGGCAGCCAGCTCACGGTCGTAGAGCGAGCCTTCGCTCATCACCCGGTCGACGCCGAGCGCCAGCTGCTCGATGATCTGGTCGAGGCGAAGGGCCGGCACCGAACGGTCGCCGCGCCGGCGGTCGGCAAGCAGGCTGTGGGCATTGGCAATGGCCGCTTCGCCACCTTTTACCGCAACATACATCTTACGCCTCCATCGTCTTGATGCGAGTCGTGCGCGACAAGCAAGCAATGCCATCAGCGGTGGCGAGGATGATGTCGACGCCGCGCGGAAAGCGCTTGATATTCTGCTTCCACTGTTCGACGAAATGGCGCGGCATCTGCGCCGGCGCAATCGTGGCGCTGGTTTCGATGCCGGGACCTTCGAGCAACAGCGGCGTGCCGGAGACGAGATCGCTGACCTGCAGGATCAGCGTGGTCGAGCGGTCGGGGTAGTCCTGCGTGCCCTGCGAAAAGCCGTCCAACGACATCATCTCGGCCGGCGTGGCGATCAGAGCGAAATGCGCATCGGCTGGCGTGTTGGCCAATGGCGCGCCGGTGTGGAAACCAAGCCAGGATTTGATGGCAGTGGAAGCCTGCAAAGCAGGGTCGAGCCACAGCGGTGTGTCGTTGTCGCAAAGCGCCAGCGCGATGGCGCAGGCGCTTGCCGAGAGCGGCGCCGGCGGGCGGGCGAGGGCCGGCAGCGGCTGTACGCTGCCTGGCCGCGCCATCGCGTCCATGACCGCCCGGAACACGGTCTGGGCATTGAAGACCGGATCGGCGAAACCGCCTTCGATCGATTGCGCCGCAATGTCCATCAGTCTTCTCCGCGAACCATGGTGAAGAAATCCACCTTCGTTGCCGCCGTCTCGGCGCGGCGTTTCTCATGTATCGCGGTCAGAGCCGACCGCAGGGGCGCTATCAGCCCGGTCTCGACTTTGGCGCGGTGGCCAGGGTCCTGCCACAGTGCGTCGGCGATGGCCGCCAGCTTCGCCTTCTGCTTGTCCCGGCCAAGGGCATAGCAATGGCCGACCTGTCCGGACGGCAGGCGGACCGTGGCGCGGGTGACGGTCGCCTCGCCGACATTGAAGGGCGCGCCGCCACCGCCGATGCGGCCGCGCAAGGTGACCAAGCCTGTCTCGGGGCCGCGCAGCAGTTCAGCGTCCGAAGGCAATCCGGCCTCGTTCCAGAACCGCACGATGTCGTCGCCGCTGGATTGCGCCAGCGTCGCCATGGCGGCCTTGCGTTCGACCTGGTCGCGGGCTTCCTGTCCTCGCATGAGCAATAATCCTTGTGGCTAAATTTGTCTATTGATATAGACAATTATACAAATTATACCTATTATCTAGCGCGTGTCCATGACGGGTGGATGACGGTAGAAGACCGCGCGCTAGAAGGCTGGGGGCAATCAATGGTCGGGCGGCTGGCAGCGGACAGCATCGAGCGGCGCAGCGGCGTTTCGCTGTGGCGGCAGATCGCCGACAAGATCCTGCATGCGATCGCCATCGGCGATTTCGCCGAAAATGCCCCGCTGCCGCCTGAGGTGGCACTGGCTGAGCGGTATGGCGTCAATCGCCACACGGTGCGCAGCGCCATAGCAGCGCTTGTGCAGGAAGGCGTGCTGCGGGCCGAGCAGGGACGCGGGACTTTCGTGCTGTCGCGCAAAAGGCTGTCCTATCCGATCGGCGCGCGCACACGCTTTTCGACAGGCCTGCAAGGGCAGACGACGGAAAGGCACATCGTCCTGCTCGCCTCGTCGGTCGAGCCGGCCAGCCAGCGCGTCGCCGAGGGCCTTGGCCTTGCCAGGGGGGCTGAGGTGATCCGTCTGGAAACACGTGGCGAAGCCGATGGACGGCCGGTGTCGCGCGCTGCCGGCTGGTTCGATGCCAGGCGCTTTGCCGGTATCGATGCCGCGATGGCTGAGACCGGCTCGATCACCGCGTCGCTGGCGCGGTTCGGCATAGACGACTATCTCAGGCAATCGACCGTGCTGTCGGCGCGCCATGCCGATGCGGCCGACCTTGCCGATCTCGATCTGCAGCCGGGCGCCATCGTGCTGGTCACCGTCGCCGTCAACGTCACGCCGGACGGCCAGCCGATCCAGTTTTCCGAGTCGCGCTTCCCAGCCGAGCGGGTGGAACTCAAATTGTCGGCGCTGTAGGGAGTGCCGGCCTTGTACGAGACCGTGATTATCTGACCCACGCTGATATCAGACCAACTCGGTCGCGCTCACTTGTCAGCGTCTTGGCGTTTGAGGGCCGCCTTCGACCTGGGCGGGGCGTCGTCAATTCGGGCCGGGTTCACCGCCTGCCATGTTATGACCCCACCTCGATCACAGCCTTGATCAGGCCGGATTTCTCATGCGCCCAGTGAGCGAGATCGCGCGGCGTGTCGGAGAGCGTGGTGCGGTGGGTGACGAGCTTGGCCATCGGCACGGCGCCGTTGCGGATCGAGGCGGCGACATGGTCGAAGTCGGCGCGTAGCGCGTTGCGGCTGCCGATCAATGTCATCTCGCGCTTGTGGAATTCCGGATCGGAAAAGCTGATGTCGTCCTTGACGACGCTGACCAGCACCAGTGTCCCGCCATGCGCGACATGGGCGAAGGCCGACTGCACCGACTGGGTGTTGCCGGTGGCGTCGAAGACCACATCGAAGCCTTCGCCTGATGTCGCCTCCCTGACCAGATCGGGTGCTGAGCCGCGTGAGCCGTCGAGGGTCTGGAAACCAAGCGCATTCGCGGCGAAGGCGAGCCTTTCGCTGCTCATGTCGAGCAGCATCACGTCGAGCCCGGCGATGCGGGCGAAGATGGCGGTGCCAAGCCCGATGGGGCCGGCACCGATGACCAGGGTGCGGGCGCGGGGATCGGCGCGGGCACGCCGCACGGCATGCGCGCCGATGGCCAGGAATTCGACGGCAGCGGCGTCGGCCAGCGACAGGCCGTTTGCCGGATAGAGATTTTGCGCCGGCACAAGGATGCGTTCGCACATGGCGCCGTCGCGATGCACGCCGAGCACCTCGATCCTGACGCAGCAATTCGGCTTGCCGTGCCGGCAGGCGACGCACTTGCCGCAGGAAAGATAGGGGTTGATGACGACCGGCTCGCCAACGGCCAGATCGACGCCTTCGCCGGTCTCGATGATCGTTCCAGACACCTCATGGCCCATGATGCGGGGATAGGCGAGGAACGGGTGCTTGCCCTCGAAAATGTGGTAGTCGGTGCCGCAGATGCCGACATGGCTGACCGCCACCAGCGCCCAGCCGGGAGGCGGTGAGTCCGGTGCGGGACGGTCTTCCAGGACAAGGTCGCCGGGCGAACGGCAGACAACGGCTTTCATGCTTCAATCCAGTCTGTAGTGAAAATCGCCGGCCCGGCAGTCATGTCGGGCCGGCGATTGATTGCGGGGTTGGCTCACTTGCCGCGGCGGCGCAGGCCATCGAAATAGACAATGATGATGATCAGCGCGCCGGTGATGATGCGCTGCCAGAACGAGTTGACGTTGAGCAGGTTGGCGCCGTTGTTGATGGTGGCCAGGATGAAGGCGCCAAGTAGCGGTCCGTGCACCGAGCCGACGGCGCCGAACAGCGAGGTGCCGCCGATGACCGACGAGGCGATCGCCTGCAGTTCCCAGCCCTCGGCCTGGGTCGGATTGCCGATGCCGATGCGGGCGGCCAGCAGCACGCCGACGAAGGCCGCGCACAGGCCCGACAGCGTGTAGGCCATGTAGATGGTGCGCTGGACGTTGACGCCGGACAGGCGCGAGGCCTCGGCGTTGGAGCCGACCGAAAACAGATACCGGCCCCAACGGCTATGATGCAAGAAGACGTAGGCCGGAATGCCGACCAGGATCACCATCCAGAACAGGTTGGGGATGCCGATAAAGGAATTGCGCGAGAACGCGGTGAAGGTGTCGCTGTTGATGTTGATCGAATTGCCGTTGGTGATCAAAAGGCCGATGCCGCGCAACGAGGTCAGCGTCGCCAGTGTGATGATGAAGGGAGGCAGGCCCATCTTGACGATGCCGAAGCCGTGGAACATGCCGATGGCAACTCCAACCAGCAGCGTCACCAGTATGGCGAGCCAGATGGGGAAGCCGGCATTGATCATCATGGCGACGACGACGGTGGCGAAGCCGACCACTGCGCCGACCGAGAGGTCGATGCCGCCGGTGATGATGACGAAGGTCTGACCGACCGCCATGATGGCGATCATCGAGCCCTGGCGCAAAAGATTGGCGATGTTGTTGCCCGAGGCGAAGCTTGTTGTGGCCAGGGAAAGCACGATCCACAGCAGCACCAGCAGCGCCAAAAGCGTCAGCCCAAACAGGACGTTGTAGTTGCGCTTCGGTTTTTCGACAGCAATCGCCTCGGTGCTCATATCTGTCCTCCCAGCCTTTCTTGTTTCTCGGCTAGCGCCTGCGTGAGAATGTCCTCGTGGCTGGSGGCGCGGAAACCGTGCGTCGCCACCAGTTTGCCGCGCCGGAACACATGCAGCGTGTCGGCGAGTTCGTAGACTTCCGGCAGATAGGACGAGATCAGGATGATGCCGGCGCCCTTCGACAACAGCGCGCCGAACAGGCGGTAGATCTCGGCCTTGGTGCCGACATCGACCCCGACCGTCGGCTCGTCGAAGATGAACAGCTTGGCGCCGTGGGCCAGCCATTTGCCGATGACGATCTTCTGCTGGTTACCGCCCGACAGGCTGGACGCCAGCGCGCCGCGTGTCGGCGTCTTGATGCGCAGATCGGCGATCTGGCGATCGGCCTGCGCCTTCTCCTGTGCGCCCGAAATCAGCAGATTGTTCGAGATGCGCTTGTAGATCGGCAAATTGAGGTTGAGGCCGACCGGCAGGTTGAGGCAAAGCCCCTGGTCGCGGCGGCTCTCCGGTGCCAGCGCCATGCCGAGCTTGATCGCGTCATGTTCGGACTTGACCTGAACATCCTTGCCTTCCCACAGAATCTGGCCGGCGGATTTGCGGTGGCGGCCGTAAAGCGTGGTGACGAACTCGCTGCGCCCGGCGCCGATCAGGCCATAAAGCCCGACGATCTCGCCGGCGCGAACCGTCATCGAGACATCCTCGAAGCCCTTGCCGGACAGGTTCCTCGCCTCGATGATCGCGGCACCCGGCGTGAAATGCTCCTTGTGGTAGACCTGCTCGATCGAGCGGTTGATCATCATCTTGACCAGTTCCGCATCGTTGGTCTCCGCGATGTTGCGGGTGCCGACCAGCGTGCCGTCACGCAGCACGGAAACACGGTCGGCGAGTTCGAACACTTCCTCCATGCGATGGCTGATGTAGATGATCGTCACGCCTTCGCCCTTCAGCCGGCGGATCAGGGTGAAAAGCTGGTCGGCCTCCTTGCGGGTGAGGTAGGCGGTCGGCTCGTCGAAGATCAGGAATTTGGTGCCGCGCACGGTGGCGCGGGCGGCTGCAATCAGCTGTTGCTGGCCGATGGTGAGGTCGCCCAGCGTGACATGCGCCGGCAAGTCGAAGCCGAGATCGTCGATGATCTTCTGCGCTTGCCTGACCATGGCGCGCTGCTGCAGGATGCCGAAGCGCGAATTCTCCTCGCCGAGGAACATGTTGGCGGCGACCGTCAGGTGACGGCACAGCACGACCTCCTGGTGCACGGCATTGATGCCGAGCGCCATCGCCTCATGCGGCGTCGCCAAGGCAGCCGGCTGGCCCTCCCAGATAACCTCTCCGGAGGTGCGCGGCATCACGCCGGTCAAAAGCTTGATGAGCGTGGATTTGCCGGCGCCGTTCTCGCCGACGATGGCGTGGATCTCGCCGGATTTGAAAGCAAGATTGACCGGCTTCAGCGCGTGCGTGCCGGGATAGCGCTTCTCCAGCCCGCGTAGTTCGAGGATAGTCCGCCCCGATTCCAGCACGGGTGCCGGATGCAGTTCCTGCGCCGTCGAAATCATGACAATCCTCCCAGATTGGCCGCACGATTGGCACGCGGCGAGGCAAGGATATGCCTCGAAAACAGCCTAGCTTAAGCTTGTGGATTGCCAAGCCGTTTGTGCTGGCAGCTTAGTCTCCGGGGCGCGGTGCCCCGGAGACGGTTTCGGATGCGACGGCTTAAAGCTTCGGGTTGAGCAGCGCGTCGATCTTGGGGTCCTTCATGTTGTCCTTGGTCACCAGATTGGCGCCGGTGTCTACATTGGCCTCGACCTTTTCGCCCTTCGAGGCGGCAAGCGCGGTCTTGATGCCGTCATAGCCCATCCGGTACGGATCCTGGACGACGAGCGCGGAAATGACGCCGTCGTTGAGGAACTTGATCAGCTTCTCGTCGCTGTCGAAACCGACCAGCGCCAGTTTGCCGCCAAGGTTGTTTTCGGCGACAGCCTGACCGACGCCCTGCGCCATGATCAGGTTGGAGGCGAAGATGCCCTTGAGGTTCGGGTTGGCGGTGATCAGGTCGGTGGCGATGTTGAGGCCGGTGGTGGCCTGGCCATCGGCATATTTGTCGGCAACCAGCTTGAGGCCCGGATATTTGGCGGCCAGCTGTTCGGTGAAGCCCTGCTTGCGCTGCTCGAGCGAGCCGGCGCCCGGAGCGTTGGTGATCAGGGCGACGTCGCCCTCGATCTTGCCGCCGTTTGCGGCGCCGATGGCGGCCGCGAGGCCGTCGGCAGCGACGCGACCGCCCTGCACATTGTCGGTGGTCAGGAACGAGGTGAAGGCCTTGGAGTCGGCGCCGGAATCGATGCCGATAACCTTGACCTTGGCAGCGGCTTCATCGATCGGCTTGCCAAGCGCCTTGAACTCGGTCGGCGCAATGACGATCGCCGCCGGGTTGCTGGCAACGGCATTCTCGAGGATCGAGACCTGGCCGTTGACGTCGGTTTCAGCCTGGGCGCCGAGTTCCGGCACGTTGACGCCGAGATCCTTGCCGGCCTTGCGTGCGCCGGCCAGAACGATCTGCCAGTAGAAGGACGTGGTGTCCTTGACGATGATCGGAATGGTCACGTCCGCCGCCGAAACCGGCGCCGAATGCATGACGCCGGCGAGCATCGAAGCTGCTGCCAGCGCCATGACGGCACGGCGGTTGAGAATGCTGGTCACGAATTTCATGAGGTTCCTCCCTAAGTCGCCCGGTGAACGTTACGGAAGCTCCGTCCGGATAGGCGTGGCCCAAACAGAACTTTATCAATAAAAAACAGTTGCCTTGTTTTGATAGTGCATCGATCCAGCCGATGCAAGCGGTGTTTGACGCCAGTCCTGCCGAGGTCTGGGCAGGGGAAGATCGTGCGCCGCTACTCCCGTGCCGTCGTCAAACGCTCCCGTTCCCGTTCCGCGAGCATACGGAATATTAATTCCACAAATCAGTCAATATGGAATGTTCATTCTTTCTGTGGGATCGCAAGAATGTGAAGCCTGGGTCACCGTTCACCGCGGGGTGGATACGCGTTTCACGCCAGCTCCTGCACCAGCGTGTAGGGGCGATATTTGGCGTATTCCGTCTCCGGCACGTCGATGTCGAGCAGTTCGAGGTTGCGCGTCAGGTTTGCCAGCTTGGCGGTGCCGGTCAGCACGGTGGCGACCGCGGGTTCATGCAAGGGGAACTGGAACGCAGCCGCCGCCAGCGGATGGCCGCCCTCGGCGGCGATCCGCTCCATCGCACCGACGCGGTCGAGCACGTCATGGCTGGCAGGACGGTAATCGAAATGCGCGCCTTGCACCGGCCCGGTCGCCAGGATGCCGGAGTTGAAGACGCCGCCGATGACCAAGGACGTCTGTTGCGCGCTGCATAGCGGCAGCAACTCCGCTTCGGCGCTGCGGTCGAGCAGCGAATAGCGGCTGGCAAGCAGGATGCAGTCGAGCGGCGCCTCGCGCATCACGTCGAGACAAATCTGCACCTCGTTGACGCCGAGCCCATAAGCGGAAATGACGCCGGACCGTTTCAACTCTTCGAGCGCCTTGAGGCCGCCATCCATCAG
This sequence comes from Mesorhizobium sp. Root695, assembly GCF_001428185.1. Taxonomy (NCBI): domain Bacteria; kingdom Pseudomonadati; phylum Pseudomonadota; class Alphaproteobacteria; order Hyphomicrobiales; family Phyllobacteriaceae; genus Mesorhizobium; species Mesorhizobium sp. Root695. Next base: position 201,219 of record NZ_LMHO01000023.1, on the reverse strand, counting down.
CTCGCGAAAATGCAGCTTGGTCTTCTCGACACCATGTGTGTAGACGCCGATGTCGTGGACAAACAGGATGTCTATCCTGTTTAGGCCAAGCCGCGCATAGCTGAACTCGACCGACCGCATGATGCCGTCATAGGAATAATCGTAGTCGAGCGCGAAGGGTAGCGGATCGACATAGGAGTGATCGGGAACCTGATCGTCCGGTACCGGGCGGAACAGGCGGCCGACCTTGGTGGAAAGCACATAGGAATCGCGCGGCTTGTAGCGCAGGAAGTCGCCGAAGCGGCGCTCCGACAGGCCGAAACCGTAGAAGGGTGCGGTGTCGAAATAGCGCAGGCCGGCTTCCCAGGCGCCCTGCAGAGTCTCCATCGCCGCTTCGCGAGAACAAGCGCGGTAGAGACCGCCGATCGCGGCACCGCCGAAGCTGACCTCGGTGACCTCGAGCGCCGTCCTGCCAATGCGGCGTTTTTGCATGTAAACCTCCCCGGTGCCGGCCGTTGCACGGCTCGGCAGTCTACTCGATATCCGTACAATCTAGAGCGTTGCGCCAAGATGCCAGGGCACGAACTCGTTGTCGCCGTAGCCGAAATCCTCACTCTTGGTCTTGCGGCCGGAAGCCGTCTCGACGATCAGTTCGAAGATCTCGCGGCCCATGCCGGCGATGGTCTTTTCACCGGAGGCGATGACGCCGCAATTGACGTCCATGTCCTCTTCCATCTGGTGATACATGGTCGAGTTGGTGGCGACCTTGATCGATGGCGTCGGACGGCACCCAAAGCAGGAGCCGCGGCCGGTGGTGAAGACGATGACGTTGGCGCCGCCCGCCACCTGGCCGGTGGCCGAGACCGGGTCGTAGCCGGGCGTGTCCATGAACACCAGGCCACTGCCAGTGACTTTTTCGGCGTAGCCGAAGACACCGTTGAGCGGCGTCTGGCCGCCCTTGGCGACCGCGCCGAGCGACTTCTCCAGGATGGTGGTGAGGCCGCCGCGTTTGTTGCCGGGCGAGGGGTTGTTGTCGATCGAGGCGCCATGCTTGGTGACGTGCTCCTCCCACCACTTCACGAAGCCGTCGAGCTTCTGCGCGATCTCCGGCGTTGCCGCGCGGTAGGCAAGCAGATGTTCGGCACCATAGATTTCCGTCGTCTCGGAGAGGATGCCGATGCCGCCGACGCCGGCCAGGATATCGACAGCCGCGCCCAGCGCCGGATTGGCTGTAATGCCCGACATGCCGTCGGAGCCGCCGCATTGCAGGCCGACGACGATCTCGCTGACCGGGATCGGCTCACGCTTCAACTGGCCGACTTCCTCCGCGATCTCAGCCAGCACGCCCATCGCCTTTTCCACCGATTTGCGCGAACCGCCGGCGTCCTGGATGTTGAAGTGGCGTTTGCCGGCAGCGACGCCCTTCTGGCCGTAGAGGGTGAGCTGGTTGACCTCGCAGCCGAGCCCGACCATCAGCACACCGCCGAAATTCGGGTGGCGGGCATAGCCGGCAAGCGTGCGGTGCAGCACCATCATGCCGTCGCCGGTGCCGCTCATGCCGCAGCCCTGGCCGTGCACGATCGGCACGAAGCCGTCGATGCCGGGATATTTGGGCAGCAGCGTCCGGTTGGCGGTGTCGGCGATGGAACGGCAGACGGTCGCCGAGCAGTTGACGCTGGCGACGATGCCGATGAAATTGCGCGTGCCGGCGCGGCCATCGGCGCGGCGATAGCCCATGAAGGTGCGGGCGCGGTCGGCCTCCGTCGCGTGCTCGGCCTCGCTCGGCGGCACGACCGGCAAGCGGCCGGATTCGAAAACCAGATTGTGCGAATGAACGTGCTCGCCCGCTGCAATATCCTGCGTCGCGCGACCGATCGCCTGGGCGTATTTGACCACGGCTTCGCCGGCGGCGATCGGCTTGATCGCCACCTTGTGGCCGGGCTCGATCAGCGCGCTGGCGACGGCACCGCCCGGCAGCGCGGTGCCGATCTCGATGCGGCCGTTGGCGACTGCCACGTTGTCGGCGGGGGACAGAAGAATGCAGTTGGAGGGGTTCACGGGCGGTTTCCTGGGTGATCCTGGGATGCGCGGGCGGATTGACACGCGCCTGTTTAGAGATAATGTCTTTTATCGTGAAAAAACAGTTTTGCGTCAATTGTTTTTTCGTGGGGAGTTCCGCATGTCCTTGGGGTTGTTCCGCGAGGCGATTTCGCTTTTCAGGGTCATGGGAACGTCATATTGCGCTTCAAACCGGCCGCCGCAAGCGACGGCGTGCAACGGGTCAGGAATGTCGAAGAGCAACAACGTCTACAAGGATGCCTATAATCGCTGCCTGCGGCTGCTCGACGAAACGCGCAGCCTGCCTTCGGAGCCGGAACTGGGTACTCTGCTTGGCGTCAGCCGCACCACGGTGCGTACCATTCTCGCGCGCATGGAAGAGACCGGGCTGATCGCCTGGAACAAGCGTGCCAAGACGGTGCTGCGCGAACCGCGTCCGGATGATTTCTTCCCCGAGGAAGAGACCGACACGCTCGCCGAGATAATCGAGCGGTCGTTCATGCGCAGGCTGCTCGCCGGCGGCGCCGAAGCCGGCATGCAGATCAACGAACTCGAACTGGCGCGCGAGATCGGCGTCGGCACCACCAGCGTGCGCGAGTTCCTGATCCGCTTCTCCCGTTTCGGCTTGATCGAGAAGCGCCGCAACAGCCATTGGGTGCTGAAGGGTTTTACGCGCGCCTTCGCGCTGGAGTTGACCGAAATCCGCGAAATGTTCGAACTTCGCTCGGCAGCCGCCTTTGCCGCATTGCCACAGGACAGCGCGGTGTGGACCGATCTCGACCGCCTGGAAGACGAGCATCGCCAGTTGGCAAGCGAGATCGTCACCCGCTTCAACGAATTCTCCGAGCTGGACGAGCGCTTCCATCGGCTCATCCACCGGGCATCGCATAACCGCTTCATCGTCGATTTCTACGATGTCATTGCCATGATCTTCCACTACCACTACCAGTGGAACAAGGCGCAGGAACGCGAGCGCAACGAAGTCGCGATCGGTGAGCATCTGGTCTATATCGACGCGCTGAAATCGCGCGACCTAGGCAAGGTCGACGCCGCCTGCCGCAAGCACCTGAAGTCGGCGCGCCAGACATTGCTGACCTCGATCCCGGAAAGCCGGTTGCCACAAAAATCCTGAGCCGCGTCGCGGCTCGGATTTTTGTTTCATGCATGTCGTTATCCCAAAATCGCCGCGCATTTTTGGGCGACATGCATCGTGCCGCGTTGCCGCAGCGGCGATTTGGCGATTTTCCACCCGCCAGCCCCGTGCTAGGTATGGGGCGTTGCTGCGAAGAGGCAGGGCTTTGGGCGTATCGAGAAGACGGTGGAGCATACCGGTCGCGCTTGTCGCGGCCTATCTGCTGTTGCTCCAGTCGACACTTGGTGCCTTCGCCTTCGGCTCCGGTCCCAACGCGTCGCAGCTCGATGCCTTTGGCAACGTCATCTGTACCCACGAAGGCGCAACCCAGCTTCCCGGCGGCAACCAGCCGCCGTCCCATCTGCCCGCATGCTGTGTGCTCGGCTGCAGCATGTTTTCGCCGGCCTTTGCGCCGCCGGCGGATGCCGGCCTGGCGCTGGGCAGTCTTTCCTATGAAACGGTCGCCTTTGTCTTCCCGGCGGCCATCCATCTCAACTTCGCGCGTGAGCGCTCGCCGTCGAACCCGCGCGCGCCGCCGGTGACGGCCTGAGCCTAGTTGCCCGGCGGAACCTTTCGTAGGCGTACCCATCCAAAGATCAAACTGCTCGCGACCGGCAACGGCGCGACCATCACTTCATGGAGCAACCATGACCCATTCTTTCCGTATAGCGGCGAGCGATATGCCCGGCCGCATTCTGTCACGCTTCGAACAGCGTCTTGGCGTTGCCGTGCTGGCTCTTGTGCTGTCGTTCGTCGGCGCCCAGTCCGTCTTTGCGCATGAGTTCAAGGTTGGCGATCTCGAGATCGGCCACCCCTGGTCGCGTGCCACGCCGGCCGGCGCCAAGGTGGCCGGCGGCTATTTCACCATCACCAACAACGGCAGCGCGCCGGACCGGCTGGTGTCGATTTCCTCCGATGTTTCTGAAAAGGCCGAGCTGCATGAGATGGGCGTCAAGGACGGCGTCATGACCATGCGTCCGGTTGCCGGCGGCCTCGAAATTCCGGCTGGCGGCAAGGTCGCCCTTGCACCTGGCGGCTATCATCTGATGTTCATCGGCCTGAAGCGGCAACCCAAGCAGGGTGAAGAGTTTTCCGCCACACTGACCTTCGAGAAGGCCGGCGCCGTCAGCGTCGATTTCGCTGTCGAAGGCATGGGTGGTGGCGCCATGGACGACCACGCCAATTGATCGCGCCAGCTAGACAAATTTTGAAGATCTGAGGGACCATCATGAACAAGTATCTTCTGGCGGCCGCAGCACTTTTCGTGCTCGGGACAAATGCCGCCTTAGCGCATATCACGCTCGAAACCCAGGAAGCGGCCGTCGGCTCGACCTACAAGGCGGTTCTGCGTGTGCCGCACGGCTGCGACGGCAAGGCGACGACTGCCGTGCGCGTGCAGATCCCGGAAGGGGTGATCGCGGTGAAGCCGATGCCGAAGCCGGGTTGGACGCTGCAGGCCAAGAAGGGCAAGTACGACAAATCCTACCAACTCTGTGGTCAGGCGGTGACCGATGGAGTCAAGGAAGTCGACTGGAGCGGCGGCAGCCTGCCGGATGAATTCTATGACGAGTTCGTCTTCCGCGCGACGCTGACGGGGGACCTCCCGGTGGGCCAAAGACTTTACTTCCCGGTGGTGCAGGAATGCGATGACACTGCCGATCGCTGGATCGAGATCCCGGCAGTCGGTCAGGATGAGGACGCGCTGGAAAACCCGGCGCCCGGCATCAAGCTGTTGCCGAAGAAATGATCGTTCGGGCGGCGCGCTCTCAAAAGCGCGCCGCTATTCTCCTGGTGGTGGCATGAGCACGACGTCCTTCCTGCAGACGGTTTCCATGACCGGCCAACGCGCCGGCCGGCTTGTCGTCGGCCTGTTGGCCATGATCGTGTTTCTTGCCAGCATTGCCGTGCCAGATCAGGCCTTTGCCCATGCCGCGCTGATCAAGACCGATCCGGCCGACGGCGCGGTGCTGGAACAGGGGCCGGCACAGTTCTCGCTGACCTTCAGCGAGCCGGTGTCGCCATTGGTGCTGACCTTGGTGAAGCCCGACGGCACGCCGGTTCCGCTGACCGCCTTCCGGCTCAGCGACCAGACGGTCGAGATCGACAATCCGCAGCCGCTCAAATCCGGCACGCATGTCTTGAGCTGGCGTGTCATCTCTGCTGACGGTCATCCCGTCGGCGGATCGCTGCTGTTTTCCATCGGCTCGCCCAGCGCGCCGCCTGCCGTGTCCGAGGCCATCGACTGGCAGCTGCGGTCCGCGATCTGGCTCGGCAAGGTCCTTCTCTACATCGGCCTTTTCCTCGGCGTCGGCGGCGCCTTCGCTCTCGCTTGGCTGGCCGGGGACGGACAGGCTGGCCGGCGTTTCGTCATCGCTGCAATCCTGAGCGGGCTGGTCCCGGCACCCTTGTCGGTCGGCTTGCAGGGGCTGGACGCACTCGGGGCGCCGCTATCGCATCTGGCGCAGGCGGTCATCTGGCGGACCGGGCTCGGCACCAGTTTCGGCTGGACGGTGCTGGTCGCCCTGATCGCCATGGGGCTTAGCCTGCTGTCGCTGGCCGGCCCCCGCGCCACCGCCAAACCATTTGCGGTGGCCGGGCTGGCCGGGGTGGGGATTGCCCTTGCCGCCAGCGGCCATGCCAGTGCCGCCGAACCGCAATGGCTGACACGGCCGATGGTGTTCCTGCACGGCGTCGGCATCGCCTTCTGGGCCGGCGCGCTGGTGCCTCTCGGTCTGGCGCTGAAGGGGCAATCGGCGGAGGCCGCGCCATTCCTGCGGCGGTTTTCTCGCATGATCCTGCCCGTGGTGGCCGTGCTTGCCGCTGCCGGCATCGTGCTTGCCGTCATACAGGTGCAGACACCCGAGGCATTGGTCGACACCGCCTATGGCCGGCTGCTGCTGATCAAGCTGGGGTTGCTGGTCTTTCTGTTCACGCTCGCCGCCGTCAATCGCTGGAAACTCACCGCATCGGCCGAGGCCGGATCGACGGAGGTGCAACACAGGCTCTCCCGTTCGATCGGTGTCGAATTGCTGATCGTGTTGGCCATCTTTGGCGTTGCCGCGGGCTGGCGCTTCACACCGCCGCCACGGGCCTTGGCGATCGCGGCCGCCCAACCGGTCTCGGTCCATATCCACGCGCTGCAAGCGATGGCGGATCTCAGCATCACCCCCGGCCATGCCGGAACGGTTGCCGCCTCGATGATCATCATGAGCGGCGATTTCGGCCCGCTCGACGCCAAGGAGGTGACGCTGGTGCTGTCGAAGCCCGATTCCGGCATCGAGCCGCTGACGCGCGCTGCGACCAAGCCCGGCGACGGCAGCTGGCGTGTCGACAACCTCGTCATCCCGGTGCCTGGCAGATGGACGGTGCGCATCGATATCCTGGTCTCGGACTTCGAGATGGTGAAGATCGAAGCGCCAGTCGACATCAGGCCCTGACCGGCCGATGTGATGCCGTCGTCGAAGAGGCTGCAACTGCGGGCGGCTGCAACACAATTCGGAGAGGCGGTTGACGCGGGCTCGAAGGCCCGTCAATCATCCGCGCAAATCGCGAGCTCGAACCAACAAGATCCGAAAGCAGGGAAGAAACGATGGAAAAAGCCGAAATCGGTCTGATCGGCCTTGGCACGATGGGCTCCAACCTAGCGCTCAATATCGCCGAGCACGGGCATCGTATCGCCGTCTTCAACCGCACCAAGGCGCGCACCGACGCTTTCGTCGAGAATGCCGGCGCGCTCAGGGATATGGTCGTGCCCTGCTACAGCCTGGAAGAGCTCGCCGCCGCGATCCGGCCGCCGCGTCCGATCATCATCATGGTGCTGGCCGGCAAACCGGTCGATGAACAGATCGCGGCGCTACGCGGCGTGCTGTCGGCCAACGACATCGTCATCGATGCCGGCAACGCCAATTTTCGCGATACGATGCGGCGCTTCTCCGAGCTTTCCGGCTCGGGTCTCACCTTCATCGGCATGGGCGTGTCCGGTGGCGAGGAGGGCGCGCGCCACGGCCCGTCGATCATGGTCGGCGGGACGGAGGAGAGCTGGAAGCGCGTCGAGAAGGTGCTGACCGCGATCTCGGCCAAGTTCAAGGACGAGCCCTGTGCGGCGTGGCTCGGTACCGACGGCGCCGGGCATTTCGTCAAAACCATCCACAACGGCATCGAATATGCCGACATGCAGATGATCGCCGAGATCTACGGTATTCTGCGCGACGGGCTCGGCATGGGCCCGAAAGAGATCGGCGCAGTGTTTGCCAACTGGAACAAGGGCCGGCTCAATTCCTACCTGATCGAGATCACCGCCAAGGTGCTGGCATCAGACGATCCGAAGACCGGCAAGCCGGTGGTCGACATCATCCTCGACCGCGCCGGCCAGAAGGGCACCGGCAAATGGTCGGTCATCGAGGCGCAGCAGCTCGGCATCCCGGCCACCGCGATCGAGGCGGCGGTGGCGGCGCGCGTTCTGTCGTCGATCAAGGACGAGCGGCTGGCGGCGGAAAAAGCCTATGGCAATATCGGCGTGACGAAGATTTCCGGCGACAAAGACGCGTTGCTGCATGATCTCGAACTGGCGCTGTTCGCCGGCAAGATCGCTGCTTATGCACAGGGTTTTGCGGTGATGAGCGGCGCCTCCAAGGAGTTCAACTGGAGCCTGCCGATGCCGACCATCGCCAGGATCTGGCGCGCCGGCTGCATCATCCGTTCGCAGATGCTCGACACCATGGCGGAGGCCTTCAGCAAGGGCGGCGCCTCAACCAACCTTCTGATGGCGCCGGCCTTCATCGCGTTGATGCAGGAGGCGCATCCTTCGCTGAGGCGCATCGTGGCAAGGGCATCAGAGGCCGGCTCACCGGTGCCGGCGCTGTCTTCCGCGCTTGCCTATTTCGACAGCTACCGCCAGGGCCGCGGCACTTCGAACCTAATCCAGGCGCAACGCGACTTCTTCGGCGCGCACGGTTTCGAACGCATCGACGAATCCGGTGCGTTCCATGGGCCATGGGGAAGTGGCGCGGCTGGCTAGTAAAGCCAGCCCATGAGCCATGCTTTAAGCGAGCAATGGCTGGGTTAATGCCTGGACGCCGCTGGCCACGACCAGGCTCTGCAGAGAGCCCGGCGCGGCGCCGCCAATCCATCCGAGCACCGAGCGGGCAAGGTCGGAGCCGGCCAGCCGGAAGTTCTCGTTGACGACGAGCAATTCCGGCCGGAATAGGTGCAGCAGGTCCGACGACTGCTTGGACACCACATCGACGTCGCGGCCGAGCTTGAGGCCGGCATCCTCGATGCCGGCAACGATGGCCAGTGTCGCGGCGGCAGCGCTGCTGACGAAGCCGTCCGGCCTGACGTCGCGGCGCATCACCTGCGCGGTCCTCATCCTGATCTGCTCGATCGTATGATCGATCGAAACGGTGTTGAACGGGATTTCGTTGGCGCCGACCTCGCTCAGTGCGTCGGCAAAGCCGTTCAGCGTATGGCCGTAATAGGTCAGCCCGGGCGGCGGCGACAGAAGCGCCAGCCTGCGCCGGCCCATGCTCGCCAGCCGGCGCACGGCTTCCATCGCGAAAGCATGGTTGTCGAAGTCATGATAGGGATGAACGAGACCCATGTCGGTGCGCCCATGCGTGGCAAAGGGCATGCCGTGCTCCAGCATGTAGCGGGCGCGCGGATCGTTCGGCTGGGTGCGCGAGATGATGACGCCGTCGGCCGAACCGGTCTCGACGAGATAGCGGATCGGCTCCATCGGATCCTGAGAGCGAGAATAGGGCGTGACGATCAGGTGATAGGGCGTTTCGGCGAGCACTTCCGAAACGCCGTAGATGATGTCCGAGACGAAGCTCATGATCTCGCGATCGGTGTTGAGCACGAGGCTGATGACATTGGTTCTGCCTGTGCGCAGGCGTACGCCGGCGCGGTTCGGCCGGTAGCCGATCTGTTTGGCGACGAGCTGGACGCGACGCCTGGTCTCGGCGCCGATTTCCGGGGCATCCTTCAAGGCGCGCGACACGGTGGTCACGCCGAGCCCGGTCATGAAGGCAAGCGTCTTCAACGTCGGCCGCCCTTGTGCCGATGTCTCCTCGTTCTTGTCCGTACGCTGTCTGTCCATTCATCCCGCCCGTCAGGCGCATAGCAGCCGCGCGCCGGGCCGGCAATCGCCACCATTGCGATACGATCTGCGCTCCAGCCCCGGCAAAATCTCAATATACTGAAACGTTACAGATGCCAATATCGCCACCGCGAAGCGCCCCAGTCCGTGATTTTGGCGAGGGGTCTCGCGGCCAACAGGGCCGTGCAACCAAACGTGACCTGGCAGGGTTTCTTGCGCTGCAGCGTGATTTCGCATCGCAACAATGATGTCCGTGCCATGCTTGCCAGTTTTTGAGCAAGGAATTTGTTCGCGCCTCGAAAAAATATCGGACCGCCTTTGCCCGAGGGGTTGCGCAGCCCGCGCAATTGCCGTATCGAAAATCTGTAACGTTTCAGATTCTGGGAGGAGCCGAAATGCGATACAAACTTTTGACCGCTGCGCTGGCAGCAACGGCTGCGCTGCAATTTGCCGGGCCGGCCGCCGCGACGGACCTGGAAGTCACCCATTGGTGGACGTCGGGCGGCGAGGCGGCGGCGGTTGCGGAACTTGCCAAGGCATTCGATGCGACCGGCAATCACTGGGTGGACGGCGCCATTGCCGGCTCCGGCGGCACGGCGCGGCCGATCATGATCAGTCGCATCACCGGTGGCGATCCGATGGGCGCCACGCAATTCAACCATGGCCGGCAGGCGGAAGAGCTGGTGCAGGCCGGCCTGATGCGCGACCTCACTGACGTCGCCACCAAGGGCAAGTGGACGGAAGTCGTCCGGCCGAAGAGCTTGCTCGACAGCTGCACCATCGACGGCAAGATCTATTGCGTGCCCGTCAACATCCATTCCTGGCAGTGGCTGTGGCTGTCCAACGAGGCCTTCGAGAAGGCCGGCGTGCCGATGCCGAAGGACTGGAATGAATTCGTGGCGGCAGCGCCCGCGCTGGAAAAGGCCGGCATCATTCCGCTCGCCGTCGGCGGACAGGCCTGGCAGTCCTCCGGAGCCTTCGACGTGCTGCTTGCGGCAGTGGGCGGCACGGATACGTTCCTCAAGGTCTACAAGGACAAGGACGCCAAGTTCGCCGCCGGGCCCGAAGTCGCCAAGGTCTTCAAGGCCGCGGACGATGCCCGCAAGATGGCGAAGAACACCAATGTGCAGGACTGGAACCAGGCGACCAACCTGGTCATCACCGGCAAGGCCGGCGGCCAGATCATGGGCGACTGGGCGCAAGGCGAATTCCAGGTTGCCGGCAAGACCGCGGGCAAGGATTATACCTGCCTGCCGGGCCTTGGGCTTAACGAAGTCATCGCCACCGGCGGCGACGCCTTCTACTTCCCGGTGCTCAAGGATGCCGACAAATCCAAGGCGCAGGATGTGCTGGCCGAGACGCTGCTCGATCCCAAGACGCAGGTCGCCTTCAACCTCAAGAAGGGTTCCCTGCCGGTGCGCGGCGACGTCGATCTCAATGCGGCGAACGACTGCATGAAGAAGGGCCTCGCCATCCTCGCCAAGGGCGCCGTCATACCGTGGACGGACCAGCTGCTTTCGCAGGACACCCAAAAGCAGAAGGAAGATCTCTTCGCCGAGTTCTTCGCCAAGCCGGAACTGACCGTCGAAGAGGCGCAGAAGCGCTTCGCCGACCTCATCGCTTCGGCAGACTGACGTTGGAGACAACCCACCTTGCTCCCGGCCTTGCGAATGCAGGGCCGGGAACGCACCGCCCTTACCCAGCCGGCTGACGAGATGAGCAAGAGCGAACGTCCCAACCCGCTGTTCCGCAACCTCAATGCGAAGGTCGCGTCGATCCCGATGATCCTCACGGCAGTGGTGGTTTTCGTCGGCGGCACCCTTTGGACGGTGCTCTACTCCTTCACCAATTCGAAGCTCTTGCCGCGGCTGAATTTCGTCGGGCTCGACCAGTATTACCGGCTGTGGGCAACGCCGCGCTGGCTGATCTCGATCGAGAATCTATTGATCTACGGCGCGATCTCGCTGGTGTTCTCACTGGTCATCGGCTTCCTCCTTGCCGCGCTGCTCGACCAGAAGATCCGCTTCGAGGACACGTTCCGCACCATCTTCCTCTATCCTTTCGCGCTTTCCTTCATCGTCACCGGCCTGGTCTGGCAATGGCTGCTCAATCCCGATTTCGGCATCCAGCACGTGGTGCGGGACCTCGGCTGGACAAGCTTCAGCTTCGACCCGCTCTACAATTCCAGCATCGTCATCTACGGCATATCGATCGCGGCACTGTGGCAAGGCACAGGGCTCATCATGTGCCTGATGCTGGCCGGCCTGCGCGGCATCGACGAGGATATCTGGAAGGCGGCGCGGGTGGATGGGATTCCGATGTGGAAGACCTATCTGTTCATCGTCATTCCGATGATGCGGCCGGTCTTCATCACCACGCTCGTCATCATCGCGTCGGGTATCGTCAAGGTCTATGACCTCGTCGTGGCCCAGACCAGCGGCGGCCCGGGCATCGCCTCCGAAGTGCCGGCCAAATATGTCTATGACTATATGTTCTTCGCCCAGAATCTGGGCCAGGGTTTTGCCGCCTCGACGATGATGCTGCTCTCGGTGGTGATCGTCATCGTGCCTTGGGCCTATCTCGAATTCGGAGGCAGGAAACGTGTCTGACAAAGCCGTTTCCATTGCCGCTGAGGCCAACAGGCTCAATGCGTCGGGCCCGCACGGGCCGAGGCCGCGGCACACCCTCTCGCGCCGCAACATCTTCCTCTATGGCACGCTGATCGTGATGGCGGTCTACTACCTTCTGCCGCTCTACGTGATGGTCGTCACGTCGCTCAAGGGCATGCCCGAGATACGGCTTGGCAACATCTTCTCGCCGCCGCTCGAAATCACCTTCGAGCCATGGGTCAAGGCGTGGTCGTCGGCCTGCACCGGCCTCAACTGCGACGGGCTTTCGCGCGGCTTCTGGAATTCGGTGCGCATCACCGTGCCGTCGGTGCTGCTGTCGATCGCCATCGCCTCGGTCAACGGTTACGCGCTGGCCAATTGGCGCTTCAAGGGCGCCGATACGTTTTTCATCATCCTGATCGTCGGCGCCTTCATTCCCTACCAGGTGATGATCTATCCGATCGTCATCATCCTGCGCGAGATCGGCCTCTATGGCAGTCTCAGCGGCCTGGTGATCGTCCATTCCATTTTCGGCATGCCGATCCTGACGCTGCTGTTCCGCAATTATTTCTCCTCGATGCCGGAAGAGCTGTTTCGGGCGGCGCGTGTCGACGGCGCCGGCTTCTGGGGCATCTTCCTGCGCATCATGATGCCGATGTCGCTGCCGATCTTCGTCGTCGCCATCATCCTGCAAGTGACCGGCATCTGGAACGATTTCCTGTTTGGCGTCGTCTACACCCGCCCCGACACCTATCCGATGACGGTGCAGCTCAACAACATCGTCAACTCGGTGCAAGGCGTGAAGGAGTACAACGTCAACATGGCCGCCACCATCCTGACCGGGCTTGTGCCGCTCATCGTCTACTTCATTTCCGGTAAGCTTTTCGTGCGCGGCATCGCCGCCGGTGCGGTGAAGGGGTGATGGCGATGACGGCAGCCAACGGCACCAGTGTTTCGATCCAGGATCTGTCTCTCAATTTCGGCGCGATTTCGGTGCTGCAGACCCTCAATCTCGATGTTGCCGAGGGCGAGTTCATCGTGCTGCTCGGCCCCTCCGGCTGCGGCAAGTCGACTTTGCTCAACTGCATTGCCGGCCTGCTCGACATCTCCGAAGGCTGCATCTTCATCAAAGGCAAGAACGTCACCTGGGAAGAGCCCAAGGACCGTGGCATCGGCATGGTCTTCCAGTCCTACGCGCTCTATCCGCAAATGACGGTGGAGAAGAACCTGTCCTTCGGCCTGCGCGTTGCCGGCATACCCAAGGACGAGATCGCCAAGCGGATCGCGCGGGCGGCCGAAATCCTGCAGATCGAGCCGCTGCTGCAGCGCAAGCCGGCGGCATTGTCCGGAGGCCAGCGCCAGCGCGTGGCGATCGGACGAGCGCTGGTGCGCGACGTCGACGTCTTCCTGTTCGACGAGCCGCTCTCGAATCTCGATGCCAAGCTGCGCGCCGAACTGCGCGTCGAGATCAAGCTGCTGCATCGCAAGCTGCAGAACACCATGATCTACGTCACCCACGACCAGATCGAGGCGATGACGCTGGCCGATCGCATCGCGGTGATGAAGGGCGGCGTCATCCAGCAGCTCGATGCGCCGCAGACCATCTATAACAGACCGGTCAACCGCTTCGTCGCCGGCTTCCTCGGCTCACCCGCGATGAATTTCGTTGATGGAGAGCTGCAGGCTGGCGCTGGGCCAGTGTTCAAGACCGATGGTGTTGTGGTGCCGCTCGACCGCTACGCCTTCGACGGCACGGGCCGTCCGACCGGTGCTTGCGTGCTCGGTATCCGGCCCGAACACATAGCCTTTGGCGACGCGGCAAGGTCGATGCCGTTTTCCGCCAGCGGTTCCGTCGAGATCGTCGAGCCGATGGGCTCGGACACACTGGTGTGGACGAAGCTCGGCGGCCGCAACCTCTCCTTCCGTGTCGAGGCGGAAAGGACGCTGCGCACTGGCGACCCGATCCAGATCGGTTTCGATCCGGTGCGCGCCTCGCTGTTCGACGCCGCGACCGGCAATCGCCTGTAACGCTCTGAGAATCATCCCCCAAAACCTACCACCAAGCAAAACGGACAGAGACGATGAACTGGTCATTCCAACTTTACAGCGCCCGCAATTTCCTGCCCTGGGAAGGGGTGCTCGCCACGCTCGGCAAGCTCGGCTACACCCAGGTCGAAGGCTTCGGCGGTGTCTATGACGATCCCAAGGCCTTTCGCACTGAACTCGACAAGAACGGCCTCGCCATGCCGACCGGGCATTTTTCGATCGACGCGCTCGAGAACGATTTTGACGGCGTGCGCAGAACAGCCGACACACTCGGCATCACGCTGCTCATCTGTCCTTTCCTGATGCCCGACCAGCGGCCATCCGACGCCGCCGGCTGGCGCGGCTTTGGTGAGCGTCTGGCAAAGGTCGGCGCCGCCGCGAAAAAGGCCGGCTACGGCTTTGCCTGGCACAACCATGATTTCGAGTTCAAGAAACTTGCCGACGGGTCGGTGCCGCAGGATCTCATCCTGTCCTCCGCGCCCGACATCAGCTGGGAGATGGACGTCGCCTGGGTGGTGCGCGGCGGCGACGATCCGCTGCCGTGGATCGAGAAATATGGCAAGCGTATCAGCGCCGTCCATGTCAAGGACATGGCCAAGCCCGGTGAGGGGCTGGACGAGGACGGTTGGTCGGATGTCGGCCATGGCACCATCGACTGGGCCGGCCTGATCAAGGCGCTGCGCGCCAAGAGTGCTGCCCAATACTACGTCATGGAACAGGACAACCCCAACGACATCGAGCGCTTCGCCCGCCGATCGATCGCAGCCGTCAAGGCCTACTAGGAGCAATCAGCATGGCAAAGAAACTTGGGATCGGCGTCATCGGCTGCGGCAACATCTCGAAGGCGTATTTTTCGCTGGCGCCGCTGTTTCGCGGCATCGAGATGCGCGCCTGCGCCGACATCAACATGGAGGCGGCCAAGGCGCGGGCGAAGGAGTTCAAGCTGCGCGCCGAAACCGTCGAAGACCTGCTCAAGGCCGACGACATCGACATCATCGTCAACCTGACCATCCCGGCGGTGCACTACGAGGTATCGAAGCAGATCCTCGACGCCGGCAAGCACGTCTATTCGGAAAAGCCGTTCGTGCTGTCGGTCAAGGAAGGCCAGGATCTCAAGGCGCGGGCGGAGAAGAAGGGGCTGCGCATCGGCTCGGCGCCCGACACGTTCCTCGGCGGTGCGCACCAACTGGTCCGTGAGCTGATCGATGAGGGGAAACTCGGCAAGATCACCAGCGGCACCTGCCACGTGATGGGCCACGGCATGGAGCACTGGCACCCCAATCCGGACTTCTTCTTCCAGCCAGGGGCAGGCCCGGTGCTCGACATCGGACCGTATTACATCACCAATCTGATCCAGCTGATCGGGCCGGTGAAACAGGTCGCGGCCTTCGCGACGACGCCGGCCAAGGAGCGCACGATCAGCTCAAAGCCGCGTGCGGGTGAGAAGATACCGGTCAACACGCCGACGACCATCCATGGCCTGCTGGAGTTCGAGAATGGCGCCGTAGTGACGCTCAACACCAGCTGGGACGTCTGGGCTCACGGCCACGCGCCGATGGAACTCTATGGCGAGACGGGCACGGTGTTCGTGCCGGATCCGAATTTCTTCGGCGGCGATGTGCGCTTCACGCAAGACAGCAAGCCGGTCAAGAAGCTGCCGAAATGGAAGCACCCGTTCGGCGTTCCCAACGAAATGCATGGACAAGGCATGATGGCCAACTACCGCACATCAGGCCTCGCCGACATGGCGGTGGCGATCACGGAAGGCCGCCCGCACCGCTGCTCGATGGAGCTGGCGCTGCATGCCGTCGACGTGATGACCGGCCTGTTGCGCTCCGGCGAAACCGGCAAGTTCGTCGCCATGCAGACCACCTGCGAACGGCCGGCCGCACTGGGCGTCAAGGAAGCCAAGGATCTCTTGGCGAAGAAGAAGTAGACACCTCAACCCTCTCCCCGTTCCGACGGGGAGAGGGTAAGGGTGAGGGGCGGAGCCCACTCGCCGCGCTGACGCGATGCCTGGCTCGCTTCCATTTGAGGATTTTCCGATGCCCTATAGTCCCGCCGAAAACCGCTACGAGAAAATGATCTACAATCGCTGTGGCCGCTCCGGCCTGAAGCTGCCGGCGATCTCGCTGGGGCTGTGGCACAATTTCGGCAACGACACGCCGCACAAGACCAAGCAGGCGATCGCGCGCAAGGCCTTCGATCTTGGCATCACGCATTTCGACCTCGCCAACAATTACGGTCCGCCGCCCGGCTCGGCCGAGACCGCTTTTGGCGAGATCCTGCGCACCGACTTCGCCGCCTACCGCGACGAACTGATCATCTCGACCAAGGCCGGCTACGAGATGTGGGCCGGTCCCTACGGCGAATGGGGCGGGCGCAAATACATGCTGGCCAGCCTCGACCAGAGCCTGAGGCGGATGGGTCTCGACTATGTCGACATCTTCTATTCGCACCGTTTCGATCCCGACACGCCGCTGGAAGAAACCATGGGCGCGCTCGACCATGCCGTGCGCTCGGGCAAGGCGCTCTATGCCGGCATCTCGTCCTACAATTCGCAGCGCACGCGCGAGGCCGCCGATATCTTGAAGCAGCTTGGCACGCCTTGCGTCATTCACCAGCCGAGCTATTCGATGCTGAACCGCTGGGTCGAGGAAGACGGCCTGCTCGACACGCTCGAAGGGCTCGGCGTCGGCTCCATCGTGTTCTCGCCGCTGGCGCAAGGCATGCTCACCAACAAGTATCTCGGCGGCATTCCCGACGGCAGCCGTGCTTCCCAGGGCAAGTCGCTGAAGACAGCGTTTATCAACGACAAGACCATCGCCAACATCAAGGCGCTCGACGCCATCGCCGGCAAGCGCGGGCAGACGCTGGCGCAGATGGCGCTGGCCTGGGTGCTGCGCAGGGGCAGGGTGACCTCGGCGCTGATAGGCGCCAGCCGGCCGGAGCAGGTCGAGGACTGCGTTGGCGCGCTCAAGGTGCTCGACTTCAGCGATACCGAACTCGCCGAGATCGACACCTATGCGCGCGAGTCCGACATCAATCTGTGGGCGGCTTCGGCTGAACGCAAAGGTCCGCCAAGGAAATAAGCCCTGTCGATAAGCCGGCAAACAAAAACGGCGGGACCTCCCGCCGTTTTTCATGTGAAGGCGAAATGGCCGTGGTTCAGGGCGTCTTCGGCTTCTGCGCCGTGCCCAGTCCCGGCTTGGGTTTGGCAGGCGCCGGAGCAGAGGTTTTCATCTTCGTCTCGATCCAGCCGGTGTAGTTGGCCAGCCGCGTGTAGATGCCGTAGGCGTCCTTGTGACCGCAGGCCGCACTGCCGTCCGCCGGGCCTTCGCCCCAGCTGACGACGCCGACCTGGACCGGCCCGTCGGCGCCGGTCATGAACAGCGGGCCGCCGCTGTCGCCGTTGCAGGCGTCGCGCACGCCGCTGGTGGTGCCGGCGCAGATCATGTTGCCGGTCAGCGGGTCGGTCATATCGGCGGCGATCGCATTGGCGGCTGCGTCGATGCCCTTTTCTGAATAGCGCATACGGCGGGACAGATCGCCAAGTGCCGCCTTCAGATCATGTGCATAGATGGCCTTGATGCCGGTGTTGCAGGCCTGGTTCGGCTGCAGGTCGAGGTCGGCAACCATCAGCGTGGTCGGGAAGGTGCCATCCTGCATCTTGCCCCAGCCGGTGACCGTCGTCTTGCCGGTGTCGGGCGTTGCGTCATGGGTGACCTTGATGGTCGGCGCACCGGCCGGCTCGGCAAGCCGGAGCAGGCCGAGGTCGTTGTCGAGCGTCTGCTCGCTGTAGCCTTCGTTGACGATGACCTCCACGACCTTGTGGCGTTTGCCCTCGCTGAGGTCGGTGGCGCCGGTCAGCACGGTGACGCTCTCAGGCGAAATCGGCTGGCCCTCGTCGTTAAGGCAGTGTGCTGCCGTCAGCACCCATTGCGGAGCGATCAGGCTGCCGCCGCAGAACTGTGCATTGGCCTGTGAGGCTGGGTTCTCGTCCAGCCTGTCGGTGGTGAGCAGCGCGACCTGGAACGGATAGGCGCCTTTTTCGGCCTGGTTGCCGCCATAGACGCGGTCGGCGCCGTCGGGGTTCTCCGCCGCAGCCTTCGCCCTGGCTTCCGTCACGCGCTTCATTGGCGAGACCGCTGCCTCCGGTCGGGCGGCACCTTCGTCCCCCTGGGCAGTGTTGGCGGCCGCAAGGGCCGCAGCGATGCCGAGCAAAGACGCGGCGGCGATCGGTCTGAACCGATGGATGATGTGCACCTGAAATCCTCCTGAGACACGTTCCCGAACGAGCCAGCCCCGGCGCATCATCAACGAAACAGTCGCCGGCAAGCAGGCGTTGCTTCGCGGATCGCGTTCCCGTGCGGAACCCACTCAAAACCCTATAGCCCCCCACGGGCTACGTGGAAGCGATTTGTCATTCCAATGTTGTATTAATTTAGGCAATATATCCGCGCGGGTGTCTTTGGCGGGGGCCTTCGACAGACCGCATGGGGTGATGGTCAGGTTCAGGTGCTGGTAACCAAACTCATTTTTCGACTTCACCACGATCTCGACAATATTTCTGTATTTTGATCCAGTCCTTGCTGACTTTTGGGAGAGTCTCACCATGACAAAACTGACAAACGCACTTATTGCGTCCGCATTGCTTTCCACCGCGATGTGGGCGGTCCCGGTTTTTGCCGCCGATCCTGGCTCCGCCAGTGCAGGCAATGGTGAAAGCATGCGGGATGTGACTTCAGGCGACTACAAGCCCGGGCGGGCAAAGCCAATCGCACCGCCGAAGCTGACTGACGAAGACAGCCGCGCCGCGCCGCTTGCTGACGAGGCAACGGCTGTCAAATCCTACGGCATCGTCGGACGGTCCGCCGATGGCAAGGAGATCAAGATCGAGCCCAGCGAAGCGCTGCGGGACCTTATCATCAAGGAACTGAATGCTCCGGCCACTGGAAAAGACGGGGCTGAGCGCAAGACCGATGATCCGGACCTCGGCGAAGGCGAAGCCGGCCGCCAGGTTTTCGGCACCGACGATCGCGAGCAGGTCAAGAACACCAAGACTTATCCGTTCTCGGCAATCGGCTATCTCGAAGCCAAGTCGCCGAAGACGGGCAGCTTTGGCAGCTGTTCGGCAACGCTGATCGGCCCGCGCACGGTGCTCACCGCGGCGCACTGCCTCTACAGCCATGAGGACAAGGACTGGCTTTCTGACTATCTGTTCGTGCCGGGTCTCAACGGCAGCACGGCCGACGACGCACCGTTCGGCGCCTTCAGCTTTGAAAGCGCCTATGTGCTGCAAGGCTTCATCGACAACTACCAGGGCTATTATGGTTCGGTCCTCCTGTGGGATCTCGGCATCGTCACGCTGAAGCAGGATGTCGGTACCAACCTCGGCTGGCTGGGCTATGCCAACTATGACGATCTCGGCGACTTCACCGCCAACCTCGTCGGCTACCCCGGCGACAAGCCGATGGGCACGATGTGGAAGGCAAATTGCGAAGTGCATGCCGAAAACATCGCTCCGGAATATTTCCAGTATGACTGCGATACGTTCCCGGGGTCGAGCGGCAGTTCGGTCTATGCCTACGACAACAAGGCCAAGCAGCGCATCATCACCGGTGTCAACGTGGCGGAAAGCCCAGACGCGAATACCGCCGTGCGGCTGAACGCTGCCAACGTCCAGTGGATCAACAGCCTGTATAAATAGTCGCTGCGCATTCGCGGTGGAGACAAGGGCGGCGGAGCAATCCCGCCGTCTTTTTCTTGGCGGGCACTTCCTTTGCGGTTCTCTTGCACGAGGCCGGCTCGCCGACTACGCTTGAACGGCCAAGGGGTTGGCATCCAAAGGGGTTTGGGATGGCGCGGGCAAAGGCAGTGTTGGGGATCGCGGCGGGGTCGATGCTGGCTGCACTGATGTTTTCGCCGGCCTTCGCCGATCCTGCGGCCGCACCTGCCGGTGGCGCCTGGGCGGAACGGGTGCAGATCGTCTACCACGCGGACACGCGCTCGGTGCTGCGCAGGACGGTCCGGGTGTGGGACTTCCATCCGGAAAAGAACCTTGACTTCGTCTGGGAGCCGGCGGCGGGCCAGTCACCCGACCGGACGATTGCCGAAGACGGCACCATCAACGGCAAGGGCAGGCTTGTGTGGCGGGTGCGCGGCTCGGCGAGCTACGATCCCAAAACCATCTATTCCAGCTATTTCGGTGACATCAGGAATGGCCGACCCGACGGGCAGGGCCGGCTCGAACTGCGCTCGGGCGAGGTTTTCGATGGGCATTGGCTCGCCGGGGAACTCAACGGAAAGGGCATCCATATCGATGCCGACGGCAACCGCTATGAGGGGCAGTTCGTTGCCGGCGTGCCGAACGGCGCAGGGCGGATGCTGTCAAGGACCGGTGAGATCTTTGCCGGCTCATTTGTCGACGGGTTGAAGAATGGCAAGGGCCGCACCCGGCTTGCCGGCGGCACTGTTTACGACTCGCAATGGACAATGGGCAAGGAGGTCGGCGGCTCGCGCCCCGACGTGCTGGCCGATGCCAGGGTCAGCGGGCTCCTCAAGGCGCAGACCGGCGGTGGCGACGCCGACAAGGTCGAGATCGGCGTCGCGGTCGACCAGCGCATGACCCAGCAATCCGACATTCAGTATCAGCATCTGGTGCGTGACGAAGACATCGCCATCTATCCGCAGTCCGACCAGTACAACGACGCTTGGAACGGCACCGGCCAGGTCGCCACCGGCAACGTCTATGAAGGTATGGACTGGGAGGCAGCGCCGGCCTTTGCCGAGGTCGATCTCAAGACGTCGGACCGGACCAAGGTCAAGCTCGACAGCCTGGAGATGAAGGTCGCCGCCAGCGATGCCTATCGCAAGCCGATGCTGTCGATATCTGAGCATTTCGGCTGCGTCGGCTTCCGGCCGGATTTCTCGATCGTCAACAATGGCTGGGGCGACGCCAAGGACATGAAGATGTCGATCCAGTTCACCGCGGTCGACGACGAGGGCAACCCGACCGGTGAGCCAAGCCGCATGTACAGCAAGGACATCGGCAATTTCGGTGACGGTGTCGACGTGTCGGTCAAGAGCGTGCTCACCGAAGCCGGCGTCGACACGGCGAGCCTCGAGACGGGACGTTTTCCCTGTCCCTCGGTGGACAGTCTCAATGTCTGCCGCAGCCAGCTGACCAACAAGATCAAGTTCGGCGAGGTCGGCGACTATCTCGGCAACATGCAACAGGCGATGACGCTGAATGCGATCGGCAAGTTCGACTATTCGTGGGCGGATGACGAAGGTCATGTCTACCAGCAGAGCGAGCCGTTCCGCACCTCCATCACCATGGCGGTCTTCGAGACGCCGGAATCGATGGCAGAATGCGGCGACGGCGGCGGCGGTACACCGGAAGCCATGCGCTACCAGAACATCGAGTTCCCGATCGGCAAGCATGACTACACCATCGCCATGCCGGTGCGCGGCAACAAGAAGATCAGCGCCTACACAGCGCGGCTGAAGATGTGGTCGTCAATGTCGTCAATCCACAGCTTCAGCATCGCCGCGCATTTTGCCGACGGCAGCGTGCGCGAGAGCAAGCCGGTCACTTTCTTCTATTTCCGGCCGAAGCAGTCGCTGTTCGAGACCAAGACCGAGCCGGCGGCCTGCTATCTGCCGCGCGACATGGTCGGTTGCGGATAGGCTATTTCCTGCCCATCTCGAAATAGTTGGGCAACGGAATGAGCCTGGTGAAGATCGTGCCCTGGGCGAAGACGCGCAGTTCCAGCATCGATCCGGACGACCGTTCGGCGCTCTGGTCGAACAGGAAATTGCCGAGCGAATAGAGCTCCGCCACGTCGCCGCCGGCCAGCGGGACGATCGTTTCGCTCGACACATGTGGGTGACTGCCAACGATGGCTGAAGCACCGCGCAGCCGCATCTGGTCGGCAAGCATGCCTTCACGCTCCGACGGTCCGGTCTTGTACTCGCGGCCCCAGTGAACGAAGGCGACCACCGGCCGCCCGGCATCCTCGTGCAGCAGCCGGTCGAGCAGGGCAGGGGTGATCAGGTCGGTGTTCCTGGAGCCGTT
Source organism: Mesorhizobium sp. Root695 (assembly GCF_001428185.1). Taxonomy (NCBI): domain Bacteria; kingdom Pseudomonadati; phylum Pseudomonadota; class Alphaproteobacteria; order Hyphomicrobiales; family Phyllobacteriaceae; genus Mesorhizobium; species Mesorhizobium sp. Root695. The sequence goes on along the minus strand of NZ_LMHO01000023.1, from coordinate 179,218 downwards.
GGTGTCGATGTCGGTCAGGCCGACAAGGTCGAGATCGGCAAGCGCCAGCGCCTCGCCCTGGCCGAAATGCGGGATGCCGGCTTGATCCAGCGCGCGCAGCGTCTCCGCATAGCCTGACAGTCCAAGATCATAGGCGTGATTGTTGGCGAGCCCGACGCCGGCAACATGCAGCCGTTTCAGCATGTCGACAGCCAGGCCTTGCGGCATCGCCAGCGTCATGTCGTCGATCGCTTCCGGCACGTTGGGCAAGATGACGCCTTCAAGGTTGACGATCAGCGGCCGCGACCCGGTCAGGGCCAGGACGCTGTCGACGATCCGGTCGGCAACGCCGTCGCGGACCAGAATCTTCTTCATGGCACGGCCGAAATTCACATCGCCGGCGAGGTAGTAGATCCTGTCCTTTGGCCGTGCCGGATTGTTGAAGCCGGGGCCGAAGGCGCCGAACAGCGCCACCACATAGCTGGTGGTCCGCTCGACATAGTCCGACGTGTGTTCCTGCGAATTCTCGTTGGCGACGACCAGCGGCTGGGCGCCGAACAGTTCCCGCTGCAGCCTGGTCTGGAGGTAGAGCGCACCAACGGAATCGGCATGATCGGGTTGGCGCAGCGCCGCAATGCCGTCGAGCCACCCGGCGGCCAGCATGTTCAGGGATTGCTGGTCGAAGCGCCTGGAATCGTGCTGCGGCAGATAGTGCGAGAAGTCGGTGGATTCGACGATCAGCGTGTCCTGGTCGACAATGGATTTGAGAGCCGCGGCCAGCCTGTCCCAATCGCCGCGGCGCGCCTTGACCGACATCGCCACCGGCACGATTTTCGCCTCGGGAAAATAGTGATGCAGGAAGGGCAGCATGGCGCGCACGCCATGCTCCTTGTCGAACAGGCAAGACTCCTCGACCATGTCGCTGTTCGTCTCGAGATGGCGTACGGCATCGGTGTCGGCGGCGACCGCGCCAAGCACGGTGTCGAAGCCGCGCAATGAGGTGGCGTACAGTCTGTGCGTCTTGTGGAAGTGGTCCGGCGACAGGATGACGATGCGCTTGTAGCGGAAGCCGGACGCCGCCCGGAATCCCAGTGCCACCAGGTCGGCGGCTAGAAGATGGTGCGGCACGGTGATGCCGGTCAGCCGCTGGTTGGATGGCTCGACATCTGCGACGCTGGCGATGGCATCCTTGAACAGCGTGGCGTCGTCGTAGAAGGGCGGGAAGCTCTCTGTGCCCGGCGGGCAGACGACGGGGGCGGCGAAGCTGGGGACGGGGAGCGCGAGAAGAAATAGCAGGACTACAGCGATAGCCGGGCACAGCCGCGCGAGCCTCCTCACGGCTCGGCCAACACAATGTTCTCCACACCGCCGACATAGTAGAACGGCTTCTGCTTCGACGATGTCAGCCGCACCACCTCGCGCGAAATATAGTCGGCAAGGCCGAACAGTGTGACGCCGCCGTCCGACGTCCTAGCCTTGCCGCGCAAGCCTTCCAGGATCGAATAGGTGAAAACGCCGTGGCCGAGTTCCGGCAGTTCGGCGGCGGTGTTGTTGGCGGCGGTCGCCGAAAATACGACGATGCGTGCGTCCTGCGCGTCCTTTTCCAGGCGTGGATTGAAGGCGTTGGCGGCATGGCAGGTGTCGAGCAGCATGAAGCGCATGCCTTTTGCACGCTCGACCGACTTCTGGATGTCCGACCAGTCGACAAGCGAGGAGCGTTTCCAGCGCTCGGCATCCTGCTTGCGGCCGTCGGTCGGGATGAAATAATAGTCCTCGTCGATGTTGATGCCGTGGCCGGCAACGAAGATGATGGTGGTGTCGTGCTCGCCCGGCCGGTCGAGGAAATCGGCGAGCTGGTCGTCGATCGTGTCGGAGTCAGGTTCCATGATGGCGTCGGCACTGGCGACGGCGTAGGTCAGCTTGGCCTTGTCGGGGCTCTCGTCGAGCGCCTCGCGGTTGACCAGAACCAGCGTCTCCATCGATGAGAACAGCGGTGCCGATTTCTGCGAGATCACCTTGAGAAACTCGGTCGCGTCATCGACGGGGTAGCGCAGGTCGCAGGCGCGGCCCGAGCAGGCATCGGTCAGGAACGGATACTTGTCGACGCCGATGACCGCGACATAGAGCTTGCCCTTGGCCTCGGCCTTCTCGGTCTTTCTCGCCAGTGCCGTCACGCTGCGTTCGGTCAGATAGCCGAATTCGTTGGTGCCGGTGATGCGGATGATGTTCTCGCCATTCTCGACCGGTATCTCGACAATGGTGCTGTTGCCGTCCACCGAGCGGGCCGTGACATCGCCGACATTACGGCTGTTCGACAGAATCGAGAAGCCGGCGACATCCGTTCCCGCTTCTTTGGCGCCCGATATCTCGACGGCGACATAACCGTCGCGGACCTTGCTCTGGTCGTCGGCGAGGCGGATGGCGAACTCCGGCGGCTTGCGGTGCAGCAGCTTCTGCAACTCGTTGTCGACGCCCGGCCGCATTTCCTTGACCGCCTGTTTGGCGCTGCGCAGGGTGATTGCCCGGCGCACCATTTCCGGGCTCCAGAGGTATTTCTTCAACTGGCCGGCGCGGATGAAGCGGCCTTCATGGTCGCGGCCCTGGTTGACCTGCCAGCCGATCAGCTTGTCGCCCTCGTCGGAGGAATAATAATAGCCCTGCGGCATCCAGACGATCCATTGCGAGCCGGCAAAGAACATCGACACGATCAGCTCATGCGTCTTCAGATCCCACAGTCTCAGCGTCTGGTCGGCGCTGCCGGTGACCAGCAGGCCGGCCTTCTCCGAGGCAACCATGGCGTTGATCTCGCCGGTGTGGCCGGTGAATTCGCCCGACACTTTCGCGGTCGCGGTCCGGTATTCGATCAGCGTGCCATCATTGCCGCCGGTGATCAGGCCAAGGCCCTTGTCGATCAGCGTGTAGGCGGAGTGGACAAAGCCGTTGGTGGCGTCGTTCTCGATGCCGCGCACCACCTTGCCGCCATTGGCGATCTCCAGCACGGCGTTTTCCAGCGCGTCCTTGCCGCCAGGCGCGGCGCGCAGCGACCACTGGCCGCTGGCCAGAGCGGCGCGCGCAAACGAGCCCGGCTCCGTCAGCGGCTGCGGGTCCTCGAAGAAACGCTCCGTGGTCGGCAACGCCAGCACTTTGTCCAGCGCGCCCTGTTGTTCAGGGCAGGCCACGCGATCGGGGCAAGGGTTGGTGTTGCCCCAGGCGATGACGTCGTTCGCCGCATCGATACCGACCGCGGTTACCGGTTCGCCCACGCCCTGCAGCAGCGCCTTGCGCTCGCCGGTCGCGGGGTCCCAGACCTGGATGGCGTTGCGCGTGCCGCCGGCGGTCGCCACCTGCGAGCCATCGGCATTGGCGGCGCTGGCATAGACCGTGCCGTCATGGCCGGTGTAGTCGAGCACCTTCTCGCCGGTGTCGGTGTTCCAGACGATGGAACGGCGCTTGTCGGCGCAGCGATAGCCACAGGAGGCGACCAACCGCGATCCCTTGGCAAAGGTCAGCGAGCCAATGAGGAAATCCTGCGCCGGCATGGCGCGCGCCAGCTTGCCGTCAGCAGCCCGCCAGAGCTGCACCAGCCCATCCTTGCTGCCGGTGGCAAACAGGCTGCCGTCCTGCGAAACGGCCAGCGCTGTGACGCTGATGTCCCGCAGCGGCTCGGCTTCGTCAGGCAGTGCGATCTCTTCGCCCTTCACGACGTCCCAAAGCCGGATGCCATTGTCGGTGGTGGTCGCTGCCAGCCGGGTTCCCGCGGCGGCGAAAGCGAGCTTGTCGATGTGCCAGGAATCGGCGTCGAGCTTCTTGTCCAGCGTCCAGCCGGTCGCGGATTTGTCGTCCAGCCGCCAGAGATAGACGACGCCGTCGGCGCCACCGGCAGCCAGCGTCTTGCCATCGGGAGAGAAGGCGAGATCGTACGTCGCGTAGTCGGCGGCCCTGAGCACCGCCTTCATCTTGCCGGTGGCGAAGTCGAACAGCCTGATGTCACCATAGGGCGGCTTGTCGCCAAGGCTGGCGCCGAAATAACCGCCTGCGGCGATGGTCTTGCCGTCGGGCGAGACCGCGACCGCGAAGATCTTGCCGTCGCTGCCATTGCCGATATAGCCGCGGATGGTGCGCAGCGTCACTCCGCTATGCCAGTCCCAGACGCGGATGGTCTTGTCGTTTGATGCCGAGACGATGTCCTCGCCGTCGGGTGTGAAGGCGAGGTCGGTGACCTGCGCACTGTGCCCACCGGTATCGAGATCGAGGTGAAAATCCGGTGCGTCCTCGGCTCGGGCAACCGAACTCGCAATCAAAGCCCCGGCCATGGCCAGCCAGCGACAGGTACGTATCAGGCGGAGGCCGGGTTTTGCCATCGCTATTTGGCTTCGGCCGCGGGCGGCCCATTGCGCACATAGGTCTCGATCGCCGAGGCGAAAGTGGGTGACCCAGCCTTGCGCTGCTTGTCGACATAGCCGGCAAAATAGCTCCAGAAGGAGACGGCATAGTCGCGGAAATAGGCATCGGTCACTTTGCGCGAACACAGGTCGCCGTCGACGCAGAAGGACAGGCGGTTGAGGAAATAGACGATGCGATCGAAATTCTCGCTGAAATCGGCGAGCGGCATATCACCACCGGAGGCGGTCATCGCCTCGATGCCGATCCGTTGCCGGAACACCTGCTCTTCGGTCGGCGAGGGGTTGGCGCTGAGCAGATTGTCATATTTGGCGTTGAGGGCCGTCAGTCGATCCTTCAGGGCACGCTGCGCCTGCTGGTAGTCTTTGGTTTCCCAGAGTTCGACCAGCGACATGGTCTGCTCGACGCGCTTTTGCTCCTGGTTGGCCAGGAACTGATAGACCGAGAACATCAAGGTGAAGATGATGGCGAGACGAACTGCCATGCCCGACCAGGCATAGACCAGCATGCGCCAGTCGCGGTCGGTGAAGGGATTGCTCTCCTTCTTGATCTCGTGGCTGCTTGGCCACGGGAAACCTTCGGTGGTTTCCGGCAGCGCCGGTCTGCCGGCCGGCGCCTTTGCGGGTGCGGCGGCAGCCGTCTGCCGGGTGTTGCCCGCCGGTTTCTTCATCCGCAGGTGTCCAGTTCGATGGTGGCGGAGGGATCCAGCACGATGCCCGGCGCCTCCAGCTTCTTTTTCAGGCATTGCAACTGCAGGCGCGAAATCATGAACTGTACGTCGGGCTCCGCCGCCCCCTTGTTCGGTGACGGCAAGGCTTCGACGACGCCGCGCGAGGCGCAGTTGCTGAGATCGACGACAACGGCGCCGCTGCCGCCTTTGGCGATCTGGTCGTACTGATCAAGAAAACACGTCGCCAGTTCCGAATTGGTGACGATCTGCTTGACGCACAGGCCGCAGGCCTCGTCCGCCGAAGCGTTGGCGATCAGCAACAGGCCGCCGGCAAGGCCGGCCACCGTTCCACGCCAGGAAAACACAGAATTCTTCACAATCGATCCTATCCGTTTCATCCGGCCGTCATGCGCCAAGGCTGCGGCCGGGAATGTTCTCACATCGCGCCGATCGCGCAAGAGCCGGCGCAACAGAGCCAAGAGGCTTTGGCGCCGGGGTTCGTTCAGGCGCGCGGCACCGTCTCCATGGGGAAAATCATCACCGCGCCCTTCGGGCCACTCCTGTCGGCAAGCCGCATCACCGAGCGAGTTGCCGGGGCCATGCCGAGATCGGTCAGCATGTCGGAGAAGCCGGCGGAGCCCGTTCCGCGCGTCGCCGAGGCAACGCCGTCCTGCGCCAGGAAGCCCAGATCCTCCTTCTCGCTCTCCGGCGGTGCCTCGGTCAGAACCGCGATCATCCGTTCCATGCCGAAGCTGGTGTCGGTAAAGGCCAGCAGTCCCTCCTCGAGCGTGGCCTGCGGGGCGAGGCGTTCGGCAACGATATGGGTGATCGAATAGTCGCTACCGACATAGAGCACGTTGATGTCGACCAGAAGGTCCGAGCTGTTCTTGGCCAGCACATGCACTTCGTCGCCCGGTGAGACGCGCGGCACAACCGAAGCCTGCAGCGGTTCGAGGCCGTCCTTGTCGCGACGTTTGACCTGGAACTGGACGTCGACGTCTTCGGGCTTGTAGTCGGAGGCTGCCGCCAGCCGCGAAAGCCCGGTGGCGCGGAAGATGGTGCGCAGGTTCCTGGCCGTTGCATCGACCAGCTTCTGACGGTCATCCAAGTGGATGATGATCAGCGGTGGCTTGCTGCCGTCCGTCAAGGTCACGTCGCCCGACGCCGGCAGGAACCACAGGGCCGGCTTGTCGGTCGCGTCCTTGGCGGCGCCGGGAACAGCATTCTCGCGCATCACCGCGAAGCGGAGCTCGGCACTTTTGCCGGACTCGACCAACTCAATGTTGAAACCCGTCTCCTTGGCTGTGGCCAGTTGGTCGAGAACCGAATTGACCAGAGCGGTTTCCTTCTCAAGTCCCTTGGTGGCAGCCGGACGCGCCACGACGAGCTTGTAATCGACGGCGATCTCCGCCACCCGCGCATAGGCATTGGCGGGAATGTCGGCGAGCTTGAGCGCCGGCTTCTTGTCGAACTCGACCGACTTGACGCGGCTTTCCAGGTTCTTGGCCGACTGCACTTCCAGAAATCCGACCGCGTCGGAAAGCGGCGACAGCGCCGAAGGCAGGATGGCGAGCTTGCTGCCGGGAGTGAGGCGATGCAGCAGCCCGGCGCCGATCGTCGCCTCGCCGTCCTTGATGACGAGAGGCCACTGCATGACCGCGTCTGTCTTGTCGGTGCCGAACACTCGTGCGTCCAATTCACCCTCGAACAGCGGTGTTGGCCTAGTGCGGCTGTCGGCTGAATATTGCTGCAGCACGGCCTGGCCAAGCTGGCGATAGGTGACGTTGGGGTTTTCGGCCAGTTTCGACAGGATGGTGAAGGTGAACAGGCCGAAGCGCGGCGCATCCGCCATGCCCTTGGGCAACGGCATTTCCGGTGTCGTCTCCACCGTCTGCGCGGCATAGAAGGCGACCAGCTTGCCCTTGGCGATCGGTTCGCCGCCGGTCGGGATCAGGCTGAAGGCAGGCTTGCGTGTGCCGTTGTCGTCGACGCCGCGCGAGCCGGCGGCCGAAATCACCTCGTCATAGGCCTTGATCGCGGCGGCCCGTTCGGCTTCGTTGCCGCCGACCAGGTCGGCGAACTCGACCTTGCGCTCCAACTCGTCGTCGACCTCGACGGCGCGCGTCGCGGTGCCGGAATGGCAGCAGTCGAACACCACCCAGACGAAGGCGCCCTTGTCGCGGATGGCATCGAGTGCTGCGCCGATTTCGTTGTCGACCAGCGCATTGGGCACGCCGGCGTCGCGGTTGATCCATTTTTCGATATCGACGGGCAGGAAGATCTCGTCGAGGCCGTCGGTCTCGTCGCCCTTGACCATCTGCGGTTGCTGGGCGCCGTGCCCGGACAGATGCAGATAGACGAAATCGTCGCGCTGAACCTTGGCGGCAAGATCGGCCAGTGCGGTCTTGATCGCCGCATGGGTCGGCAGGCCACTGGCGCCGGGGACATCCTTGGCGAGCAGCGTGACGTTCTCCGGCGCGAACCGCACCGGATCGGGCACGCTCTTCAGGAGATATTCGTGGACGAGGCTGGCATCGTTCTTCGGCCCGATCAGCCAGTTCCTCTGCGGCAGAGCAGGATATTCGGTGCAGGCGATCAGCAGCGCATGGTAGGTGCGCGATGCGGCCATGGTCCGGAACGACACCATGCCGGCCATCGTCATCGCGGACGTGCCGACCAGCAGCGTCCGCCGCGTCAATTTGATCATGATTGCTTCCCCAAGCCCGATCGAATTTCCAAGCGCGGCGACTCTTGCCGAAGATCTTGTCAGTATTTTGAATGTTGCGTCGGAGAGCAACCTGCCTGTTATCCCAATCCGGTCGATGATAGCGGTCTCTTCCATGCAGATGTGGGAAACAGTAGCAAAAATGGCTGTTCGTCGCTATCTGGGTGAGACAGGGATCGTTTGCGCGGACATGATGCGCGAGCGACGCAAGACGAGTGGATCAGGACCATGGCGGCAAGGGATGTGCTGACGAAGAACCAGTTGTGCGTGCTCGAGAAACTCGAGACCGCCAGCGGACCGCTTAGCGCCTATACCTTGCTCGACCAGCTGCGCGAGAGGGGCTTTCGCGCCCCACTGCAGGTCTATCGCGCGCTCGACACGCTGGTGAAGTCCGGCTTCGTGCATCGGCTCGAAAGCATCAACTCCTTCGTCGCCTGCGCCGAGCCGCACGACCACAACCATTCGATGACCGCCTTCGCCATCTGCGACACGTGCGGGCAGGTGACCGAAATGTCCGACCACGATGTCGGCCACCAGCTGGACGAATGGGTGCGCTCCACCGGCTTCGCCGCCAAGAAGGCGGTGATCGAGTTCCGCGGGACGTGTGCCAAGTGCCTGGCCGAGGCCGCCTAAGATCGTCTTCCGAGACGAGCAGCCCTGACGGTCCCGCGCCATGCTCTGCCCCGTCGCCATCCGGGTTGGCCGACGGGGTTCTCGTCTGCAGCCCCCCTCGGCGCCATGCCAAAATTCCTATCGATTGCGGGAAGCTCACTTGAGGACAATGAGTGGTTCACACCGCTCCTGCGTTGCCCCTGCGTAAATTTGCTATTGTGCAGTGCAACAACGATGTTGCTGATTGTGCACTGTGCTCGAACTTCGCCACCCCGGCAGTCAAGGATCTCGTTTTGCGGAATATCTCAGATACAATCACTCGCCTGAGCGCGATGAGGGGCCAGACAGGCCGACAAAGCCACCATGACAATTTATCCGACATGGGGGCATTCGGGTCCAATCCAGGCGCCTTGCGTGCGCGCTTCCACGTTGCTGACAATCTGCCGCGCGGAGCTGCACTGGTGGTTGTCCTGCACGGCTGCACACAAACCGCAGCTGGCTACGATCACGGGTCTGGGTGGTCACGCTTGGCAGCCGAGAAAGGGTTTGCGGTGCTGTTCCCGGAACAACAACGTGCCAACAATGCCAATCTCTGCTTCAACTGGTTCGTGCCCGAAGATGTCACGCGCGATCGCGGTGAAGCACTCTCCATCCGCCAGATGATCGAAGCCATGGTGACAAAACATGGCCTCGACAGCCGGCGCATTTTCATCACCGGGCTTTCGGCCGGCGGCGCCATGACGGCAGCGATGTTGGCCACATACCCGGAGGTTTTCGCCGGCGGCGCAATCATTGCTGGCCTCGCTTATGGCAGCGCTGCAACGATCCCGGAAGCGTTCGATCGCATGCGTGGCCATGGCGGTCCATCCAGAGCGGAACTCCAGCGGCGCCTGGCAGAGGCCTCGCCCCACAACGGGTCATGGCCGACGATTTCAATCTGGCAAGGCACGGCCGACAATACGGTGGTGCCGTCCAACGCGGACTCCATCTTGGCCCAATGGCAAGGGGTTCATGGTTTGGGTACCAGCCCTGATCGAAACGAAATGGTCGATGGACAAACTCGGCAGGTCTGGAGCGACGCCGATGGCAACGTCTTGATCGAGAAATACACCGTTGCCGGCATGGCTCATGGCACCCCCTTGAAGACGGTCGGTGATGACGGCTTGGGCAATGCCGCGCCATTCATGCTGGACGTCGGAATATCGTCAACACGCCGCATGGCGGCCTTCTGGGGGCTCACAAGCCAGGATGCACGAAATGAAGCGAGCTTCCAGACTGCCCCGAGCCCGCTCGCTGCAACCACGGCTTTGCGGACATATGTAGCTCCGGAAAAGTCCAGGCCAGCTCGTGTTGGCCTCGTCGAAGATCCGCGTCCGGATGATTTACGCAGTTCCATAAATGGCATTGGCAAGGTGATCGAAGACGCTCTTCGCGCAGCCGGGTTGATGCGTTAGCTAGCGCATTCTGCGCTCAGCAATGACCGATACCCCCGGTCCCGCGCCACTGGTCACGGTCACGGTGGCGATCATCGCGGATAAGAGCCTATCCATTGGCTTTCACGAGGGAAGTGTCCCTTTGGTGCGGCCGTGCTAATGCGCCTCGTCCCAGTTGTTGGCGGCACGCGCGTCGACATGCAGCGGCACCGACATCGAAACCGCCGGCATCGCCGCATTCTCCATGACATGACGCACCACCGGGATCGTCGCCTCGACTTCGCCCTCGAGGGTCTCGAAGATCAGTTCGTCATGCACCTGCAACAGCATGCGTGCTGAAAGGCCAGCTTTTTCCAGCGCCTCCTCCATGCGGATCATGGCTCGGCGGATGATGTCGGCGGCGGTGCCTTGGAGCCGGGCATTGATCGAGGCGCGCTCGTTGAACGCGCGGACCGAGGGGTTGGACGATCTTATGTCCGGGTAATGGATGCGGCGCCCGAAGATCGTTTCGACAAAGCCGTGCTCGCGGGCATAGGCCTTGGTCTCCTCGATATAGTCGCGGATGCCGGGGAAGCGCTCGAAGTATTTCTTGATGTAGTTGCTCGCCTCCTCGCGCGGGATCGACAGCTGGTTGGCGAGGCCGAAGGCCGAAATGCCGTAGATGATGCCGAAATTGATCGCCTTGGCGCGGCGGCGGACTTCCGAAGGCATGCCTTCGACCGGCACGTTGAACATCTCCGACGCAGTGATGGCGTGGATATCGGCGCCGTCGGCAAAGGCCTGCCGCAGTTGCGGAATCTCGGCGACGTGGGCGAGGACGCGCAACTCAATCTGGCTGTAGTCGGCCGAGACCAGCCGATGGCTCTTGTCGGTGATGAAGGCAGTCCTGATCTTGCGGCCTTCGGCGGTGCGCACCGGAATGTTCTGCAGGTTCGGGTCGGAGGACGACAGCCGGCCCGTCGTCGTCGCGGCCAGCGCGTAGGAGGTGTGGACGCGTTTGGTGTCCGGGTGGATGAAGCCCGGCAGCGCATCGGTATAGGTCGATTTCAGCTTGGTCAGCTGGCGCCAGTCGACGATCTTGCGCGGCAGTTCATGGCCTTCGGCGGCGAGGTCTTCGAGAAGCTGCGCCGAGGTCGACCACTGGCCGGTCTTGGTCTTCGAGCCGCCGGGTAGGCCCATACGCCCGAACAGGATATCGCCGAGCTGTTTTGGCGAGCCGATGTTGATGCGCTCGCCGATGAGTTGGTAGATTTCCTCTTCGAGGCGAGCGGCGCCCTGGGCCAGTTCGCCCGAGAGCCGCGACAGGATCTGACGGTCGACCGAGATGCCGCGCTGTTCCATGCGCGCCAGCACCGGCACCAGCGGCCGTTCCAGCCGTTCATAGACCGACACCAGCCCCTTGGCGGCAAGCCGTGGCTTCAGCACCAGCCAGAGCCGCAGCGCCATATCGGCGTCTTCGGCGGCATGAGCGGTCGCCTTGTCGATGTCGACCTGATCGAAACCGACGGAGCTTTTGCCGGAGCCGGTGACGTCCTTGAGCTGGAGAGGGGTATGACCCAGCCATTTCTCGGCAAGCGAGTCCAAGCCGTGACCATGGGGCGTGCCGGCATCGAGCACGTAGGAGATGAGCATGGTGTCGTCGAACGGCGCGACATCGATGCCATAGCGGCTCATGACGACAAGATCGTATTTCAAGTTCTGCGCGATCTTGAGGACCGATCTGTCTTCCAGCAGCGGTTTCAGCAGGGCCAGCGCCTCGCGAAGAGGGATCTGGTTTTCGACCATTCCGCCACCGAGCAGGTCACCGTTGCCGCTCTTGTGGGTGAAAGGAATATAGGCGGCGCGGCCGGGCCCCGTGGCGATGGATATGCCGATCAACTCGGCTTGCATCGGATCGGCCGACGTTGCCCTGACATCGAAAGCGGCAAGGCCGGTCCCGGTTGCCTCGGCGACCCAGGCTTTCAAGGTCGCGACGTCGCGGATGCAGTGATAGGCTGATGTATCGATCTTGCGGGTGGCCGCACTCTCCAGCCGCAGCGCGGCGAGCAGGGAAGGGGTGTCGCCGCTGGTGGGTTTCTCGGCGCCCGGCACCTCGTCTGCAGCGCCGACTTCGCCGGTCCCGGCGGGTCGCGCCTCGCCGGAAGCTCCCGCGCCGACATCGGGGCCATGCGCGTTATCGGCACGTTCGACGGTCACTGCGACAGCCTGGACGTCACCGACCTCGGTGCTGGTCGCCTCAGCCACGCGGCGGGTTAGCGAGGTGAATTCCATGGTCTTGAGGAAGCCGATCAGCTTCGGTCCGTCCGGCGCATGCAGGACGAAATCGTCCAGCCCCTCGGCCACCGGGACGTCGTTCATCAGCGTCACCAACTGACGCGAAATGCGCGCCTTGTCGGCGTTGACGATGATGGATTCCCGTCGTTTGTCCTGCTTGATCTCGCCGGCGCGGGCCAGCAGCGTGTCGAGGTCGCCGAATTGTTCCAGCAACTGCGCCGCCGTTTTCGGGCCGATGCCAGGCACGCCAGGCACATTGTCGACCGAGTCACCGGTCAAAGCCTGCAGGTCGACCATTTTCTCCGGCGGCACGCCCCATTTCTCGATCACCTCCGGAATGCCGATCTGGCGGTCCTTCATCGGGTCGTACATGCCGACCGTGGCGCCGACCAGCTGCATCAGGTCCTTGTCGGAGGAGATGATGGTGGTGTCGCCGCCTGCCTCACGGGCCAGCCTGGCATAGGTGGCGATGAGATCGTCGGCCTCATAGCCTTCGATCTCGATGCAAGGCAGGTTGAACGCCCTGGTCGCCTGGCGGATCAGGCCGAATTGCGGGATCAGGTCTTCAGGCGGGGCCGAGCGGTTGGCCTTGTATTCGGGGTAGAGGTCGTTGCGGAAGGTTTTCGACGAATAGTCGAAAATCACCGCGAAATGCGTCGGCACAATGCCTACATCGGTGTTGCGGGCGTCGAGCATCAGCTTCCACAGCATGTTGCAGAAGCCGGAAACGGCGCCCACCGGCAGACCGTCGGATTTGCGGGTCAGCGGCGGCAGCGCATGATAGGCACGGAAGATGTAGCCGGAGCCGTCGACAAGGAAGAGATGATCGCCTTTTTTCATGTCGGCAGGGATAGCGCGGCGCGGCGGCTTGGTCCATGCCAAAGGCACCGGCACCCACCGGTTCCGGCAACACCCTGACAGACCGCTGACAGGCCACCCCGCTCACGCCCATGTTACAAAAGTGTAATGCTCGTGCCCTTGAATCGCCACGTTCAAAGACACAAATACAGGTCATCGGCAGTTTTCGCCGAGTCCGGAGCAAGGCCCGTCCCCCGCCTATCCCGGACACCTGCGGCAGCCTATCCCCCCTCTCCGGGCTGCCGCATCGTTTCGAGTAGAAGGCCGCCGTGGTTCCCCCTCCACCACGGCGGTCTTTTTTTGCCTCGGACGGACATTTGCAGGCCGTGGTCCAATGATCGCGGGCTTTTCGTTTTCCTGTCCTGCCTTTACGGTTCCGGTTCTGAATCGAAAGGCTTCACACATGTCCGCAGTTTCCTCCGTCCTTGACCGTCTCGACAAGAACCTCGACCAGAGCCTCGAACGCCTGTTCGGCCTGCTCAGGATCAAGTCGATCTCCACCGATCCGGCCTATGCCGCCGACTGCCGCAAGGCGGCGGAATGGCTGGTAGGCGAACTCAAGCTGATCGGCTTCGACGCCAGCGTTCGCGACACGCCCGGACACCCGATGGTGGTCGCCCATCATGACGGACCGGCCGGTGCGCCGCATGTGCTGTTCTACGGCCATTATGACGTGCAGCCGGTCGACCCGATCGAATTGTGGGAAAGCGACCCGTTCGCGCCGGCGATCAAGGAGGTCGGGCCGGATCACAAGGTGATCACGGGACGAGGCTCGGCCGACGACAAGGGCCAGTTGATGACCTTCGTCGAGGCCTGCCGCGCCTGGAAGCAGGTGCATGGCAATCTGCCCTGCCGCATCACCATCCTGTTCGAGGGCGAGGAGGAATCCGGCTCGCCGTCGCTGAAGCCGTTCCTCGAGGCCAATGCCGACGAACTCAAGGCTGATTTCGCGCTGGTCTGCGATACCGGCATGTGGGATCGCGACACGCCGTCGATCTGCGTCGGATTGCGCGGACTGGTCGGTGAGGAGATCACGGTGAAGGCCGCCGACCGCGACCTGCATTCCGGCCTCTATGGCGGTGCCGCCGCCAACCCGATCCGCATCCTGGTCAAGGTTTTGGCCGATATCCACGACAAGGACGGCCAAATCACTATTCCCGGCTTCTATGAGGGGGTCAAGGAAACACCGTCGCAGATCCTGAAATCGTGGGAGACGCTTGGCGAGACTGCCGAGACGTTCCTCGGGCCTGTTGGCCTGTCGATCCCATCGGGTGAAAAGGGGCGCTCGGTGCTGGAATTGACCTGGGCGCGGCCGACGGCCGAATTCAACGGCATCATCGGTGGCTACACCGGCAAGGGCTTCAAGACGGTGATCGCGGCGGAAGCCTCGGCAAAAGTCTCCTTCCGCCTCGTCCACAAGCAGGATCCCAAGAAAATCCGCGCCGCGTTCCAGAAATTCGTCCAGGAGCGCATCCCGGCCGACTGCTCGGTGGAATTCCACCCGCATGGCGGCTCGCCGGCAATCCAGCTTTCCTATGACTCGCCATTCCTGGCCAAGGCCAAGGATGCGCTGTCCGACGAATGGCCGAAGCCGGCGGTGACGACCGGCAGCGGCGGGTCGATCCCGGTGGTTGGCGACTTCCAGACCTATCTCGGCATGGAATCGCTCCTGGTCGGGTTCGGCCTCGACGACGACCGTATCCACTCGCCCAATGAGAAATACGAGCTCAACTCCTTCCACAAGGGCCAGCGCTCCTGGGCGCGGATTCTCGATGCCTTGACGCGCTGAGCTGCGGGATCCTCGTTTTCCTGTTGATTTTTCAGCGGATCGCGGCGAGGACGGGCCGCAAGACGAAGCGCTACAGCGTCCCTTGCGGGTCAAGGGACGCGCAAGGCCCGACCGGAGAAGACAATGGCCGATATCCGTTTCCACAAAAATGACCTGCCCGACCTCTTGCACTATAATGTCGGGGCAGTGGCCATCGACACCGAGACGCTAGGGCTCAATCCGCATCGCGACCGGCTGTGCGTGGTACAGATTTCGCCTGGCGACGGCACGGCCGATGTCATCCAGATCGCGCCCGGCCAGAAGAAGGCGCCGAACCTCGTCAGCCTGCTGAGGAATCGCGGCATAACCAAGCTCTTCCATTTCGGCCGGTTCGACCTCGCCGTGCTCTACAACGCGTTCGGTGTGATGCCGGAGCCGGTGTTCTGCACCAAGATCGCTTCGCGGCTGACGCGTACCTACACCGACCGGCACGGGCTGAAGGACATCTGCTTCGAGCTTCTCGGCGTCGGCCTGTCCAAGGCGCAGCAATCGTCGGACTGGGCGGCCGAGACGCTGTCGCCCGAACAGCTCGAATATGCCGCTTCCGACGTGCTCTATCTGCACCGGTTGCGCGATGTGCTGGCCGGACGGCTGGTGCGCGATGGGCGGACCAAGGAGGCCGATGCCTGCTTCCGCTTCCTGCCGACGCGTGCCAAACTCGATCTGATGGGCTGGGACGAAGAGGATATCTTCGCCCATAGCTGACGGTCGTCACGGCGATCTGCTGCCGATGGCGGGTTGGAACCAGATGCAAGCCGCGGCGTTCTGTCGGCTCGATGGGGAATGACATGACGGACAGAAAGCCGATAGCGACCGCGCCGACCGACGGCTCCAAGGTCTCCGTCACGTGGAAGGACAGCGACGGCGTCATCAACGAATCCATCGCGCAATATCGCGACGACGGCTGGTGGGTCTACATCGACAGTCACACGCAAAAGAAGGTCGAGCCGACCAGCTGGCGACCTGCCGCAAGCGATGATGACGATTAGAGCAGTTCACCGTTTCACGGAAACGGCGAGCTGCTCTAACTCTTTGTTTTGACGCAACTCTAGGGAAAGCGCCAGGCGCTTTTCCCGGGAAAACCGCTTCACACTTTTCCTGGAATTGCCCTAGTGAGCGCGCCGCTGGCGAGGCCGGCCGCTTTCGAATAGCCTGAAGCCGTTGATATCGAGGCCGATTCGGGGCTTTCCGTTCCGCCGTCGCCCTCTTGCTTGGAGGAAATCGCTATGGGTCTCGAAAGCCTGCTCGTCTTCATCATCATCGGTGCCATCGCCGGCTGGCTCGCCGGTCTCATCGTTTCCGGCTTCGGCTTCGGCCTGATCGGCAACATCATTGTCGGCATTGTCGGCGCGTTCATCGCCGGCTGGTTGTTTCCGAGGATCGGTTTCTCCATCGGCGGCGGTATTCTCGCCTCGATCATCCATGCCACCATCGGCGCCATCATCCTGCTGGTGCTGGTCAAGGTCCTGAAGCGAGCTTGACGCTCGACAACGAAAGAGCGCGCCATGAAGCAGAACACACTCTATCTCCTCATTGGCGCGCTCGTCGTCGTTGTCATCGCGCTCGGTATCTACGTCTATCGCGAGCAGACCAAACCCAAGGGCGTCGAGCTCAAGATCGACGACAAGGGTATATCGATCCAGCAGAACTGAGCCATTCGGGAGCGCGACATGGTGGCTTCTGACGCTCCGGAAGACGTCGATCAGCCTGGGATTACCGTCGCTGAATGGGAGAGGCTGAACAGGCCGCCAAGGCGCGAGGCGTGGCTGCGCTATCATTGGCGGGTATTTCGCTTCCTGAGGTCATCCGCCCCGGTCAGCGAACTGCAGGGGCGAGAGCAGGCCTTCCGCGATGCGATCATCGCCACCGTGGCCTTCAACCGACCCGACGTGGTCGAATGGCAGATCCATCTCGTGCGCCGATATCTGGCCGAGCACGACAGCTACATCGTCTTCGACAACAGCAAGAAGGACGATGCAAGGGAAGCGATTCGCGCTCTCTGCCGTCGCCAGCATGTCCCCTATGTCGCATTGCCGAAGAACAGGCTGGTCGTCAGCAGATCGCATGGTCAAGCGCTCAACTGGATCGTGCGGAATTTCTTGCCCAGGTTCGGTCCGAGGCTCTTCGGCTTCATCGATCATGACATCTTTCCGACTGAACCATTTTCGATCCGCGCCCGGATGGAGGGCAAAAGCCTCTACGGCAGCGTGCGGCGCGACACGCCAACGCCGGGCGGCTGGTTCCTGTGGCCCGGGTTCTGTTTTTTTGATGGAAGCCTGTTGCGGCGACGGCTGGATTTCGCCCCGAGCTACAAGTTTCATATGGATTCCGGTGGCGGCAACTGGCCGCTGCTCTACAGGTCGATCGATCCGGCACTGGTTCGGTTCGCTGAAAACAAATCGCTTCGCTTCGGCGCGGGACATGATCAATCCGAGGATTTTTTCATGGTGGTCGATGGCTGGCTGCATGTGACGAACGCCTCAAACTGGAGGCGACAGCAGGTTGACAGGGGCGAACACATTCTCGCGCTGTTGCGGCAAGCCGGCGGTCCTGACCAGCCGGATGTGAATTTCGAGCCTATCTGAACGAGACATCAAAGCCGGGCAGGGTTTGGCAATGGGCCGGGCCGACGAGACAGATTTTCAGCCTTCAATGCCAATGAGAGGCGCATGACGATCCACCAGATCGATTTCAAGGCAGGCGACGCCGTGCGGGCCGCGCTTGCGGAAATCGGACGCACCGAAGACCTGCGCTTTTCGCCTGACAACCGGCTGCTGGCAATTGCCGGATATGCGCGCAAGCGCTGCCTGGTCCTGCGCGTCGACGTCGAGACGGGACCTGATGGCCCAGGCGTCACACTCCACAATTTCATGGAGTTGACGTCCGACAGCATGGGCGAAATCCATGGTCTCGATTTCATCGATGACCGCACCTTGGCGATCGCCAACCGCGATGGGCTGGTTGCGCTGTTTGCTCTGCCGCGTGAAGAACCGGTTGGCCAGAGTCGTCGGATCGCGGCCATTCGCCAACTCCGAGGCAGGCAGCCCCACAAACTGAATTCGCCGGGTTCGATTGCAGTCAGGCTTGAGTCACATGGCCGGGTCAGCGTGCTGGTTTGCAACAACTACACGCATCTGGTTACCCGGCACGTCGTCAACCGGTGGCTTGGCTATCGCGCTACAAGCAATCAACTGCTTCTGAAGCGCGGTCTTGATATACCGGACGGCATTGCGCTCAGCCATAATGGAAAGTGGATCGCCGTCAGCAGCCACGGCACAAAGGACGTAAAACTCTACCGGATGTCCGGGTCGCTTGGACCGGAGAGTGAACCGGCCGGCGTCCTACAGAACGCCGGCTATCCGCACGGCGTGCGCTTTACGGCTGATGATCGGCACATCCTCGTCGCCGACGCGGGCAGCCAGATGGTGCATGTCTATGCCAGCGACGGTGGCTGGAAGGAGCGTCGCGAGCCCGCACGCTCGGTTGCCGTGCTCGACGAGGCAACCTTCCTGCGCGGCAGGGCCAGTTTTGACGAGGGCGGGCCGAAGGGCCTCGATATCGACCGGTCCAACAGCATCGTGGCTGTGACCTGCGAAGAGCAGCCGCTGGCCTTTTTCTCCCTGTCGACGATACTCGGTGCGGTTGAAGATTGCCGGCAAGGCAGGGCCATTGCACTGGCGTAGCGACGGAAGAGAGCCCAACCCGACATGGAATTAGAATGACGGATCGACGTTTCGGCGCTATGATGGCGGGATAGGGCGTTTGGGCCAACCAACCTAACCATTAGGAGGTTGCCATGAAGCACCAAACACTGGACCAACTGCATGCAGTGGCCGAGATCAACACTAAACAGCCGGTAATGAGCCGAACCCAGCGTCTCGTACGTTGGGCCGAACTCCTTGAACGTGAGCCCAGCCGGCTCCTGAACGCGCTTGCCGGGACCGAATACCGTGCGCCGCCCGAGCGCGATGTGATGCGAGGCGATGGCTCGCCGATAGCGGTTGCCTTCACGGACCCCATTTTGCATGACGAGGGTCTGAAAGACGACAGCTATGGCGAAGCCAAGCGCTTCTTCGAACTGACCGACCATCAACTGCACGAGATTGTCTGCTACTGCCATGTCGGCGAGGTTATGCAATCGTCCAGGGCAGCGCTTTCGGTTCGTGCGGCGATCGGCTGACGCATGTCCGCCAGGTGATCACATTGTGACGAGATGAATTAGGGCGCGGTCCAACGCGAAGCCGCAACCACTTGCGATCGCGCCCTAACGAGGAACATGGTTGCAACGCCCGCCAAAGGCTTGTCCGCGCAGCGGCTGGCAGGAGTTGGATCTTTGGCCCCCGAACAAAAATACTACGGTTTCTGATTGTTCTATCTTCGGGGGTGTGGAGCGCTTGCCAGCGCCAAAACAGGTGCCTCGAACCGGGCGACAACGGCCGGACCCCAAGCATTTGATTATCAATCACTTTGAATTTTTCCGACTTAACCCGCCCTTAAATCGCCGCATCTACTCTTCAACCCGAACGCCATAGGCATCGGGGATATCAAGCACAGCGCATGGCGAACCGCAGAGACAGCCGCATCGAACCCAGTTTCGAGGGGGCGCCGCAGGCGCGATCCCCGGCGGGGCTTTCGGTGAACGAGGAGGATCGCGTCGTGCCGAGCAACCGCAAAGCCTCCGCCAAACGCAAGCCGGCCAAAGGGAAATCGTCGCGGGCCAAGCGCGGCAGAAGCCGGCGCGGCCTGTTCGGCGTGCTCGGCCGGCTGTTCTACTGGTGCTTCGTGCTTGCCATCTGGGGCGGCATCGCGGTGGCCGGCATCGTCGTCTATTACGGCGCCAAGATGCCGGCGGCGACGACCTGGTCGATCCCCGACCGCGCCCCCAACATCAAGATCGTCTCGGCCGATGGCCAATTGCTCGCCAATCGCGGCATGAGCGGCGGCGAGGCCGTCGGCTTGCACGAAATGTCGCCCTATATCCCGGAGGCCGTCATCGCCATCGAGGACCGCCGCTTCTATTCGCATTTCGGCATCGACCCGATCGGCCTTTCCCGCGCCATGGTCACCAACGTGATTGGCGGACATTTCTCGCAGGGCGGTTCGACACTGACCCAACAATTGGCCAAGAACCTGTTCCTGACGCCCGACCGCACGCTGGAGCGCAAGGTGCAGGAGGTGCTGCTGGCGCTGTGGCTGGAGCACAAGCATACCAAGGACCAGATTCTCGAAATGTACCTCAACCGGGTCTATTTCGGTTCCGGCGCCTATGGTGTCGAGGCGGCCTCGCGGCGTTATTTCGGCAAGAGCGCGCGCGACGTCACCTTGTCGGAAGCCGCATTGCTTGCCGGCCTGTTGAAGGCGCCGTCGCGGCTGTCGCCGGCACGCGATCCCAAGGCTGCCGAGGAACGCTCGCAGTTGGTGCTTGCCGCCATGCGCGATGAAGGCAAGATCAGCGCCAAGGAACTGACCTCGGCGATGAGCGCACCGGCAACGCGCGCGCCGTCCTACTGGACCGGCTCGGAGAACTATGTCGCCGATACCATCATGGAAGAACTGCCCGATCTGATCGGCGACGTGCGCGGCGACATCGTCGTCGACAGCACCGTCGACCTGAACCTGCAGAAGCTTGCCGAACAGTCGATCCGCAGGCTGATCGACGACAGCGGCAAGAAGCTCAACGTCACTCAGGGCGCCCTGGTGTCGATCGATGATTCCGGCGCGGTGCGCGCCATGGTCGGCGGCTACGACTATTCGACCAGCCAGTTCGACCGCGCCTCGGAGGCACGCCGCCAGCCAGGCTCGGCGTTCAAGCCGTTCGTCTACATGGCCGCGCTTGAAGCCGGCCGCACACCCGACAGCGTGCGCAACGATGCGCCGATCAAGATCGGCAACTGGACGCCCGACAATTACGGCGGCAAGTATTTCGGCAAGGTGACGCTGGCCACCGCACTGGCCAAATCACTGAACTCGGTCGCCGCCCAGCTGACAATGGAGGTCGGGCCGAACGCGGTTGTCGAGGCAGCGCACCGCATGGGCATCCAGTCCGACCTGCAGTCCAACACGTCGATCGCGCTCGGCACGTCGGAAGTGACGCCGCTGGAACTGACGTCGGCCTATGTCCCCTTCGCCAATGGCGGCTACAAGCCGGACATCCATTTCATCCGCCGCGTGACGACCACCGACGGCAAGGTGCTCTACGACAGCGGTGGCGGCAGCGCGCCGCGTGTCGTCAAGCCCGAGATCGTCGGCATGATGAACTCGATGATGACCGGTACGGTCGAGATCGGCACCGCCCGCAAAGCGGCTTTCGCCTGGCCTTCAGCCGGCAAGACCGGCACCAGTCAGAATTCGCGTGACGCCTGGTTCGTCGGCTACACCGCCAACCTCACCACCGGCGTGTGGTTCGGCAATGATGATGGCAGTCCGATGAAGAAGGTCACCGGCGGCGCATTGCCGGCGCAGGCCTGGCACGAATTCATGGTCGCCGCCCACGAGGGCGTGCCGGTGCGGCCGCTGCCCGGCACCTGGAAATCGACGCCGGCCGATACCATCGTGCCCGACGAGATACCCTCGGCGAACAACGCGCCGCCGGCGCCGGTTCCATCCGCCTCCGTCGGCCAGCAGGCGCCGGCGGCGCGGCCGGCCGCGCCGGTCGCCCAGGCGCCGGTCCGCGCGGCCCGTCCCGCCCAGACCGTCGATGCCGATGGCCTTTCTATGCCGGAGGACGACGGCGCCACCGCGTCGATCAAGCACCCGGTGCCGCCAGGCGACGTCGGCGGTCCGCGCAAGAAGCGGCAGACCTCGATCCTCGACCTCCTTGGCGGCGGCTAAAGCGCGTCGCGCGCTTTAGCTCTTTTGTTTCCATGCATGTCGTTGCCTCAAAACCGGGGCCACTTTTGAGCGACATGCACTAGCGGCAACTCGCCTCTCGCCACGTTGGCGTCGTTCGGCTACATCTCCGGCCCGGAGATCCTGAAATGGCTGAACTCGACACCAGAAAGACCATCGTGCTGACCGGCGCCAGCCGCGGCATCGGCCACGCCACGGTCAAGCGCTTTTCGCGCGAGGGCTGGCGCGTCATCACCTGCTCGCGCCAGGCCTTTGCCGAGGATTGCCCGTGGCCGGCGGGGCCGGAAGACCACATCAAGGTCGATCTCGCCGACCAGGAGGATGTCGGCATCGCGGTGTCGGAAATCCGCCACCGGCTGGAAGCGCATGGCGGCCAGCTGCACGCGCTGGTCAACAATGCCGGCATCTCGCCGAAGCTCAAGGACGGCAACGGCCGAATGGACTCGATCGACACGCCGATGCATGTCTGGCGCGATGTGTTCCAGGTCAATTTCTTCGCGCCGATCATGCTGGCGCGGGGCCTGTTCAAGGAACTGGCGGCGGCCAAGGGCTCGATCGTCAACGTCACCTCGATCGCCGGTACCCGCGTGCACCCCTTCGCCGGCACGGCCTATGCGACATCGAAGGCGGCGCTCGGTTCACTGACGCGCGAGATGGCGCATGATTTCGGCCCGCACGGCATTCGCGTCAATGCCATAGCGCCCGGCGAGATCGACACCGCTATCCTGTCGCCGGGCACGGACAAGATCGTCGAGACGATCCCGTTGAGAAGGCTTGGCACCACGGCGGAAGTCGCCGACATCATCTTCTTCCTGTGCTCGCAGCAGGCGTCCTATGTGACGGGCTCGGAAATCCACATCAATGGCGGCCAGCACGTGTGAGCGGCCAGCTTCAGGCCGAGGACTGCTCATTCGGCCATGGTGAGAACAGCCTTGCCGCTGAAGCTGCGCTGTCGCAGTGCGTCCAGGGCTTGGGCGATGTCTGTCCACGGCACGGTCAAGGCCACGCGCGTTTCGAGCCTGCCGGCCGCGACTGGAGTGAGCAGCGAGGCGATGTCCGCGCCAATGCCTGGACCAGACGTGTAGTACGCAAAAGTCTGAAGCCTTGCCCCTTCATGATCCGGAACGAACTGGCGGAATCCAATGGGCGTGAGTTCGCCACTGCTCGAACCGAACATGACGATGGTCCCGCCAGGTGCGACGCGTTCGATCGCGTGAGCGAGACTTTTGCCGCCGACCGACTCTGTGATCAGCGAAAACGGCCCCTCGGCCAGTTCGATCGCATCGACAACCTGCTCGGCTCCAAGGCCGCGGAGATCCTCGGCATGCCGGGAGGCGGCGACCGCGGTCACGTGCCCACCCTGCTGATGGGCGAGCTGGATCTGGAACCGACCGACCGCACCGCTTGCGCCGGTGATCAGGACCTGCTGGCCGGCCAGGCCGCCGCCATGGCGCAAAGTCCTCAGTGCCGTCGTGCCGGCGACTGGAAGCGTGGCTGCGGAAACGAAACTGACGTCATCCGGCAGGACGGCGAGACGGTCGGTTGGAACGGCGACCCGTTCGGCCCATCCGGCCTGGTCGACCAGAGCCGCAACCCGGGCGCCCACGGCTGGTCCGGAGCCATCGGCTGCTGCCCGTTCGACAATCCCAACGATGTCTTGGCCTGGTATCCAGCCGTTTGAACGGGTGGCGAGCAAGCGCAGTTCGCCGCGGTTCAACGAGGTCGCGCGGACCGAGACAAGCGCCTCGTTCGAGGCCGCATGTGGCTCGGCAAGCTCCACGAGCCTTAGTCCTGTCGTGCTGTCGGAAGAAATGACTAGGGCGAGCATGGTTCATACCTCACTGCTGCGTGGTGGACGCC
Source organism: Mesorhizobium sp. Root695 (assembly GCF_001428185.1). NCBI lineage: Bacteria > Pseudomonadati > Pseudomonadota > Alphaproteobacteria > Hyphomicrobiales > Phyllobacteriaceae > Mesorhizobium > Mesorhizobium sp. Root695. The sequence continues at coordinate 155,729 of NZ_LMHO01000023.1, read as the reverse complement.
TTTGGACAGTTGCTTTGCCCGGTCTTGCTGGTTCGACTTTGGAGCGCCGGCGGGCGCCACTGGCGAAGTCAAGTTCGCCAGCTGCGCACGATCCTGAATTGCTCGTTTCACAAGCGGAACCTATCGATTTTCCCCTTCGAATAATCTAGATATTAAGGCATCTGATCGCTAAAAACGGTCAATCATGAGACAACCCCTTCGCTACCCCTGGTTCAATCTCGATGTGGATGACCCTTCCGCGCCGGCGATTGCCGTGCGCGTTGACGTCCCCGAAACCACAGCGGAGGTACCCGCCCATCGGCATCGCAAAGGCCAACTTGTCTTCGCGCTGGGAGGCGGCGTCACATGCCGTGTCCCAAGCGGCCTGTGGATGGTGCCGCCTCATTGCGGGGTGTGGATTCCAAGCGGCATGGAGCACAGCAATGTCGCCACTGCCAACGCCCGGATTTTTTTCGTGTATATCGAGCCGGGAGCCGCTCATCTGCCGGACCGGTGCTGCACGCTTTCGATCTCGCCGTTGCTGCGCGAACTGATCATCGAACTGTCCGATGGTGTGGAGGACGATCAGGCGCGGGATGAGCTGTTGACCAAGACACTGCTTGCTGAGCTGCCACGTATGCCTGTCCAGCAGCTGCACCTGCCGATCTCACCCGAGCCGCGCTTGAGGCGGATCGCCGAAGCGTTGGCGCAAGATCCCGCCGACCGCAGCACACTGGCAGAATGGGCCAATCGCCTTGCGCTCAGTGAGAGCAGTCTCGCCCGTCTCGTGGTGAAGGAAACAGGGCTGAGCTTTGGGCGCTGGCGTCAGCAATTGCACTTGATCGTCGCAATACGAGAGCTGGCCTCCGGCGCCAGCGTGCAGCAGGTTTCGGGCGATCTCGGCTATGAATCCGTCACGGCCTTCATCACCATGTTCAAGAAGGTGCTCGGGAAGCCCCCGGCAAAATACCTCAGCAGTGTCGTGCACCGTGGCGGCTCTGCTTTCGTCGCGTGATCAACCTGCTTGCGAGCAGACGATCGACACGGCAATCTGTCGCCGACCAGGATCGGCTCAGGCAGCGGACGGTTCAGCCGCCTTCGGCTTGTGGCCAAGCACCTCTTCGACAATGCCACGGGCGATCTCGCGCTCGCCCATGATCACCGTGTCTGCGCCGAGGCCCTTGAGGTGCTCGACCTCGGCGTCGGAATGGGCTCGGGCGATGACGTTGATGCCGGGGTTGGCGGCGCGTGCCCTGAGCACGATCTGGCCGGCCTCGAAGGCGTTGGGAATGGCCAAGATCAGCCGCTTGGCCCCTTCTGGATTGGCGGCGGAGAAGACTTCAGCGTTGGCCGCGTTGCCGGAGACGGTCTCGACGCCATCGGCTTTCAGTCTCGCCAGCGTCTTGTCGGCATCCTCGACGACGAGGAAGGGCAAGGCGGCCTCTTTCAACGACGCACCGACGAGACTGCCGACGCGGCCATAGCCGATCAGGATGGCGTGGTTGGTGAGGGTTGTCCTGGGCGGCGGGCCGTCTTCCGCTTTCGTTGTGGCTGCAACGGAGGCCACCTGGCCCGGTTCCGTCGCCGGACCGACCGGCTTTGCCTCGACCGGCGGTGCCGTCCTGGCGGCGCGCCGCTCCAGCCATGGCTTTATCCAGTCGATGGCCAGGAACATCAGCGGGTTCAGCACGATCGACAAGATGGCGCCGGCCAGAATGAGGTCGCGGCCTTGTTCGGGCAACAGCTTTAGGCCGACGCCGAGCTCGGCCAGGATGAAGGAAAATTCGCCGATCTGCGCAAGGCTTGCCGAGATCATCAGTGCCGTGGCCAGGGGATAGCCGAAGGCAACGACGATGACGAACGCCGCCAACGATTTGCCGATGACGATGATGGCCAGTGTTGCCAGGATCGGCCAGCCATTGCTGATCAGGCTGAACGGATCGAACAGCATGCCGACCGAGACGAAGAACAGCACGGAAAAGGCATCGCGCAGCGGCAGCGATTCTTCCGCCGCGCGGTGGCTGAGTTCGGACTCGCTCATGATCATGCCGGCGAAGAAGGCACCTAGCGCCAGCGAGACCCCGAACAGGTTGGCCGCGCCGAAGGCGACGCCGAGGGCTATGGCGAGCACCGCCAGCCGGAACAATTCGCGCGAGCCGGTGTGGGCAACATAGTGCAGGATCCAGGGAATGACCCGGCGGCCGACCACCAGCATGACGATGACGAAAGCGGCGACCTTGGCTAGCGTGATGCCGACGACGCCCCAGATGCCGTAGCTGGCCGGCAGCGACAGCAGGCCGCTCGCATGTGCGTCCGCCTGTTCCTGGCCGCCGAGCACGCCGGCGAGTGCCGGCAGCAGCACCAGCGCCAGCACCATGGCCAGGTCCTCGACGATCAGCCAGCCGACCGCGATCCGGCCGCGCTCGGTCTCGATCATCCGCCGCTCCTGCAGCGCGCGCAGCAGCACCACGGTCGAGGCGACCGACAGCGCCAGGCCGAAAACCAGCCCCGCGCCCATCGACCAGCCGAGCATCCACGACAGCCCGGCGCCGAGCGCGGTGGCAAAGCCGATCTGGACGATGGCGCCGGGCACGGCGATGGCGCGCACCGACAGAAGATCCTTCAACGAGAAGTGCAGGCCGACGCCGAACATCAGCAGGATGACGCCGATTTCGGCCAGTTCGTTGGCAAGGCCGGCATCGGCGACGAAGCCGGGCGTGTTCGGCCCGACCAGCACGCCGGCTACGAGATAGCCGACCAGCGGCGGAATACGGAAGCGGTTGGCGAGGGCGCCGAAGACGAAAGCCAGCCCCAGACCGGCGACGATGGTGGCGATAAGGGGCGTGTCATGCGGCATTGTCTATGGAGCGCCCTTCAAAACCAGCGATGTTGGATGGGCGCCGCCCGGAGCCGTCGCCTGTTTGCAATATGGTGGATTGGGTGTCGGCGAGGCAACCCGCAAAGCCATGAAATCGACGGTGCGGCCGCAAAAACTTGACCGGCGGCCGAAGAAGCCGCCGGTCGGATTTGAAGTCGCGCGATGATGTTCCGTTGATCCGGCGCGATCGATCGACGACGATCAGGCTGCCTGCAGCAGGGCCTCGATCTCGAATATGGCGTGGTTGGTCAGTGTCTTGGGAATTTCGGCGGTCACCTTGTCCCCGACTTCCTTGTGCAGCTTCTTGCGCATTGTCCCAAGCAGCATCGGCGGTGCGACAAGCACGATCTCGTTGAACTCGCCGCTATGCGCGAGCTTGTAGAGCCGGGCGGCGATCTCGTCGGCGAAACGCTCCTTGCCGATGCGGTGCCAGTCCGTATCCTCGACCGCGCTGCGGTGTACGGAGGGACCATCATTGTATCGGCCCGGGCTGTCACTGCCTTGCTCGCGGGTGGGCGGGTTGTCCTGCTGCATTTCCTGCACCACCTCGAGGTTCGGATATGTGTTGTCGCCGGCGTTCCTGAGGAAAAGCGCCTTCTCGCCATCGGCCACCATGACCCAGATGCCGTGCTTCAGATTGATTGTGCTCATGATGACTGGTTCCTTCTTGGGTCGCTCGGGCATCTTGTGACATGTCGCGGCCGGGTTTCGATCCGACGTGATGGGCTTTTTGGGGAACGCGCCCCGAACCGGTAATGTTCCAACCAGGCCCTCGCGGGTGTCGGCCATTCGGGTTGTCCAATGCCCGCGGCTTTAATCTACTAAATTGGTAGAATTTAGAAAAAACTGTTTTGTGGCATTTCTCGTTGGGCGCTAAAAGACCTACAAATCAAGGCCTGCGACAGCAGCTTGAATCCGCTCCATCCGCCAACGAGGAATATTTTTCTCTTGGCCGGGATGCTTTCAGAAAAGCGATTGCATCCCGACAGGCGATGCGCGAGTGCGTTCCTTCTGGTTTTTCGCGCCCGCGCGTAGAACTGCAAGCCCGTTCAGGATTCCGCTCGCGCCCATGTCGCACACTGCTCCCAAACTCAATTCCTTCCCCGTCTTCATGCGGGTCGAGGGGCAGACCGTGGCCATCGTCGGCGGCGGCGAAGAGGCGCTGGCCAAGGCGCGGCTGATCGGACAGTCGAGCGCGGTCCTGCGCATCGTCGCGGAAGACGCTGAGCCCGACCTGCTGGCCTTTATCGCTCAGACCGGCACGACCCATTTTGCCGCCGCTTACGACGCGTCACAGCTCGAAGGCGCGGTCATGGTGTTTGCCGCCAGCGGCGATGAGGAACTCGACCGCCGCGTGGCCACGGATGCGCGCCGGCTTGGCATTCCGGTCAATGCCGTCGACCGGCCCGAGCTTTGCGATTTCTTCACCCCGGCGCTGGTCAACCGGGCGCCGGTCGCTATCGCCATCGGCACAGAAGGTGCAGGCCCGGTGCTTGCCCAGATGCTGCGCAGCCGCATCGACCGCATGCTGTCGCCCTCGCTCGGGCCCCTGGCAATTCTTGCCGCGTCGTTTCGCGGGGCTGCCGAGAGGCTGCTGCCGAGAGGCAATGCCCGCCGCCGCTTCTGGAATGATTTCTTCGCTGGCGCTCCTGCCCGCGCGGCTGAAGCGGGCCAGCTTTCGCAGGCGCACGACGCAGCCGTCGATCTTCTGCTGTCGAACACGCCGGCTTGCGGCCACATCGCCCTGGTCGGCGCCGGCCCGGGGGCCGAGGATCTTTTGACCTTGCGAGCGCACCGTCTGCTGATGGAAGCCGATGTCATCGTTCATGATGCGCTGGTGCCGGAGGCGGTCGTTGCCATGGGGCGCCGCGATGCCGAGCGCCTGCCGGTCGGAAAACGCAAGGGCTGCCACACCAAGAGCCAGGCGCAGATCAATGCGCTGCTGGTCGAGCTTGGCCGTGAAGGCAAGCGTGTCGTGCGGCTGAAATCGGGCGATCCGCTGGTGTTCGGCCGGGCTGGCGAAGAGATGGCGGCACTGCGCGATGCCGGCATCGCCTATGAGGTGGTTCCGGGCGTCACCGCGGCCTTTGCCGCCGCCGCCGATTTCGAACTGCCACTGACCTTGCGCGGTGTTTCCTCGTCGATGGTGTTCACCACGGGCCACGACCTCAAGGGCAATTCGCTGCCCGACTGGGCCAAGCTCGCCATTTCCGGCGCCACCGTCGCCGTCTATATGGGCCGCTCGGTCGCGGCCGAGGTTGCCGGCCGGCTGATCGAGGCCGGCCTGTCGCCGGATACGGCGGTCGCCGTGGTCGAGAATGCCAGCCTTGCCAACAGGCGCCGGTTCCACGGCACGCTTGCCGACCTGCCGTCGCTGGAAGCGCGCGCCGATCTCTCCGGTCCGGTCATGACCATCATTGGCGATGCGGTCGCCGGGGCCAACTTTGAACGGTCCGAGCCGCTCGCGGCACACAGGCATGAAGGCGTGTCCAGTTCGGTCGCCGAAGGAGTTCAGCAATGAAGATATTGACCGCCAACCGCCTCAGCGACGGCATTGCCGTCTGGTACGCCGATGGCGGCTGGGCCGAGACGGTCGACCATGCCGACCTCGCCCATGACAAGGCAGCCGAGGATAGGCTCGAGGCGATCGGCGCCAAGGCCTACGCCGCCAACGAAGTGGTCGACGTGAATTTGATCGATGCGGATGTCGTCAACGGCGTCGTCCAGCCGGTGCGGTTGCGCGAGAAGATCCGCGCCGCAGGCCCGACCATCCGCAACGATCTCGGCAAACAAGCTGCTCGGGCAGCATAATTAAGACACCAGGCATGGGCGGACGCGCCCTGAAAGACGAAGCATGTACCGCTACGATGAGTTCGACCACGATTTTGTCCAGGCCCGCGTCGCCGAGTTCAGCGACCAGGTCCAGCGCCGCCTTGCCGGCGAGATCACCGAGGACCAGTTCCGGCCGCTCAGGCTGATGAACGGCGTCTATCTTCAGCTGCACGCCTACATGCTGCGCATCGCGGTGCCCTATGGCACGCTGAACGGCAAGCAGTTGCGCATGCTGGGCCACATCGCCCGCAAATACGACAAGGGCTACGGCCATTTCACCACGCGCCAGAACATCCAGTTCAACTGGCCGGCGCTGTCGGACATTCCTGCGATCCTGGCCGATCTGGCAAGCGTTGAGATGCACGCCATCCAGACCAGCGGCAATTGCATCCGCAATGTCACCGCCGACCATTTCGCCGGCGCTGCCGCCGATGAGGTCGCCGATCCGCGGCCCTATGCGGAAATCTTGCGCCAGTGGTCGTCGGTGCATCCGGAATTCTCGTTCCTGCCGCGCAAGTTCAAGATCGCGGTGACGGGTGCCGAGCGCGACCGCGCCGCCATCCAGACCCACGACATCGGCCTGCACTTGAAGAAGAACGCCGCCGGCGAACTGGGTTTCGCCGTCTATATCGGCGGCGGCCAGGGCCGCACACCGATGGTCGCCCGCAAGATCCGCGACTTCCTGCCGGAAGCCGACCTCCTGTCCTACTGCACGGCGATCCTGCGCGTTTACAACCTCTATGGCCGCCGCGACAACAAGTACAAGGCGCGCATCAAGATCCTCGTGCACGAGACCGGCGTCGAGGAAATCACCCGCCAGGTCGAGGCCGAGTGGCAGGATTTGAAGGACGCCGAGCTGAAGCTGCCGGAGGCGGATATCCGCGCCATCGAGGCCTATTTCGCGCCGCCGGCGCTCACGGAGCGGCCGGAGGGCGACCAGGCGGTCAAGCTGGCGCGTCTGGATTCCAAGGGGTTCTCGGAGTGGCTCGACCAGAATGTCGTCACCCACCGCCATCCCGACTACGCGGCGGTGACGATCTCGCTGAAGGGCATCGGCGAGGTGCCCGGCGACGCCTCGGGCAGCCAGATGGAAGCGGTCGCCGACATCGCCGAGAGATATGCCTTTGACGAGCTGCGCGTCAGTCATGAGCAGAACCTGATCCTGCCGCATGTGGCGCGCGCCGACCTCAAGGCGGTCCATGATGCGCTGGTCGGCATCGGCCTGGCGACGGCCAATTCCAACCTGATCTCAGACATCATCGCTTGCCCGGGCCTCGATTATTGCGCCCTGGCCACCGCGCGCTCGATCCCGATCGCGCAGGAAATCTCGCGCCGCTTCGCCTCGCTGGAGCGGCAGCGCGAGATCGGAGAACTGAAGCTGAAGATCTCCGGCTGCATCAACGCCTGCGGTCATCACCATGTCGGCCATATCGGCATTCTCGGCGTCGAGAAGAAGGGCTCCGAGCTCTATCAGGTGACGCTGGGCGGCTCGGCCGACGAGAACACCTCGGTCGGCGAGATCATCGGCCGCGGCTTCTCCTCGGAGGAGATCACCGACGCCATCGAGCAGATCGTCGAGACCTATCTCGGCCTCCGGCTCGACCCACAAGAGAAATTCATCGACGCCTACCGCCGAGTCGGTCCCGCGCCGTTCAAGGAGGCGCTCTATGCTGGCGAAGCCAAGGCCGCTTGACCATATAGCCGATGTCGATGACGGCATCGCCGCCAAGGCGGCGGGGCTGGATGCGCTCTACGGTCATCTGAACCCGCTCGAGATCATCGAACGCTCGGCCCGCGAACTGTTCCATGACGAGATCGCCGCGGTGTCGTCGTTCGGTGCGGACTCGGCTGTGCTGCTGCACATGATCGCCAAGATCGACCGGACGCTGCCGGTCATCTTCCTCGACACGGGCAAGCATTTCGAGGAGACGCTCGGCTATCGCGACGCGCTTGCAGCCGATTTCGGGCTGACCAACATAAGGGTGATCAAGCCCGAGGAAGCGGCGCTCGAACGGATCGATCCGACGGGCAATCTGCATCAGAGCAACACCGACGCCTGCTGCGACGTGCGCAAGGTCGAGCCGCTGGCGCGGGGTGTCGCTCCCTTCCGTGCCTGGTTCACCGGCCGCAAGCGTTTCCAGGCCTCGACCCGGGCAGCGCTTCCGGTGTTTGAAGCGGTCGGCCCGCGTATCCGCATCAATCCGTTGGCGCACTGGACGACATCGGACCAGGCGGACTATATGCGCGCGCATGCGCTGCGCGAAAATCCGCTGGTCGCCTATGGATACCTGTCGATCGGCTGCTTCCCGTGCACGCAGCCGGTGCAGCCGGGCGAGGACGCGCGCAGCGGCCGCTGGGCCGGTCATGCCAAGACCGAGTGCGGCATTCACCTGTCGGGGCTGGAGAAGTCGCTGACCGACGCGTCCCTTTAGGGTATGGTGATATTCAGGTGAGGCTGGCCTGCAAACGGCAGCTTCCTGCGCTTCCGGTGCTCACGTACTTCAAGTACGCTCCGCTCGTCGCAGGACGACCCCGGAAGCCGCCATTTTCGGTGCGGCCTGACCTGAATCTCAACACAAACGTGTTTCTTCGAATTTTTGGGAATTTTTGATGACTGAACCGACGATACCGGAGACGCGCCTCTGGACCCCGACGGGTTTCCGCGAGGACGAGTGGGCGCATGCCGAGAGCGCCGATGCGCTGTCCGGCAATGGCCGCTTCATCCTGCCACTGCAAGCGTTCCTCGATCTCGATCCGGAGGTGCGCCGCTCTGCCAAGGAACGGCTCGGTGTGGTGCTGCAGCCCGGCGATCAGCTCGAGAAGATCGCCGGCCTGCTTGACCAGCTCTCGCTGGTGGCGCTGGCCTTCCCGGCCTTCAGCGACGGCCGCTCCTTCTCCAAGGGCGAACTGCTGCGTGGGCGCTATCATTTCGAGGGCACAGTGCGCGCCACCGGCCAGGTGCTGGTCGACCAGTTGCCGCATATGCTGCGGCTTGGCTTCGACGAGTTCGAGATATCGAACCCGGTGCTGTTGAAGCGCCTGGAGGAGGGCCGCACCGGCGGGTTGGGGCTCTACTACCAACCGGCCGCCGTGTCGGAGCCGAACGGGCCGAAATATTCCTGGCGGCGCCTTCGCAACAGTTGACGCTGCGGTAATTCCCGACGTCTTTACGTCGGTTCCGATCGGTCCTTCTCTGGGCTATCCGGACGGAAATATCCGCCGGTTGCGAGGAGGGAGATCATGGATTTCGACTATGTCATCGCTGGCGGCGGATCCGCCGGCTGTACGCGCGCCGCGCGGCTCTCCGAGGATCCATCGAAGACGGTCTGCCTGATAGAAGCCGGCGGCGAGGGCAGGAACCTGCTCGTCCGCGCCCCGGCCGGCGGTGCCAATCGACATCAACTGGTCTTACCAATTGTGCGATTTGTGCTTTCCCTTTCGCCATCCTGCCCTTAGGATAAATCTATTATTTCGCGATCCGAAATAAATATGGTCACAGGGAGGAACCGGGAATGGCTGGCAAGAAGATACTGATGCTCGTTGGCGAGTTCAGCGAGGAATATGAGATTTTCGTCTTTGAGCAGGCGATGCATGCGGTTGGCCACACCGTCCATGTCGTCTGTCCGGACAAGAAGGCGGGCGATATATTGAAAACGTCGCTGCACGACTTCGAAGGCCACCAGACCTATACCGAAAAGCTCGGCCACGACTACATCCTCAACAAGACGTTTTCCGAGGTGGATCCAGCCGGCTACGATGCCGTCTACGCAGCGGGCGGGCGCGGCCCGGAATACATCCGTATCGACAAGCGGGTGCAGGGGCTGGTGCGGCATTTCCACGAGGCCGGCAAGCCGATCTTCACCATCTGCCATGGCGTGCAGATCCTGATTGCCGTGGACGGGGTGGTGCGGGGCCGGGAAGTCGCGGCGCTCCAGTACTGCGAGCCGGAGGTGACGCTGGCCGGTGGCATCTATATCGACGTCGCGCCGACCGGCGCCCATGTCGACGGCAATCTCGTTTCAGCCAAGGGTTGGCCGGGCCTGTCCAACTTCATCCGCGAATGCCTGAAGGTGCTGGGCACCGAGGTCCGCCATGGCGAGATATTGATGCGCGACGAGCGTCAGGCGGCCTGACCCGGGAGTTTGCAAAGCCGCCGCGTCCACGACGCGGCGGTCTTTCTATTTTTCTTGTTTGACGCAATTCCCAAGGGAAAGCGCCATGCGCTTTTCCCGGGAAAACCGTTTCACACTTTTCCTGGAATTGCTTAGGCGGCCGCCAGCGCTTCGCGGAACGACACGAGCTTGCGGCGGTTTTCGTCCCATAATGCCAGTTTGACGCAGCGCAGGCTTTCGAGCAGCGTGACGCGGCCGATGCTGCGTAGCTCGGGATAATCCCGCAGCACTTCCTGCAACCGGTAGCATGGCACCTTGGCGGAGAGGTGGTGGACGTGATGGACACCGATATTGCCGGTGAACCAGTTCAGCACCGGCGGCAGGTCGTAGTAAGACGATCCGTGCAGGGCGGCGTGCTGGAATTCCCAGTCGGCATCCTTCGCCCATTCCGTTTCCTCGAACTGGTGCTGGACGTAGAACAGCCAGATGCCGGCCGAACCGGCGAGGATGACGATCGGCAGATGGACCACCAGGAACGCGCCGGGGCCGACGAACCAGATGAGGATGGCTGCTGCAACCGCGATGCCAAGGTTGGTGGTCATCGACGACACCCAGGGCGTCAGGCCGCCGCGCATCATGCCGACGGGCAGCCTTTGCTCGAAGATGAACAGCCAGATCGGCCCAAGCCCGAACATCACCAGCGGGTGGCGATAGAGACGATAGGCAAGGCGGCCGCGCCATGACATTTGCCGGTATTCGGCAACGGTCAGCGTCCTGATGTCGCCCATGCCGCGTTCGTCAAGATTGCCAGCGCTGGCGTGGTGCGTCGCGTGGGCGCGCCGCCAGCAGTCGTAGGGTGTCAGCGTCAGGATGCCGAGCGCACGGCCGATCCAGTCATCCGCGTAGCGATTGGCGAAGAAGGAGCCGTGGCCGCAATCGTGCTGGATCATGAAGATGCGCACCAGAAACCCGGCCGCGGGAAGGATCAGGATCAGTCCCCACCAATGGCCATAGGCATATGCCGCCGAAGACAGTCCCCAGAGCACGGCGAACGGAATGAGTGTGATGGCGAGTTCGACGGTGCTGCGCCGCCTGTCGGGCTTTTTGTAGCGCGCCAGAATCTTCAGCCAGGCGCGCTTGCTGTTGGCGGCCGCCTCGGGGGAAATCATGTTCATCAGGAAGCATAGGCGGGGTGTCCCGCCACCGCAAGCGGACAATCACGCAAAATTACTGTGCGTAATTGTCGCGTGGTGGCGGTCGAGCCCGCCCGCCAGCAGATCGACCCGTTTGATGATACGCTGCCGAAGCGCCTGGCTTTCAAGCCCAATCGTTCGGAATCCGATGCTCTCTCTTCTGTTTGAGCATCGGGTTTCCCACTCTTGGGGCCGATCTCTATTCGCGATCGAGGATAGGACAGCCGCGCTCGGTGCCAAAAGTCACGCGCACGCGGTCGCCACCCTGCCTGCTGCGGACAGTGATCTCCCGGCGGCCGACGGACTCTATCCTTGCCCGGCGGATGCCCATCCGATCCGCCTTGTCGAGAGCCCGGTCTTCCGTGCAGCCTCGCGATTGACGGCGGTTGCGCCGGTCGTCGCGAGGCCTTCGCAACCGTCATAGGCGGGATCGCAATCTTCCATGAGCTTCAGCAGCAGGCCATGTTTGCCCAATTGCAGCTGCAGATCCTGTGCTTGTGCCGGAAAGGCAACCAAGGTGACGGCGCCGAGGCCGACAAGCGACGAAAGCAATAAGGTGATCGAACCTTGCGCATTACGTCCTCCATTTGAACCACAACGCATCCATCATTAGATGGTTCGGCTCTTCAGGCTATTGCCGATAGAGGTTTGCTGCAAAGATTTGCCTGTCGCGTTAGTGGCGGCGCCGGCCGACGTCACCGTCTTCCGCTCCGTCGAGGCGGTCGAGCAATTCTCTGAATCGGTCAGGAATGTCGGCCTCGGTACGGAAGGCCGGCAAGGTGCGCATAAAGCGCGTCACCGCTTCGGCACCGAACTGACGCCTGACCTCGGCGGCCAGCCCTTGTGCCTTTTCACCCTTGTTGCGGGTCATTATCTCAAAATCCTGTGTCGGCTTCGAAACTCCTCCAGTAAGGGAATGGTTCCCCCATCACGCCTTTGTGGCAAGCAAAGCCGGCGGTTAGGGTAAAATTTGAATTAAAATCGAATGTCTTGCCTGTCGTTGTCCAGCCTTGGCCGATAGCCTCCACAATCGCTTACCCCTTGATTTTTGGCTGCCGAACCTCGATATCGGGCACAAAATCCACATCATTCGAGATTGACGGGAAACGGCGATGAGCGACCAGGCAAAAGACGAACGCGCGCCAGATGAAGTCGAGGCGACCGAGGCCACTGCCGAGCGCACGGAAGGCAGCATCGACGGCGACTATGAAGCCCTTGTGCGGCTGCTGAAGGAAAATGAAGAACTGAAGGACCGCGCGCTGCGCGTGGCGGCCGAGATGGAAAACCTGCGTCGCCGCACGGCGCGCGACGTGCATGACGCGCGCACCTACGCGGTCGCGAATTTCGCGCGTGACATGCTGTCGGTGTCGGACAATCTGCGCCGCGCGCTGGACGCTATCCCCACCGAGGCCAAGGCGTCGGGTGACGCCGGCTTCAAGGCCTTGATCGAAGGCGTCGACCTCACCGAGCGCGCCATGCTGTCGGCGCTGGAACGCCACGGGGTCAAGAAGCTCGCGCCGGAAGGCGAGAAGTTCGACCCCAATTTCCACCAGGCGATGTTTGAAGTGCCCAACCCGGACGTTCCGGCCAATACCGTGGTCCAGGTCGTGCAGCCGGGCTATTCGATCGGCGATCGGGTGCTGCGCCCAGCCATGGTCGGCGTCGCCAAGGGCGGGCCTAAGCTTGCCGCCGCTGAAGCGCCGGTCGAGCCGGGGCCTGTCAATGAGCAGGCCGAGAAGGACGCCTGAACGGACAAGCGAATAGGCAATAGCGAGTAGCGAGTAGGGAAATATGCAAGAGTTGCTGCGCGGCTTCGTGCTATTCGCTACTCGCTATTCGCTACTCACTCTTTCATTGTTCGCTTCATGAACCTCATCGCGCTTCTCGACTATGCCGGTGTCGCCGTCTTCGCGGCGACCGGGGCGCTTGCGGCTTCTCGCAAGCAGCTCGACATTATCGGCTTCCTGTTCCTGGCCAGCGTCACCGGGATAGGCGGCGGCACGCTTCGCGACGTCATCCTCAACCTGCCGGTTTTCTGGGTGGCCAACTCCGGCTATGTGCTGATCTGCGCCGTGGTTGCGGTGCTGGTCTTCTTCAGCGCGCATCGTGTCGAATCGCGCTGGAAATGGCTGCTCTGGCTCGACGCCATCGGGCTCGCCGCCTTTTCGGTGATGGGCGCGGCCAAGGGACTTGCGATTACCGGTTCGCCGGTCGTCTCCGTCGTCACCGGCGTGCTTACCGCCACTTTCGGCGGAATTCTGCGCGACCTCCTTGCCGGCGAGCCATCGGTGCTGCTCAGGCCCGAAATCTACGTCACAGCAGCCCTTGCGGGGGCGGGCCTCTACACACTTGGCGATCTTGCCGGGCTGCCGCCGCTCGCCTCGGACCTCGCCGGTTTTGCGGCGGCGTTCCTAGTGCGCGGCGGCGCGCTCAAATTCGGCTGGTCGTTTCCGTCCTACAAGAGCCGACCCGGCCGGCGGCCGGAAGATATTCCGTAAAGAGAGGGAATAGGGAGTAGCGAATAGGGGATAGCAGTCCGCAGGATTGCGGCGTAGCGCCTGGCTATTCGCTAGCGTCAGGCAGCGAAGCGTTGGGCTTCCCCGCCATAATAATTGACGTAGCGGGCGCCGATTTCCTTGACCGGCATCACGACGAAGACGTCGACCGTCGAGAATTCGCGGTCGATGACGCAGCCGTCGCCGATGCGCGCACCGACGCGCAGATAGCCCTTAACCAAAGGCGGCATCGCGGCGATCGCCGCCTTGGCATTGACCGCCTCGATCGGCATCAGATCCATCGAGCAGTAGCGCCCGGATACCGCGCGCACATCCCAGGCCGAATTGGTCCGGCAGTGGTGGGCGAGGTAGGTGAGTGCCTCGGCATGCGCCGCCGGCACGGTGCCGTGGAAGGACGCGCATCCGGTCATCACACCGATCTCGTAATGGTTGATGTAAGCCCAGATGCCTTGCCACAGCGCCTCGATGGTGCGCTTCGAGCGGTATTCCGGCAAAACGCAGGAGCGGCCGAGTTCGAGAAAACGCTGGCCGGGGTGGCGAGCGATGAGCTTGGTCAGCTCAAATTCACCTTCCGAATAAAACCCTCCGGCCGTGGCCGCGATTTCTTGCCGCAGCAGCCGATACGTGCCGACGATGCGGCGATGTTCGGGACCGGAAAGCGTGGTGTCCAAAACCAGCAGATGGTCGCAGAGCGGATCGAACCGGTCGGCATCACGGCGGTCATGGGCCTGGAACAGGTCCTTCCTGGCGCCTAGTTCGTCGTAGAACACCCGGTAGCGCACTTCCTGCGCGGCCGCGATCTCTGCCTCGTTGCGAGCGAGCCGCACTTCAAGATTGCCTATACGGCCCAGTGCCGCGCCCCTTGTGACGGAATCGACGTTACGTCCGGCAAGCAAGGCGCTGCTGGCGTTCGGCCGAGTGTCACATTCCGGCATAACTGTATGCACGAGTGATTCTCCTTCGAGCCATCCCTCTTGGCACGGGGATACGGTGTAGGTGCAACAGGATTGTGACAGTACCGTGATACGATGTCGTGGGCAATACTTCGTCGGCTGGCGAATACGATCAACCGGCTACGTTTTAGTGATCGCGCGGCGCGGAATGGCGGTGGAAAGCTCAGGCCGCGACGACCTGTCCCTCGACCGCATTCACCAGCGCCTCAGGGTCGAGCGGCTTGGTGACAAAGCCGCTCGCGCCATGGGCCAGCACCGCATGGCGGGTCTTTTCCTGGCTGTCGGCCGACAGCACCATGATCGGCACCGGCGACACGGCGGTTTCTTCTTCATGGCGGCGGATGGCGGCAATCGCGTCCAGCCCGTCCATGACCGGCATATGCAGATCCATCAAGACCACATCGAAGCGGTCCCTGTGCCCGGCGCCGGTGACGGCCTCGACGGCGGCCTTGCCGTTACCGACCACCTTGACGCGATGCCCGGCCTTCAGCAGCGTGGCGCGGGCCAGCATGGCGTTGATGTCATTGTCCTCGGCGATCAGCACCGACAGGCCCCGCTGCCGGTTGCCGACGGCGCGCAGCATGGGCGCGCCGCGCCTTTCCGGCTGCGGCTGGGCGAGGCTGGGGGCATGGCTGCTCAACAGCACACGCAGAAGCGTTCCGCCACGCACTGGCCTGGCCAGGAACGTTGCGTAGCCGCTGGCGCGGAACTCGCCAAGCATGCCGCGGTCGGTAGGCGCGATCAGTGTGATGGCCTCGCAGTCGGAAAAGCCGCTCTGGCGCAGGCGCTTGAGCAGCCTTCCGTCGCTTTCTTCCATGGCCGCATCGACCAGAATCACATCGCAGCCTGCGGCGAAGGCCGCGGCCTGTGCGGCAGTGATGGCGACGTCGACCGCGCCGCCATTGGCGCGGATGGTGCGGGCGATGGCGTCCGCCTCGACGGCGTTTTTCGACAGGATCACCGCGCGCCTGCCCGAGAGCGCGTTCTGGCGGCCCTGCGGCGCTTCGGTGGCCGCTATCGCCGGGATTTCGAAGACGAACTCGGATCCCTGGCCGAGCCGGCTGGATACCGAGATCGTGCCGCCCATGGCGGCCACCAGGCGCCTGGAGATGGCAAGGCCGAGGCCGGCACCGCCATGCGTGCGCGTCGACGTGCCGTCGGCCTGCTCGAACTCCTCGAAAATGCGATCCAGATCCTGATCATGCAGGCCTGGACCGGTATCGGCGATGGTGAAGCATACGCGGTCGCTGGTTTCGGTGCGCGCGCGTGCGATGCTCACCAACACGCCGCCGCTGTCGGTGAACTTGATGGCGTTGCCGATAAGGTTGAGCAACACCTGCCTGACCTTGCCCGGATCGGCGGTGATCAACTGCGGCACGTCGGGTTCGACATGGCAGCCCAGCCCGATGCCCTTGGCGAAAGCGCGCGCGGCCAGCAACTCGATGATGTTGTCGGCGATCTCGCGCACCGACATCGGCTGCGGCTCCGGGTCGAAGCGCCCGGCTTCGATCTTGGAGTAGTCGAGAAGATCCTCGATCAGGGCAAGCAATGCGCTGGCCGAGGTCGAGATGGCGCCGACATAGGTCTGCTGCTCCGGCGACAGGCTGGTGTCGGCCAGCAATCTGGCCATGCCCATGATGCCGTTCATCGGCGTGCGAATTTCATGGCTGACGGTGGCGAGGAAGCGCGATTTGGCCTGGCTGGCATATTCGGCCCGCTCGCGTGCGGTGATCAGCGAGGATTCGGCGCGTTTGCGGGCGGTTATGTCGCGAGCGATCGCGCGATGCGAAACCGCATCGCTGTCCTTGTCACGCACCGACAGTTCGATCCACGAGAACCAACGCGGGCCGGTCGGCGTGCGGATGGCGACATCGGTGGAACTCAGGCACTCATGGTCGGAAAAGGCGGCATCGGGAACGATGCCGACCTCAATGCCGAGTTCCGCCAGGGTCTTGCCGGCAAGGTCGCGTTGATCGATTTCGACGAGATCGGCGAAGACCTTGTTGGCATAGACGATGTAGCCATCGCGGTCGCGATGGATGACGAGATCACCAAGCGCGTCGATCAGGCCGCGAAAGCGCTCATCGCTCTCCTGCATTTCCCACATGCGGTCGGCCAGCGTCTCGATCTCGGCGCGGCTGCGGGCAGTGGTTTCGTCAAGAAGGGCGGCGGTGCGGTGTTCGCTCCGCCTGGTGCGCAGATGCATGGCAAGACCGGCAAGGCCGGTTGCCAGCAATGCGACGCTGATGAAGATCGGTGCCCCGGTCAGATGCGCCAGGCCGGCCACCACCACGATGGCGACGAATGTCAGAAAGGGCAGGTTTTCGCGCCTGGAGAATTCCGGTTCGGGCACCAGCGACGGCGCGGCGACAAAGCGCCGCGTCGACGTCGGCGGGGGCGCCGCATCGACGTCGTCGCCAGTGTCCGCCTCTTGGCTGCCGGATTCCGCGATCATGCGAAATCCTTGCCAGACAGAGATTATGGAAAATTGCGGCGGATCGTTCGAATTTTAGCGGATGAGCGCTTTTTGCCGAGGCGGCGGCGGATTTGCCACCAGACATGGCGATTTCCGTCCGCCTTCTCCGGCAGTCGAGCGGTTCACATGTCCACGACGACGCGCCCGCGAATCTTGCCGTCGACGATGTCGCGCGCGGCATCGATGATGCCGTCGAAACCGATGGTCCTGGACAGGCTGGCGAGCTTCTGCAGATCGAGATCGGTGCCGATGCGGCGCCATGCCTCGAGGCGGACTGCCTTCGGCGCCATCACCGAATCGATGCCGAGCAATGAGACGCCACGCAGGATGAAAGGAGCGACGCTGGTCGGCAGGTCCATGCCGCCGGCCAGGCCGCAGGCGGCGACCGCGCCGCCATAGGAGGTCATCGACAGCACATTGGCCAGCGTGTGGCTGCCGACGGCGTCGACGCCGCCGGCCCAGCGCTCCTTGGCCAGCGGCTTGGCCGGCTGGGCAAGCTCTTCGCGCGATATCACTTCGGCGGCGCCAAGGTTGATCAAATAGGGGCTTTCGGCATTGCGGCCGGTGGACGCGATGACATGGTAGCCGAGGCTGGACAGGATCGAGACCGCGACCGAGCCGACGCCGCCGGCCGCCCCTGTTACCACCACCGGGCCGCGATCGGGCAGGATACCGTGCCGCTCCAGCGCCATGACGCAGAGCATGGCGGTATAGCCTGCGGTGCCGACGGCCATCGCGTCATGCGGGCTGACGCCTTGCGGGAGCGGCACCAGCCAGTCGCCCTTGACACGCGCGCGGCCGGCATAGGCGCCGAAATGGGTTTCGCCGACGCCCCAGCCGTTCAGAATGACCTTGTCCCCGGTGCGCCAGTCGGGATTGGAAGACGAGATGACGGTGCCGGCGAAATCGATGCCCGGCACCAGCGGCCAGCGGCGGATCACCGGCGCCTTGCCTGTGATCGCCAGGCCATCCTTGTAGTTCACCGTCGTCGCCTCGACTGCGACGGTGACATCGCCTTCCATCAAGTCGGCTTCGGTGAGATCGGTCACGATTACCGACTGCTTTTTCTCGGCGTCGCGCGAAACGAGGATGGCTTTGAAGGTTTCGGGCATCTCTTTCTCCGCGATCTTGTTTGGCGACATGAACAGTGCGGCGATGGCCGCACGGGGTCAATCTTTGGAAGGCTTGGCTTTGAAAGGCTTGGCGTTTGAAGGCCTGGTCTCGCGCCGCCAGCCGAACAGTTCATCGAAGACGACCAGTGCCGCACCCACAGAGATGAAGGCGTCGGCAAGGTTGAAGACGGCGAAGGACCAGACCGCCGTGTGGAACAGGATGTAGTCGATGACGTGGCCGTAGACGGCGCGGTCGATCAGATTGCCGAGCGCACCGCCGACGATCAGCGCAAAACCGGTGCGGGCAAGGATCTGGGACGGCGCGATTCGCGTCGCCAGGAACAGCACGAACGCAACGACCGCAAGCGAAATGACGATCAGCCCGGTGTCGCCGAAAGACGAGAACATCGAGAAGGCGATGCCGGTGTTGTAGGTGCGAAACAGCGCCAGGAAGGGCACCAGATCGAGCTTTTCCTGAAAAGGCAGACCGGTCTCGACCAGGTGTTTTATCCACTGGTCAAGCGCTATGGCAGCGACGACGAGCAGCGCGTAGGGAGACCATGATCTCACGGGCAGGCAACCTTCATTGCTGATCCACGATTGGTTCGAGCTTCAGCGCGCCCCGCCGGATCTCGAACAGCATGATGCCGGTGGCAACGGCCAGATTGAGGGAATCGGCACGGCCCGCTTGCGGAATCCTGAGCAGCCTGTCGCAACTCGCAGCCAGGCTTTCTGGCAGTCCCTGCTGCTCGTTGCCCATCATCAGCAGCACCGGCCCGCGGGAAAAATCGACCGAGCGGTAGTCGACGGCACCTTTCAGGTGGGTTCCGGCGACGAGGCCTGAAAACCCGCCTCGCCAGGCAAGGAAAGCCTCGGTTGTCGCCTTGGCCACCGGCACGGCAAAGATCGAACCCATGGTGGCGCGCACCGTCTCCACGGAGAAAGGATCAGTGGTGTCGCCGACCAGGATGACGCCCTTGGCGCCGACGGCATCGACGGTGCGGATGACGGTGCCGAGATTGCCGGGATCGCGCACCCGGTCGAGCGCCACCCAGACGTCGCCATTGTCAGCGCGGACATCCTTCAAGGCCAGGAATTTTTGCGAAAAGACGCCGACCACCATTTGCGGATTGTCGCGACGGGTGATGGCTACGAGCACCTTTTCCGACACTTCGAGAACCATGCCGCCGGCGGCAACCGTGCGTGCCGCGACCTTCTCCACCGCCGCGTTGCCGCGCCCGGCCTTGGCGAAAACCAATGTCCTGATCTGCCAGCCGAGATCGAGCGCATCGATGACCAGCTTCAGTCCCTCGGCCATGAAGGCGTTCTGCTGGTCGCGGAATTTCTTCTGCGCGAGTGCCTTGATGTCCTTGACCAGCGGATTGGCGAGGCTGGTGACTTCCTTCACCTGCCCGGGTGCGCTTGGGTGCCGCTCGTTCATTCAGGCCACCCAACGCGAAAACAATGAGGTCGAAAGCGCCCGGCCGGCGGACTTTTCGCGGATGATCAGTTCACCCGATTCGATTTTGCCGCCCATGCCGGCAAAGGTGTCGCGCATCAAGGCATGGATGGCGAAGAAGGAGGCGCGGATTGAATAGGCGGTCAGCACCACGGCGAGCGGCTTCGGCGTCAGGATCGCGCGGCAAAGGTCGGTCAAATCAGGCAGGTCCTCGAACAATTGCCAGACCTCGCCCTTGGGGCCGCGGCCATAGGCCGGCGGGTCGAACAGGATGATGTCATAGCGGCTGCCGCGGCGCTCCTCGCGCTCGGCGAATTTCACCGCGTCGTCGACGATCCAGCGGATCGGCTTGCTGCCGAGGCCAGCCATCTCCTGGTTTTCGCGGGCCCAGCCGATCGCTTTCTTCGAGGCATCGACATGGGTGACCTCGGCGCCGGCGCGGGCCGCCACCAACGATGCAAGACCGGTATAGCCGAACAGATTCAGCACCTTGACCGGCCGCTTCGCCGTCGCGATCAGCCCGGCCATGTGGTCCCAGTGCGAGGCCTGCTCGGGAAAGACGCCGACATGACGAAACGAGGTGAAACGGCCGAGATAGTCGATGCCATCATGCTTCATCGGCCAGGTCTCGCCGAGCGGCGTCTTGGGGAAACGCCAGCGGCCGATGCCTTCCTCGTCGGTGTCGCCGGTGAAGATGGCGTCGGCGCGCTCCCATTCTTTTGCCGGCAAGGCCTTTTGCCAGATCGCCTGGCCCTCGGGCCGCACGATCCTATAAGGGCCGTATTGTTCGAGCTTCTGACCGGCGCCGCTGTCGAGCAGCGCATAATCGGCATTGGGCAACACTTCCAGGATCACGGGAAGCTGCTCGCTGGGCAGGGCGCCTTCGCGGCGGGCCAGGATGCGCGGCGCCGATTTCGGCTCGGAACGGGTGTCGGGTTTCGCCTCATGCCGCTCGTGCGGTTGCGCGTCAGGTCTGGCGGGAACGGGCCCGGTGCGCAGGCGTGACGCGTCCGCCGCACCCTTTGCGGATGGATGCGGACGGTTGTCGCGGCGTTTGTCGCGAAAAGACTTCAAGCGGGGGCAACTCCGAGCGGCGTGGCCGCTTTTGACATAGGGCAACCGGCTTCGCAACCAAGTCCGACACGTCGGCCTTTCCGGTTTATGTCGGCCGGCGATGGACCAATGTCAAAGAAACAGGCAAATCTGCCGGATGTCCCGCTCCGAACGCCTGCTCGACCTGATCCAGTCCTTGCGTCGGCATCGCCGGCCGGTGAGCGGGCAGGCCCTGGCCGATGAGCTTGGGATTTCGATCCGCACGCTCTACCGAGACATCGCAACGCTGCAGGGCCAGGGTGCGCCGATCGAGGGTGAGGCGGGGCTCGGTTATGTGCTCAAGCCCGGCTTCATGCTGCCGCCGCTGATGTTCAGCGACGAGGAGATCGAAGCCATCGTGCTCGGCTCGCCTGGGTCGCCAAGCAGCCGGACCAGCGTCTCTCGGCCGCCGCCACCAACGCGTTGGCCAAGATCGCCGCCGTGCTGCCGGACGATCTGCGCGAGGATCTCGATGCGAGCACACTGCTGGTCGGCCCTCCCGCGGCGGCCATCGAGGGCATCGACCTCGGTCTGGTGCGGCAGGCCATCCGCAATGAGCGCAAGCTCGGCTTTTTATACCGTGATGCCGGCGGCGCTGCGTCCGAACGTGCCGTCTGGCCGTTCGCGCTGGCCTTCTTCGACAAGGTGCGGGTGGCGGTGGCGTGGTGCGAGATGCGGCAGGATTTCCGGCATTTTCGCGCCGATCGCATCGCCGGGCTCCAAGCAACAGACACGCGCTATCCGCGCCGTCGCCAGGCGCTGCTCAAGGAATGGCGGGCGACGCTCGACAAACCGCGCGGTCCGTGACGGCTACTGCCATAATCTGACAGCAGCCTATCCTATTGTTCGCCAAGTCGAAACACCGAACCTTGGAGAGCAGACATGACCGCCCCGAATTTCGTCATCCTCTATGTCGACCAGCCGCAGCAGAGCGGTGCCTTCTACAGTGCGCTGCTCGGCCGTGAGCCGGTCGAAAGTTCGCCGACCTTCGTGCTGTTCGTTCTCGACAAGGGCTTCAAGCTCGGCCTCTGGTCGCGCCATACGGTCGAGCCGGCGGCTGCCGTGGCAGGCGGCGGCGAAATCGTCTTTGCGCTTGATACGCCCGATGCGGTCGATGCCACCCATGCCGAGTGGTCCGGGCGCGGGCTGACAATCCTGCAGACGCCGACCGACATGGATTTCGGCCGCACCTTCGTTGCGCTCGATCCCGACAATCATCGCCTGCGCGTCTACTGGCTGTCCGATGGGGAACAGGCCAATGGGGAACAAAAATGAGCGCGTACTGGATCGCAGTGGCTTCCGCCGAGCATGTCCGGCGCGGCCGTGCCACCGGCTTCATGCAGGTCAACCACGGCAAGACGGCACCGCTGCGTCGCGTCAAGCCCGGCGATGGCATCATCTACTATTCGCCGACCACCATTTTGGGCGAAAAAGACGGCCTGCAGGCCTTCACGGCGATCGGCACGGTGCGCGAAGGCGAACCCTATCAGGGTGATATGGGCAGTGGCTTCACGCCGTTCCGTCGCGATGTCGAGTGGGCGAAGGCTGAGGAAACGCCGATCAAGCCGACAGGCTGCACTTCACCGCCGGCAAGTCGAACTGGGGCTATCAGCTTCGCTTTGGCCTTTTCGAAATCGGGGACCACGATTTTCGTGTGATCGCCGAGGCGATGGGCGCCAAAATGCGCGCAACAGTAAACGAGAGCAGTTCACCGTTTCACGGAAACGACGAACCGCTCTAACTCTTTGTTTTGACGCAATTCCGGACGGAAAACCGTTCACACTTTTCCTGGAATTGCTCTACGCCGTGAGCGCCTTGTAGACGGCAATGCCCGCGGCAAGATCCTCGAGCGCCGCGCCGACCGATTTGAACAGCGTGATCTCACCGGTGCTCTCGCGGCCCTTCTTCTGGCCACGCGCCAATTCGTGCAGATCGGCGACGATGGCTTCCGGCTTCAGCACGCCGGAAGCCAGCGGCTGGACGATGTCGCCGGCTTCCTTGGTGGCGCCGGCGCGGGTGTCGACATAGACGCGGGCGAGCCTGATCGCATCGTCATCGCTTTCGCGCATCGTAGGCGTAAAGCCGCCGACCAGGTCGACATGGGTTCCCGGCCGCAACAATGCGCCCTTGATCAGCGGCGTCGTCGTGATGGTCACCGAGGAGACGATATCGGCCTGCCCAAGTTCGGCATCGAGATCAATTGCCGCGCTGGCCGCGAAGCCCTCGGCGCGCAGATCGGCCGCGACCTTCTCGGCATTGGCCGGGGTGCGGTTCCAGATGCGGATGGTCTTGATCGGCCGCACGGCAGAATGCGCCTTGGCGAGGAAAGGCGACAGGGCGCCGGCGCCGACCACAAGCAGCCGCGAGGCATCGTCGCGAGCGAGATAGGAGGCCGCGAGCGCCGAAGCACAGGCC
Source organism: Mesorhizobium sp. Root695 (assembly GCF_001428185.1). Classification (NCBI taxonomy): domain Bacteria; kingdom Pseudomonadati; phylum Pseudomonadota; class Alphaproteobacteria; order Hyphomicrobiales; family Phyllobacteriaceae; genus Mesorhizobium; species Mesorhizobium sp. Root695. The sequence goes on along the minus strand of NZ_LMHO01000023.1, from coordinate 132,712 downwards.
GTGCGCCACTGTGTCAGGCGCTGGCCGTCAATCAAGGCCTCGGGTTCGCCGGTGGCGCCATTGAGCAGGAGATAGAGCCCCATCACCGCAGGCTTGCCGATGGCGTTGTTGTCGGGCGAGACAGTGACGATCTTGACGCCGACGTGACCACCGGCCGACGTGCCTGCCGCGTTGAGATCGGTCCAGGCCGGCATCAAAAGCAGGGTGGAGGCCGCACCGTCGGGCCGCTCGATCGTATGATGGTGCCTGACCGGCTGCACCGCTCCGTCGCGAAACGCGGTGCGCAGCGTCTCGACCAATCCCGGAAAGGTCAGCGCATGGTCGACCTCTGCGGCCGAAATGGTCAGCATGAAAGACTCCGTGGGGACAAAACCACCGACCGGCGGTTCAAGTGGTCGGCTTCGGCAATGCCGATCCTTGGGCGGACCCTTGGGCCGACCCCTGGATTGGGCTTTGCGGTGCCGCCGGCGTACGGCTGACCGCCTGGCGCAGGTTCTCGGCCTCGACGCCGCGCTGGCGCGCCAGTTTGCGGTAGCGACCTTGCTTGACCCAGGTTGCCAGGCTGCCGACGATCATGCCGACGGCGAGCGCGAGGAACAGGAAGATGAACAGCGGCAAAGTCAGCGTCAGCTTCGGATTGCCGGGGTTGAACGGATCCAGCGTGAAGGCGACCAGTTCGCGGTTGGCAACGGCCAGTGCGATCAGGATGATCGCCAGCGGCACGAAGATCACGATGAGAATGAAGCGATTGAACATGATGTTTTCTGTCGGAAGCTGGCCTGTCCGAAAGGCCGTCTGGCGCTGACGCCACGCCTACTTGCCGCCGTTCAGCCTTTCACGCAATTCCTTGCCGGTCTTGAAGAACGGCACCCACTTCTCCTCGACCTCGACGGATTCGCCGGTGCGCGGATTGCGGCCAGTGCGGGCGGGACGGTTTTTCACCGAAAACGCGCCGAAGCCACGCAACTCGACCCGGTTGCCTTCGGCAAGGGCGTCGGTGATTTCATCGAAGATCGCGCCGACGATGTTTTCGACGTCGCGCAGGAAAAGATGCGGATTGCGCGTGGCAATAATCTGCACAAGTTCGGACTTGATCATGAGACGTGTCCCCGTGAAAGCAGTGCGGTCAAAAGTATGAGGATGATTTTATTTGCTTTTTTCACTTGCCCCAAACGGCATCTCAAGGGTGCCAGACGGAAACGAGACCGTCAAGAAACAAGCGGTCGGCACCGAGTTCATGGATGATGTCGCCGCTGTAGGCCGGCAGACCGAGCGCACTGCCGATTGTTTGCGCCATTGCTTTGGAGAACAGGAAGCCGCCGCCCCGTTCGGTGTCCTTCCATTCGACGACCTTGAGTTTGGCATCGACGCCCTTGGTCGCCAGCCAGTCGATCGCTTCAGTCTCGCCCCCGACGGCGTCGATCAGTCCGTTGGCGACGCCCTGGCGCCCGGTGAAGATCGAGCCGTCGGCAAGCGCCAGCGCTTGCTCACGGGTCATCTTGCGGCGCTCGGCAACGATGCCCACGAACCAGTCGTAGCTGTCGAGGATGAGCTTGCGGACCATTGCGCGCTCGTCGTCATTGGTCGGCTTGAAGGGAGAGGGGGCGGCCTTCAGCGGCGAGGATTTCACTTCCTCCAGCTTGACGCCGAGCTTGTCCATCAGGCCGCTGACGTCGGGATACTGGATCAGCACGCCGATCGAGCCGACGATCGAAGTCTTGCGGGCAACGATGTGATCGGCGGCACTGGCGATCATATAGCCCGCTGATGCGGCGAGGGTGCCGACTTCCGCCGCCACCGGCTTGTCGGCAGCCAGCTTGCGCACCTCTTCGTAGATCGATTCACCGCCGACCGTGGTGCCGCCAGGCGAATCGATCGACAGGATCACGGCTTTCACCTTCGACGACAGGCGGATAGTTTCCAGCCGCTTGATCAGTTCCTCGTCTTCGGTGATCGTGCCTTCGATCTTGACCTTGGCGATATGGTCGACCGCCGAGCCGCCGAAATCGTCGCCATAGAACCAGGCTGAAAGCGCGATCACCCCAAGTGCCACGATGCCTATGGCGACGACGCGCCAGAATGTCAGCTTGCGCCGCAAGCGGCGGCGGTCGATCAGGTCGTCGGCTCTCAATGCCATGGTCAGCCTTTCAGTCGGCGAGAGGAGACGCTTTTAGACCATGATCCTTCCATCGGGAAGCAGTTCTCTTTCCCGGCAGTGTCTCATTTTGAAATTTGCGGAAACGCCTAATCCTTTGGCCGAGTTGTGCAAACGCCCTATATACCGGCAAAAGGCATAGGAGACGTCATGATCGCCAAACACACAACCGCCGAAGATATGGCTCGAACTGTCGGTGTCGACCCAAATACGTTCCGCGAAGCGTTGCGTAACGCGAAGCACCCTCGGAAACGCAACACTGATTGGGAAGTGAAAATTGGCAGCCTATCGTATTCGGGAATGCGCACCGTTCTGGTTGGTCTCATACAGCGGAAGGTCGCATGACGCCGACCGGATCTAAGGGAAAAAGCGCCCGCCGACGTGATCGGCAACGCTGCATACACGATTGACCAGGCTTGCCAGGCGGGCATCCGACTTCTTACCCTCGCGTTCTTGCGCAATCAACGCGAGGTCGGGCGAGGCAGACAGCTGAGAAATTTTACCCCGCGTGTCTGTTTCTGCTATGAAGAACGGGCAGTTGTGTGGATCGGGTTTTCATCTGTACAAGTGCGGCTGTCACATTTTTGCAGTTTTCGTGGGCTTGTGCTTGCTTGAAGGCGCCTGCGTCCCACCTATAGGCGGTGCTCCCGGTGGGTGGCTGGGGTTTAGAAGAAAGCAGTGAATGTTAGCGCGACCGATTGAACAGACCGACGCCGAGATGGAGTTGGTCCCCCAGGCGGACGACCGGACGCGTGGCGACGCGTTCGACCGCGCGCAACGTCATTCGCGCCGTGTGCGCATTCTCAAGTTTGCCGTGCCGCTGGCTGCGGCCCTGATCGCCATCGCTTTCCCAGTCTACTCCTACCTGGCCGCCCCCGTCTCCGTGAAAATACAGGCGGAAGGCACCGCCTTTTCCAACGGCAAGCTGGTGATGGCCAATCCCAAGCTCAACGGTTTCACCAAGCAGAAGCAGCCCTATTCGATGACGGCGCTGCGCGCCATTCAGGATGTCAGCACGCAAGGTATCATCGAACTGGAAGGCATCGACGCCAAGGTGCCGATCGCGCCCGACAATGTGGCGGCGGTCAAGGCCTCGCACGGCACCTATGATCGCGACGGCAATACGATGAACCTGACCAGCGACGTGACGATCACCACAACCGACGGCATGCAGGCCAAGTTCAAATCGGTCTTCCTCGACATGGGCAAAGGCACTATGAAGACGGGAGATCCCGTCGATGTCAGCCGTGGCGGGTCGCGGATCACGGCGGATTCGATGTCGGTCCAGGAAAATGGCAAGATTCTGGTTTTCGAGAACAAAGTGCGCGTCAACATCGATTCCGCCGCCTTGAAGACGGCAGAGGGAAACAGCGGAGAAACCAATGCGGCTCAGTAGTTCGACGCGGCTCGCGGCTGCAACTTCAGCGTTGCTGCTGCTCGGACTTGTGCCGTCATGGGCACAGACAACCAGCCAATCAGGCCTCAAATTGTCCGGCGACAAGCCGATCCAGATCGAAAGTGACAAGCTGGAGGTCCGCCAGGCTGACAGTGTCGCCATCTTCACGGGCAATGTCAGCGTGGTCCAAGGGCCGACATTGATGAAGGCCGGCAAGATGATGGTCTATTACGTCAAGGATCCCAACGCCGGCGCCAAGGGTGCGGAAGCGGCTGGCGCAGCGGCGATGACCGGCTCGGCCAACATCGACCACCTGGAGATCTCCGACAAGGTTTACATCAAGTCGGATGCGCAGGTCGCGACCGGCGATCAAGGCAGCTTCGATATGAAGAGCCAGGTGCTGGTGCTTTCGGGCAAAAAGGTCGTTCTGTCGCAGAACGACAACGTCCTGGTCGGCTGCAAGCTCACCGTGCAGATGAAAAGCGGGCTGGCCCAGGTTGATCCATGTGCTGGGCAACGTGTCCAGATGTCGATCACGCCGCCGCCGAAATCGGGAGCGACGAACCCCTGATGGCCAGCCTGTCGTCGCTGACGGCGCGTCTTCCGGGACGGGCCGCCGGCAAGATTTCGGCGCCCGCCACGGTGACCGTCGATGCGGGAAAGTTCAAGGGAACCCTGATCGCCAAGGGTTTGACCAAGAGCTACAAGGGCCGCAAGGTTGTCAGCGGCGTCACCATCGGCGTGCGTGCTGGCGAGGCCGTAGGATTGCTTGGCCCCAATGGCGCTGGCAAGACAACCTGTTTCTACATGGTTACCGGCCTCGTGCCGGTGGATGAAGGCACGATCGAGATCGACGGCTTCGATGTCACGTCGATGCCGATGTACCGTCGCGCCCGCCTCGGCATCGGCTATCTGCCGCAGGAAGCGTCGATTTTTCGCGGCCTCAATGTCGAGCAGAATATCCGTGCCGTGCTGGAGGTGGTCGAAAAGGACCGCAAGGTGCGCGAGCGCAATCTCGACGAGCTGCTCGAGGAATTCCACATCAGCCATCTGCGCAAGGCGCCATCCATGTCGCTCTCGGGCGGCGAGCGGCGACGCCTGGAAATCGCACGCGCGCTGGCGACGCGTCCGGCCTACATGCTGCTCGACGAGCCTTTTGCCGGCATCGATCCGATCGCCGTCGCCGACATCCAGCAATTGGTGCGCCACCTGACGGCGCGCGGCATCGGGGTCCTCATCACCGATCACAATGTGCGCGAAACGCTCGGGCTGATCGACCGCGCCTACATTATCCATGCCGGCCAGGTGCTGACCCATGGAAGGGCCGACGAAGTGGTTGCAAACCCGGATGTGCGGCGGCTTTACCTCGGCGAGGGTTTTACGCTCTGAGTCTTTTTCCCCGCAATTCCGAACGGAAAACCGCAACAGACTTTTCCTGGAATTGCCTTGAGCGTGAAATTTGTTTCCTGACACGATTTTTGCGGTTCGCCAGGCTCATTTTCCTCGATTTTGCTTCGAGATAACGCTCCGGTAAGCGCGTTTTGCTAGCAATTGCCTTGACAAGCAAAAGCCGGGCCAGTTTCTATGGCCGGCTGCAAAAATTATTGTCCGGAAGGCCGGATGCGTAGACGAGGCGTTTGAAACCGAACCATGGCGTTGGCGGCCAAACTACAGCTACGACAATCGCAGTCGCTGGTGATGACGCCGCAGCTGATGCAGTCGATTCGGCTGCTGCAGTTCACCCATGTCGAACTCGAACATTTCATCGATGAGGAAATCGAGCGCAACCCGCTGCTGGAGCGCGCCGAACCGCAGGACGATGCCACCGGCGACCAGGCCCAGAAGATCGAGGCGGAGCCGCAAGCCACCACTGACGGCGACTGGTTCGAAAACGAGACGCAGTGGAGCGCCGAGGCGATCTCGGACAAGCTCGACACGTCGCTGGAAAACCTGTTTCCCGACGATCCGGGCACCAGCGAGCGGCTCGGTCCAGATCTGACGGCGCAATGGAAATCGGCTTCCGGAAACGGCGCGAGTTCCTCATCCGAGGGTTTTGACGCCGGCGACATGGCGGCCGCGGCGATCACGCTGCGCGACCATGTCGGCGAACAGGTCGCGCTTGCCTTCGCTGACCCGGCCGCGCGGCTGATCGCCGCCGACCTCGCCGACTGCCTCGACGAGAGCGGCTATTTGCGCGCCGACATGGCCGAGATCGCCGCTCGTCTCGGTACCGACGCCGCCGCGGTGGGTAAGGTGCTGGCGACGTGCCAGACTTTCGAGCCGGCCGGCCTGTTCGCCCGCGACCTTGCCGAATGCCTGTCGCTGCAGCTTGCCGTGCGGGACCGGCTCGATCCGGCAATGAAAGCGCTGATCGCCAATCTCGAACTGCTGGGGCGGCGTGATTTCCACGCATTGAAACGGATCTGCGGTGTCGACGAGGAGGACCTGCTCGACATGCTGGCCGAGATCCGGGCACTCGATCCCCGGCCGGGCATGGCGTTTTCGGGCGGCGCCAGCGACGCGATCGTCGCCGATGTCGAGGTGGGTGCGGCCAATGACGGCAGCTGGACGGTCGAACTCAACGCCGAAACGCTGCCGCGCGTTTTGGTCGACCATATCTATTTCGCCCAGGTCTCGCCGCAGGCGAAGAATCAGGCGGAAAAGGATTTTCTGGCCGAATGCCTGCAGAACGCCAACTGGCTGACGCGAAGCCTCGACCAGCGGGCGAAGACCATCCTCAAGGTCGCCTCGGAAATCGTTCGCCAGCAGGATGCCTTCCTCGTCCATGGCGTGCGCCAGCTGAAGCCGCTCAACCTGCGCACGGTGGCCGATGCCATCGGCATGCACGAATCGACGGTCAGCCGGGTCACCGCGAACAAATACATGTTGACACCGCGCGGCGTGTTCGAGCTTCGTTACTTCTTCACCGCCTCAATCGCTGCGTCGGGCGGCGGCGATGCGCATTCCTCGGAAGCCGTGCGCGATCGCATCAAACAATTGATCGATGAGGAAAAACCGGTCGACGTGCTTTCCGACGATGCGATCGTCGACATGTTGCGCGAGAGTGGCGTCGATATTGCCAGGCGTACGGTCGCCAAGTACCGGGAAGGCATGAATATTCCCTCCTCGGTGCAGCGCCGGCGCGAGAAACGGGCGCTGGCCAGCGCCAGGCGCTGAGGCGGTCCGATTTCCAAAGGGCCGCACTTCATTGACAAGCTGCGGTGAAGTGGCTAGAAGCCCGCCCGCATGAGAAGGGCTAGATGCCTGCATGCGGATGGTCCGTCACGACGTTGGCCTCGGGACGGTCAAAGGGCGGCTTGTGATCAACCGGAAAGTTCGGATTTAAAATCGGCGCGAGTGACGCCGCAAAGCTTGTGCGCACGGATCACGAGTATAAACTCGGGCCAGTTTGAAGCCTGAGCAAGGAAGGTCAGTTTTCAGATGAATCTGCGCATATCGGGAAAACACATGGATATCGGCGATGCGTTTCGTACACGCATCAACGATCGTGTCGGCGAAGCGATTGGCAAATATTTCGATCGCGGCTTTGCCGGACACGTCACGGTCATCAAATCGGGCTCGCGCTACTCGGCGGATTGCATGATCCGGCTGGATTCCGGCACTTCGCTGCAGGCCACCGGCGATGCCCAGGATCCGACGCTTGCCTTCGAGGCGGCGGCGGATCGTCTGGAGACCCGCCTGAGGCGTTACAAACGCCGGCTGAAATCGCACAATTTGGGCGCCGCCAATGGCGAACCGACCGACATTGCCTATACGGTGATGGCGCCGCTTGCCGATGACGACGAGGACATTCCGGAGAATTTCGCACCGGCCATCGTCGCCGAATCAACCATGACGCTGAAAACCATGTCGGTGGCGTCGGCGGTCATCGAGCTCGACACCAAGGACAGCCCGGTCTTCGTCTTCCGCAACGCCAGAAACGACCATCTCAACATCGTCTATCGCCGGCCCGATGGAAACATCGGCTGGATCGACCCGTCCACGACCAAGGTCGCCCAAGCGTGACGACAAGGGTCGCACGGGCGTGACGACAAGGGTCGCACGGGGATAAAAGCCGGCCGCACGAGGGGTGAGGACTGGTGACGGCAGGCGAACAAGGGATTTTTCAAGCATGGATCTGAGCGATCTTATCAACGTTCCGGCGATATTGCCGGCGTTGAAGGCGAACTCCAAGAAGCAGCTGCTGCAACTGCTGTCCGAACGGGCAGCTGCGATTTCGGGCATTCCGGAGCGGGAAGTGTTCGACACCATCCTGCAGCGTGAGCGGCTGGGCTCGACCGGCGTCGGTAATGGCATCGCCATTCCGCACGGCAAGCTGGCCGGCGTGAAGCGCATCGCCGGTGTTTTCGCCCGGCTAGAGACGCCTGTCGATTTCGAATCGCTGGACGATCAGCCGGTCGATCTGGTGTTTCTGCTGCTGGCACCGGAAGGGGCGGGCGCCGATCATCTCAAGGCACTGTCGCGCATCGCACGGGTGTTGCGCGACGCCGACACGGTGGCCAAGATCAGGGGCACGCGCGACGCCGCGGCGATCCACGCGCTGTTGTCGGACACCCAGGCCTCGCACGCGGCCTGAATTTTGAGAGTGATACCGCCACAAGGGCCGCCATGGGCGGCCCTTTCCGTTTCAGCCGGAAATTGCTGTCAGTGAATGGCGACCGTGGTCAGGTCGTTTTCCATGGCGCCGGCCAGAGCGCGGTCACGCGCGTCGGAAAGCAGGATCGGCTGGCCATTGGCGGCAAACAGCGCCCACAGTTCCATGCCGGGAGCAATTTCGCCGAGATTCGGGAAACGGCCGAGCAATTCGTCGCTCGAGACCTTTCTGAGATAAGCGACCGAGCCCTCGCCGAGATGGGCGAATTCGCCATTGGTCATGGTGATATTTTCAGTTCTGGTCATTTCAAAGCCTCCTTGGCGCGAGGACGCCGCTCAAGGCCATCCCGCATGAGAGCCATCGGTAAAGATCAGTCTTTCACCGATATGTTTATTTTCCGTACCAGCCGTTCGGACTCCGGCCGATCGAGGTCGATCGACAAAAGGCCATTCTTCAGCTCCGCCGCGATCACCCGCATGCCGTCGGCCAGCACGAAACAGCGCTGGAACTGGCGCGCGGCGATCCCGCGATGAAGAAATTCGCGCTCGGTGTCGTCGGTCTGACGGCCGCGCACGACCAGCTGGTTTTCCTCCGTGGTGACATCGAGATCGCTTTCGGCGAAACCGGCAACCGCCAATGTGATGCGCAACCTTTCGGTCTTGCCGTCGGCGCCGCTGAGGCGTTCGATGTTGTAGGGAGGGTAGCTGTCACCGGACTTCGCCAAGCGCTCCAGAGTCTTTTCCATGGCGTCGAAACCAAGGAGAAGCGGGCTGGAAAAGGGCGTCATTCGGCTCATGTTACACTGTCCTCTCAAGAGCGACATAAAGTGGAAAAACCCAGATGGCATTTTTCCCGATGGTCTTGATATGGTCCGCCCCGCGACCAAGTTCAAGCCGTCAAAAGACCCGCCCAAAAAGACCAGGTCGTGGACTCACAGGAATGATCGACATGGCGCTTGAAACGGCGAGCAGATGCAAGGAGAAGCGCGCGAGCCGGGACTGTCTTCCCCGGTCGAGCGGTTCGACATGGCAGCTCTCGGCCGCTTCGGCGTCATTTGGATGTTTCGATCGGATTCATTCAGGTCCACGGCCTCGCCAAACAAGGAATTGAAATGCCCCAATCACGCAAGATCATCATCGACACGGATCCCGGCCAGGATGATGCCGTCGCCATTTTGCTGGCGCTCGGCAGCGCCGAACTGGAGATCGTCGGCATCACAGCGGTTGCCGGCAACGTGCCGCTGAAGCTTACCGAAAAGAATGCCCGCAAGATCTGCGAGCTGGCCGGCCGCCCGGACATCAAGGTCTATGCCGGCGCTATCCGGCCCCTGATGCGCGAACTGGTCACCGCCGAGGAAGTGCATGGCAAGACCGGCCTCAACGGACCGCAATTGGCCGAACCGACGATGAAGCTGCAGGACCAGTACGCGGTCGATTTCATCGTCGAGACACTGATGGGGGAAGAGAGCGGCACAATCACGCTTTGCGCGCTCGGGCCACTCACCAACATTGCGCTGGCGCTGATCCGCGAACCGCGCATCGCACCGCGCATCAAGGAAATCGTGCTGATGGGCGGCGGCTTCTTCGAAGGCGGCAATGTCACGCCGTCGGCCGAGTTCAACATCTATGTCGATCCGCATGCCGCCGACGTTGTGCTCAAGTCCGGCATTCCGATCGTGATGATGCCGCTCGACGTCACCCACAAGGCGCTGACCACCGCCAAGCGCACGCTGGCCTTCCGCGCGCTCGGCACCACGGTCGGCACCGCGACCGCAGAGATGCTGGAGTTCTTCGAGCGCTTCGACGAGGAGAAGTACGGCACCGACGGCGGGCCGCTGCACGACCCCTGCGTCATCGCCTATCTGTTGAAGCCGGACCTGTTCAAGGGCCGCAACTGCAATGTCAGCGTGGAAACCAATTCGGAACTGACCATGGGCATGACCGTGATCGACTGGTGGGGCGTCACCAAGCGGCCGAAGAACGCCATGGTGATGCGCGAGATCGACCATGACGGCTTTTTCGCCTTGCTGGTGGAGAGGCTGGGGCGGCTGTGAGAGCTCCCTTCACCCCGTTTGCGGGGAGAAGGTCCCGGCAGGGGCATGAGGGGCGGCACAAGCGTTGACTTGCTATTTGCAGCCTTGGAGCTGCCCCTCACCCGATCGCTTCGCGACCACCCATGCCGGGGCGAGCCGCCTGTCTCGCCCGTCCTTCGGACCCCCGTAAACGGGGCGAGGGAAGGGCGCTTACTTCGCCCTCGAAAACGCCAGCCACAGGCCGCCGCCGACCATGAAGCTGCCGCTGATCCTCGACAAAAGCTTGATTCGGCTGGTCGACAGCAGGCGCCCGGCGCGGCCGGCGGCCAGCGCGTAGGTCGAATCCGACATCGCGGCGAAGATCATGGCGGTGAGGCCCATGACGGCGATCTGCAGCGAGTAGTTGCCTTGCGGCGAAATGAACTGTGGAAAGAAGGCACCGAAGAAGATCAACGTCTTCGGATTGCTGAGCGCTACCAGCAGACCCTGCAGGAAGAAGCCGCCACGCGGTTTCCTGGCCGTTCCATCGGCGTTCAGCGTGCCTTTGGAACGGAACATCTGCACGCCCATCCAGATCAGATAGGCAGCGCCGATCAGCCTGACCCACTCGAACCAGTGGCCCATGCCCGAGATCAGCGTGTTGACGCCGATGCCGACGATGGCGATCATCACGGCAAGCCCGGCCTGCGTGCCGGCGACGTTGGCGAGACCGGCGCGGGAGCCATGGCGGATGCTGTTGGCGATGATCAGCGTGACCGTCGGGCCCGGTACCAGGATGATGACGATGCAAGCGAGGACATAGGCAGCGTAGAGTTCGAGCGACATGATTTTTCCCTAGGAATGCCGGCGATGCGGCGCAACTGAGGACAATCAATGCATGGCGGCACTGCCGATTCAAGCCGATGCGCGAAGCGCCGCGACAGGCCGGTACATGCGGCTCAGGCGCCGGCGCCGGCCTGCCAGGGCAGCGTCGCCTCATAGGCCGCCGCCGCCTTCAGCACGGCAAGGTCGCCGCGTGGCCGGCCGATCAGCTGCATGCCCATCGGCCTCCCCTTATCGTCGAAGCCGACCGGCACGTTCACCGCCGGGCAGCCGCCCAGCGTGGCGAACGCGGATACCTGCATCCAGCGGTGGTAGCTGTCCATCGCGCGTCCGGCGACCTCACGGGGCCAATGCGTGCTTACATCGAAGGGGAAGACCTGAGCGGTCGGCAGCGCAATGAGATCATAGCGGTCGAAGAGCGACAGCAACGTGCGATGCCAGGACGTGCGGATGACCGAGGCGGCGCGGATCTGCGGCGCCGTCAGCCGCATAGCGTTTTCTACCTCCCAGATGGCTTCCGGCTTGAGCAGGCGGCGCTTTTCTGGATCGTCATAGTGGGTTTTGAGCGCACAGCCGCTGCTGGCCTGGCGCAGCGTCACGAAGGCCTGCCACAGCGCTTCGAAATCGAAATCCGGCAGCAAGGGTTCGCCAGGGAAGGCCGTCTCCGCAAAGCGGCCAAGTGCCGCCTCGCACAGATCGAGGATGCCGGGTTCAACCGGCAGATGACCGCCGAGGTCCCCGAGCCAGGCGATGCGGCCACCAGCTGCTGTTGTTGCGAGACCTTCGAGGAACGAGCCCGGTTTCTCATAGGACAATGGCGCTTTAGGATGATAGCCCGCCTGCACATCAAGTAGCAGCGCCATGTCACGGACGTTGCGGCCCATCGGCCCATCGACGCCCATCTGCGCATGAAAAACCTCAAAGTCGGGTCCGCCCGGGACAAGCCCCTGTGACGGGCGGAAGCCATAGACATTGTTCCAGGCGGCCGGATTGCGCAGCGAGCCGCCGAAGTCGCTGCCATCGGCGACAGGCAGCATGTCGAGCGCCAGCGCCACCGCCGCGCCGCCGCTCGAGCCGCCGGCGGTCAGAGCCGGATCGAAGGCGTTCAGCGTCGGTCCGAACACGCTGTTGTAGGTGTTGGAGCCCAACCCGAATTCAGGGACATTGGTCTTGCCGATGATGATGGCGCCGGCGTTGCGAATGCGCTCGACGAAGAAATCATCTTCCTCCGGCACGAAATCGGCGAAGATCGGCGAGCCGAAGGAGGTCCTGAGGCCCGTGGTCGAGGCGAGATCCTTGATGGCGATCGGCAGGCCGAAGACCGGGCCGGTTTCTGATTGCCCCGGCCGGGAATCAGCCGCATCGGCCTCGCGCAGGATATCGCCGCGGTCGCGCAAGGAGACGATGGCGTTGACCAGCGGGTTGACCGCCTCGATGCGGTCGAGGAATGCCGCCACCACTTCGCGCACGGAAAGTTTCTTTCGGCGGATAGCGTCGGCGAGTTCGACCGCCGACAAGCGGCAGATGTCGCCGACCGGCGACACGGCATGTTTCGTTTGAGGGCGCAGCATCTCAACGGGTTTCTTGCAACGCCAGATCGACATCCCTGGCGAGCGGGATCGCCGGCTGGGCGCCAGGCTTCAGACAGGCCAGCGAGCCGGCCGCGCCGGCGCGCACCAGCGCCTGTTCGAGCGTGAGGCCCGACGACAGCCCGGCGGCGAAATAACCGCAGAACGTATCGCCGGCGCCGACCGTGTCGACAGGGGTGATTTTCAGGGCCGGAATTGTGAGGAAATCGCTCGGCGTCGCCGCCATCACGCCGTCGCCGCCAAGCGTCACGACGATGGCGCGGCCGGTTTTCGCGGCGAAGTCACGCATGCGCGCCGCCCGGTCGCGGCCGCTCAGCGCCAGAGCCTCGCCATAGAGGTCGAATTCGGTTTCGTTGGCAACGGCATAGTCTGCCTTGCCGAGAAAGCCGGCTGCCTTGCCCTGGAAAGGGGCTGTGTTGAGCACGGTGATGGCGCCGGCCGCTCTTGCCTGGTCAAGCGCTGCATCGACGGTCGCAAGCGGGATCTCATGTTGCAGCAGCGCGACATCGCCCTTTTTCAGGAAGGCCTTGGCGAGGTCGCCCGGCAACACGGAAGCGTTGGCGCCGGGTACCACTGCGATTATGTTCTCGCCGTCGTCGTCGACCATGATCAGCGCCGTGCCGGTCGAGGCAAAGGTCTCCGCGACGCCCGACAGGTCGACCTTGCCATCGCGCAGCAGCGCCAGCGCCTCGGCGGCGAAGCTGTCCTTGCCGACGGCGCCGACCATGCGCACCGAGGCGCCGGCGCGCGCGGCGGCCAGCGCCTGGTTGGCACCCTTGCCGCCGGGGGCGGTGGTAAAGGCCGAGCCGCCTACCGTCTCGCCGGGGCTCGGCAAGCGGTCGACATTGGCGATAAGGTCGAGGTTGATCGAGCCGATGACGATTATCAAGCAAGGCCTCCTGGCAGCACAAATTCAAAGTGTCGGAGCGTCTTTTGTGCGTCCAGGCGAACGCAGGTCGCTCCAATCGTGCGGGAAGCTAACCTGTAAGGCCGCGGCTTGCCAGACCACCCGAATGGTCCAGCTTCGATTTGAGGTATCGTGGCCCTATTCACAGCGCACTGTGACCGTGCCCTGATAGTTACCGGCGGGAAAGATACCGCTCGACTTGGTGGCGGTGAGGTCGACCTGCATGGGGTGGGTGCCGTTGACAACCCGCTGCGGCACACTTCCGTCGATGTCGACCCCCGAGCCATCGAGGCGGAAGACCGAGGCGAAAGTCACGTTGGTCCCGCCACCGCTCGGCGCTGACGAGAATGTGGCTGGTGCCGGCGCCGAAACCGAATAGCAGTCCAGCAAGTTGAGCAAGGAGCACAGCAGCGAGCTTGCCACGATGGTGGCGCTTGCGCTCGATCCGCCGGCCTGTTTGGAGCCCAGTATGCCGATGGCCGGATTTGCGGTCATCGTTCCCGAAGCCCCGATCATGATGGTGCAGGTGCCGATGATCGCCGCCTGCATCGGAAGGCAGACGGCGCGAAACAACGTCATCGAGCCCTCCTATTAAGCCGGATCGCCCGAATTAATATGGGTCATCATCACTTTATCGTGGTTAAGTTAGATTAAAATAAAATAACCTTTAAAATAACAAAAACGGTATAACCAGGAGTGATCTCGGTTGCAGCAAAAAAATGGAAACCAGAATCATAACTATAATTATTGGTATCGATATCTATATATTCATTCGGCAATAAATGGAAAATCGATGCTCACGACACCTGCCCGGCTTCCCAGCCCAGGATGGCGCGCTTGCGGGTCAGGCCCCAGTGATAGCCGGTGAGGTCGCCGGATTTGCCGATGGCGCGGTGGCAGGGCACCACGAAAGAGAGTGGATTGGCGCCATTGGCGGCACCAACGGCGCGGCTGGCGGACGGCGCGCCGATGCTGGCGGCGATCGAGGAATAGGTGCGGGCCTTGCCCATCGGGATCGTGAGTAACGCCTCCCAGACACGAACCTGGAAGTCGGTGCCGATCATGACGACATGCAGCGGCTGGTCGGGCCGCCACAGCGTCGGGTCGAAGATGCGCGCGGCATAGGGGCCCGTAGCACTCATATCCTCGACATAGATGGCGTTCGGCCAGCGGCTGGACATGTCGGCGAAGGCGGCACGTTCCTCACCGGGGTCGCTGAAGGCGAGGCCGGCAAGCCCACGGTCGGTTGCCATGATCAGGGCGGTGCCGAAGGGCGAGGAATGGTAGCCGTAGCGGATGGTAAGCCCCGCGCCGCGCGTCTTGTAGTCGCCCGGCGACATCGCCTCATGGGTGACGAATAGGTCATGCAGCCGCCCCGGGCCGGACATGCCCAGTTCGAACGATGTTTCGAGCAGCGGCATGCCGGAATCGAGCAGTCTGCGCGCATGATCCAGTGTCACCGCCTGCAGGAAAGCCTTGGGCGAAAGGCCGGCCCAGCGGGTGAAGAGCTTTTGCAGGCCGGTCGGCGTCTCGCCGACCTCCTCCGCCAGCTCTTCGAGGGAAGGCTGATCGCGGTAGTCGAGGCTGATCTTCTCGATGGCACGGCGCACGATTTCATAGTCGCTGCCTTGCGGCGTGATGTCCTTTTTGAGGACTGCTGTGTGTGTGCTCATGGACCTGTCTCCTTGAGCCGGAATATCGCCCCTCGGGGCGTCGATCGCCACCCGAAACTTGCCTTCTTGCGGCGCATACCCAGATAGACTCCGATTTCGAGCCCAGGAGTCGCTCATGGCCGGCGAAAAAGTAAATCTCACCGGGGCAAAAGAGACCTTGCTGATGACGCTCTACGGCAAGGCGCTGGAGAGCCGGTTGCCGGATTCGCTGCTCGGGGACCATTTCGCCGACGAGGCGGCACGCAAGATCGATTATGATTTCTCCAGACTCAAGGTTGACGACGATCTCGGCGTCGGCCTGGCGATCCGGGCAAAGACGCTGGATGTCCGCGCTGAGGACTTTCTCGCCAGAAATCCTGACGCCATCGTGGTGCATCTGGGTTGCGGGCTCGATACGCGCATCTTCCGTGTCGATCCACCACCAGGCGTGGACTGGTTCGACGTCGACTACCCCGAGGTTATCGAGCTCAGGCGCAAACTTTACCCGTCGCGCGACCATTACCATCTGGTCGCCTCGTCGGTGACCGAACCGGATTGGCTGGCTGAAGTGCCGCGCAACCGCCCGGCCATTGTGGTGGCGGAAGGACTGACGCCCTATCTCCCCGTCGATGAAGGGCCACGCCTGTTAGCGCGGCTCGTCTCGCATCTTGCCAGCGGCGAGCTGATCTTCGACGCCTACAGCCGTTTCGGCCTGAAGCTGCTCCGCCTCCATCCGACCATCAAGGCGACGGGCGCCGAGGTCCACTGGGCCATCGACGATCCGCACGAACTGGAGCTGGCCGTTCCGAAGCTGCGGTTCGTCGAGGATATCTCGGCCTACAAGCCTGAGCACGCCGCCCGCATGGGCTGGTCCGCGAAACTGTTCATTCGGCTTTGGCGGCACATTCCCGCGTTACGCAAGATCGGCAGGTTGTTGCGATATCGGTTCTGAAGCGCTTTTTGCCGCAATTCCCCAGGGGCGGCGCTGTGCGCTTTTCCTGGAATTGCTTCTAGCGTTCAGCGCGTCTTGGCGGTCGCCAGCGCGCGTGAAAAAGCCGTGGCAAAGCTTTCTCGGGAGTCTGGGTCCAGGAAAGATCCGATCGGCACGTTCTGGCCTTGCCCTTCAACCGTCATCCGGGTGATGCCGATCTCGGCGTGACGGGCGACCGAAAACCGTGCCCAGAACGGATTGAAACGATGCGCTTCCGATTTTCCGGAAGGTGCGGTCTTGCGGATGTCGAGGCTGGTGCGCGAGACCGAGACTTCCTCGCGTGCACGGGCGGCCCGGTAGTTGACGCGAAAGGCGATGTAGACGGCGGCCACGTCGAGGCCGAAGAAGCCGAACACTGGCCAGGCACCGCGCGACAGGAAAAACGCGCCTGTCACCAACCAGCCGAACAACAGCGCGCCCATCAGGGTGAAGAAGCCTGTCCGGCCCAGCGACCGGTGCGGGGTCAGTAGCGCCTGAAAGAATGGCTCGTCGGCCTGAAACGAGGCGTTTGTGTCGTTCATGAGGGGCTATTATAGGAGGGAAATGGCGAGCCCCAAGTCCAAAGATTCTTCCACGTCCAAAAAAGAGCTGTTGCCCGGACGACGCGATGGGTCGAATGCCAAGCCGCGCCCGCGGCCTGTGCGACACACTTCGCGCTACAGCCCGGCGGAAGTGCACGAGATATTCCGGCGGTTTTCCGTCCAGAGGCCTGAGCCGAAGGGCGAACTCGAGCATGTCAACGCCTTCACCCTGCTGGTCGCGGTGGTGCTGTCGGCGCAAGCCACGGACGCCGGCGTCAACAAGGCGACGCGGGCGCTGTTCAAGGTTGCCGACACACCGCAGAAGATGCTGGCGCTGGGCGAAGCCAAGGTCGGCGAGTACATCCGCACCATCGGGCTTTGGCGCAACAAGGCGAAGAATGTGACTGCGCTGTCGCAAGCGCTGATCCGGGACCATGGCGGCGAGGTGCCTGACGACCGCGATGAATTGGTCAAGCTGCCGGGCGTCGGGCGCAAGACCGCCAATGTCGTGCTCAACATGGCCTTTGGCCAGCACACGATGGCTGTCGACACGCATATCCTTCGCATCGGCAACCGGCTCGGGCTGGCGCCCGGCAAGACGCCGGAACAGGTCGAGCAGGGGCTGCTCAAGATCATTCCGGACGAATATATGCGCCACGCGCATCACTGGCTGATCCTGCATGGCCGCTATGTCTGCAAGGCGCGCAAGCCGGATTGCACGGCCTGCGTCATCGCCGACATCTGCAAGGCCGAGGTGAAGACAACCGACGTGCCCGCGCCGCTGGTGCCGATCGCTCCCCTTGAAATGGCTTCAGCGGCAGATCAGTAGCCGTAGCCGCGCGCCATCGCCGCGGCGAAGACCGGGATCAGCAGGAAGATGAAAGCCTCGGCGCGGATGTAGGTCTTCACGGACGCAAGCTCGGTCGCCGGCACCAGGAACGAAGGATTGGCGCTCGCCTGCCTGTTCCAGGAACTGAAGCGGACAGTCGGGATGATCGACAGCAGGCCGACCACGCCGAACGCCGCCATCTTGGCCCAGAACACCCAGTTGTAGACGTAGAAGTCCCAACCCTTGAGGCCATAGAAGACGCGGCCGATGCCGACGATGATGATCAGCGTGGCGATGATGCCATAGTGGCGGTCGATGCCGGCGAGCCGCTTCAGCGTGGTCGCGGCCAGATCGCCGCGGATCAGCACGAATTCGGCGCCGATGATCCCCGCCAGTGAAAACACCAGCACATGATGGAAGATCGCAAGCACAAGATCGGTGGTGTCCACGCTCTTTTCCCTTGGGTTTGACGGCACCGGCCCCGCGCCTGAAAAAGGGGCGCGCTGGCAGGTCTGAAACTGCCTATCGTGAAAATAACACCGTCGCTTGAGATTCCCATAGCGGCGCCTGGATGATGGGCCTCGTTGCCCTGGCCCTTGCGCCAGACCGGTGATTTGCTAAGCGCTGACCATACGTGCGAGGCAGATCCCATGAACAATCCACCAACGACCAGCGCTCCTCTCATCGAGACGAAGCGAACCATCCTGCGGGCACACCGGCTGGGCGATTTCGACGCCTATGCCACGATGTGGACCGATCCCGTAGTCACCCGTTTCATCGGCGGCAAGCCGCGCACGCGCGAAGAGAGCTGGATGCGTTTCCTGCGTCACGCCGGCCTGTGGTCGCTGCTCGGCTATGGCTTCTGGGCGATCGAGGAGAAGGCGACGGGCCGTTTCATGGGCGAGGCCGGTTTTCACGATCTGAAGCGCGATATGGAGCCGTCGATCGAAGGTATTCCCGAGGCCGGCTGGGCGCTGGTTCCGGCCGTGCACGGGGCGGGCTTCGCCACCGAGGTGGTTGGCCGTGTGCTCGCATGGGGCGAAGAGACGTTCGGGCGGGAGAAGACCGTCTGCATCATCGATCCGGAAAACGCCGCCTCGCTGAGGGTCGCGGCGAAGTGCGGTTTCCGGGAAGTGGTGCAGACCACCTATCACGACGCCCCGACCATCCTGCTGGCGCGGTGACCCTGGAGCCGGATGATCTCAGGTCGAATTGACCTGAGATCTGAATCCGCCTCTAAATCAAAGCTCTAGGCGGCGTCATCGACTGGACATACCCGCTCTGCTAGCATCGATCATAGTGCGGAGGGGGATGATCGATGCGTGCATTCAAGACGACAGCTCTAACGTTTTTCTGGGCGGTGCTGATGCTCATGCTGGCCGGACGGCTGGCGGCAGCCGATGCGACTGTGCCGACCGCCGATATCGAGGGCGCCGCCGACAACCATCTCGCCAAGCGCTACGAAGGCTCGTTCATCGTCTCCTATGACAAGTTGGCCTTCACGGATTTCAGCGTGCCGCTGTCGCCGCTGAAGCCGAGCGCCGACCCGGACGCGCGCGATGCCATGAACAATCGTGTCTTCACACCCGACAAGAAGGCCGAGGTCGAGGGCGCTTTGACCCGCATCGCCTATGTGCTGCCAGCCGAGCGCTCGCCGCTCGAAGTGCTGCGCAACTATCAGGATGTGATCGAGGCGGCCGGCGGCGAAATCCTGTTCGAATGCAAGAAGGAGGAATGCGGTGGCGCCGCTGACCGCTCGTCGAGCGGCGGCGGCGGCGACATGAGCCTGACGATGTATTCCTTCCATGAGAGTGATCTGAAGGACGCGGCATTCTCCAATGGCGCCTGCGCGCTAACTTCCGGCATCAACGACCAGCGCTATTTCTCGGCCAAGGTGCCGCAGGATGGCGGCGACGCCTATGTGACCGTGCAGACCTATACGATGACCGACGATCTCTACTGCAAGGAGCTCAACGGCCGCACCGTTGCCATCGTCCAGGTGCTGGAACCCAAGGCGCGCGACAAGAAGATGGTGATCGTCGAGGCGGCAAAGATGGCGGATTCGCTCACCGCCACCGGCAGCATTTCGCTCTACGGCATCTTCTTCGACACCGACAAGGCCGATATCAAGCCGGAGTCGGAACCAACGCTGAAGGAAATTTCGACGCTGCTGGCCAACGACCCGAAGATGGCTGTGATCGTCGTCGGCCACACCGACAATCAAGGCGCCTTCGACTACAATCTCGACCTGTCGTCGCGACGGGCGCAAGCGGTCAAGGCAGCACTTGTAGCGAAATACGGCATCGACGGGGCGCGGCTGACCGCTGCCGGCGCCGGCATGATGGCGCCTGTCGCCAGCAATGACGATGATGCGGGCCGCGCCAAGAACCGCCGCGTGGTTCTCGTCAAATTGAACTGAGCGAGCGTTCCCGACCGGGACGCATTCTAGCTGGCCTTGCGGCGCAGCTTCTGCGCCAGATCGATCCACGGATCGGTGACGGTCTCCGCGGCCGGCGCGAGGCTCTGGCAGAGCAATATTGTTGAAGCGTCGAAAGGCTGAGGCCGGGCGATCGCATAGCCCTGGGCATAGTCGACGCCGATCTTTTTCAGCGCCGCAATGATGCCGTCGCTTTCAACGAACTCGGCAATGGTGCGCTTGCCCATGACCTTGCCGATGTGATGGATCATCTCGACCATGGCGTGGTCGATGCGGTCTTCCAGCATGTCCTTGACGAAGCTACCGTCGATCTTGAGGTAGTCGACCGGCAGGTGCTTCAGATAGGCGAAGGACGACATGCCCGAGCCGAAATCGTCGAGCGCAAAACGGCAACCCAGGCCGCGCAAATCGGCGATGAAGCGCATGGCGTTGGTCAGATTGGCAATGGCGCTGGTTTCGGTGATCTCCAGGCAGATCATGGCGGGCGAAATGCCATGGATGAGGAATTGCTCACGCAGGAAGCGGAGAAATGTCTCGTCGCCGAAAGTCGCTCCGGAAAGATTGATGGCGCAGGTGGAGATCGGCGCCGTGCGCGGATCGGCCTGCCGCGCGGCCAGGATGGCGAACGTGTTGCGCACCACCCAGCGGTCGATCGACGGCATCAGGCCGTAGCGCTCGGCCGCGGGAATGAAGCTTTGCGGGGTGACGAAGCTGCCGTCTTCACCGGTCAGCCGCAACAGGATCTCGATATGTGCGCCTGCCTCGGTGGCTTCGTCGTTGAGCGGCCAGATTTCCTGGGCATGAAGCCTGAAGCGGTTTTCTTCGAGGGCGGCGTGCAGGCGCTGCACCCAGGCCATCTCGCCGAAGCGCTCCTGCAAGGCCATGTCGCAATCGCTGTGGATCTGGACGCGGTTGCGGCCCTTTTCCTTGGCCATGTAGCAGGCGACGTCGGCGGCCCTGAGCGTTTCCTCGATGGTCACTTGCGCATTGGCGATCTGCACCATGCCGATGCTGACGCTGGTGTTGAAGGGCCTGCCATCCCAGACGAAATGCAGGTCCTGCAAGGCGGCGCGCAGCCGTTCGGCGATGTCGGCCGCACTGTCGGCATCGCAATCGACGAGCAGCACGCCGAACTCATCGCCGCCCAGCCGGGCCAGCACATCGCCGGGCCGCAATTCACCGGTCAGCAGCGATGATATCCGGCGCAGCAGCTGGTCGCCCGCGGCATGGCCGCAGGTGTCGTTGACCAGCTTGAACTGGTCGAGGTCGAGATACATCAGCGCGTGCTGGCGGGGTCGGTCAGCCAAGTCCGCGATCGTTCTTTCCAGCTGGCTTTCGAAGTCGCGTCGGTTGGCCAGTCCGGTCAACGCATCATGCGATGCCTGCCATGAGAGCCGCTCGATATAGTCCTCTTCGCGCGTCATGTCGTGGAAGGCGAACACCGCGCCAACGACGTAACCGGAAACGAGCAGCGGCGCGCCGGTCAGCGCGACGGGAACAACCGAGCCGTCCGGTCGCTGCAGCAATTGCGGACGCGCGCTGGAACGGCGCAGTTCCCCGGCCAACAGGCGCTCGACCAGCCTGACATCCTCGACGCCGGTGTCCTTGTCCACAAGGCGAAACAGCGACTCGATCGGCCTGCCCCGGCCGGCACTGAGCGGACATGCCAGCAATCTTTCGGCGACCGCGTTCATGTAGTCCAGCCGTCCGTCGGCGCCGGTGCTCATCACGGCTTGTCCGATCGAAGCCAGAGTGATCTGCGCGCGCTCACGCTCGGCGTTCAGCGCCAACTGGAAGGCCTGGCGCTGCGCCAGGAGTTTGCGTGTCCGCCACACAGCAAGCAGGATCAGCAAGGCGGCAGTGACCAGATTGGCAAAGGTGAGCAACATCTTGATGAAGCGCGATCCCTCGCCGAGGCTGTCCGAGAAAGCCTTGGAAAGCGGGTTGATCTGATGATCGAGCTGATGGATCTGTGCCTTCCAGGCGCTGATCTCAGCCGCTGATGCCGGCCCCTTGCCGAGCGTCTCGTGCATGGCTTCGCCGAGTTGCTGGAGGGCGAGGATCATGGTGTCGGCAGCCGTCCAGTGCCGGATAGCGGCATCGAGATAGCTGAAGCTGCGGAAATTCTGAAACAGCCAGATCATCCCCGTCACGTCGTCGGGGTGGTTTCTGCCCTGCAGAAAGCCGGCGCGCGCCGCGTTGGTGTCAGGCTCGGGCTGCTCAAGCGCCAGGCGTGCTGAACGATCGGCCAGCGGGACGGCGATCGCTCTACGGTACTCGCTGAAGAATTCCTGGTTGCCGGTGCCGGCATAGAGGCTGAGAAAATAGATGGCTTGCTTCTGTCCCTTGGACCACTGGCTCTCGCCGCCGACATAGGCGCGAACCGCCGACAGCGTATGGAGGCTGAGGCTGGCGACCAGCGCCTGAACAAGAACGACGGCAATGAACGGCCAGACGAGCCCGAGGAGGCGGGGGCTTGCGGCCATAGATGACAGCTTCATCGAACTTCCATGGATTTGCCATGATCCCTGTCAGCGCGTCTGTCCGACTGTTTCATCCATCGGTTGAGACTGTGTTCGTCCCTCATGTCGCTCAGCTGGCGACAACCGTCCGGTTATCATGGGGGGCTTAACAGCGAATAAAGACTTCAACTATTTGCAAGATCGATTCTTGCTGCAGGCGGCCGAATATTATGCGGCGTCATGAAATTGCTTCAAGTTGAATCGGATTGTATTCAAAGTCGGCATGGGTCAGCCAAGCCAATCGGCGCTATGCATCCGTCGCGAGGCTCGCCTGCTCGAGCATGGAGGCGTCCTCGCCGAAGGCGCGGGTGGCGCGGGCCGCCGCCTCGAGCAGCGGACGCTTCATGCGCTGGAGAAACGCCGCGTCGACGCGCGTGCTGGGGCCGGCCAGCGTCAAGGCGCCGAGCAGGGTGCCCCCCGGCCCGAATACCGGCGCCGACACGCCTGCCGTGTCGGGATCGCGGTCGCCGATGGCGAGACAGTTGCAGGTCTTGCGGATGGTCTCATAGGGTTCGCCCTGCTGGCCGGAAAACGCCGCAAGCACGCGACCGCCCGAGCCGACCAGCAAAGGCAATACGTCGCCTTCGCGTATCGTGTAGCGGATCGGGTGCTTGGATTCGACGCGGTAGAGACAGGTGCGGACGTCGCCCGAGCGAACATAGAAGGCGACGCTTTCCCAGCTTCGCTCGGAAAGGTCGCGCATGATCGGCAACAGGACATCGACCGCCACCACCGAACGCTGATAGAGCGCACCGAGCCGGAAGGTGGCGGGTCCGACGCGGTAGCGCCCATCGTCGAGGCGCTCGAGCAGCCGTCCGCGCAACAGGGAATTCGCCAGTCGCAGGATGGTGCTCTTGTAGAGGCCGGTGCGCGCCGCGATTTCGGCCAGGCTGAGTGACCGGTCGGCCGTGGTGAAGGCATCGAGGATGGCAATCGCCCGATCGAGCGCGGCAACACCTTCGGCCGACACGCGCCGGATTTCTGCGTCTGCCGATTTGCTTGGTGAGTCCATTGCGGTTCCAGTTCGAAGAAGGCCGAGCCGAGCGACTGTGTCGCGCCACCAATACGTTCTGTCTAGTAGAATATCGTTTCCGTTGACAGAACTCCGTAACATCTGCTTGAACTCGATTACGGGTCTGGATGCAGGCGCGTTTTGGCAGGCACCGGAGGAGGTGTCGTGATCTGGAGGAATCCCATGCTGAACAGACGCAGATTTTTGATGAGCACCGCAGCCGCGGGCGCCGCCGGGCTGGTGGCGTCGCATCTTTCTCCAGCTTTCGCGGAAGGTGCACCCCAGATACAGCTCTTCGTGCCTGCCGCGCCTGGCGGCGGCTGGGACCAGACGGCGCGCACGATGGATCAGGTGCTGCGCAGCGAAAAGCTCATCTCCGGTTCGCAGATCACCAATGTCGGCGGCGCCGGTGGCACGGTCGGGCTGCCGCAGTTCATCAGCCAGTGGAACGGCAAGGGCAATTCGCTCATGGTTGCCGGCATGGTCATGGTTGGCGCCATTATCGCCAACAAGGCTGCCAACAATTTGACGCAAGTCACGCCGATCGCGCGCCTCACTGGCGAGTTCGAGGCGCTGGTGGTGCCGGCGGACTCGCCGTTCAAGACGGCCGCCGATTTCGTCGCCGCGCTCAAGGCCGATCCGACAAAGGTTCCTGTCGCTGGCGGCTCGGCCGGCGGTTCGGACCATATCCTGTTCGGGCTGATTGCCAAGACTGTTGGCGTGCCGGCTACAAACCTGTCCTACGTACCGTTCGCTGGCGGCGGCGAGGCCTTGTCGGCGCTGCTCGGCAACCAGGTCGCTGCCGGCATCTCCGGCTTCGGCGAGTTCTCCGAACAGATCAAGGCGGGCGCGCTGCGGCTGCTCGCCATCTCGGCCGACAAGCGCCAGGACGGCATCGATGCGCCGACGATGAGAGAAGCCGGCATCGATGTCGAACTGTTCAACTGGCGCGGCGTTTTCGCACCTCCCGGCGTCTCCGATGCAGACAAGGCGGCGATGATCACTCTGGTCGAGACCATGGCCAAGAGCGATGCCTGGGCGACCGAGTGCAAAAACCGCAACTGGACGTCGATTCTGCTCACCGGCGACGATTATGCGAAGTTCGTCACCGAGGATTCGGCCCGTATCGAAGCCATCCTGAAGGACCTCGGGCTTGCCTGATCTCCCCTGAAGGGGCGGCACGCGCCGCCCCTTCTCGCATGGAATGCAAAGCCGGCATGAACCTGCGGTGAGAACCCGCCGTGCGGTGCCGGGCATCTTGGCCAACCATATTGGGCCAGCTATCCTGGGGAGGACAATCATGAGCACCAGCGACCAGCAGGTGGCGCCGCGGCGCCTTGCCGTGCCGGAATCGTTGATCGGCGTCGGGCTTCTGGCCTGCGCCGGCGCGGTCGCCTGGCAGACGCTGGCGATTCCGGTGTCGCCGCTCTACTCGAAGGTCGGCCCGACCGTCTTTCCCTACCTCACCATGGTTGGTCTGGTGGTGCTTTCCCTGTTGCTTATCCTTGCCGCACTTCGCGGTGGCTGGCAGCCGGAGGAGGAAAGGGAAACGCCGACAGACTGGAAGGCGATGGGTTTCGTCGTCATCGGCTTGCTGGCCAATCTGCTGCTCATCCAGCCGCTCGGCTTCACGGCGGCATCCGTCATCATGTTCGTTCTCGTCTGCTACGGCTTCGGCAGCAAGCGCACGCTGCGCGACGCAGTGCTCGGCCTGATCCTGGCGCTGGCCGCCTATTTTGGCTTCGCCAGGGCGCTCGGCGTCAACATCGGTGCCGGCTTCATCGAGAACCAGCTGGACACGGTGATCGATGCGATCATCGGCACGTTTGGAGGCTGATGCCATGGAAACGCTCGGCCATCTCGCACATGGCTTCTCGGTTGCCTTTACCCCGGTCAATCTTCTGTGGTGCCTGCTCGGCACCACACTCGGCACCGCCATTGGCGTGCTGCCCGGTCTCGGGCCGGCGCTGACCATCGCCTTACTGCTGCCCATCACCTATCAGGTGGCGCCGGAGGCCTCTTTCATCCTGTTCGCCGGTATCTATTACGGCGCCATGTATGGCGGCTCGACGACCTCGATCCTGCTCAACACGCCCGGCGAAAGCGCCACCATCGTCACCGCGCTGGAAGGCAACAAGATGGCGCGGTCCGGCCGCGGCGGTGCGGCACTTGCCACCTCGGCGATCGGCTCTTTCGTCGCCGGCACGATCGGCACGATGGGCGTCGCCTTTCTGGCGCCGGTGGTGGTCAAGTTCGCGTTGGCCTTCGGCCCGGCCGAATATTTCTCGCTGATGGTGCTGGCCTTTATCACCGTTTCTGCGGTGCTCGGGTCGTCCTCTGTGCGCGGCCTGACCAGCCTGTTCGCCGGCTTCGTCATCGGCATGATCGGCGTCGACCTGCAGACTGGCCAGCCGCGCTTCACCTTCGGCATGACCGAATTGCTCGACGGCGTCGACGTCATCATTGCCGCCGTCGGCCTGTTTGCCGTCGGCGAGACGCTCTACATGGCCTCGCGCCGCTATGCCGGCAAGGACGAGATCGTGCCGCTGAAGGGCTCGCTCTACATGACATCCGCCGAGTGGGGCCGTTCGTGGAAACCCTGGCTGCGGGGCGCTGCGATCGGCTTCCCGATCGGCGCCATGCCGGCCGGCGGTGCCGAAATCCCGACCTTCCTGTCCTATGCGATCGAAAAGAAGCTGTCGAAGCACAAGGAAGAGTTCGGCACGGTCGGCGCCATCGAAGGCGTTGCCGGGCCCGAGGCTGCCAACAATGCGTCCGCAGCCGGCGTGCTGGTGCCGATGCTGACGCTTGGCCTGCCAACCTCGGCGACGGCGGCGATCATGCTCTCCGCGTTCCAGAGCTACGGCATCAATCCTGGGCCGCTGCTTCTGACGACCCAGGGCGACCTCGTCTGGGGGCTGATCGCCAGCCTGTTCATCGCCAACGTCATCCTCGTCATCCTCAACCTGCCGCTGATCGGGCTGTGGGTGCGGCTGCTGAAAATCCCGGCGCCGCAGCTCTATGCCGGCATCCTGGTGTTCGCCACGGTCGGCACCTATGGCATTTCGCAATCGCCTATCGACCTCGTCATCCTCTATCTCCTGGGGGCGGCCGGCTTCCTGATGCGGCGTTTCGATTTCCCGACCGCGCCCGTCATCATCGGCATGATCCTGGGGCCACTTGCCGAAACCCAGTTTCGCCGGGCGATGACCATCTCGAATGGCGACTGGTCGGTGTTTTACACCCACAAGCTGTCGCTGACGCTGCTGACGCTCGCCTTCATCGGGCTTGCCGGCCCGCATATCTGGGCCTTCATCGAGCATCGGCGTCGGCGCGGACCGGAGCATGTGCCTGGCGATGCCTGATCGATTCCTGATGCTATGACAGAACTGCTTGCCGGTATTCGCGTCCTCGACCTGACCAACGTCCTGGCCGGCCCCTATTGCGCCTATCAGCTGGCGCTGCTCGGCGCTGACGTGATCAAGGTCGAGGCACCGCAAGGCGGCGACCTGGCCCGCCAGCTCGGCGGGTCACCAAAGCTCAACAGCGCCGGCATGGGCGCCTCGTTCCTGGCGCAGAACGCCGGCAAACGATCGGTGACGCTCGACCTCAAGAAGCCAGCCGATCGCGAGCGCTTCCTCGATCTGGTCGCCAGCGCCGATGCACTGGTGGAGAATTTCCGCCCCGGCGTGATGGATCGGCTCGGCCTTGGCTACGAGGCGCTGAAGGCGGTCCGTCCCGGCCTCGTCTATTGTGCAATATCGGGCTTCGGCCAGACCGGACCGATGCGCGACAATCCCGCCTATGACCAGATCATCCAGGGGCTGTCGGGGATCATGAGCATCACCGGCACCCCTGAAACCGCGCCGCTTCGGGTCGGCTATCCGGTCGCCGACACGCTTGGCGGACTGGTCGGCGCGTTCTCCATCGCCTCGGCGCTGGTGCGGCAGAAGACGAGCGGCGAGGGTGCCTTTCTCGACGTCTCGATGCTCGAATGCACGCTTTCCGCACTTGGCTGGCCGGTCTCCAACTACCTGACCGCAGGTGTCGATCCCCAGCCAATGGGCAATGAGAACATGACTGCTGCACCCTCTGGCGCGTTTCGCACCGGCGACGGGCTGCTCAACATCGCCGCCAATAAGCAGGAGCAGTTCGTGACGCTGTGCCGGCTGATCGGCCGGCCGGAACTGGCCGGGGATGCTCGCTTTGCCGAGCGCGAGACGCGCAAGCGCAACCGTGCGGCGCTAAAAGTCGAGATCGAGGACGCCTTGGCGAGCGCCCCGGCGGGGGACTGGGAAGAGACGCTCAATCGTGCCGGCGTGCCCGCCGGCAGGGTGCTGACGATCCCGCAAGTTCTGGCCGAGCCGCAAGTGCTCGAACGCCAGGTGACCACCGATTTTGATGATGTGGCTGGCATGGACAAGCCGTTGACCGTTCTGCGCGGCGGCTTTATGGTCAATGGCGCGGCGCCCTTGCCGACCAAGCCGCCACCGGCGCTAGGTGAGCATATGGATGAGGTTTTCGCCGACCTGCCGCCCCGCGCCAAGGCAAAGGCACGGGCATGAGCGGCACGGAGAAGAAGACTGGCCGCGAGCGCGGCGAGGAATGGTGGCAGACCGACATCATAGAGATGCGGCCGGGTGTCATCCGGCTGCGCGGCTACGAGATCCAGGATCTGATCGGCCGCGTCAGCTTCCCGGCGATGATCTGGCTGATGCTGCGTGGCGAACTGCCCAGCGAGGATCAGGCCTCGCTGCTCGGCATTGCACTCGGTGCCGCCGTCGACCACGGACCGCAGGCGCCGTCGATCGCCATCGCGCGCATGGCGGCAACCTGCGGCGTCGGCATCAACAGCGCCATGGCCTCGGCCATCAATGTTCTCGGCGACGTGCATGGCGGTGCCGGCGAACAGGCGCTGTCCTTCTACGGTGACATTGCCGTGGCGATCGATGCCGGGATGACGCTGAATGAAGCGGTCTCGGCACGGCTCGACCGGTTCTTCGCCGAGGAGAAGGGCTATGTACCGGGGCTCGGACACCGCTTCCATCCTGTCGATCCGCGCGCGCCGCGCCTGCTGGAACTGACCCGCGAATTTGCCGCGCGCGGTGTCGTCAATGGACGTTTCGCGGACATCGCCGAGGCGATCGAGACGGACGTCGCACGGCGCAAGGGGAAGAAGATACCGCTCAACATCGATGGCGCCACCGCAGTCATCTATGGCGAACTCGGCTTTCCGCCGCCGCTGACGCGCGGGCTTTTCGTGCTGTCACGCTCGGTCGGCATCCTGGCGCATGCCTGGGAGCAGTCGCAGCAGGCCGAGCGAAACAAGGGGCCGCTGCCGCGCGAGTGGTTGTGGGCCTATACCGGCACGCCTGTACGGCCGTTTCCCGAAGGGGATGACGCCGGCGAGTGAGGCTTTATGCCTGATCGACCGGCACAGGCTGAGGAAGCTTCAGCGTCTTCACCAACGTCGAAAGGTCGGGCTCATCGATGAGCATGGCCGCGTCGGCCGGCGCCAGCCAGGCCCGCTGGCGTCGTTTGGCTTCCTGCCAGTCAACCAGCTCCTCCGTCACCTCAAGCAGATAGACGATGACGTCGACGCGGACAAAGCGGTTGGCCAGCCGCTTCCAGTAGGAATAGGTGCCCGCCGGCTGCTTCAGCGTCTTGCCGAGCACACCGGCTTCCTCCTGTGCCTCGATGGTGGCCGCCTTGCGTCCGCTCTTGCCCTTCATCGGCCATCCCTTGGGGACAATGAAGCGTCTCGTGGTTCGCGACGTGACCAGCATCACCTCGGTATCGCCGCGCGCGTTCAGTCGAAAGGGAATAGCCGCCACCTGGCGGATCGTCTCGCCCTTCTTTGCCTTGCGTACTGCCTTTTTCTTAGTGGCTGCCATTCTTGAATCCAGTCGATGCAATGCCGCATAGCGCGACAAGGCGTCGTTGCAAAACCAAAACTTTCGCGCGTGCCGAAAGGCACTCCGAATACATAAGTCGGCTAAATAAATGAAAAGCGCCTGGATGTCAGCGGCAATTGCTCACGGCGGTGGTGCCGATTATCTGCGTCTGGCAGTTTGGCTTGAATTCCTGCACGACCGGTGGCGGCTGCCGGATGATCTGGCGGTCCTGGGCACGATACTGCTGCTGTTGCTGCTGGTATTGCTGCCTCTGCACCCTGTTTTGCAGGATTTGCAGGTCGTTTTGCCGGATGAGCGCGTTGTTGTCGGTGGCGGGATTGAGGGCCTGCGCGGAAGCTGGCAGGCAAGCGCCCACCAGCATTGCCGTGGCCAGCATTGCCGATGTGAAGATTGTTGATGGTCGAAGCGCCGACATCGGCTCATTCCCGCGCAAAAAACACTGTCCATTGATATAGGGTGTTTGCGCGGCGATGCCATGGCCAGCGTCGATCGAAACGAAATCGGCTTGTCATCCGCCGAAGGCCGCTTCGCGGCGGCGGAGAATCTGCCTGGCGACCCCGCATTGCACTTGACGGAGGCCGTCGATTCGCCGCTCTATCGGGTCGGCGCCGACCTTGAGCCGAATGGCGTCGGCATGTCCGTCAGCTATGATGGCGCCTTCGGTGAAACAGTTGAACAGAGCGCTATCAGCGCGTCTCTCAAGGTCAGTTTCTAGCTGACCCGAGGCGGAGCCCGGCGGGAGGGTCTTGATGAGCAAGTACGCGTATTTCGTGGCGATGCTGGGCATGGCCTGCGTCGTCGGTGTGCCGGCCGTCGCAGCGCAAACCAAGGGCGACAAGGTGGCGGCGCCGCCCGTCGCCGATGCGCCGCAGCTGCCCGGGGGCGCGTCGGCACTGTCCGAAACCCACGGCGACTGGACGGTCAATTGCCAGATATTGGGCACCACCAAGACCTGCAGCCTGTTGCATCAGCAATTCAACAAGCAAAGCAATCAGCGCCTGCTGGCGATCGAGCTGTCGAGCAAGACTGGCGAGGATGCCACGGGAACGCTTGCGCTGCCGTTCGGGCTGACCCTGGCCAAGGGGGTCAGCCTGACTATCGACGATCAGAAACTGGACGGCAGCCTGGCATTCAACACCTGCCAGGTCGTCGGCTGTCTGGTGCCGGTGGCGTTCGATGCGACTGTCACGCCGCTGCTGAAATCAGGGACCACCCTCAAGATCGACGCCTTGGCGGCCGACACAGGACAGGCGGTGAGCTTTTCCATTCCGCTCAACGGCTTTGCCGGTGCGCTTGCCCGGACCGCGGAGCTTTTGACCAATTGATGTAGAGCCGCAGGACTTGAGGCGCGCCGCCTGAATGCCGTCTCTCGGCAAGAGGTGGTGCGTCACTGCGGCAGAACGTGGCGGCAGGACATCTTTGCGCCGGCTCAAACGACGATCGTTTTAAGCCGTTCGGCGATCAGGGCGGCGAGCCGGGCCGCCACTTCGTCCTTGCTCATCTCGGGCCATCCCTCGACACCTGCCTTGGACACGATCCGCACCCGGTTGCGATCGCCTCCCATCACGCCCGAAGGACCGACGCCGCTGGCCTGTGACACGTCGTTGGCGACGATGAGATCGGCGCCTTTCTTCTTTAGCTTTGCCTCGGCGTTGCGCAGGAGATTCTGTGTCTCGGCGGCGAAGCCGATCACCAGGCCGGGTCGCTGGCTGTGATGGCCGACGCCGGCGAGGATGTCGGGATTCTCCACCATGCGCAGCACCGGTGGCCCTTCGCCCGCGACCTTCTTGATCTTTTCACCGGCCGAATTCTCGCTGCGCCAGTCGGCAACGGCGGCGACGAACACCGCCGCGTCGGCGGGCAGGAGCTGTTCCACCGCATCGCGCATCTCTTGTGCACGTTCGACATGGATGGTCTTCACGCCTGCCGGATCGGCGATGCCGACAGGGCCGGAGACGAGGTGCACATCGGCGCCGAGCCTGGCCAATGCTGCCGCGATGGCATGGCCCTGCTTGCCCGACGAACGGTTGGCGATGTAGCGCACCGGGTCGATCGGCTCATGCGTCGGGCCGGAGGTGACGATGATCTTGCGCCCCGACAGCGGCCTGGGGCCGACATCGAGCAGCGCCTCGATCGCGGCGACGATCTCCAGCGGTTCGGCCATGCGGCCTTCGCCCGCCTCATTACTCTCGGCCATCTCGCCTTTGGCCGGACCGATAAAAGAGATGCCGTCCTTTTGTAGCGTCGCGCGGTTGCGGCGGGTGGCCGGATGCGCCCACATTCTTGGGTTCATGGCTGGCGCCATCAACACAGGCTTGTCTGTGGCGACAAGCACGGTGGAGGCAAGATCGTTGGCGTGGCCGTTGGCGAGCTTGGCCATCAGGTCGGCGGTGGCGGGCGCTACCACCAGCAGATCGGCCTCGCGCGACAGCCTGATATGGCCGACATCATGCTCGTCATTGCGGTCGAACAGTTCGGTAAAGACATGGTCGGCGGAGAGCGCGCCGACCGACAGCGTGGTGACGAATTCCTGCGCGGCCGATGTCATGACCACCCGAACCGCAGCTCCGCGCTCGCGCAGCCGACGGATCAGATCGAGCGCCTTGTAGGCGGCAATGCCGCCACCGATGATGAGCAGGATGCGCTTGCCGGAAAGGCTGCCGCGCGGCACGCTCTTTCCTGCCAGCGCGGTAGCCGGGGTCGCCGCGCCGTGCACGCTGGTCAGTTCGCGCAGCGTTTTCTCAATCTGATCGATGCGACCCACTGGGCCGATCTGCCCGTCAACGGCGGCGCGGATCATAACCCGCGCCTGCTCTTCCATGGAGCGGTCGTTTTCCGCCGCCAATCGACGCAGCAACTCCTTGACCTCATCGTCAAGGTTGCGGATCGTGATGCTGGCCATCTGATTGCACTCAGCTGTGACTGCCGAGTGCAATGATAGCAATGCTATCAGATTACTGCAAGTTGGCCAAACCGATCCGTCGGGGTCTAGATGATCTTCCAGGCGATATAGACCAGCGTCAGCGCGATCACCCACAGCGCCAGGCGGCCAGAGCGGCTGTAACGCGCCTCGGCCTTGCCGATGGCGCGCGCGGTTGTCTCGTCGAAGCGCAGGCCGTGCTCGGCCATCAGGTCGATCTCGCGCGACAGCCGGTCCGTGCGCGCTGCAAGCTCCGGCATCTGGCGGGCCAACGTCAGCAGCGCCCTGGCGCCGTCGCGCGCATCGATCATCATGCCACGTGGACCAAGGTTGCCGGCGATCCAGCCGCCGACCACCGGTTCGGCCGCCTTCCACATGTTGAAGGCCGGGTCGAGCGTGCGCGCGACGCCCTCGACCACCACCATGGTCTTTTGCAGCAGGATCAGTTCCGGCCGCGTCGCCATGTCGAAGAGTTCGGTCACCTCGAACAGCAGCGTCAAAAGCTTGGCCATCGAAATGGTCTCGGCAGGCTGGCCGTGGATCGGCTCACCGATCGCCCGGATCGCCTGCGCGAAGGCCGCGACATTGTGCTGGCGCGGCACGTAGCCGGCCTCGAAATGCACTTCGGCGACGCGCAGATAGTCGCGCGTGATGAAGCCGTAGAGGATTTCGGCGAGGAAGCGGCGCTCCTTCTTGCCGAGCCTGCCGGCAATGCCGAGATCGACGGCGACGATGGTGCCGTTTGCCTCGACGAAGAGGTTGCCCGGGTGCATGTCGGCGTGGAAGAAGCCGTCGCGCAGCGTATGGCGCAGGAACGACTGGATGAGGTTGGCGGCGATCGCTTTCAGATCGTGGCCTGCGGCCTCCAGGCCAGCAATGTCGTTCATCTTGACGCCGTCGACCCATTCCATGGTCAGCACGTCGCGGCCGGTACGCTCCCAGTCGACGGATGGCACACGGAAGCCGGGATCGTCCTTGGTGTTCTCACCAAGCTCAGAGAGCGCGGCCGCCTCGAGGCGAAGGTCCATCTCGATCTTGGTGGTCTGCGCCAGCGTCTCGGTGACCTCCACCGGCCGCAGCCGGCGTGACGACGGGATGTATTTTTCCTGCAGGCGGGCGGCGAGGAAATAGCTTTCGAGATCCTGGAAGAAGCGGCGGCGCACGCCGGGCCGGATCACCTTGACCGCCACCTTGGTGGCAACGCCGTCATGGATGGTGTCGGCGGCATGGACCTGGGCGATGGAGGCGGCTGCGACCGGATCGCCGAATTGCGCGTAGAGATCGCCGACCTTGCGCCCGAGGGAAGCCTCGATAGCCGTGATGGCTTCAGCCTTCGGGAAGGTGTGCATCTTGTCCTGCAACATGGCGAGATCGAGCGCCATGTCGTTGCCGACGACGTCGGGCCGCGTCGCCAGGAACTGGCCGAGCTTGACGTAGGATGGACCGAGTCGGACGACCGCCTTGGCCAGCCGGTCGCTGCGCTCATAGGCAAGGGCGCGACGGCGGGTGAACAATCGCGCCAGCCGCCAGCCGAATTTCGGCAGGCCCGACAGCTCCTCGCCCGGCAAGGCGGCGACGACGCCCTCGCGCACCAGCACCCAGCCGGCCCTTACGAGCCGAAATCCAGCGCTGACCGTGCTCATGGCCGCGCCCGTCCTGCCGGCTCTTTGAACCGGCACGCACCACATCGCCTGCGAGAAATGCGAGCCAGCCTCAAAGCTTCCAGCCCGAATGAAGCGCGGCAATACCGCCGGAATAATTGCGGAAGGAAACGCGGTCGAAGCCGGCGCGGGAAATCATCGTCGCGAAATTCTGCTGATTGGGGAACCTGGCGATCGATTCGACCAGATAGGAATAGGGCTCGCCGTCGCCGGTGACCATCTTGCCGATCCTCGGAATGGCATTGAACGACCAGGCCTCGTAGGCCTTGTCGAGCAACGGCATCTCGACCTCGGAAAATTCCAGGCACAGGAAGCGCCCGCCCGGCTTCAGCACGCGAAACGCTTCACTCAGCGCGACATCGATGCGCGGCACGTTGCGGATGCCGAAAGCGATCGTGTAGGCGTCGAATGTGGCATCAGCGAAGGGCAGTTCCTCGGCATTGGCCTCGACGAAATCGGTGTTGCCGGACAGGCCTTTCTTTTCGGCCCGGTCGCGGCCGACGGCCAGCATCGAGCCATTGATGTCGAGCACGGTGGCATGGGCGTTGCGATGACTGGCATCGACGATGCGGAAGGCGATGTCGCCGGTGCCTCCGGCAACGTCGAGCACCTTCCAGCCCGCCCGCTTCGGCGGATTGAGCCACGTCACCATGGCATCCTTCCACAGCCGGTGCAGGCCGGCCGACATCAGATCGTTCATCAGGTCGTAGCGGTTGGCGACCTTGTGGAAAACATCGTTGACCAGGGACTGCTTGTCGCCAGCCCCTACGCGCTTGAAACCATAGGAGGTTTCCATCCCGCCCGCGGCCGTGGTTCTCTCAGCTGACATTTTTTTGATCCGTCATAAAACCGGCGGGACCATAGCCGATCGATGGTGCGGGCGCTATTGTTTAAGGCGCGGTGTTCAGCCGCGCTTCCAGGTGGCGGGTTTTCAAGACCTGGACAGACCGACGGGATGATTGAATGCCTTTGAAAGCGGAACTGCACTGCCACATTGAAGGGGCAGCGGCGCCCGAACTCGTCATCCGCCAGGCGCAGAAATACGGCAAGGACACCTCGCCCTATATCCAGAACGGCTCCTTCGTCTGGCATGATTTCACGTCCTTCCTCGCGGCTTATGACTTTTCCTCTGATCTGTTTCGCACTGAGGAGGACTATGCGCGGTTGGCCGACCATTATCTGACCAGCCTTGCCCGCGACGGGGCAATCTATTCCGAGGTGTTCACCTCGCCAGACCATGCCAGGAAGGCGGGCCTGTCGCCCAAGGCCTATACCGACGCGCTCGGCGAAGGCATGGCCCGTGCCAAGGCCAAGACCGGCATCGAGGGCCGCATGATCGTCACCGGCGTGCGCCATGTCGGCGTCGAGTCGATCGAGCAGGCGGCGCGCTTCGCGGCGCGCTGCGGGCATCCGCTGGTCACCGGTTTCGGCGTCGCCGGCGATGAGCGCATCGGCGAGATGGAGGACTATGTCAGGGCTTTCGAGATCGCCCGCGAGGCCGGGCTCGGCATCACCATCCACGCCGGCGAACTGACGGGCTGGGAGACGGTCCAGGCGGCGCTCGATCACATCCGTCCGTCCCGCATCGGCCATGGCGTGCGTGCCATCGAGAATCCGGACCTTGTCCGTCGCATTGCCGACGAGGGCGTGGTGCTGGAATGCTGTCCCGGCTCCAACATCGCGCTCAAGGTATTCGACAGCTTTGCCGACCATCCGTTTCCGGCCCTGCAGGCGGCCGGTTGCAAGGTGACGCTCAATTCCGACGACCCGCCCTATTTCTGGACCTCGCTCAAGCGTGAATACGATATCGCCACCGAGCATTTCTCGATGAACGACAAGGCGCTGACTGCTGTCACCAGAACGGCCATCGAAGCCGCTTTCGTCGACAAAAAGACCAAGACTGCGCTTCTTACCCGGTTGAACGGCGCGGCACGCTGATTTCTGCCGACAAAGCTGTGGTCGGTGCGGGCCAAGCGGTTCCTTGGCCGGTGCATTGTCGCTAGGGTTCGCTCAAGCAGCTTGAAACGCGGCGCGTCCGAAAGGACCATGGCACGCACTTTCGGGCGCAGGAATCAGGAGAACACCATGCAGGGCGTCACCGTCGTCGACCATCCGCTTGTCCAGCACAAGCTGACCATCATGCGCAAGAAGGAAACCTCGACGGCGGGCTTCCGCCGGCTGCTGCGCGAAATATCGCTGCTGCTCGGCTACGAGGTCACCCGCAACCTCGAACTGACGACGACGACGATCGAAACGCCGATGGAAACCATGGAGGCGCCAACGCTGGAGGGCAAGAAGCTGGTCTTCGCCTCGGTGCTGCGCGCCGGCAACGGCTTGCTGGAAGGCCTGCTCGATCTGGTGCCGGCCGCCCGCGTCGCCCATGTCGGTCTCTACCGCGATCACGAGACACTGGAAGCGGTCGAGTATTTCTTCAAGGCGCCGAGCGACCTCGCCGACCGTCTGGTGATCGTCGTCGATCCGATGCTGGCGACCGCCAATTCGGCGATCGCGGCGATCGACAAATTGAAAGAGCGCGGCGCCACCAACATCCGTTTCCTTTGCCTGCTGGCCGCGCCCGAGGGCATCGAGCGCTTCACCAAGGCCCATCCGGATGTTCCCGTGTTCACCGCTTCGATCGACCGCCAGCTCAACGAGAAGGGTTACATCATGCCCGGCCTTGGCGATGCCGGCGACCGCATGTACGGGACCAAGTAATTTACCGAAAATTTACGCAAAGGCGCGGTTTTGGCACGCGTTAAAGCGGCAAACACCATCCGGGCTTAACGATCGGCTGTCACTACAGCGCCGCGCGTCCATTCGGACGCGCAAAGGACGCTGTAGCACTTTGATTTTGCGCATGATCCTTTCCGAAAATCGATCCCGATTTTCGGGGTCATGCGGCGAGGCCGATCCATGCTGCGCAAGCTTCTCATCCTCGGCGTTTTTGCCGGTACATCGGCATCGATACCGATTGTGTATCAGTCGAATCCGCAACTCGTCGACAACCTGCTGAAATCAGCGACGCCCGGCAAACCCGCCGTCAAAGCCCAGCCGGAAATCAACCTAGCATCAGTGCCGGACAAGCCGGCGGCGCCGCTGCCGATGGGCCGCAAGGTCGTCGTAGCGGCAGACGAGCGCGGACATTTCTCGTCGGCCTTCAAGCTCAACGGACGTCAGGTCGACGGCATGATCGACACCGGCGCGACATTGGTCGCCATCAACACCTCGACGGCCCGCAGGATCGGGCTGTCGCTGAACGCTTCCGACTTCAGCCACGAGGTCAGCACCGCCAACGGCACCATCAAGGCGGCCGTGGCAATGATCGACCGCCTGCAGATCGGCAACATCACGGTCAATGACGTCCAGACCATCGTGCTCGACGACAGGGCGCTGCGCACCAATCTGATCGGCATGAGCTTCCTCAACCGGCTCAACAAATACCAAGTCGAGAACGGCACGCTGCTGCTCGTTCAGTAACTAAAGCGCGTCGCGTTCGACGCGCCTTAGGTCTTTGATTTTATGCATGTCGTTTTCCCAACAAAGCATGATGTCGTCCGAAAACCGCTTCACACTTTTCGGCATCATGCTCTAGCCCCGCGGCAGAATCCGCCGGATGACCGACTTGTCGGCGGCCGGCTTCGAAGCGCCGACCGTATAGGCCGAAAGCACAGCGGCGGCGGCGACCTCGGCATCGGCCAATGAGCGGGCATGGACCAGCGCCAGCGGCTCGCCGCTCCTCACCTCCGCACCGATCGGCAACAGCCTGGTGATGCCGACCGCGGGGTCGACCTTGTCGTCCGGCCGCGTGCGTCCGCCTCCCAGGCCAACCACGGCGAGCCCGATGTCGCGGGTCGCGATGCCGGTGACGAAGCCATTCGCCGTCGCCTTGACGGCAAACTCGGTCGCCGCCGCAGCCAAGTATCTTTCCGGCTTCTCGATGAAATCGGCCGGGCCGCCGAGCACGGCGACCATGCGCGCGAAGGTGGCGGCGGCGCGGCCGCTGGAGAGCGTCTCGGTGGCGCGCCGCATGCCATCCTGGTTGGACGAAACCAGTCCCGCCGACTGCAGCATCTCGGCGGCCAGCGCCAGCGTCACATCCTCGAGCCGACGGTCACGAAACCGACCGGTGAGGAAATCGACGGCGTTGCGCACCTCGACGGCGTTGCCGGCGGCCGACGCCAGCGGCTCATTCATGCCGGTGATCAACGCCGAAGCCTTCAGCCCGGCGCCACTGGCGATCTCGACCAGGCTGTTGGCGAGTGCGGTGGCGTCGCGCGATTTTTCCATGAAGGCGCCGTTGCCGACCTTGACGTCGAGCACCAGCGATTGCAGCCCGGCCGCCAGCTTCTTCGACAGGATCGAAGCGGTGATCAGCGGCACCGATTCGACCGTGCCGGTGACGTCGCGGATGGCATAGAGCCGTCGATCGGCCGGCGCGAGGTCGGCGGTCTGGCCGATGATGGCGCAGCCGGTTTCGAGCACCGCCTTGCGAAACAGTGCAATATCGGGCTGGCTGATGTAGCCAGGGATCGCATCCATCTTGTCCAGCGTGCCGCCGGTGTGGCCAAGGCCGCGGCCTGATATCATCGGCACATAAGCGCCGCATGCGGCGACGATCGGCGCCAGCATCAGCGAAACATTGTCGCCGACGCCGCCAGTCGAATGCTTGTCGGTGACCGGGCCGGGCAGGTCCGACCAGTCGAGCACGTCACCGGAATCGCGCATCGCCAGGGTCAGCGCCACAGCCTCGTCGCGGTTCATTCCGTTGAAGAACACCGCCATGGCGAAAGCGCCGACCTGGCCATCCGAAACGGCCCCTGACGTCACGCCCTCGACGAAGTCGGCGATCTCCTGCTCCGACAGCCTCAGGCCATCGCGCTTGCGGCGGATGATTTCCTGGGGAAGCATCAGCTCTCCAGCAGTCCGTCGCGGAACACGCGCTGCAGGATCTTTGCCAGCCGCGCGCCGCCTATCGGCGCCATGTCCTTGGTCTCCTGGTGCGAAAGCTCGGCCCCGGTCATGCCGGCCGCCAAATTGGTGATGACCGAACAAGCGGCGACGCGCAGTCCAAGGAAACGGGCGAGAATGACCTCCGGTACGGTCGACATGCCGACCGCGTTGGCGCCCATGACGCGCGCCATGCGGATTTCAGCGGGTGTTTCGAAGCATGGCCCCGAGAACCACATGTAGACACCCTTGTGCAGCGTGGTGCCGGTCGCTTTCGCCGCCCGTTCAATGGCCTTGCGAATGCCGGCATCATAGGCCTCGGTGAGACCAACGAAGCGGCGGTCGCTGGGCTCGCCGATCAGCGGGTTGGTGCCAGAAAAATTGATGTGGTCCGATATCAGCATCACCGAGCCCGGCGGCATGTCGGGATCGACCGAGCCGGCGGCGTTGGTGAGGATCAGTTTCGCGATGCCGATGCCGGCAAGCACTTCCAGCACCGGTCGCATCGCCGCAGCAACGCCGTGCTCGTAGTAGTGGGCGCGGCCGGACAGCATCAGCACCGGCACACCGGCAAACAGCCCCGCGACCACTTCACCGGCATGGCCGGTGACGCCGCTTCTTGGAAAGCCCGGCAGGTCGGCATAGGGGATGCGGATCGGATGCTCGATCTGGTCGACCAGCCCGCCCAGGCCCGAACCCAGCACCAGCGCTGTCAACGGCGCCAAGCCGTCCAGTCTTTCGATGAGATGGTCGAGAGCCTTTTCCGTCATTGCAGCCAGCTCTTCATTTCAGCCCGTTGTTCATTTCAAAATGTCGCCGCGGAAGCCGTAGGGCAGCATCTCGCCCATGGTCACGGTCTCGGCCACACCGGCATTGTCGCAGAGATATAGCTTTGTTTCCGGCCGGCAGAATTCGGCCAGTCGCTGCCGGCAGCCGCCGCAAGGCGAGCACTTCGCCATGCGCTCGGCAAGAACGGCGATTTCCACGATCTTGCCGCCACCGCCCATGATGTAGTGGCTGAGCGCTGTGGTCTCGGCGCACCAGCCTTCCGGGTAGGACGCGACCTCGATATTGGCGCCTGTAAAGACACGTCCGTCCTCGGTGCGCAAGGCAGCGCCCACCGGAAATTTCGAATAGGGCGCGTAGGCCTTGGCCATGGCAGCCTTGGCGGCCTCAAACAGATCATGCGACATTCAGCTGTTCTCTCCGATGATCGTGTCCAAAACCCGGCACCAAGCCGCCCCGTTGCTGCGGCTCAGCGTTCCTTCACGTAAGGCACGCCGCCGGCGCGTGGCGGAATGGCCTTGCCGATGAAGCCGGCGAGCAGGATGACGGTGAGGATGTAGGGCAGCGCCTGCATGAACTGCACCGGCACCTTGCCGATGATCGGCAGCGGCGAGCCTTGCAGGCGAATCGACAGCGCGTCGAGGAAGCCGAACAACAGGCAGGCGAACATGGCGTTGACCGGCTTCCACTTGGCGAAGATCAGCGCGGCCAGCGCGATGTAGCCCTTGCCGGCGGTCATGTCCTTGACGAAGCCGCCATTTTGCACCATCGACAGATAGGCGCCGGCAATGCCGGTGAGGATGCCGGTGCAGATCAGCGCCCGGTAGCGCAGCCAGGCGACGGAGATGCCGGCGGTGTCGACGGCGGCCGGGTTCTCGCCGACGGCGCGCAGGCGCAGGCCGAATCGGGTGCGAAACAGCACCCACCAGGTGAACGGCACCATCGCGAAGGCGAGGTAGACCAGGATCGAGTGACCCGACAGCAGCTCGGCATAGATCGGTCCGAGGATCGGCACGTCGTGGATGGCGTCGGCACCCGGCAGAGTAATGGCCTCGAAGCGCTCGCCCGGTTGCAGCGCCGGCGTGCGCCCGCCCTGCTGGAACCAGGCCTGGCCGAGAATGATGGTCGAGCCGGCGGCGATGAAATTGATCGCCACGCCGGAGACGATCTGGTTGCCGCGATGGGTGATCGAGGCAAAGCCGTGGATCATGGCAAACGCGACCGAGATCAGGATCGCCATGCCGAGGCCGAGCAAGGCCGAATGGAACACGGAAGCGGCCGCAGCACCGGCGAAGGCGCCGACCAGCATCTTGCCTTCGAGGCCGATGTCGAAGATGCCGGCGCGTTCCGAATAGAGGCCAGCGAGGCAGGCGAGCAGCAGCGGCACCGAGAGGCGGATGGTGGAGTCCAGTGTCTGGACGACTGCGTTGAACACGTCCATCTCAGGCACCCTTCCCCTTGACCGCTTCCATGCCGACCGATCGCGGGCTGAGCGAGGCGAACAGCGCCTGGATGTAAGGCCGGAACATGTGCTCGAGGGCGCCGGCAAACAGGATCACCAGACCCTGGATGATGACGATCATGTCGCGGCTGATCGCCGGCATCTCGAAGGCGAGTTCGGCGCCGCCCTGATAGAGCATGCCAAACAGGATCGCCGCCAGCACGATGCCGACCGGATGCAGGCGGCCCATCAGCGCCACGGCGATGCCGACGAAGCCGGCGCCGGAAACGAAGTCGATGGCGACATTGTGCTGGTCGCCCATCACCGGATTGAGCGCCATCATGCCGGCGAGAGCGCCCGAGATCATCATGGCGGTGATGATGATGCGGGTTTCGGAAATGCCAGCATAGCGCGCCGCCTTCGGGCTGTGGCCGTAGGTGCGCATCTCATAGCCGAGCTTGGTGCGCCAGATCAGCAGCCAGACCAGGAAGGCCATGGCCAGCGCCAGCAGGAAGGAAATGTTGAGCGGCGCCGAACGGATCTTGGCGCCGAACA
Source organism: Mesorhizobium sp. Root695 (assembly GCF_001428185.1). Lineage (NCBI taxonomy): Bacteria > Pseudomonadati > Pseudomonadota > Alphaproteobacteria > Hyphomicrobiales > Phyllobacteriaceae > Mesorhizobium > Mesorhizobium sp. Root695. The sequence continues at coordinate 91,007 of NZ_LMHO01000023.1, read as the reverse complement.
GTTCGATGATCCAGTTGAGCTTCGGCAATTCCGCGCCGGCGAGGAAGTTGCGCGTCTGCGGCGCTTGCGATGCTGCCGGCTTCAACGGCCCGACCAGCAGGTACACCATGATCGAGGCGGCGATGAAGTTGAACATGATGGTGGTGATGACGATGTGCGAGCCGCGCTTGGCCTGCAAGTAGGCGGGAATAAGCGCCCACAACGCGCCCACGAGCGCCGCGGCAACGATCGCCAGCGGAAAGGTCAGCCACCACGGTAGTGTGCTGTCGAAGCTCAGGCAGACGATGGCGATGCCAAGGCCGGCAATGTAGGCCTGCCCCTCGGTGCCGATGTTGAACAGGCCACAATGCGCTGCCACGGCGACCGAAAGCCCGGTGAATATGAAGGTGGTGGCATAGAAGAGGGTGAAGGCAATACCTGTGCCCTTGCCGAAGGCGCCTTCGACCAGGATGACAGCGGCGCGGAACGGATTCTCGCCGACCAGAAGCACGACGAAGCCGGCGACGACGAAGGCGACGAACAGATTGATCAGCGGGATCAGGCCGTAGTCAGCCCAGGCCGGCAGTTTGGCGTAAGGCGTGCTCATTCGGCGGCTTCCTGATGCTCGACGCCGGCCATTAGCAGGCCGAGCTCGCCTTCGGTCGCTTCCGGGCCTCGTTCGCCGACGATGCGGCCGGCAAACATCACCAGGATGCGGTCGGAAAGCGAACGGATCTCGTCCAGCTCGACCGACACCACCAGCACCGCCTTGCCCTGGTCGCGCATGGCGATCAGGCGCTTGTGGATGAATTCGATGGCGCCGACATCGACGCCGCGCGTCGGTTGGCCGACGATGAGAACACCCGGGTCCTGTTCCATCTCTCGCGCGAGCACGATCTTCTGCTGGTTGCCGCCGGAGAAATTGGCGGTCTTCAGCCGGCAGTCCGCCGGGCGGATATCGTATTTGGCGATCTTGTCCTTGGCATCGTTGCGGATGGCCTCGATGTTGAGGAACGGACCCTTCAGATAGCGGGGGTCGTCATGATAGCCGAGGATGGAATTCTCATTCTCCTCGAAGGCCAGCACCAGCCCGACGTGATGGCGGTCCTCAGGCACATGCGCCAGGCCACGGTCGCGCAATTCTCCGGGGTCGGCGGCACCGGTCAGGTCGATCGGCTTGCCGTCGAGCATGACCGAGCCGGAGACTGCGCGCCTGATGCCGGAAATCGCCTCGAGCAGTTCGGATTGGCCGTTGCCGGCGACACCGGCGATGCCAACGATCTCGCCGGCCCTGATATCGAAAGAGATGTCGTCGACCATGGTGACGCCGCGAGTGTCCTTCACGGTCAGGTTCTTGACCGCGAGCTTGACACCGCCGGCGTCCGCCTCGCCCTTTTCGACCCTGAGCAGCACACGTCGCCCGACCATCAGCTCGGCCAGCTCCTCTACGGTGGTCTTCTTGGTCTCGCGCGTCGCTACCATCGTGCCCTGGCGCATGACCGACACCGTGTCGGTGATGGCCATGATCTCGCGCAGTTTGTGGGTGATCAGCACCACCGTCTTGCCCTGTTCCTTCAACTGCCTGAGGATGCGGAACAGATGGTCGGCCTCGGCCGGCGTAAGCACGCCCGTCGGCTCGTCGAGGATCAAGATCTCGGCGCCGCGATAAAGCGCCTTGAGGATCTCGACGCGCTGCTGCAGGCCGACCGGCAGTTCCTCGATGATCGCATCGGGATCGACTTCCAGCCCGTATTCGCGTTCGAGACGCTCGAGTTCGGAGCGCGCCTTGACTATGCTCTTCTTCAGCAGCGCATCGCTCTCGGCGCCGAGGATGATGTTTTCCAGCACCGAGAAATTGTCGACCAGCATGAAATGCTGATGCACCATGCCGATGCCGAGCGCGATTGCGTCATTGGGCGTCTTGATCGAGGCCGGCTGGCCGCCGACGCGGACCTCGCCGCTGTCGGCCTGGTAGAAGCCATAGAGGATCGACATTAGCGTCGACTTGCCGGCCCCGTTCTCGCCGACGATGCCGTGGATGGTGCCGCGCACGATCTGCAGATTGATGTCGCGGTTGGCGCGCACGGCGCCAAAACTCTTGTTGATGCCGATCAGCTCGATTGCGGCTTGCGCCATGCAGCCTGTCCCACTCGTATTTTTTTATCGCTTGGTCAAAACGCCTAGCATGACGCTCCGCCCATGCCAATTGGCAGGAGCAGTGTTCACTCTCGACAAATCCCGGTGCGCTTGTCAATTTCCAACGTGGCCGGGGCCTTCACATTCGCTAATATGGCAAAGCCGAAATTCGCATCACGGCGCACGACATCGCGGTGAAGGACTGGGGAATTCCATATGATCATGCCCGCCGATCGGCTGACGACGCTGGAGATCCGCGCTGCCGAACAGGAGAAGACCATTGAGGAACTGTCCGGCCAGATCGCCGAGCAGTGGAAGGTGATCGAACGCATGCAGCGCAAGCTCGACGCGCTGACGGATCGCTTCCTGGCGCTGGAGGAGCAGGCAGGAGATGATGTGCCCGTAACCAAGCCGCCGCATTGGTGAGGAAAAGGGGGAGGGTGCACGCCATGGCCAGTGAAAGCGATCGCGTCGCGCGGGCCGGCGACTATGTGCTCGGCCTGATGAACGACGCGGAACGTGAACGGGCCGAGCGCGATCTGGAGATCGACCCGGCCTTCCGCGACGCCGTCGTAGATCTCGCCGAACGCATGCACATCATCGGCCGTGCCGAACCGGCTGATGGCGAAGCGCGCTGGGAGCAGATCACCCAGTACATTGTCGACCTGCCGCAGATGCGCAGCTCTGGCCTGGGCGATGCCAGGTCGCCAACCGTGATCCGAAGCCTGCCGCAGCGGCCGCACAGCATTGGCCTGCACACGCTTGGCGGCCGGCGCGGATTTGTCGTGGCCGTCGCGTTGATCGTGGCGTTCGCGCTGGGGTACCTGGCCGGCACATTTTAGAGCTTTCTTTCGGGATCATGCGCGCGGCCGGCACGACATCAGAGCCACCGTTTCGTCGTCCTGCCCAAAAACCTCAATCATGGTCCAGCCAAGGGCTGCGTAGAAATCACGTGCTTCCCATGTGTAGAGATAGAGTGTCTCGACACCCCGCGCAGCCGCATGGGCTTTAGTCGCCCTGACCAGCGCGCTGCCGATCCCTGCGCCTCGATACCCGGCATCGACAACCAACCCGGCCAACCATGGCGTGAGACCATGCGCCGGTTCAAGTTCGTGCCGGACCAGCAGGCACGAGCCAACCGGCACATCGCCGATTCGGGCCACGAATGCCGCCTCGAAGCCATCACCGGCAAGCAGTCGGTGAAGGCCTGCCGCATCCTCTTCGACAGTCCTTGCCGTCCCCTCGAAAAAGGTGGCCAGGCGCAGTCGCGCGACGGCTGTTAAATCGCGCTCCCGCATGGGTTCGATTGTCGGCTGCATCCTTGTCCCGGAATGGTGTCCGTTGCGGGTGGCGAATATTTCGCTCGACCCGGTAGAAGGCAAAACCGCCGGGCTTGCGCCCGGCGGTTTGCGGATCTTGGCTTATGCCCGAGCCGCTCAATAGGGGCAGGCGTTGTCGGCGGTGTAGTCGTGCACCTCGATCTTGCCGGCGATGATGTCGGCCTTGGCCTTTTCGACGGCGGCTTTCATCTCGTCGGTGACCAGCGCCTTGTTGTTGTCGTCCATGGCGTAGTCGACGCCGCCTTCCTTGAGGCCGAGATTTTGCAGGCCGCCCTTGAATGTGCCGTTCTTGCCGTCCATGAAGGCGCTGTAGACGGCAACGTCGACGCGCTTCAGCATCGAGGTCAGCACTTTGCCGGGCTGCAGGCCGTTCTGGTTGGAATCGACGCCGATGCCGAGCTTGCCGGCATCAGCCGCCGCCTGCAACACGCCGACGCCGGTACCGCCGGCCGCAGCATAGACCACGTCGGAGCCTTGGTCGATCTGCGTCTTGGCGATCTCACCGCCCTTGGCCGGGTCGTTCCACGCGGCCGGCGTATCACCGGTCATGTTCTGGATGACGTCGGTCGCACCGGCCGACTTGGCGCCGCCGACATAGCCGCATTCGAACTTGCGGATCAGCGGGATGTCCATGCCACCGACGAAGCTGACCTTCTTGGACTTCGAGGCCATCGCCGCCATGATGCCGACGAGATAGGAGCCTTCGTTCTCCTTGAATACCAGCGAGCGAACATTGGGCAGGTCGACGGCGTCGTCGATGATGGCGAAGTTGAGATCGGGATATTCGGCCGCGACCTTCTTCAGCGCATCCTCCCAGGCGAAGCCGGCCATGACGATCGGGTTGTGGCCGTCCTCGGCGAAGCGGCGCAGCGCCTGCTCGCGCTGCGAGGCATTGGACACCTCGAACTCGACATAAGCGACGCCGGTCTCGGTCTTGAACTTCTCGGCGCCGTGATAGGCAGCCTCGTTGAAGGATTTGTCGAACTTACCGCCGAGATCATAGAGGATGGCCGGCTCGACATCCGCGGCGAAAGCCGGAAGAACCATTGCGGTTGCGGCCAGGAGGCCGAGAACGATACGTTTCATGTGATCCACACCCTGTCGGTTATTTTTCCGTTACGCACCGGATACCAGCCCGGTTCTCCGGCAGGCATACGACGTCAGCCAGGAGTGTACTCCCCTCCCGCTCGGGTCAATCTGGCATGGCCCGAAACAAAATTCACGCGGAATTTTGGCCTTTTGGAAAAGCCTGGCGCGGGCAAGCCGCGCTGCTCCTTGACCCTAAAGCGCGTCGCGTCGAAATGGAACCATGCGTCGAGCTTTAGGTCCCTGTTTCCATTCATGTCGTTGTCTCAAAACCGGGGCCACATTTTGAGCGACATGGATCAGGGCTTCAGGCGGAGGCGGCAGTCGGGATGGCGCAAGCCACTCCGGTGCCTTTGAGGCTGCAAGTGCCGTAAGGATTCTTGGCCAGATATTGCTGGTGATCGCCTTCGGCAAAGTAGAATTCGGGCGCCGGGGCGATCTCGGTGGTGATCCTGCCGTGGCCGGCAGCGCGCAGCGAGGCCTCATAGGCATCGCGCGAGGCGCCCGCCGCCCGCAATTGCGCATCACCTGATGTGTAGATCGCGGAGCGGTAGGTGGTGCCGACATCATTGCCCTGGCGCATGCCTTGCGTCGGGTCGTGGCTTTCCCAGAACAGCTTCAGAAGCGCGGCATAGGAGACGATCTTGGGATCGTGGACGACCAACACCACTTCGGCATGGCCGGTAAGGCCGGTGCAGGTCTCCTGATAGGTCGGATTGGGCGTGATGCCGCCGGCGTAGCCGACCGCTGTGACCCAGACACCTTCGATCTGCCAGAACAGCCGCTCAGCACCCCAGAAGCAGCCGAGCCCGAACATCGCCGTCTCCTGCCCCTCGGGATAGGGACCCTTGAGCGGTCTTTTCAAGACCTTGTGCCTGGGTGCGGTGGGGATCGCCCGTGCGCGGCCCGGCAGCGCCTCGGACGGCTTCGGCAGATTGAGTTTCTTGTTCAGCATGTCGCTGAGAAAGAACATGCGCGGCTTTCCTCTCTGGGGGAACGCAAGAAGCGGGTCATCTGGCCGCGAACTGTCCCGTGCGTCGTTGCCGCCTGTAGCCGATCGCATAGAGCAGGAAGGCCAGTACGGCAAAAACTGCGAAGCCGGGCTGGTTGAGCACCCAGGCGATGGCGCCGTCCCAAAGCAGCGGACCGGCCTTGGCGCGAACGAAGGTCTCGAAGGCGGCCCGCGTGTCGGGCGACACGGCCAGCCAGCTGGTGTTGAGCGGGGTCAGCACCAGCACTGATGCCGCCACGGTGCGTGTAGCGTCGAGCACCGCCATGATGACGGAGATCGACAGCGCGACCATTGCGGCAAGACGGAAGACGAAGCGAAACATTAGAGACCTTCCTCCGGCCTTTCCTCAAGCTCCTCCCGAGGGCCTTCCGGCACGTTTCGAAACGACAGATAGAATGCGCATGCCTGGTGCGCAATCGCCATACGCGAATTTGAAGCCTATGCTTTCTCTGGTCGACCCTATGCCACCGGCTTGCGTTTGCGCCGTTGGACGCGCCAGACGGCGAAAATGCCGCCGCCGATGGCACCGATCACAAGCCCGGCCAAGCCAATGAAGACGGCGAAATAGCCGCAGGCGCCTTCGAAGCAGCTCATGTCGCTGGCGTCGGCAATGATCGAGCCGGCGACGAAGCCGGCGAGGGCGCCAATGACCGCGCCAAGGATGATGCCGAGCAGGGCGGCGACGATCGACACGAAGACCGGCGGCTCTTCGGTTCCCGGCTTGGCATAGACGGCCCCGGCTTCGGAACCGCGGCGTATAAGATAGATGCAGAGAACCCCGATGGCGATTTCCGCAACGGTGATGGTAAGCGCCTTGCCTGAAAAGACGACATCGGAAATCGTTAGCACATAGGCCTGCCGCGCCAGCAGCCAGACGATGGTGGCGATCTGCCAGATGGTGAACTGGCGCGGGAAGCGCGCCGAGCGGCCAAAGGCGAGGCCGAGCAGATAGAGCCCCCATAGAATGGTGATGATGTCGACGGCGAGCCCGCCATAGATGAGATAGAAAACCCTGTCAGGCAGGCTGTAGTCCCACACCAGGCGCCAAGTGGATATCAGGCCGTAGACCGACCATGCCATGACGAAGACGAGCCAGCCCGGCGGCACGAAGGACAGCCCGCTGTCCGGCCGCCTGACCGGCGTCTGCCCATTGCTCGATGTCATGTCCGCACGATGCCCCCGCAAAGCCTTGTCACTCGACAGGCGGCTCTGGGGGAAGTCAAGGGCGGCCGGCCTCGCGGTCGGGGCTGTGCACACCATTGCGGTCGCGGCGCTGCAAAAACGGGCACGCCGGCGGCCTTGCGAAACACAGTGTGGCCGGCAAAGCGAATAGACTGCCGTTATGGCTTGGCATTCGCCGTCGGATCGACTAGATGAGCCCCGCGCCTGTTGCTTTGACGGCTCAGGTGTGGGGGAAAGGCGTTTGCTGGTTGGCGACGCCGATGGCGGAAATTTCGCCTTGCCCCAAGGGAGGTGCATCTCCCCCAACCCGCGCGGCGAAACCGGCCGACGCGACATGCATGGACGGAGAGGTGGCCGAGTGGTTGAAGGCGCACGCCTGGAAAGTGTGTTTACGGGAGACCGTAACGCGGGTTCGAATCCCGCTCTCTCCGCCACTTCTTAGTGAAATCAATTGATTAGCTCTTATTTTCGGGGGGCATATCCTTGGCGAAACATGAAGACCCGCACGAGGCGGGATTCTGTTTCGCCACGTTAGCAACGATCAGGCTGGCAGCAGCACATTGTCTGGCACCATTCTGTCTGGCCCACGTCTTTTCGGGTCGATCGCGCGCTGGCGTACATTTCTCGGCTTGCTTGCGCGAATAGGCCCAAGAAAGTTTTATTCGTATTTTAACTAATGAAGCTCATCATAATAGATGGTGTTGTATCGACTCGCGGGGGCAGAGTGGAATGACTGACCTGGATGACGAAGATGACGTCTCAAAACCCAGCCCATCCAAACGCTGGCGAACAATAGCTCTGAAGACAGTACAGTTTGTCCCATCTGTTATTTCGATAGGGTGTGCCGTCACGGTTGGCTATTTTGCCTATATGGCCGCTAACCAAAAACCGCCCGCCGATATAGCGGCACTGGCAGTGTCGATCCTCAAGTCCAGCGATGCGTCCCCGGAAATGCGGGAATGGGCCGCGGACGCCATAGGAATACAGAACGATATTGGCATGCCGGCCAGATCCATTCGGCAATGAAACTGTGGTACGCGCAGATCGCCAAGTGCAACCGGGCATCCGACGCAAGGCCCCAGACGCATTTCCCCGGGCCGCATAAACGGACCAGCGCGAGAACGGCCCACGGCACCAACGGGTGACAAATAAAAAGCGACGCCAGCCCTCTGTTAGGTGCGGTCGTCTACCGATCTGGTGGCCTTACTGCGGCACGCAAGTGGAAGGTGTGCAGTCGGCGGTGACGGCGGACAATCTCTCCCGCTTTACCAGAATTGGCTTTTCGTAGGTCTTTCTCATCCGAAATCCCCCTGGCTCAGACCACGTCAGAATTCATCGCCGGCGGCCTACTTGTCAAGTAACGGCTAAATCCTAGGCGCCAGCCTCGCGCAGAATTGCAGACTCAACCGTACCCACGGCCATGGCTGGCGGACCGGACACACGATGCAAGCCTTCGAAGCAACCGCTTCGACAGCAGCCGGGCACATCCAAAAGAACGTTCACGCCCAGCTTGGAACCCCCTGCCTCGTTGCGCGTTTCTTGGCGTCCCGTTCGCGGACCCGCCCGGATATTTCTCCAAGCGCGGGATAAACTCAGGAGCCCCCTTCATGCACGACAAGCTGTTTCATTCACCGGTCGCATTGACCGTCGGCCTCGGCTTCAAGCGTGAGATAACCTCACTGGCCGAAATGCACGATTTTCTGACCGACTGGACGACCTCCCGCCGCGGCCCGCTTTACCGCAATGCGGTCAAGGCATGTGAGCTCGCCATTCGGGGCTATGTGACCATCGAGCAGGCACGCCGGGCGCTGCTCGAATTTGCGCAAGCCACCGGCATCCTGTGGCCGGACCTCGAGCCGGTCGCGGGCGTGCACGCCGTTGCGCGCGGTTATGGCGGGTACGCTGCCTGAGGATTGATGCGACCTTCCATCACGGTGGCCTAAGCTACACCAGCCCCCCTCAGAAAGTCCGGCTTGGCCCTCCCCAGCCGGGCTTTCACTTTTCCAGCGATCCAGGAGACCGCCATCTCGCAGCCGAGGCTGACGACGTTGCGCCCCGCTGGCAATCAACTTGTGTCGAACCTATGTGCGTCGCCGAGTTCGATCCGACCTATCTCAGCAACGATGTGGGAGCCGCGCCAGATCGTTTAGACGCAGCCCACCGATCATTCTTTTACGAATCTACGCGGCTTCCGCCGCGACGTTAACGGCCGACTCCGCGAGCTGCGTCAGTGCTTCGTCGGTGGCCTTTTCCTCCTTCAGCGTTGCTTCAAGCAGCGTCACCGCCTCATTCAGGCCGAGTTCGCCGGCCCAGGTCCTCAGCGTGCCATAACGCGAGATCTCGTAGTGTTCGACCGCTTGAGCGGCAGCCAGCAGGCCGGCGTCAAGCGCGGGAGATCCCTTGTACTCCTCCATGATCTCGGCGCCTTCGTCGGTGATGCCCATGATGGCCGCACAGGTCTTGCCGGCCGGCTTCTTGCCGATGACACCGAAGACTTTCTCCAGCCTCGCGACATGTCCTTCGGTCTCGGTGCGGTGCTTTTCGAAGGCGGCTTTCAGGTCGGCACTTTGCGCGGCCTTGGCCATTTTCGGCAACGTCGCCAATATCTTCTTTTCGGCGAAATAGATGTCTTTCAGCGTGTCGTGAAACAGGTCGTCGAGCATTTTCTGCTTTGCCATTGTCGTCTCCTTTAGTGCGTGGGCCCTCAAGTCGACAATCTCCCGTCCGGGGAATCGTTCCGCCCGCTTCGAACGGAAATCTTTATAAAATTCCTATTTCTTTCCACTGCGCCCCGTCTCGAACCTTTATGACGGCCCGGTCTATATTCCACCTTGAGCAGGCGCCGGACGCTGTGAGAGATCGAAGTGGCGCGCCGTTTTCACGTAATTGCCAGCCTGCGAACAGCAGGCGCAACGTAGAAAAATGTAAGCAAGGAACAAGCATAATGGACGTCATTGTTCTCGGGATCGGGGCTTTGTTTTTCGCCCTGTTCTTCGCCTATGTCAAAGCCTGCGACAGAATTTGAGCTAGAGGATCGGACCATGCTAGTCGATTACATCCTCGGTGGTGGCGTGACGTTGTTTCTGCTCGCCTACCTGACCTACGCGCTCATTCGTCCAGAACGCTTCTGAAGGCACGGAAAGCCACAGCCATGACAACAAACGGTTGGATACAAATCCTGGTTTATTGCGGGATCATCATTTTGCTGGTGAAGCCACTCGGCGGCTACATGCACCGCGTCTTCAACGGCGACCGCACACTGCTTTCGCCAATCTTCGGCCCGCTCGAGCGCGGACTCTATCGTATTTGCGGAACCAGCGAGCGCGAGGAACAGCACTGGGCGACCTACGCGGTCGCGATGCTGTTGTTCAACCTTGCCGGCTTCCTGGTGCTCTATGTCCTGCAGCGCCTGCAGGGAAGCCTGCCTTACAATCCGGCCGGCATGACCGCGGTTGAACCAGGACTGGCCTTCAACACCGCCGCCAGCTTCATGACCAACACCAACTGGCAGAATTATGGTGGCGAAAGCACGATGTCCTATCTCGTGCAGATGGCCGGCCTGACGGTGCAGAATTTCGTTTCGGCGGCCACGGGTATCGCGATAGCCATCGCGCTGATCCGCGGCTTTGCCCGGGCATCGGGCAAGTCGATCGGCAATTTCTGGGTCGATATGACCCGTTCCACACTCTATCTGCTGTTGCCGTTCTGCGTCGTGCTGACGCTGGTCTATGTCTGGCTCGGCATGCCGCAGACGCTCGGCGCCTATGTCAACGCCACGACGCTCGAGGGCGCGCAGCAGACCATCGCCGTCGGTCCTGTCGCTTCGCAGGTGGCCATCAAGATGCTCGGCACCAATGGCGGCGGCTTCTTCAACGCCAATGCCGCGCACCCCTTCGAGAATCCCGACGCGATCTCCAACCTGATCCAGATGGTGTCGATCTTCGCCATCGGCGCCGCCTTGACCAACGTCTTCGGGCGCATGATCGGCAACCAGCGCCAGGGCTGGGCGATCCTGTCGGCCATGGGCGTCATGTTCATCGCCGGTGTCGCCATCTGCTACTGGGCGGAAGCCACCGGCAATCCGCTGGTACACGCGCTGGGCATCGAGGGCGGCAATATGGAAGGCAAGGAGAGCCGCTTCGGCATAGCTCTGTCGGCGCTGTTTGCCGTCATTACCACTGCCGCTTCCTGCGGCGCCGTCAATGCCATGCACGGTTCGTTCACCGCGCTCGGCGGCATGATCCCGATCATCAACATGCAGCTTGGCGAAGTTATCGTCGGCGGTGTCGGCGCCGGCCTCTACGGCATCCTGATGTACATCGTCGTCGCCGTCTTCGTCGCCGGTCTGATGGTTGGCCGCACGCCCGAATATCTCGGCAAGAAGATCGAGGCCAAGGAGGTCAAGATGGCGATGCTGGCCATCCTGTGCCTGCCGCTGGCGATGCTGATCTTCACGGCCATCGCGGTGGTTCTGCCGACCGGCGTGGCGTCGATGGGCAATGCCGGCCCGCACGGCTTCTCGGAGGTCCTCTATGCCTATACGTCGGGTGCTGCGAACAATGGTTCAGCCTTCGGCGGCCTCACCGGCAACACGCCCTGGTACAACATCACCATCGGCATCGGCATGCTGATGGGCCGCTTCCTGGTCATCATCCCGGCGCTGGCCATTGCCGGCTCGCTGGTGGCGAAGAAGACGGTTCCAGCTTCCGCGGGCACCTTCCCGACCGATGGCCCGCTGTTCGTCGGGCTGCTGGTCGGCGTCATCCTCATCGTCGGCGGTCTGACCTTCTTCCCGGCGCTCGCCGTCGGGCCGATCATCGAGCACCTGGCGATGATTCACGGGCAGACCTTCTGAGGCCGCCATGTCCTGGTTCAACACCATGCGTCGCAAGACTAGCCACAATGGCGATCACGGAAAGGAGGAGAGACCTCCTCCTTTCCCAACCCTGTCGACGTTCCTCGGTCTTGCGGCAGTCATGCTCGTCCTCTGGTTGCTGGCCTACGGGCCGCCACACTTCTTTTTGGCATCCGATCGCTCGGTGCCATCCAACAGCACCGAAGCCGGAGTTTCAAAATGAGCCATTCAAAATCAGCGAGCATCATGGATGCTAGCATCTTGTGGCCCGCCATCGGCGGGGCCTTCAGGAAGCTGAACCCGCGCACCCTGATCAGGAACCCGGTCATGTTCGTCGTCGCCGTTGTCTCGGCGCTGACGACTGTCCTGTTCGTCAAGGATCTGATCACCGGCGGCGGCGATTTCAAATTCACGCTGCAGATCATCATCTGGCTGTGGTTCACCGTGCTGTTCGCCAACTTCGCCGAAGCTGTCGCTGAAGGGCGCGGCAAGGCGCAGGCCGACTCGCTGCGCAAGGCACGCACCGAGACCCAGGCCAAGCTGCTGGCCGGCGAGGACCGCGCCAAGTTCAAGTTCGTGCCCGGCACCAGCCTGAAGGTCGGTGACGTCGTCCTTGTCGAAGCCGGAGATATCATCCCGTCGGACGGCGAAGTGATCGAAGGCGTCGCCTCGGTCAACGAGGCGGCGATCACCGGTGAATCGGCACCCGTCATCCGCGAATCCGGCGGCGACCGCTCGGCGGTCACCGGCGGCACGCAGGTGCTGTCCGACTGGATCCGCGTGCGCATCACGGCGGCATCGGGCCATACCTTCCTCGACCGCATGATCTCGCTGGTCGAAGGAGCCGAGCGCCAGAAGACGCCGAACGAGATCGCGCTCAACATCCTGCTCGTCGGCATGACGCTGATCTTCGTTCTGACGACGGCGACAATCCCGAGCTTTGCCTCCTATTCGGGCGGCTATATCTCGGTGACCGTGCTAGTCGCCCTGTTCGTGACCCTGATCCCGACGACGATCGGTGCGCTGCTGTCGGCCATCGGCATCGCCGGCATGGACCGGCTGGTGCGCTTCAATGTGCTGGCGATGTCGGGTCGCGCCGTGGAAGCCGCAGGCGACGTCGACACACTGCTGCTCGACAAGACCGGCACGATCACGCTCGGCAATCGCCAGGCGACCGAGTTTCGCCCGGTCAAGGGTGTCACCGAGCAGGAACTGGCCGACGCCGCCCAGCTTGCCTCGCTGGCCGACGAAACGCCGGAAGGCCGTTCGATCGTCGTGCTGGCCAAGGAGAAATACGCCATCCGCGCCCGCGACATGGCAACGCTGCACGCGACTTTCGTTCCCTTCACCGCGCAGACCCGCATGAGCGGCGTCGACATCGACGGCTCGTCGGTGCGCAAGGGCGCCGTCGATTCCGTGCTTGCCCTTGTCAACCAGTCAACAACCGCCTCTCATGGCACGCGCCCAAGCAGCGAAGCCGTCCGCGACCTCCAGACCATCGCCGACGAGATCGGCAAGTCCGGCGGCACGCCGCTGGCGGTCGAACGCGACGGCCGTCTGCTCGGCGTCATCCACCTCAAGGACATCGTCAAGGGCGGTATCAGCGAACGCTTCACCGAACTGCGCCGCATGGGCATCCGCACGGTGATGATCACCGGCGACAATCCGATGACGGCGGCGGCGATCGCGGCGGAAGCCGGCGTCGATGACTTCCTCGCCCAAGCGACGCCCGAGGACAAGCTGAAGCTGATCCGCGACGAACAGGCCAAGGGCAAGCTGGTCGCCATGTGCGGCGACGGCACCAACGATGCACCGGCCCTTGCCCAGGCCGACGTCGGCGTCGCCATGAACACCGGCACGGTCGCTGCGCGCGAGGCCGGCAACATGATCGATCTCGACAGCGATCCGACCAAGCTCATCGAGATCGTCGAGATCGGCAAGGCGCTGCTGATGACGCGCGGCTCCCTGACGACCTTCTCGATCGCCAACGACGTGGCCAAGTATTTCGCCATCATTCCGGCGATGTTCGCCGTCTTCTACGTCGCTCCGGGACAAACGACCGGCCCGTTGCAGGCGCTCAACATCATGCATCTGGCAACGCCGCAGAGCGCCATCCTGTCGGCTATAATCTTCAACGCGCTGATCATCATCGCGCTGATCCCTCTGTCACTGAAAGGCGTCAAATACCGCGCCATCGGCGCCGGCGCGCTGCTCCGCCGCAACCTGCTCGTCTATGGCCTCGGCGGCATCATCGTGCCTTTCGTCGGCATCAAGGCGATCGACATGATCGTCACTGCCCTCGGCCTCGCTTAACTTTTTGTTTTAACGCAATTCCGGACGGAAAACCGCTCCACACATTTCCTGGAATTGCTCTGAGGATATGTCCATGCTTACCCAGATAAGACCCGCGATCATCATGATCGTCTTCTTCACGGTGCTGACCGGCCTGATCTATCCGATCGGCATGACCGGCATCGCCCAGGCGCTGTTCCCGCGTCAGGCCAATGGCAGCCTGATCGAGAAGGATGGCAAGGTCATCGGCTCCGAACTGATCGGCCAGGGCTTTGCCAGCGACCGTTATTTCCACGGCCGCCCCTCGGCAGCCGGCGACGGCTACAACGCCGCCGCCTCGAGCGGCAGCAACCTCGGCCCGACCAATCCCAAGCTGATCGACCGCATCAAGGGCGACGCGGAAAAGTTGAAAGCGGAAAACCCGAACCAGCCTGTTCCGATGGACTTGGTGACGACGTCCGGCAGCGGCCTTGATCCCGATATCAGCCCGGAAGCGGCCTATTTCCAGGTCGCCCGGGTGGCCAAGGCCAGGGGTATCGACGAAGCCAAGGTCAAGGCGCTTGTCGACAGCCAGGTCGAGGGCAGGGAGCTCGGCTTCATGGGCGAGCCGGTGGTCAATGTGCTCGGCCTCAACCTTGCGCTGGACGCCGCGAAATAGTGAATGGTGGGGTCCGGGGATCGACAGTATCCCCGGCGCCATCCATGATCGATCCCGATGCCGGACGACAGAAGCAACGAGACCAGACCCTCTCCCGACGCACTGCTTGATCATGCCGAGCGGGAGGCGCGAGGCCGTCTGCGGATATTCCTGGGTGCCGCCCCTGGCGTCGGCAAGACCTACGAGATGCTGATGTCGGGCCGCGCCAGGCTGGCCGACGGCGTGGATGTGGTGATCGGCGTCGTCGAGACGCATGGCCGCAAGGAAACGCTGGCCCTGGTCGAGGGGTACGAGGTCATTCCCCGCCGCAAGGTCGACTACAAGGGGCGCATCCTCGACGAGATGGATATCGATGCCATCCTTGCCCGGCGCCCGGCGCTGGTTCTCGTCGACGAGCTCGCCCACACCAACGCGCCAGGCAGCCGACACCCCAAGCGCTATCTCGACGTCCAGGAAATCCTGACGCAAGGCATCGACGTCTATACGACGCTCAACATCCAGCATGTCGAAAGCCTTAACGACGTCGTCGCCCAGATCACCAAGGTCAGGGTCCGCGAGACCGTTCCCGATTCCATCATCGACCAGGCCGACGATGTCGAGATCATCGATCTCACCCCCGACGACCTGATCAAGCGGCTCGAGGAAGGCAAGGTCTATTTCCCCAACACCGCCCAGCGCGCGATCGAGAACTATTTCTCGCCGGGCAATCTGACGGCGCTCAGGGAGCTGGCGCTGCGCCGCACCGCGCAGCGCGTCGACGACCAGTTGCTGATCCATATGCAGGCGCACGCCATTCCCGGACCGTGGGCAGCCGGGGAAAGGGTTCTCGTCTGCCTCGACGCGCGTCCGGGAGGAGCGGCCCGCGTGCGCTATGCACGCAGGCTGGCTGACCGGCTGCGTGCTCCGTGGACGGCGCTGCACGTCGATAGCACCCGCTCGGCCAGCATGCCCGAGGAGGACAAGGACCGGCTGGCGACGAACCTGCGCCTTGCCCAACAGCTTGGTGCCGAGGTGACGACCATTCCGGGTCAGAATGTGGCTCAGGACATCGTGCGTTATGCGACGGCGAACAATTTTACCCATATCGTGGTCGGCAGGCCGAGCCGATCGCGTTGGCGCGAATTGATCGAAGGCTCGCTCACCTATGATCTCATCCGCAATGCCGGCGACATCAGCGTCCATGTCATTTCGGGAACCGAACGCAACAGCGAAGCGGCGTCGAGGAGTGTCAGGACGGCGGACGAGCAGTGGCAGTTCCAAATCTGGCCTTATCTCCAGGCCACGGCCTATCTCATGGGCTCTCTCGCCTTCGCCGTCCTTCTCGATCAGTTTCTCGACGTTCGCAATCTCGCGATCATCTTTCTCATCGCGGTGCTGGCATCGGCGGTGACCAGCGGGCTCTGGCCGGCTCTGTATGCCTGTTTCGTCAGTGCCCTTGCATTCAACTATTTCTTCCTGGAGCCGCGCTACACGCTCACCATCCGGGATCCGGAGAGCATTGTCGCGCTTGGCGTGTTCCTCGTCGTCGCGGTGATTGCCAGCAATCTGACGGCGCGTGTGCAGCGCCAGGCAGTCGCCGCCCGCTCACGGGCGCGGGCCACGGAGGACATCTACCTTTTTTCAAAGAAGCTCGCCGGCGCCGGCACGCTCGACGACGTCCTTTGGGCCACCGCTTTCCAGATCGCTTCGATGCTGAAGGTGCGTGTGGTGCTGCTTTTACCGGAAGACGGAACGATCACCGTCAAGGCCGGCTATCCGCCCGACGATACGTTGGCTGAAGCCGACATCGCCGCCGCCCGCTGGGCCTGGGAGCACAACCGCGCCGCAGGGCGCGGCGCCGACACGCTTCCCGGCGCCAAGCGCCTCTATCTGCCCTTGCGGACAGGGCGCACGGCAATCGGCGTCGTCGGTCTCGACAATGACAAGCAGGGACCGTTGCTGACGCCCGAGCAGCAGCGCCTGCTCGATGCGCTAGCCGACCAGGCAGCGGTCGCCATCGAGCGTATTCAGCTGGTCGCCGACGTCGACCGCGCCAAGCTCGCGGCCGAGGCGGACCGGCTGCGCTCGGCGCTGCTCACCTCCATCTCGCATGATTTGAAGACGCCACTCGCCGCCATCATGGGCGCCGCCGGCACGCTGCGGGAATTCGCCCCGGCACTTCCCGAACGGGACCGGGCAGAGCTGCTGACGACCGTGCTCGACGAATCCGAGCGATTGAACCGCTTCATCGCCAATCTGCTCGACATGACCAAGATCGAGTCCGGCGCAATGGAGCCGAACTACGCCTTCCACTATGTCGGCGACATCGTCGGCTCTGCCCTGCAGAGAGCCAGGAAAATCATTGCCGAGCATAAGACCGAGACAGACATCCCCTCGGATTTGCCTATGTTGAAGGTCGACCCCGTTCTGTTCGAGCAGGCGCTGTTCAATCTCCTCGACAATGCGGCGAAATACGCGCCGGCCGGTTCGACGATCCGCGTGCAGGGTTGGACCGACAACGGCTCGGTCATCCTGCAGATCATGGATGAAGGGCCGGGCATCGCCCCTGGCGATCTGGAACGGATTTTCGACACTTTCTACCGGGTGCGCAAGCGCGATCAGGTCCGTGCCGGCACCGGGCTTGGGCTGTCGATCTGCCGCGGCTTCATCGAGGCGATGGGTGGCACGATCACGGCGGCAAACCGGACCGACCGTTCGGGCGCGGTCTTCACCATCAAGATGCCCAAGCCGGCAAACCCGCCTAAACTCGCCTCGAATACGGACGACGACGATGTGGGTCACTTGGCATGACAAACTCGAACGTCAGGATACTCGTTGTCGATGACGAGCCGCCGATCCGCAAGCTGCTTCGCGTCGGGCTCGGCAGCCAGGGCTACGCGATCAGCGAGGCGCCGAACGCCAGGGTGGCGATCGAACTGATGGAGGCGGAGAAGCCGGATCTCGTCCTGCTCGACCTTGGCCTGCCCGGCATGAGCGGCCATGAGCTGCTGCGCAAATGGCGCGACGACGGCCTCGACATTCCGGTGGTCATTCTGTCCAGCCGCACCGATGAGGCCGGCATCGTCCAGGCTCTGGAACTCGGCGCCGACGATTATGTCACCAAACCATTCGGCATGAACGAACTGGTCGCGCGCATCCGCGTGGCGCTGCGGCACAAATTCCAGCAACAGGGCGAGAAGCCCATTTTCCAGACCGGCGACCTGTCCGTCGATCTGGTCAAACGCATCGTCAAGGTCGAGGGCAAGGACGTAAAGCTCTCGCCGAAGGAGTACGATATCCTGCGCATTCTCGTGCAGCACGCCGGCAAGGTGCTGACGCACCATTTCCTTCTGAAGCAGGTCTGGGGCGATTCGACCGATGTGCAGTATCTCAGGGTCTATGTCCGGCAGCTCAGGCAGAAGATCGAGAAGAGCCCCGACCAGCCGCGTTACATTACCACCGAGACCGGCGTAGGCTATCGCCTGCGCGAGGTCGAGTGAGCGGGCCAGGTTTTAGCCGATAGCTTCCCGCGGCTGGCCAAGGGGCATGGATACTCGCAAGGCCGCCAGGCAGCCGACGATGCCGAGCGGCACGAAGGCAAGAAACAACCAGGACGCCACATTCGCCGCCGCGTCGTGGTTCAAACCTTGCGAAAAGCCGCTGGCATTGGCGACGATGCCGGCAAGGGCGGCACCTACGGCATAGCCGATGCGCTGCATGGTTGGCACCGCCGCCGAGGCGATGGTCTGCTCGCCCTCTGGGGCGGAGGCGACGATGACGCGCGTCAGGAACGGCCAGGCGATGCCGAAGCCGCCGCCTTGCAACAAGGCGCAGATCAGGATCAGCGGGATGGAGCCTAGGGGTATCGTGTAGGCAAAGCCGGCGATGCCGGCCGCGATCATCATCGCGCCGCCAACGATGATCAGCCGCTCGCGCTGCGGCGGCGCGTTGGCGACGAGGATCGACAGGATCGACCAGGCGATCGATTCGGCGGCGATGATGTAGCCGGTGGTCAGCAGCGGAACGTCGTGCAGGCTGGTCAGCAGCAGCGGCCCGTAGACGCCGAAGGAACAGGTCGCCACCGAAAAGGCGGCAACCATGGTCATGCCGGCGCCGACCGGCGTGCGCCATGAGAACAGCCGCGCCGGGAACAGTCGCGAGCGCGGCTTCAGCGCGTCGATGTAAAAGAACAACACCAGGCCGATGAGGCCGAGGACCATCAGCAGCGAGGAACGCAGCAAGGCGATGTCGACGCCGGCCGAGGCGATCAGCACCACGGCGACGGCAAGGCAGCCAAGGGCCGCGAGTGGGAAGGGCGGCGCCTTGCCCGTGCTCGTCCTGGGTTTCGTCGCCTCCGGCGTGTCGAGCACGATGAAGCTTGCCAGCGCCATGGCAGCGCCACCGAAAGTGAAGATGCCAAAGGCCCAGCGCCATGACAACAGCTCGGTCATGAGCGCGCCGAGCAATGGTCCGCTGAATGCGGCGACGCCCCAGATCGCCGACATGATGCCGAAGAGCTGCGGCCAGATGGCGCGCGAGAACAGCCGCTCGACAGAGACGAAGGCCAGCGACACCAGCGCCCCGCCGCCAAGCCCCTCGATCAGGCGGCCGGCAAGGAACAATTGCATCGAAGGGGAGGTGGCGCAGATCAGTGCTCCGGCTGCGTAAAGCAGCGCGGCGACCACCATGTTGGTGCGTAGGGGAACATAGCTCACCAGCCGCCCGGCGGCTGCGCCGGCAACGATGGCGCCAAGTTCATAGATCGCCAGCGACCAGCCGACGAGTTGGACGCCGGCCAGTTCGCCGACCATGGCCGGCATCACCGTCGCGACCATCGTTTCGTTGGTGGCATGCAGCAGGATGCCGAGGCTGATGAAGCAGAAACGCGCCAGGTCGCCGCTTGCCCACAATGCGCGCCAGTCGACCCTGTTTGTGCTGATTTCGGTCATTTCCACCCCTGCCTTGCATATCTCGACACCAGCGCAGGGCGCCAGAAGCCAGTACGGGTTTCCGGCAGGACCATGCGAATCGACAGCGCCGGATAGCGCGCCGCATCGAGGCGTTGTTGCGTTCGGGGCAGGCTTGTAAAACCTCAACCGCGATTGAGCTCAAGCGGTTTCTTGAGGATCGTTCGGGCGGCCGTCTTTTCGATCGGCGGCCTTTGTTGCACCATCAGTTCTCGGTACTGCGCAACTGGAACTGGCTGACGCCGATCGCGAGGTTCATGCCGGTCTGCGTCTGCAGGCTGAGTGGCTGCAAGGTGAAGGCCTGCGAAGAGCCGCCGACCAGCAGATTGGCGCCGGCGCCGACGGCCGCCGTCACCTCCGCGCTGGCGCCGATATAGTCTCCGGCCAGCGCACCCGGTGCATAGATGTTCTTCAGCGGCGTCAGCACGATCCATTGCATGACCGTCTGCTTCGTCGTGCCGATGTCGAGGCCGTATTTGCTGACCGCGCCGAAATAGGCTTCCGGCGCGAAGCTCTTGTCGGCAGGGTTGAAGGTGCAGCTCAAATCCTTGCTCGAGCCGAAAATGAAGCCGGTGCCGCCGCCGATGGCGCAATCGAGCGTGCCGAGCTCTATGCCCTGGTCCTGCGCTTGCGCCGTGCCGGCAAGCACAGTGGCGATCACGGCAGCGGCAATGGCTGTCTTAGGCATGGCGGTCCCCCTCAAAATCAAACGGCGCGGAACCATCCTATCTGGTTCCGCGCCGCAGGGTGAGGGGTCATGGAGCGCATGGCTCCATGCAATCACTTGAACGAGTGGATCAGCTGGAGCGAGGTCACAGCCACGGCAAGGTTGACGCCGGTTTGCGCCTGGACGCTGAGCGGTTCTAGCATGAAGGCGCTGTCCAGGCCACCAACCAGCAGATTGGCGCCGCCGCCGGTCACGACGCTGGCCTCGGCGTTGACGCCGTAATAGCTGCCGGCGAGATCGCCCCCGTCACGATCGCGGGTCGCGGCCAGGACGGCCCAGACCAGCTGGCCCTGATGCGTTTGGCCGACATCGAGGCCGATCTTGGAGATGACGCCCGTGTAGCTTTCCGACGGTCCGTGATGGTGGGGGCGGAAGGTGCAGGACACGCCCTTGTTGGAGGCGACGATGTAGGCGGTGCCGCCGTCGATGGTGCAGTCGAGCGTGCCGAGCTGCAGCTTGCCCGCGCTGGCCGGGGCAACGGCGAAGACCGTCGTGGCGAGGGCGGCGGCGCAAGCGAGTTTCTTGATCATGGGAGGGTCCTTTCGCAAATCACTTCTTAACAACGGATTGGGTGGGCAGACCGTTCCGCTGAAAACTTGGCACGATCAAGGCAGGAGCCAACAGCTTGCTGCCGGGGTTAATGCGCGGTTGCCGGATTGACGAGGTGAATTGCCCCGCGCGGCCTTTCGGACGCTGAGGCGCCTGATGCGCACGTAACCCGCTGAAGTCGATGTCAGCTGACGCGGGCGAGGCCGTCCTTGGCCGGCTGGTAGGTCGGGTCGAGGCGAACGGCTTCCTTATAGGATTTCGCTGCCTTGGCCTTGTCGCCGCGCCGCTCGTAGATCAGCGCCTGATTGGCCCAGGCCTCGGCATTCCTGCCGTCGAGCTTGATCGCCATGTTGAAGTCGGAGAAGGCATTGTCTTCGTCGTTGGTCGCCAGATAGGAGAGACCGCGGCCGTTGTAAGGTTCGGCGGCGTCCGGCGCCAGCGAGATGGCCGTCGAAAAGTCCTCGATGGCGAATTTGTGCTGGCCCTGGCTCTGATAGATCAGGCCACGATTGTGGTAGGCGCGCGCGTCGGTCGTGTCGAGCTGGATCGCCTTCTGGAAGTCGTTGAAGGCGTCCTGCGTGCGACCCGCCTTGCGGTAGAGATTGCCACGGCCGATGTAGGCGGCGTCATAATTGCCGTTGATCTGGATCGAACGGTTGTAGTCCTCAAGTGCGGCGGTCTGATTGCCGAGGAAGCGCTGGATGAGTGCGCGGTTCGAATAGGCCTGGAAGAAATTCGGGTTGAGCTGGATCGCCTGGTTGAAATCCTTGAGCGCCGCCTGGTATTGGCCGCCGCGGCCATAGGCCGAGCCGCGCACATTGTAGCCTTCGGGATCCTGGGGATTGCGCTGGATGACCGCCGACAGCGAGGAGATGTTCTCGCTCGACCCTTGCGCCTTGTCGATGTTGTTGAATTCACCGGTCGGGCCGGCCGTTTGGCAACCGGCAAGCGCCAGTCCGGAGAGCAGAGCCGCTGTCAGGGCGAAACCACGCAATGCGGTCCCGCGCTCCACGCTTGTTGCGTTCATGTCTGCCCTGTCCTCACTTCAAGCCGCGTCGCTCAGGTCCGGTTCCCCCCTCCGGGCCGGGTCACAATCAAAACAAAAAGGTGGCGGCGATTCCGCATCGCGCCACCTCTGATATCCTTCGAAAAGGACGAAAAATTGGCGTTAGAACCGCGGCGGACGCGGAGCGCCACCAGGACCACCGGCGGCGCCGGCAGCAACCGGGCGCGGCGTCATCGGCAGTAGGCCTTCGCGCTGGGCGCGCTTGCGGGCCAGTTTGCGGGCGCGGCGGACGGCTTCAGCCTTCTCACGGGCGCGCTTCTCGGACGGCTTCTCGTAGTGACCGCGCATCTTCATTTCGCGGAAAATGCCTTCGCGCTGCATCTTCTTCTTGAGAGCGCGAAGCGCCTGATCAACGTTATTGTCGCGGACGAGTACCTGCACGGGCAATCCTGTCTTTCGGGTTTGATATCAACAGGCAAGCGGCCATAGCCACTAGCCTCCGCGGCGGTTTACACCACGAATTGGGGCGGCTGATAGCAGAAACATGCCGCGCTGTCCACAGCCGAAATGAACTTGGAGGGCCAACCGTAGCAGGTTTGCCCCAAGATCAAGATCAAGATCAAGATCAAGATCAAGATCAAGGGGCCGACTACGCCGTGGCAAGGTGAAGCCGCTCGAAATCCTCGAAGAACTCGCCGTAGTCGCAGGTGATCTCCTCGCCCTCGGCGATGTCGCGGGTCGCGGTGGCCCCGCCATACTGCGAAAAATCCGTGTTTGGATTGCCGGCATGATTCATGAAGCGCCCATTGTCGACTTCATAGACCATGAAACCCGGCCGGTCCGGACTCGGATAGGCATAGCGGTCGAGCAGTTCCCTGAGATGCGAGGGCGCTGCCTCGTATCTGTCCATCGAGATCAGCCGGTCGAAATCGGGATCGAGCCGCCAGATCGAAGCACCTTTCCTGATCGGCTCGGCGGCGAACACGCCAACGCCCTCGATCGCGCTCGCAGCCACATAGGTTCTGATCAGCATCATGTTTGCAGGACCGGTTTTGACAAGATGACCCGTTTCGACAGCAAACGGCATCGCCAAATCGCGGCGAAAAAGCAAGACCGGCCGTCTGCCTGCCGGCTATGAACATGCCCGTTCGCCGTGAAAATCCATCACGTCCGGTTGATCGACACGCCGCCATCGGCCAGCAGTGCCGTTCCTGTGGTGAAGCTCGAGGCGTCGGAAGCGAGGTAGAGCGCCGAACGGGCGATCTCCTCGGGCGCAGCGACACGCTTCAATGCATGCAGACCTTCGACGAAGGCCCGCGTCCCGGAGTCTTGAAGGTTGCTGCCGGCGTGTCGGTGCCGCCGGGCAGCAGCGCGTTGACCCGTACGCCTTTCGGGTCGTATTCGGCGGCAAGCACCTGCGTCAACCCGATCAGGCCTGCCTTGCTTGCGGCATAGCTGGTCATGCCGGGCATGCCGATGGTGTGGCCGACGAAGGTGGAGGTGAAGATCAGCGAACCGCCGCCGCGCTCGATCATCGCCGGCACCTGGTATTTCGCGCCGACAAACGCGCTGGTGAGATTGGTGTCGAGCGTCTCGCGCCAGCCTTCCAGCGACAGTTCCGAAATCGTCCCATCTGGCCGACGGCGCCGGCATTGTTGAAGGCGACGTCGAGTCCACCGAACCCTTCGACCGCCAGATCGACAAGGGCCTTTGCATAGGCTTCTCCCTGACATCGCCGGCAAGGGCGACCGCCGTGCCATCGGCGTCCGCGATTTCGGCGACAAGCGCATCGAGCTCAGTCTGCCGGCGGGCGGCGACGACGACCTTGGCGCCTTCCCCGGCAAAGAGTTTGGCGGTGGCGCGGCCGATGCCGGAGCTGGCGCCGGTGACGATGGCGACCTTGTTGGCGAGTGCAAACTTTTTCTGCATCCTTGGTATTTGCGCTGGCTTCACCGGCAGTTGGGGTGCTTGGTCGCGGATCGAGGCAAGACGAGCCACCCGATACCCGCCAAGATGCTGGAAAGCACCGAGGCGCCGGATACGTCTTTTTCGTCGCGGCGCAAAACGGCAAGCGCCGTCGCAAACAGCGCAAGGGTGGAAGCCTGGTTTCGCTAGTGATACACCTCGCGCGCCGGGACCGAATGAATGCCCGGCCGCTATTCGCGAGGCTCGAGACGTTGAAGAAATATTCGGTATTCGCCATCGCCCGCGAGGCCATGCGCGGCCACAAGGGCTGGGAGGAACAATGGTCCTCGCCGGAGCCCAGGAAAGAATACGACGTCATCATCGTCGGCGCCGGCGGCCATGGCCTGGCCACCGCATACTATCTCGCCACGGTGCACGGCATCACCAATGTCGCGGTGCTGGAAAAGGGCTGGCTTGGCGGTGGCAACACCGGCCGCAACACCACCATCATCCGCTCCAACTACCTCTATGACGAGAGTGCCGGCATCTACGACCACGCGCTGAAGCTGTGGGATGGGCTCAGCCAGGAGCTCAACTACAACGTCATGTATTCGGCGCGCGGCGTCATGATGCTCGCCCACAATGTGCACGACGTGCAGGTGCTGAAGCGCCACGTCCACGCCAACCGGCTGAACGGCATCGACAATGAATGGCTGTCGCCGGAGCAGGCAAAGGAATTCTGCCCGCCGCTCAACACATCCAAAGACGCGCGCTATCCGGTCGTCGGTGCGGCGTTGCAGCGTCGCGGCGGCACGGCGCGCCACGATGCGGTCGCCTGGGGCTATGCGCGCGGGGCCTCGGCGCGCGGCGTCCACATCATCCAGAATTGCGAGGTCACCGGCGTCAAGCGGGCCGCCAATGGTGCCGTCATGGGCGTCGACACGACGCGCGGCTTCATCGGTGCCAAGAAGGTCGGTGTTGTTGCCGCCGGCCATTCCTCAGTCATCATGAACATGGCCGGCGTGCGGATGCCGCTGGAGAGCTATCCGCTGCAGGCGCTGGTGTCGGAGCCGGTCAAGCCGGTGGTTCCCTGCGTGGTGATGTCGAACACGGTGCACGCCTATATCTCGCAGTCCGACAAGGGCGAGTTGGTGATCGGCGCCGGCACCGACCAGTATGTTTCCTATTCGCAGACCGGCGGCCTGCACATATTGCAGCATACGCTTGACGCCATCTGCGAGATGTTTCCGATCTTCACGCGCATGAAGATGCTGCGCTCGTGGGGCGGCATCGTTGATGTCACGCCCGACCGCTCGCCGATCCTGGCCAAGACGCCGGTGCCCGGCCTCTATGTCAATTGCGGCTGGGGCACGGGCGGTTTCAAGGCGACTCCGGGCTCGGGCCATGTCTTTGCCCACACGATCGCCAAAGACGATCCGCATCCGATCAACGCGCCTTTCACCATCGAGCGCTTCCGCACCGGCCGGCTCATCGACGAGGCGGCGGCGGCGGCGGTGGCGCACTGATGATGGCGCAGATGGCTGTCGCGATGCCGCTGATGCTGGCGGGGGAACAGGACATGTTCCATTTTCCGTCGGCGGACGAAGTGCGCACGCAGCCGATCAGCCGCGCGGGCAACGAGGCGGGCTGGCCGTTTTCGGTCGACGAGGGCACGCTGGCTTGCGTGTGGAGCGGCGGTCAGAGGGTGGTAATGTTCTTCGAGGGACGACCCGAAGGGCTCGACGAAGACGAGACATTCCAGCCGCGTCAAGTCATCGTCACGACCGATCCGATGCAGCTCACCCTCGGCAACATGGCGTCCCGCGATCTGTTTCGTCCCGCCGCAAGCGTGGAAGAGCGCATCCGGCTCGTCGCGCCGTTCGCGACGCTGGGACAGAAGCTTTGCGACCAACCTGCCGGCGCCCGCGTCGGCCACGGCGAATTGTAGGAACGAACCAAAATGCTTCTCATCCGCTGCCCCTATTGCGAGGAAGAGCGCCCGGAGCTCGAGTTCCGCAACGCCGGCGAGGCGCATATCGCGCGCTCGGTCAACATCGCTGGCGAGACCGACGACGATTTCGAGAAGTTCTTCTTCATCCGCTCGAATCCCAAGGGCATCATTTATGAGCGCTGGCGGCACATGCATGGTTGCGCGCGCTTCTTCAACGCCGTGCGCGACACCGTCACCGACAAGTTCGTCATGACCTACAAGGCCGGCGAGCCGAAGCCGTCGAAGCTCCCGGGAGTTGCCAAATGAGCGGCGCGTTCCGCATTCCCGGCGCTGGCCGCTTCAAGCAGGCAAAGACCGCCCGGTTTAGCTTCGATGGCCAGTCCTATGCCGGTATCGAGGGCGACACACTGGCCTCGGCGCTGCTTGCCAATGGCGTCCATCTCGTCGGCCGCTCGTTCAAGTACCACCGTCCGCGCGGCATCCTGTCGGCGGGCGCCGAGGAGCCGAACGCGCTGGTCGAGATCAAGCGCGACGCGGCGCGCAAGACGCCGAACGTGCGGGCCACTGTGCAGGAACTCTATGACGGGCTTGACGCGCAGTCGCAGAACCGCTGGCCGTCGCTGTCCTTCGACGTCGGTGCGGTCAACGACATCGCCTCGCCGCTGTTTTCGGCCGGCTTCTACTACAAGACCTTCATGTGGCCGAAAGCGGCGTGGAAGAGCCTTTATGAGCCGAAGATCCGCGCCGCGGCTGGCCTTGGCGTTTCCCCTGACCAGCCGGATCCCGATCATTATTCATCGCGCTATGCGCATTGTGACGTGCTGGTGCTGGGTGGCGGTGCGGCGGGCATCGCGGCAGCATTGGCGGCGGCGGAAACGGGCATGCGCGTCATCCTCGCCGACGAGCAGGCCGAGTTCGGCGGCAGCCTGCGTTTCGAGACCGGTGCGAAGATCGACGGCCAGGACGGTTTTGCCTGGGCTCAAGGTGCGATTGCGAAGCTGAGCGCGATGGACAATGTCCGCGTGCTCTCGCGCACGACGGCGTTCGGCTACTACGCGCAGAATTTCGTCGGGCTAGTCGAGCGTGTCAGCGATCATTTGAAGACCCCCGGCCACGATCTGGCGCGCGAGCGGCTTTGGCAGATCAGGGCCAAGCGCGTGGTGCTGGCTTCCGGCGCCATCGAGAGGCACATGGTGTTCGCCGACAACGACCGGCCGGGCATCATGCTGGCGGGTGCGGCGCGCACCTATCTCAACCACTATGGCGTCGCGGTCGGCAAAAATGTCGGCGTCTACACCGCCAATGATTCCGCTTACGCGGCGGCGATCGACCTCAAGAAGGCCGGCGTCAATGTGGCGGCGATCATCGATTTGCGCGACAATCCGACGGGCCCGGTGATCGACGAGGCGAGGGCGCTTGGCATTGAGGTCAATTTCGGCCGCGCGGTGATCCGCGCCGGCGGCAAATTGCGCGTTTCCTCGATGACGGTACAGCCGAAGAATGGCGGCGGCGAACGCACCATCCCGGTCGATGCGATCCTGATGTCGGCCGGCTGGACGCCGTCGGTGCATCTGTTCTCGCAGTCGCGCGGCAAGGTCGCCTTCAACGACGAGACCAAGCGCTTCGTGCCGGGCACTTATGCGCAAGACTGCGTCTCGGTCGGCGCCTGCAACGGCACCGACGGGCTGTCTGCGACGGTGGACGAGGCCTATGCCGCGGGCGCCAAGGCGGCCAAGGATGCGGGTGCGAAAACCGCCAAGGGTACAAAGCCGAAGGTCGATGCCTCGGAGAGCTGGTCGCGCGGCATGCTGGGTGCGGCTCCCGGCGCCGGACCGGACACAACGGTGAAAGCCTTCGTCGATTTCCAGAACGACGTCACCGCCAAGGATATCCGCCAGGCGGTGCACGAGGGCATGCGCTCGATCGAGCATGTCAAGCGCTTCACCACCAACGGCATGGCGACCGACCAGGGCAAGACGTCCAACATGCACGGCCTGGCGATTGCCGCCGAGACGCTGGGCAAACCGATCCCGGAAGTTGGCCTGACCACGTTCCGGGCGCCCTATACGCCGGTGACCTTCGGCGCGATCGTCAGCCATGCGCGCGGTCCGCTGTTCGACCCGACACGCAGAACCGCGATCCATCCCTGGGCCGAGGCGCAAGGGGCTGTTTTCGAGGATGTCGGCCAGTGGAAGCGCGCCTGGTATTTCCCAAAGGCTGGCGAGGATATGCATGCCGCGGTAGACCGCGAATGCGTCGCGGTGCGCAAGACGGCGGGTCTGTTCGATGCCTCGACGCTGGGCAAGATCGAGGTGGTCGGGCCGGACGCGGCAAAATTCATGGAGCTGCTCTACACCAATCCGTGGGAGAAGCTGGAGCCCGGCCGCTGCCGCTACGGCATCATGCTGCGCGAAGATGGTTTCATCTATGATGACGGCGTCGTCGGCAGGCTGGCGCCGGACCGTTTCCATGTGACGACGACGACCGGGGGCGCGCCGCGCGTCATGAACCATATGGAGGATTATCTCCAGACCGAGTTCCCGCATCTCAATGTCTGGCTGACCTCGATCACCGAGCAGTGGGCGGTCATCGCCGTGCAGGGCCCGAAGTCGCGCGACATCATCGCGCCGCTGGTCGAAGGCATCGACATGTCGGACGAGGCGCTGCCGCATATGTCGGTGCGCGAAGGCAAGATCTGCGGCGTGCCGACCAGGCTGTTCCGCATGTCGTTCACCGGCGAGCGCGGCTTCGAGGTCAACGTGCCTGCCGACTATGGCCAGGCCGTCTGGGAAGCGCTGTGGGCGCAGGGCCAGAAGCATGGCGCTGCCGCCTACGGCACCGAGGCCATGCACGTGCTGCGCGCCGAAAAGGGCTACATCATCGTCGGCCAGGACACCGATGGCACGGTGACGCCGAACGATGCCGGTCTCGACTGGGCGGTCGGCAAGAAGAAGGCTGATTTCGTCGGTATCAGGGGGATGGCGCGGCCGGATCTGGTCGCCAAGGGCCGCAAGCAGCTGGTCGGTCTCAAGACCAAGGATCCCAAGGTGGTGCTGGAAGAAGGCGCGCAGATCGTCGAGGATCCGAAGCAGTCGATCCCTATGAAGATGATCGGCCATGTCACCTCGAGCTACTGGTCGGAAAATTGCGGCCGCTCGATCGCGCTGGCGCTGGTCGCCGGCGGCCGCGATCGCATGGGCGACACGCTCTACGTGCCGATGCCGAACGGAGTGATCGAAGTGGAGGTTGCTGGCATGGAGTTCTTCGACGAGACGGGAGGGCGCCTCAATGGCTAAGGCCGCTGCAAGGAAGACGGCTCCGGCTGCATCGCCTTCGGTCGAACGCCGTCCGGCGCTGGCTGGGTGCAGCACCGCCGCGACCGGCGTTAAGGTCGAGGTGCTGCCGCCGGCCGAGCGCATGTCATTGCGTGCGCCGGAGGCCTCGACTGCCGCCCTTTCCAAAGCGCTCGGCGTGACCTTGCCGAACAAGCCGAAAACGTCTGCCGCGAAGGGCGGGCGCACCGCCTTGTGGCTCGGCCCTGACGAATGGCTTGTTATCGACGAGGCCGGCAATGATCCGCTCGCCGATTGCGCCAAAGTGACGTCGCTGCATTCGGCGGTCGGCATCTCGCATCGCAACATCGCGATATCCGTGACGGGCGCCGGTGCAGCGGCAACGATCAATGCGGGCTGCCCACAGGATCTGTCGCTCGACGCCTTCCCGGTGGGCGCGGCGTCGCGCACCATCCTGGGCAAGACCGAGATCGTGCTGTTGCGCACGGCAGTGGACGCCTTCCGGGTTGAGTGCTGGCGTTCCTTCTCGGACTATGTCTTTACTTTCCTGTCCGAGGGATCGCGGGACGCAGCGGTCTGAACTCGGAACGTTTTGCAGGGCACGCTCGTTCTGCATCCGCACGCCGAGGGAGAATGCCGATGCCGTCGAATTCCGCGCCCAAGTCGCCGGTCAAAAAGACATCGGCCGTCCGTTCGCTCGAACATGAGCGGCACGGAGCGCCGAGCGCCGAAGAGGAACTCGAGGAGGGGCTGGAAGATACGTTCCCGGCCAGCGATCCGATATCCATCACCGGCACGTCCATTTCCGGCGCGCCCGCGAAACCGGGCAAGGCCAAGACCGTGCCGGGGCGCAAGAAGCGCAAGACGTAGTTTCCATCGGGCCAGACGGCATCGGACCTTCTCAATCCCATTGGACATGCTATTTAAAGCGCTTTGGGAGATGAAAATGCCGACAAAAGCGATCGTTTGGGGCGAGAATGTCCACGAGCAGACCAATGCCGCCGTGCGCGACCTCTATCCTTTGGGCATGCATGGCACCATTGCCGCTGCGCTCAACCAGGACAAGGGCATCGAGGCGACCACCGCCACCTTGCAGGAGCCCGAGCACGGCCTGAGCGAGAAGCGCCTGGCGGCCACCGACGTGCTTTTGTGGTGGGGCCACGCGGCGCATGGCGAGGTCAAGGACGAGACCGTCGAGCGGGTGCAGAAGCGGGTGTGGGAAGGCATGGGGCTGATCGTGCTCCATTCCGGCCACTACTCGAAGATATTCAAGCGGCTAATGGGCACGCCCTGTTCGCTGAAATGGCGCGAGGCTGGCGAGCGCGAGCGCGTCTGGGCGATCAACCGCAGCCACCCGATCGCGCAAGGCATCGGCGAGTGCCTGGAGATCGGCGAGACCGAAATGTATGGCGAGCCTTTCGCCGTGCCGGAGCCGCTCGAGACGGTGTTCGTCTCCTGGTACGAGGGCGGCGAGGTGTTCCGGTCAGGGCTAACCTATCAGCGCGGGGCCGGCAGGATCTTCTACTTCTCACCCGGCCACGAGACCTATCCGATCTATCACAATGAGGGCGTGCAGCAGGTGCTGCGCAATGCGGTGCACTGGGCGCACAACCCGGCACCGGCCTGGTCCGGTATCACCAACGCGCCGAATGTGCCGACGGATGCAGCCAGGGAGAAGATCGTCCAGAAGGGGCTGCGCCTGCATGCTGATGGCGATAAGGGCCTGAGTTAAATCGGGGCCCGAGTTGATCGGAACTTGAGTCGATTTGGGGGCTAAGTTGATTGGGGGCTTGAGTTGGTGCATCGCATTCTTCTGCTCGGCACCGGCGGTATCGCCGGGCATCATGTCGAGGAGTTTGCCAAGATTCCAGAATGCAGCATCGTCGCCTGTGTCGATTAGGTGCCCGGCCGTGCGGCGGCGTTCGCCGCCGTCAGCAAGATCGACGATTTCTTCGAGAGCCTGGAAGCGGCGATCGCCTGGGGTCAGTTCGATGCCGCCATCAACGCGACGCCGGATGGTGCGCATATGGCGACGACGCTGGCGCTGCTTGCTGCGGGAAAGCATGTGTTCTGGGAAAAGCCGCTGGCGCCGAACCACGCCGACGCGCTTGCGATGACCGAAACGGCCGAGGCAGCCGGGGTGGTCAACATGGTCAACCTCACCTACCGCAACTCACCGGCGATCCAGGAGGCACGGCGCATGGTGCAGAGCGGCGAGATCGGCGAACTGCGCCATGTCGAGGCGAGCTACCGGCAAAGCTGGCTGGTCAGCCAATCGTGGGGCGACTGTCGGGTCGAGGACAAATGGCTGTGGCGCCTGTCGATCCGGCACGGCTCGACCGGCGTGCTCGGCATTCATATCCTCGACTTCGCCACCTATGGCGCCGACCAGGATATCGTCGCATGCCGATCTGTTGACGTTTCCAAAGGCCGAGAGCGAGCGCATCCACGACTGTGTGATGGATGCCAATGACAGCGTGGCGATGACGGCGCGACTCAATTTCGGCGCGCTCGCCACGATCGTGGCGAGCCGCTACATGACCGGTCACGCCAACGATCTGTCGCTGGCCCTGCACGGCACCAGGGGCGCCATCAAGGTCGAGACCGACGGCAAGGTATCGAACCTGTCCGCCTGCCTGGAAGGGGATGTCGATCTGCAGCGCTGGCAGACGCTGCCGCTGCCCAGTGTCAAACGCAACGCCCGGCGCTTTGCCGACGCGCTGGACGCAGGCCGGAACGGCGATCCGTCGTTCCGGCCTGCCGCGGACATGCAGAAGCTGATCGACGCGGCTTTCGAGAGTTCGGCGGCAAAACTGCCGATCTCGGTTGGCTGAAACTGGCCGGCTTGTGCCGGCCAGACGTGATTTCTGCAGATATCAGAACGAGCTTGGCACCATCCACGGGTCGATGCTGATGCCGAGGCGCGGCCCCTTGCCTTGAGCGGTGTTTTCCGTGGCGCCCTTCTTCTCAACCGAACCGGTCGACGCGCAATCGAGCTTCACGTTGGTCTTGGTGTCGACGCAGGCCGCGACCGGCGCATGCTTGACCGGGTGCGTGGTGTTGGCTGCGAAGGCCGAGCCCGAAAGCGCCAGCACTGCGGCGGCGGTGAGAAGGGTCTTTTCCATTGTCAGTCTCCGTTTTCGACGGGTGAATTTTTCTCGTACATGTACGATACGCCGTACAGATACGTCCGCCGAGCGCTAAGTTCAAGTCAAAGCCGTACGCGTACGGTAAATTCTTTGTTAACCAAGAAATTCGCCCCGCTTCGGCTGGGGTAGAGAGAAAACATGGAAACGAAGGGACCGGCGTTCAGCAGTTGACCGGGGTCTCGGTCAGCGGCGGCACGTTTTGCGTGCTGAGCGTGGCAAGCGTGAAATCGCACATCCGCTTCACGAAGGCCTGCGGATCGCCGAAGGGGTAGAACGGAAAGGTGATGAGCAGCGAGATCGTGCCGTGGCCGACCGCCCAAAGCATGGTGGCGATGGCGCGCGGATCGCCTTGCAACTTGCCGGCGGCGACGCAGGCCTCGACCCGGCTGATCAGCGCTTTCATAGCCGGGTTGCCCTCCTCCATGTCCTCGTAGCTTCTGCCTTCCGGCAGCGTGGTCTTTTCAGTCATGAAGACAGTCCGGTATTCGTTGGGATTGCCAAGCCCGAACGCGGCATATTCCGTCATCACTGCCTGCAAGGCCTCGATCGGATCGTCGGACGAATGCTCCTCGATGCGTCGGGCAAGCGTCTCGAACGCATCCTCGGCGAGCGCGAACAGGATGTCCTGCTTGTCGGCGAAGTAGGAATAGACCGACATCGGGGCATAGCCGACCCGCTTGGCCAGTTTGCGGATGGTCAGGCCCTCATAGCCTTCTTCCTGGACGAGCTTATGGGCGGCCGCGACCAGCTCGGAGCGCTGTTCTGCCTTTTGTTTCTCGCGGCGTGTCTGGACGCTCGGCGGCAAGATCTCAAGCCTTAGTTGGGTTGGTGCGCGGCTAAATTATATACGCCGTACGAAAACGGACAAGGGCGCGGGAAGTTCCCAAACGGCAGGTGTCAGATCGCGCCGACGCCGCCGTCGACGGCCGGCGCATGGCCGGTCATGAAGGAATTGGCGGGGTCGGCGGCAAACAGGATCGCGGTGGCGATTTCGTCGACTTCGGCCACCCGCTTCATCGGCACGCCGCACGTCAACTCGGCCGAGGCCTCTTCTTCCGGCACGCCGGAAACGCGCACGAAGCCGTCCACCATCGCCGTCCTTGTGTGGGCGGGGCAGATCGCGTTGATCCGCACACCCTTGGTGTGTATTCGGCCGCCGCCGATTTTGTCAGCCCGACGACGCCATGCTTGGCGGCCGCATAGACCGAAAGTTTTGGCGCACCGACCAGCCCGGCGACCGAGGCGATGTTGACGATGGCGCCGCCCTTGCCGTTCGCCTTGAACTGCCGTTCCATCTGCGGGATCTGGTGCTTCATGGCATAGAACACGCCGAGCAGATCGACCTCCGGGACGCGGCGGGCCTCGCCCGACTCGACCTGCGGCAGACGCACGAATCTCTGGACGATGCCGGCATTGTTGACGGCGATATCCAGCCGGCCGAATTTCTCGACCGCCAGCCTGACCAGATCCTCGGACAGGCTTTCGTCCGCTATGTTGCCGGCGAGGATCGCCGTTTCGACCGGCATCGTGCCTGCAAGATCGACGAGTGCCTTTTCGTCGATGTCCGACAGCACCAGCTTTGCGCCTTCGGCGGCAAAGCCTTTCGCCGCACCCCAGCCAAGTCCGCCGGCAGCACCCGTGATCAGCACCGTTGCGCCGTCAAAGCGGCCCATCACGCCTCCTTGTCGATCAGATTCGCGGCAAGACGCGAAAGCAGCTTTACCGCTTCGCCATAGGTCCTGGCTTTTTCCGGATTGGAGGCGTTGCCGTCCAGCGCCCGCTTGAAGACGCCCTGGCAGATTGCAGCCAGCCGGAAGAAGGAAAAGGCGAGGAAGAACGTCCAGTTGCCGATACCGGTGAGTCCGCGCCGCCGGCAGTAGCTGGCGACGTAGTCCTCCTCGGAAGGCAGGCCGAGTGCGGAACGGTCGACACCGCCCAGGCCGCGAAAACCCGACACGTGCGGCAACCGCCATTGCATGCACTGATAGGCGATATCGGCGAAGGGGTGGCCAAGCGTCGACAGTTCCCAGTCGAGCACCGCCAGAACCTTTGGCCGGTCCGGCGCGAAGATCAGATTGTCCAGCCGGTAGTCGCCATGCACCAGCGAGACGCGGCCGTCATCTGCGGGCATATGTGTTTCCAGCCAGGCGATCAGCCGGTCCATGTCGGCGACGGTGCCGGTCTCCGAGGCGCGGTACTGGCTGGTCCAGCGCGCCAGCTGGCGCTCGAAATAATTGCCCGGCCGGCCGAAATCGCCTAGCCCCACGGCCTCGACATCGACCTCGTGCAGCGCCGCTAGGGTTTCGTTCATGGCATCGTAGATGGCGGCGCGTTCTTCGTTGCCGTCTGCCTCCGGCAGCGCCGGATCCCAGAAGATGCGGCCGTCGAGGAAATCCATCACGTAGAACATGCGGCCGATCGGCGAGGCTTCGTCGGAAAGATGCAGCATCTGCGGCACAGGTACGGAGGTGCCGGCAAGTGCGCCCATCACTCTGAATTCGCGGTCGACCTGATGCGCCGATTTCAACAACTGCCCCGGCGGTTTGGCGCGCAGCACGTAACGGCCGCTTGCCGCCGTCATGAGATAGGTCGGGTTCGATTGGCCGGATTTGAATTTTTCGATTGCAGCAAGCCCGGAAAAGCCCGGTATTTTCGCCTCAAGGTAAGGCGCAAGCGCTGCCTGGTCGAGAACGTTCGGATCGCTCATGCCGTCTCGGGCAGGCGTTCGATCAAGGTCAGCGTCAGCCAGCGCGCAGTCAGCGCCGGTTTCTTCGAACCCTCGATCTCGATCGTCACGTCATGCGCCGTCTGCACCCAACCCGACGGCCGGACCTTGACGTCGGCCAGCACGAAACGGGTGCGGATGCGCGCGCCGGTCTTCACCGGCGCCAGGAAGCGCAGCGAATCGAAGCCGTGATTGACGCCCATCTTGCTGTTTTCCAGCGGCGGCATGGTCTCGAAGGTCATGGCGGACAACAGCGACAACGACAGGAAGCCGTGCGCGATGGTGCCGCCGAACGGCGTCTCGCGCATGGCCCGCTCCGGGTCGCAGTGGATGAACTGGTGGTCGTCGGTGGCGTCGGCGAACTGGTCGATCATGCGTTGCGTGACCACCCGCCACGGCGACACGCCAACCTCCTTGCCAACATTGGCCAGAAGCACATCGAGACTGATCGGTTCCACGCTCATGTCCTCCAGTTCACCTCCGGCTTCTGTGGCCGGAAAATGTCATTCCTTGAACAGCGTCAGCCCATGCTGCACCGACTGTCCGCCGTCGATTGGCAGGATGGCGCCGGTGACATAGCTGCCTGCACGGCTGCACAAATAGAGCGTTGCGCCGGCAATGTCATCCGGTGCCCCGATACGGCCGATCGGAACATGGCTGCCGACATGTCTGGCCTGTTCTTGCGTGCCGGTGGCAAACGCCGTCATGCGGCTCTGGAAGGGGCCGGGGGCGAAAGCGTTGACGGTGATGCGGCGGGCGGCGAACTCGAGCGCCAGTGTGCGCGTCAGATGATGAACCGCGGCCTTCGAGGCGGTGTAGGAATAGGCATCGTCGGCCAGCGGCTGCGTGCCCATCACCGAACCGAGGTTGATGACCCTGGCTGGATCGGCGTCGCTGGCGGCGGCGTCGAGCAGCGGCAGCAATTCGCGCGTCAGATGGAAGACCGCGGTGACATTGACTCCGAACACTTTCGCCCATGCCGAATACGGAAAGCTCTCCAGCGGCGCGCCCCAGGAAACGCCGGCATTGTTGACCAGAATATGCAGTTTCCCGGTCCGCGCTTTGACCTCGGCGACGAGTACGGCAATGCCGGCTTCGCTGGAGACATCGCCGGCGAAGCCTTCCGCCCGGCCCGGTGAACCTAGCTCGTTCAATTCAACAGCGACCTTGACACAATCTTCGCCCTTGCGCGACGCTATCATCACGTTGGCGCCGGCCTGCACCAGCGCGGTCGCCGCCATGCGGCCGATGCCGGTCGCGGCACCCGTCACCAGCGCGGTCTTGCCGGCCACCGAAAACAGCTCGTCGAGATAGCTCATCACAATCCTCCGTGCTCGGCATGCGGGCAAACAGTTCGCGTTGACAAGGCTATCTGAAGTACGGTCATCCTTGCCACTGACAAAATGCCTGGCGTGTATGAAGGGTTAGCGACCGATGACGGAGATGAATCTCGGCATGACCGAGCGGCTGAAGCCGATCCACGCGCGCGTCGCGGCCATGGTGCGCGACGAGATCATGCCGCTCGACAGGGAATTCCTGAGCGAGGTGGGCAAGGAAGGCGACCGCTGGGTCTACAGTGCGCGCCAGCGCGAGATCCTCGAAGGGCTGAAGAAGACCGCAAGGGAGCGCGGCCTGTGGAATTTCTGGCTGACCGGATCGGAACGCGGCTACGGCCTTTCCACCGTCGAATATGCCTATCTGGCCGAGGAGATGGGCAAGGCGCATCTCGGCGCCGAGACCTTCAACTGTTCGGCGCCCGACACCGGCAACATGGAGGTGCTGGAGCGGTACGGCTCGGCCGACCACAAGAAGGCGTGGCTGGAGCCGCTGCTCGACGGCGAGATCCGCTCGGCCTATCTGATGACGGAGCCGGATGTCGCCTCGTCCGACGCCACCAACATTGCCATGCGTTGCGAGCGACAGGGCGACGACTATGTGCTCAACGGCGAGAAATGGTGGGCATCGGGTGCCGGCGATCCGCGCTGCGCCATCTATATCGTCATGGTCCGGACCGGCGGCGACAGCGAGCCGCAGCACCGCCGCCATTCGATGATCCTGGTGCCGTCAGCCACAAAGGGTGTGACCAAGGTCCGAGCCATGCAGGTCTATGGCGACGATGACGCGCCGCATGGCCATATGCATCTTCGCTTCGACAATGTGCGGGTACCGGCGTGGAACCTGATCCTCGGCGAGGGCAGGGGGTTCGAGATCGCGCAAGGGCGGCTTGGCCCCGGCCGCATCCATCACTGCATGCGCGCCATTGGCCAGGCCGAGATGGCGCTGGAGATGCTGTGCCAGCGTTCCGTGCGCCGCGAGGCCTTCGGTCAGCCCCTGGCCAAGCTCGGCGCCAATTTCGACATCATCGCCGAATGCCGCATGGAGATCGAGATGGCCCGCCTGCTCTGCCTCAAGGCGGCGTGGATGATCGACCAGGGCGATGCGCGGGCCGCGGCCCCCTGGATCAGCCAGATCAAGGTGGTCGCACCCCGCGTTGCGCTCAAGGTCACCGACGAGGCGGTGCAAATGTTCGGCGCGCAAGGCATCAGCCAGGACACACCGCTGGCGCGGTCGTGGACGCATCTGCGGACATTGCGCCTCGCCGACGGTCCGGACGCCGTGCATCGCCGGCAGGTGGCGCGCACCGAGCTGAAAAAATACGCGCAGGAAAAGGTCTGAGCGCTGGCATCCGCCCCTGGCGATGCCGACAGGTCCAAGCAAGGAGTGATCCGATGACGATCCCGTCCGAAATGAAGGCGTTGTTGCTGGTCGGCGATGGCTACACCAGGACGCCGAGCGGCAGTGTGCTGGAAGCGATGGAGCCCTATCTTGAGCCGGGCAGCATCGCGGTGCCGACACCCGCGCCGACGCAGGTGCTGATCAAGGTCAGCCTCGCCTCGATCAATCCGTCCGATGTCGCCTTCATCAAGGGCCAGTACGGCCAGCCGCGCGCCATGGGCCAGCCAGCAGGCTTCGAGGGAGTCGGCACCGTCGTCGCCAGCGGTGACGAGCCCTATCCAGAAAGCCTGATCGGCCAGCGCGTCGCCTTTGCCACCGGTGTCAGCAACTGGGGCTCATGGGCCGAATATGCCGTCGCCGAGGCGGCGGTCTGCATCCCGCTGCTCGACACCGTCCGCGACGAGGACGGCGCGGCGATGATCGTCAACCCGCTCACCGCGCTCGCGATGTTCGACATCGTCAAACAGGAAGGCGAAAAGGCCTTCGTCATGACCGCCGGCGCCAGCCAGCTGTGCAAGCTGATCATCGGCCTGGCCAGGGAAGAGGGTTTCCGGCCGATCGTCACCGTGCGCCGAGACGATCAGATCGCGGCGCTGAAAGCGCTTGGCGCGGCGCACGTGCTCAACGAAAAGGCACCGGATTTCAAGGCGGCGCTACGCGAGGTGATGAAGGCCGAACAGCCGCGCATCTTCCTTGACGCGGTAACCGGGCCGCTGGCCTCCGCCATCTTCGACGCCATGCCGAAGCGTTCGCGCTGGATCATCTACGGGCGGCTCGATCCCGAAGCCACTGTTATCCGCGAGCCCGGCCAGCTGATCTTCCAGCACAAGCATATCGAAGGTTTCTGGCTGAGCGAATGGATGCGCCAGTTCCGCGACCGCCGCGGCCCGGCGATCCTGGAAGCGCAGAAGCGGTTTTCCGACGGGCGCTGGTCGACCGACGTGACGGCGGTGGTGCCACTCGCCGAAGCCATGGCGCGGCTGCCGGGGGAACTGGCCAAGCCCAACGGCAAGGTGTTCATTCGACCTTAGCCCAATTCGAAAGACACGGAAGCTTGGATACCAGGCTTCAGAGGACTTTCGACGGACCGAGAATGCCGGATCCGGCAGCTGTCCGGATCGTCAGGCGGCAGTCCTGTCTCTCAGACCCCTATGCCACGCCGCTTTGTCCGTGATATGCCGCCGCGATCGAATGTCGGGACAATGCTGGACTGAGCCAGTTCCGGGGTGGTGTGGGATGCCTTAATGATGATTTCCAAGCCGATTTTCGACCGTTTGGGGTTCGGCCTGTGGATCGGAGCGTTCCTGATCGTTCTTGCCATGGTCCTGTGGTCGCCCCACACGCGCACGGTATGGCAGGCCTATATAGACGGCAGCGAGGCGCTTATGGCCGGTCTGCCGCTCTACGACACCCAATCCGAGATGGGGTATCTCTACGCGCCGGCCTTTGCCGCGCTCTATATTCCAATCGTCAAACTCGGCTCGCATCTGGGCGGCGTGGTGTGGCACACGCTTGGCTTTGCGGTGCTCACCTACGCCGCGATGCGGCAGGTGCGCAAGCTCGGCGGCGATGAATTGACCTGGCTGCTCTCTTTCGGTCTCTTCCTCGCTTTGCCGATGGCAGCGGGGGCGATCCGCAACGGCCAGGCGACAATCCTTTTGACCGGCGCCTGCTGGCTTCTCACCCTGTCGGCCCTTGAAGGGCGGCGCGCCGAGACCTTTTTCTGGGCCTCGCTTGCCGTCATCGCCAAGCCGACCGCGATCATCATGCTGCTGTTGGTAGGAGCCCTTCGGCTCCGGTTGATACCGGTGCTGCTACTGGCGGTGCTGTTCGTGCTCGCGCTGCCTTACGCCTTCGCTCCCGCCGGCTACCTCAACGATCAGTATCGTGTCTTCGCCCTGATGCTGACCTCTATGGCGGTCGACAACACCAGCCATTTCGTGCCCACCGATTTCACGGCGCCGTTCACCAGAGTGGGACTGCCCATTCCGGAATTCGGTGCCACGATCGTGCGCATCATCATGGCCCTGTTCACGCTTACCGCGGTCATCTGGTTCGACCGCAAGCTTGAACGCGGACCTGCGGGGCTGGCGATCTTCCTGATGGCCACTTTCTACATGTGCGTCTTCAACCCCCGCGTCGAGCCCAACACCTATGCCATGATCGCCGTGCCCGCCGGTCTCGCCATAGCCCTGTTGTGGCGCGAAGAACGAGGCGGCGTCCTGGCCTCGGTGCTGTCGACGGCGCTGTTCGCGATCGGACTGAGCGGCGTCGAGCGCCATGTGCACGATTTCCTATACCCCTGGTTTCGGCCGATCGCGGTCACTCTCATTGCCGGTTCGTCGATCTGGTGGTTCTGGGCCAAGGCAAGGGACGAGGTGGTGAATGCGGGGATCGCTAATGGCTGATTTACGGCCGACACTCGATATCGTCGCGCCGTTCTTCAACGAGGCGCCATCGGCACCAGCATTTGCCGAACTGCTCGCCGAGCTCGAAACGGCCGTGGCACAGCGCTTCGGCATGACCGTGCACAAGATCCTCGTCGATGACGGCAGCCGTGACGATGGCGCCGGGCGGTTTTCCCAGGCGCTGATAGGGTCGTGGGAGATCGTCCGCCTCAGCCGCAATTTCGGCAAGGAAGTCGCTGTGCTCGCCGGCCTCGATCAGTCGCGCGGCGACATGGTGCTGATCATGGACGCCGACCTCCAGCATTCCTTGGACATCAGCCTGAAGCTGATCGCAGAGCTGGTGGACCATCCGGACATCGACGTCGTCTATGCGCAGAACGACCGCCGTGAGGCGAGCTGGCGGCGCAGCCAGCTGGCCCGGCTTTTCTACAGCCTGATCAACAGCAGCCAGCGTTTCGACATTCCCGAAAATGCCGGCGACTTTCGCGTCATGCGCGGCGCTGTCGCGCGCGCGCTGACCAGCCTGCGCGACAAGCGTCGCTTCAACAAGGGCCTGTTTGCCTGGGCGGGCTTTCGCCAGAAGGCGTTGCCCTATTCGCCGGAGAGCCGCGCCAGCGGCACGTCGAAATGGAGCCGGCTCAACCTGATCGCCTTCTCGCTGGAGGGGTTCACCTCGTTCTCCGTCATTCCGCTGCGCCTGATCAGCCTTAGCGGGCTGCTCGCGGCGTTGGCCGGCGCGATCTACGGCGCCAAGGTGTTCGTCGAGGTGATCTTCTACGGCATTGCCGTTCCGGGCTACCCCAGCCTGCTGGTCGCCGTCGTCCTGCTCGGCGGCCTCAACCTGACCCTGCTTGGCCTGATCGGTGAATATGTCTGGGTCACGCTCAGCGAGAGCAAGGATCGACCGGTCTATCTCGTGCGCGATGTCGTGCGCAGCGAGGTCTCCGCCGATAGGCCGGAGCCGGGCGCTTCCGACAGATGACGCGGCGCATCCGCCTGATCGCCGACGACTATGGCCTGGCGCCCGGCGTCTCGACCGCGATCCTCGACCTGCTCGATCGCGGGCGCCTGACCGGCACCAGTTGCATGACCGGCTTTCCAGAATGGGCTGATGAGGCGGCGCGCATAAAACCTCTGTGCGGCCGTGTCGCGGTCGGGCTGCATCTCACCTTGACCGACCAGCCGGCCGTCGCCAGCCGGTCGAGCCTGGCGCCGGAAGGCCGGCTGCCGCCGCTCCGCTCACTGGCATTGCCTGTCTTGCGCGGCCGCGTCGACGATCACGATGTCCATGCCGAGCTCGACGTCCAGTA
Organism: Mesorhizobium sp. Root695; assembly: GCF_001428185.1. Classification (NCBI taxonomy): domain Bacteria; kingdom Pseudomonadati; phylum Pseudomonadota; class Alphaproteobacteria; order Hyphomicrobiales; family Phyllobacteriaceae; genus Mesorhizobium; species Mesorhizobium sp. Root695. Next base: position 49,762 of record NZ_LMHO01000023.1, on the reverse strand, counting down.
TAGCCGCTTCGTCGAGGCGCTGGGGCGCCGCCCCGATTTCGTCGACGGGCATCAGCATGTGCATTTCCTTCCCGTCGTGCGGACATGGCTGCGCGCGCGCCTTGGCCAGGGAAGCGACAAGCCAGCGCTACGCGGCGCCCCGGCACTGGCGGGCCAATTCGCCTCGGTGCCGAAAGTCGCCGCGATTGCCGCACTCGCCGCCGGCTTCAACCGGTCGATGCAGCGGGCCGGCTTCACCCTTTTCGAGCCGCTCACCGGCATCTATGACTGGCGGCAACCCGAAGAATTCGCTTCCGTGCTGCAGGCCGCCGTTGAGGCATTGCCGGAACGCGGGCTGTTCATGTGCCACCCTGGCCATGTCGACGAGACGCTGCGCGCGCGCGACACGATGCAAGGCGTACGCGAGGTCGAATTCACGGTGCTGGCATCGGACGCGTTCGGCGCAAGCCTGGCCCGCGCCGGCGTCGCAATCATGGATGGCAAGGGATGAGCGACGCCGAGCGGCCCCCGCGTTCGACCGGCAACAAGATCGTCCGCTTTGCCGTTGTCGGACTTGCCAACACAGCCATCGACCTTGCCAGCTTCTTCCTGCTGCTTAAGCTCGGGGTTTCGCCGCTGCCCGCCAACATCGTTGCATGGTTCATCGCCGTCACCTTCTCGTTTGCGGCGAATGGCTTCTGGTCGTTCGAGCGCAATCGAGCCATCCGGCTGCGCGATGCGTTCCTTCGATTCGCCTCGCTTGGGGCGCTGATTTCGCTCGGCGTCTCCAGCCTTTCGATCGCGCTGTTCGCCGGGATCGCCGGGGTGTGGCCGGCAAAGATCGGCGGTGTGGTGGTGGCGGCGGTGCTGAATTTCCTCGCCGCGCGCTGGTCGATCGAGGGCCGTCTCTTGAGATAGGCGGGAGTTTACTCCGCCGGCTCCACATTGGTGTAGGCGGCTTCCTCGAGTTCGCGCTTCAGCCGCGCCTCCTCATGCGTTTTCGGCGTGACGAAGCGGCCAAGCAGGAGATAGGCGACCGGCGTCAGGAACAGCGTCGAGACGGTGGCCAGCCCCAGTCCGCCGACGATGACCCAGCCAAGTGCCACGCGTGCCTCGGCACCGGCGCCGCTCGCCAGCACCAGCGGCAAGCCGCCGAGCACGGTGCAGATCATCGTCATCATCACCGGCCGCACGCGGATGATCGAAGCCTGCTCGATCGCCTCGCGCACGCCAAGCCCGCGATCGCGCAACTGGTTGGCGAATTCGACGATCAGGATGCCGTTCTTGGCCATGACGCCGACCAGCAGCACCAGGCCGATCTGGCTGTAGGCGTTGAGACTGGTGCCCGAGAGCAGCAAGGCAAAGATCGCGCAGGCGAGGCCGAGCGGCACCGTCGCCATGATGATGACGGCGCTGACGAAGCTCTCGAACTGGGCGGCCAGCACCAAAAGGATGATGACCAGGGCGAAGCCGAAGATGGTGATCATGGCGCTGTTGGTCTCGCCCAATGTCGCCGCTTCGGCCAGCGGCAGGACGCGGCTGCCCGCAGGCAGCAGCGGCGTGGCGATTTCCTCGGCGCGGGTGAGCGCATCGCCAAGCGCGAAGTCGCCGGCAAGGTTGGAGGTGATGGCTACCGACGGCTGCTGCTGTTCACGCGACAGCGATGGCGGCACGGCACGTTCGGTCAGCTTGGCGATGGTCGACATCGGCACGAACCGGCCATCGGCCGTTTTCAGGAAGATGTTTTCCAGATCGGTCGGATCGTTGATCGGATTGGTGGTCGAGACCAGCTTCACGCCATAACTGCGATCGGCGATGTAAACGTCGACGACGTCGTTGCCATCGAGCATGGCCTGCAAGGTGTTGGCCAGCCCGGTGATGTCGATGCCGAGGTCGGAGGCGCGTTCGCGATCGACGGCCACCGCCAACTGCGGCTGCGTCGGGTCGATGGACAAGCGCGGGGTCTGGAAGCGCGGGTCCTTCTGCATCTCGGCGATGATCTTGACGGCCGCGTCGCCGAGCGCCTTGCGGTTGTTGCCGACCAGCGCGAACTGCAGGCCGTTGCCGGCGCCGCGGATGCCGAGGCTGTTGGGCTGCACCGGGAAGATGCGCACGCTCGGCACCTGTTTGGTCAGCCGGCTGATCTCGGCCATGATCTCCTGCTGGCTGCGGCTGCGCTCGTTCCACGGCGCCAGCGTCATCACCATGAAGCCGGAGTTGTAGGAGCCGTTCTGGCCGGCATTCTCGAAAGTGCTGCGGATCTCGCCGGAATCGCGCATCGGCTGGATCAGTTTCTCGATCTTCTGCATCTGCTGGGTCGTGTAGTCGAGGCTGACGCCTTGCGGTGCGCTAATGCGCAGCAGCACGACGGCGCGGTCCTCGGTCGGCGTCAGTTCCTGGCGGATGGTGCCGAACAGCGTGAAGGCGGTGCCGGCAAACAGCACCGCGACCAGAAGCACGATCCATGGCGCATCGAGGCAGGCGTGCAGGCCGCGCCTGTAGGCTGCGCTCAGCGCGCCGCCAATGCGGGCGCCGATGCCGTGACCGTCTTCGTGGCGATGCGACGCGCTGGACAGCATACGCGAGGCGAGCATCGGGCAAAGTGTGAGCGCCACCACGCAGGACAATAGAACCGACATGGCGAGCACGAAGCCGAATTCGCGGAACAGCCCGCCCGTCTGGCCGGGCAGGAACGAGATCGGCACGAAGACGGCGACCAGCGTCAGCGTCGTGGCAATGACGGCGAAAAACACCTCCTGGGCGCCGAGCACGGCCGCCGCGCGGGGTCCCATGCCTTCGTTGCGTCGTCGCACGATGTTTTCGAGCACGACGATGGCGTCATCGACGACCAGTCCCGTCGCCAGCACCAGAGCGAGCAGGGTCAGGATGTTGATCGAAAAGCCGGCCAGATAGATGGCGGCGATGGTGCCGATCATGGCGACCGGCATCGACAGGCCGGGGATCAGCGTCGCACGCCAGTCGAGCAGAAACACATAGATGACGATCAGCACCATGGTCACGGACAGGCCAAGCGCGATCTCGACCTCGTGCACCGCGCCCTTGACGAAGACCGCGTCGTCGCTGGTGATCTTGATCGACATGCCTTTGGGCAGATTTTCCTGCAGTTTGGCGACGGCGGCCTGGACGCCGGTCGAGATGTCCAGCGTGTTCGATTCCGCCTGGCGGATGATGCCGATGCCAATACCGGTCTTGCCATCCGAACGCAGCGTGGTCTGGCCGACATCGGGGCCGAGCGTGACGGTGGCTACGTCGCGGATGCGCGTCGTGCCGCCGATGATGATGTTTTCGAACTCTTCCGGCGTGGTCACGTCGGCGGTCGTGCGAACGATCAGGTCCTGGTTGGTCGTGGTGATCGAACCGGCTGGTGAATCGAAGGCGACGGAGGCAAGTGCCGCCCTGAGGTCGGCAACGGTGAAGCCGAGGCTGGCGAGCTTGTTCTGGTCGACGTCGATGCGGAAGATCTTGTCGCGGTCGCCATAGACCTGGACGTCGGCAACGCCAGGCACGGCGGCCAGCTCGTCCTCGATCTGGTCCTGGACCACAACGGTCATGTCCTGGATCGACATGTTGTCCGAGGTCACCGCCAGTCGCATCACCGGGTCGGAATTGGCATCGGCCTTGACGATGCGCGGCGGATCGGCGGTGTCCGGCATCTGGTTGGCGACGCGGCCGACGGCATCACGCACGTCCGAGGCGGCGACATTGAGGTCGACACCGTCGTTGAACTCGATGGTGACGCGGCTCGAACCGAATGAGGAAGAAGACGAGATCGACTTGACGCCGGAGACCCGGGCGACAGCGCCTTCGATCGTGTCGGTCAGTTCGCGGTCCACGGTTTCGGCAGCCGCCCCTTCGAAGGCGGTGGAAACAGTGACGACCGCACGATCGACGTCCGGCAGTTCGCGGATCTCGACACCGTAGAAGGCGGCGAGGCCGGCAACGGCAATGAGGGTGTTCAGCACGAAGGCCATGACCGGCCTGCGGATGAACAGCGCGGTGAAGCCGGTATCGCTGGCGGCGTTGATGGTTCCGGTCATGAGCCTTCGGCCGCGTCCGCGGCGCGCTGCTCCTCGCCGGCGAGGCGGACCGCGCCGCCCTCGCTGAGGCTCTGAGTGCCTTCGGTGACCACCATGTCGCCGCGGTCGATCTCGGCGTCGATCAGCACGGTCTCGGTGTTGCGCTGGATGATGCGCACCGGAACCCGCCTGGCCTTGCCGTCCTCGATCTGCCAGACATAGGCGCCGTCCGACCCCCACAGGATCGCCAGCGGGCTGACGGCCGGATAGGTCTGCCCCGGAAATTTCATGGTGATGCCGAACGACATGCCGGCGCGCAGGGAATCGGCCGGGTTGGCGATCTTGGCCTTGACCAGCAAGGTGCGGCTCTTCTCGTCAATGTGGTTGTCGATGGCCGAAACCGTGCCGGTATAAGCATTGCTGGGATTGGCGATCGGCGTCGCCGTCAATTGCGCGCCGACCTTGACGGCGGCGGCGAAACGCTCCGGCACCAGGAAATCGACCAGAATGCTTGAGCGATCGTCGAGCGTGGCAATCGCCGACTGGTTGGTGACATAGTTGCCGGCGGAGATCGGCAGGATACCGACGGTGCCGGCGATCGGCGCCAGAATCGACCGGCGCTGCAGCGCAAGTTCCGCATCTTGAAGCGCCAGCTTGGCGCCCGCCAACACCACTTCGGCGTCGGCGACCGCGACCGGGGTCGCGGCGTTGGAGGCGCGCAGCGACTTGACGCGGTCGAGCTTGGATTGCGCATCCTGCAAGGCGAGCTTGGCCCGGTCCTGAGAGATCACCTCGGTCTCGGAATCGAGGGTCGCGATGATCTGTCCCTTGTCGACATGGCTGCCGGATTCGACCAGCAGTTCGGCGAGGCGGCCGGAACTGTAGGGATTGACGGTCACCGAGGCATTGGCACGGCCGGTGCCGATCGCCTGCAGGCGGTCGTTGATAACATCCGAAGTGGCTGCCAGGGCGACCACGTTCACCCGCTGGTTGACGCCATTGCGGCCGTTTGCCTGCTTCGCGTTGGCGTCACCGGTTCCAGCAGGGGGCGCTGCCACATAAGCCCACTCGATACCCCAGCGTGCCAGCACGTCGTGAGCACCCGGATAAAAGCGCAGCCATGCGCCTGCCGCCACCACCAGCACCACAAGCGCGACAAGTATCTGTTTCCAGGCGGCCATCGGCACTCCGGTTGGCAAAATAATCCTGCCGTCTGCCGGTTTCCCGAAATGAAGCAGACGCAGCGCGGCTATTGTAAGGCGAAGAAGCCAGCACCCCGATATCGCGCCTTTATGACAACTCGCCAGTGCCTGCGCACGTTAAATATATGTAACGTTTGAGAAAATATGCGTAACGTTCGGGATCGTCGCTACATGCACTAACGCAGACTTTCCATTTCGCGGATGCGTTTGGCGCCCTCTGCTTCCAGTTGCCTGGTAACGGCGCCGATCAGCGTTTCGGCGACGACGAAAAGGGCAGCCGACGAATCCCACGCCGACGGCACGGCCGTTCGCCCGGCGATGACATGGCGAGCAAAGCGGGCGATCGGGGACAACCACTGGTCGGTGAACAGCACGATCTGAACGCCGCGCTGATGCGCCTTCTCGGCGAAGCGCACGAGGCTGTTCTGGTAGCGCCTGATGTCGAAGATCACCAGCACATCGCGTTTGCCCATGTCGATCAGCCGGTCGCGCCACATGCTTTCTTGGCCGGCGAGGTGAAAGACATTTGGCTGGATGACGGCGAGGTGGGCTGCCATGTAGCGCGCCAGCGGATCGGTGAAGCGGCCGCCGATCAGGAAGGTCTTGCCGCGCCGGTCGGCGAGCCGTGCGGCGATGTCGGCAAGCTGCTTGTCGGACAGATGCCGGAACGTCTCACGCATATTGTCGAGCGTCGCTTCCAGCATTGGTGACACGGTACCGCCGCCGGGCGAGGGCGGGTTGAGCGTCCTTGTCGCCGGCGATTGCAGTTGCGCCGCCAGTTCGTCCTGCAGGCTCGACTGGAATTCCGGGTAGTTCTGAAAGCCGAGCCGGGAGACGAAACGCAGGATCGTTGGCGAGGAAACGCCGGCCGCTGCCGAGAATTCGGCAACCGTCTTAAGGCCGATCATCGGATAGTTGGCGATCAGCGTCTGGGCCGCGCGCCGTTCGCTGGCCGGCATCGTGCCGATGCGGTCGGCGATCAGTTCGGCAATGTTGGAAATCATGTTTTCCCCACCCTGACCTAGCTGACGGTCTTTTCCGAAATCGCATTTGACAAAGCCGGACAAACTGTATGAAATCATCCACAGGGACGCAATGAGGCAAAATACGTAACATACGGTACAGCGCTCCCCGGGGACGGCAGACTATGGAGAAAGCACGGCCCGCCAGTCTTGCATCGTCTGATACCGTGAGGGTGACGAACCCAGGCGGATCGAGCCCTTTCGTGCTGACCTGCGATCACGCCTCGAACTTCCTGCCCGCCGAATTCGGCACGCTCGGCCTTGCCGCCGAGGACCTGTCCCGTCACATCGCCTGGGATCCCGGCGCGCTGCCGGTCGCCCGCCGCATGGCCGAGGCGCTCGATGCGACGCTGGTCGAGACCCGCATTTCGCGCCTCGTCGTCGACTGCAACCGTCCGCTCGATGCGCCCGACCTGGTGCCGCCGGTCAGTGAGATAACGGCAATACCGGGCAATACCGGCCTGTCGGAAAAGCAGCGCGCGGCCCGCGTCGCGCTGTCATGGCAGCCTTTCCACGACACGATTGCAGACATCATCGAAGACAGGTTGTCACACGGTCAGGAAACGCGGCTGGTTTCGGTCCATTCCTTCACACCGGTCTACAAGTCCAAAAACCGGCCGTGGCACATCGGCATCATCCATGACGACGATCGCCGGCTGGCATCGCCGCTGATATCGGCGCTGAAGCGGCTTGCCGGCGTCACTGTCGGCGTCAACGAGCCCTATTCGCCGGCCGACCGTGTCTACTTCACGCTGGAACGCCACGCGCGCTCGCGCGGCTTGCCCTGCGCGATGATCGAAATCCGCAACGACGAAATCGCCGGCGAGACCGGGCAGCGGAAATGGGCGGATCTGCTCACGGGCATTTTTTCGGATCTGGAGCCAGAGGAGGCCGGACAAACCAGATCGCATTCAGTCGGAAAGTCAGTTCAATCGGCCAGCTAAGAACCACAGGGGACACCAAAATGGCAGCACCGGGTTATACAGACGTAGACAAGGCGGAGGACGTAAAGGCCCTCCACAGCATGGGCTATGCCCAGGAACTGGAGCGGCGCCTCAGCCGCTTTTCGAATTTCGCCGTTTCCTTCTCGATCATCTGCATCCTGTCGGGCGGCATCAATTCGCTGGCGCAAGGCACTTCCGGCGCCGGCGGCATCGGCATCGGCATCGGCTGGCTGGTGGGCTGCTTCGTTTCGCTGACCTTCGCGGTCGCCATGTCGCAGATCAGCTCGGCCTATCCGACCGCCGGCGGCCTCTATCACTGGGGTTCGATCCTCGGCAACCGCGGCACCGGCTGGGTGACCGCCTGGCTCAACCTGCTCGGTCTGATCACCGTGCTCGGCGCCATCAATGTCGGCACCTGGACGTTCTTCATAGGTGCCTTTGGGCCGACGCTCGGCATTGAAGGCACGCTGACCAACCAGATGATCTTCCTGGTCATCATCACCGGCGCTCAGGCGCTGATCAACCATCTGGGCATCAAGCTGACGGCCAAGCTGACCGATTTCTCGGGTTACCTGATCTTTTTTGGCGCGATCCTGATTGCGGTCGTCTGCCTGATCTCCGCGGAAACCTGGGATTTCAGCCGTCTTTTCACCTTCCACAATTACTCCGGCGATGCTGGCGGCGGTGTCTGGCCGGCGGTGTCGAATGCCTGGGTGTTCGCGCTCGGCCTGTTGCTGCCGATCTATACGATCACCGGCTATGACGCTTCGGCGCATACCTCGGAGGAAACCATCAAGGCGGCCAGTTCCGTGCCGCGCGCCATGGTCATGTCGGTGATCTGGTCGGCCGTCTTCGGCTACCTGTTCCTGGCTGCCTTCGTGCTGATGATCCCGAACATGGACGACGCCGCCAAGCAGGGCTGGAACGTGTTCTTCTGGGCCTTCGACCAGCGCGTCAGCCCCGGGATCAAGGAGTTCGTCTACCTCGTCGTGTTCGTCGCACAGCTGCTGTGCGGTCTCGCAACCGTGACCTCGGCTTCGCGCATGATCTTCGCCTTCTCGCGTGACGGCGGCCTGCCGGCTTCAACAGCACTCGCCAAGGTCAGCCCGACCTACCGCACGCCGGTGGCGGCGATCTGGACGGCCTCGATCCTGTCGGTGCTGTTCGTCTGGGGCTCGACGCTGGTTTCCGTCGCCGGCACCTCGGCCTACACCATCGTGGTATCCTGCACCGTCATCTTCCTGTTCCTGTCCTTCACCGTGCCGATCGTGCTCGGCATGCTAGCCTGGGGCACGCCAAAATGGGACAAGATGGGGCCTTGGAACATGGGGCGCGGTATCTTCATGCTATTCGGTCTGCTCTCCATCCTGTCGATGATCCTGATCTTCGTAGTCGGTATTCAGCCGCCGAATGACTGGGCGCTCTACATTACGCTAGGTTTCCTGGTGCTAACCGCGCTCGTCTGGTTCGGCTTCGAGCGGAACCGTTTCCAGGGTCCGCCACTTGGCGACATCATCGCGGCGCGTCAGGCGGCCATCAAGGCGGCCGAACAGGCCGTCGGCGAAACCGGCCACTGACATCAACCATCATGGCCATGGCCGGCATCGTGCCGGCCATGGTTTCGTTCAACTCATTCAAAGCCCAAGCGCTGGAGTGCCAAAGGAATGGCCGGAAATTTCTCATTCGATCAGTTGAAGAAAGCGGTCTCCAGCGGCGAGATCGACACCGTGCTTGCCTGCATCGTCGACATGCAGGGCCGGCTGGCGGGAAAACGGTTCCTGGCGCAGTACTTCGTCGATTCCGCGCATGACGAAACACATGGCTGCAACTATCTGCTGGCCGCCGACATCGATATGGAGCCGGTGCCCGGCTACAAGGCGGCGAGTTGGTCGAAGGGCTATGGCGACTTCGTCATGAAGCCGGATCTCGCCACGCTGAGGCGCATTCCCTGGCTGGAAAAGACCGCGCTTGTGATCTGCGACGTGCTCGACCACCATACTCATGACGACCTGCCGCACTCACCGCGCGCCATCCTCAAGAAGCAGGTCAAGCGGCTGACCGAGCGCGGCTATATCGGCTATTTCGCTTCCGAGCTCGAATTCTATCTGTTCAACGAGACCTACGATTCCGCCCGCAAGAAGCACTGGCAGGGTCTCGATACGGCATCGCCCTATATCGGCGATTACCAGATCGGCATCACCACCAAGGAAGAAGGCGTCATGCGCCGGCTTCGCAACGAGATGGAAGCGGCCGGCATTCCGATTGAGAATTCCAAGGGCGAGTGGGGTCCGGGCCAGGAAGAGATCAATGTGCGCTATGCCGAGGCTCTCGACATGGCCGACCGCCACGTCATCCTGAAGAACGGCGCCAAGGAAATCGCCGAGTCCGAGGGCAAGGCGATTTCGTTCATGTCCAAGTACAATTACGGGTTCGCTGGCAATTCCAGCCACATCCACAATTCGCTGTGGAGCGCCGACGGCAAGACGCCGCTGTTCTTCGACAAAAAGGCCGACTGGACGCTGTCGACGCTCGGCCAGCAATGGGCCGCCGGCCAGCTCAAATACGCTAAGGAATTCACCTGGTTCCTGGCGCCTTACATCAATTCCTACAAGCGCTTCCAGGCCGGCACCTTTGCGCCGACCAAGATCATGTGGAGCGAGGACAACCGCACCGCCGGCTTCCGCCTGTGCGGCGAGGGCACCAAGGGCATCCGCATGGAATGCCGCATCGGCGGCGCCGACTTGAACCCGTATCTTGCTTTCGCGGCGCTGATCGCCGCCGGTCTTGCCGGCATCGACGAGAAGCTGGAATTGCAGAAACCTTTCGTCGGCGATGCCTATCAGGCATCGCGTTTGCCGGAGATTCCAAAGACACTGCGCGATGCCACCGAGACGCTGGCGAAGTCGAAGATGCTCAAGCAGGCCCTCGGCGACGATGTGCTCGAACACTATGTCCACACCGCCAAGTGGGAGCAGTTCGAATACGACCGCCGCATCACGGATTGGGAGCTGCACAGGGGGTTCGAGCGGTATTAAAGCTTGCCCTCCTCCTTGTAGCGAGTGGCGAGGGCCGATCCGCGAAGCGGATCGGGGTGAGGCTGAGAAGCTCTAGCGCGCCTTACCCCACCCCGAAGCCCCTTCCCTCAAGGGGGAGGGTAAAGTGCCTTGAAATTTCGGCCTTCTCGAAATGAGGGTCGATGAGCGAAAAAGATTGGCGTCGAGCCAAGAAACTGGCAGACAAAGGACTTAAAAAATGACCGAAACGGTCAAACTCATATCCCCCATTGATGGCTCGATCTATGCCGAGCGGCCCGTGGCAACGGACCAGGCGATCAACGCCGCGGTGGAACGCGCCAAGGCGGCGCAGGAGAAGTGGGCTGAGACGCCGATCGTCGAGCGCGGCAAGTACATGTTGGCCATGCTGGAAGCGCTGGTCTCGATGACCGACGAGATCGTGCCGGAGATCGCCTGGCAGATGGGGCGGCCCGTGCGCTACGGCGGCGAGTTCGGCGGCGTCAAGGAACGCACCAACTACATGGTCGAGATCGCCGAGGCGGCGCTCAAGTCGGTGCCGGCCTCCAACCCGAAGGACGGGTTCCGCCGCTATGTGAAGAAAGACCCGCTCGGCGTGGTCATGGTGATCGCGCCGTGGAATTATCCTTACCTTACCGCCGTCAACACCGTCGTGCCGGCGCTCATGGCCGGCAACACCGTCATCCTCAAGCATGCGGCGCAGACGCTGCTGGTCGGCGAGCGCTTTCAGCAGGCCTTCGACAGAGTGGGTCTGCCGAAGGGCGTCTTCCAGAATGTCGTGCTGAATCACGCCCAGACCGAAAGGCTGCTCGGCTCGGGCAAGATCGACCATGTCAATTTCACCGGTTCGGTCGCCGGCGGCCGTGCCATCGAAAAGGCAGCGGCGGGCACCTTCATGACGCTCGGCCTCGAGCTTGGCGGCAAGGATCCGGCCTATGTGCTGCCCGACGCCAAGATGGACCATGCGGTCGCCAATCTGGTCGACGGCGCCTTCTACAATTCCGGCCAGTGCTGCTGCGGCATCGAACGCGTCTATGTGCACGAGAAGGTCTATGACGAATTCGTCGAAGGCTTCATCGCCGAGACGAAGAACTATGTCGTCGGCAATCCGCTCGATCAGGCGACGACGATGGGGCCGATGGCGCAGGCGCGTTTCGCCGACCTGATCCGCGAACAGAAGGCCGAGGCACTGCGCAAGGGTGCCAAGGCGCACATCAACATGAAGGTGGCTAACGACAAGGCCGGTTCACCCTATCTGGCACCGGAAGTGCTGACCAATGTCGATCATCAGATGAGCGTGATGCGCGAGGAAAGCTTTGGCCCGATCGTCGGCATCATGAAGGTGCGCAACGACGAAGAGGCGATCGCGCTGATGAACGACAGCCCCTACGGATTGACCGCCTCGATCTGGACGCGCGATACCGAGCATGCGGTGGCGATCGGCAACCGCGTCGAGACCGGCACGGTGTTCATGAACCGCTGTGACTATCTAGACCCTGCCTTGGTCTGGACCGGTGTCAAGGACACCGGCAAGGGCGCGGGCTTGTCGGCCATCGGCTACGACAATCTGACCAGGCCGAAATCATTCCATCTGCGCGAAGCCATCTGAATCATTGAAAGACAAAAATGTCCAAGCTCATCTCCAAATGGAACTACCCGACCACCGTCCGCTTCGGCGCCGGGCGCATCAAGGAATTGCCTGAAGTGCTGGCGGCCACCGGTATCAAGCGGCCGCTGTTCGTCACAGATCCGGGCCTGGCGAAACTGCCGGTAGTCGCCTCGACGCTGAAGATCCTCGATGACGCCAAGGTTCCCTATGGCGTGTTCTCCGAGGTCAGGCCGAACCCCGTCGAATCCAATCTCACCGCCGGCATCGCCGTGTTCAAGAAGGGCAAGCATGACGGCGTCATTGCCTTCGGCGGTGGCTCGGCGCTCGATCTTGGCAAGCTGATTGCCTTTCAGGCCGGACAGACGCGGCCGGTGTGGGATTTCGAGGATGTCGACGATTGGTGGACGCGTGCCAATTCAGATGCCATCGCGCCGATCATCGCCGTGCCGACCACCGCCGGAACCGGATCGGAGGTGGGCCGCGCCGGCGTCATCACCAATGAGGCGACGCACACCAAGAAGGTCATCTTCCATCCGAAGCTTTTGCCGGCAATCGTCATCGCCGATCCGGAACTGTCGGTCGGCATGCCGGGCTTCATCACTGCCGGCACCGGCATGGATGCACTCGCCCACTGTCTCGAAGCCTATTGCGCGCCGGGCTATCATCCGATGGCCGACGGCATCGCTGTCGAAGGTGTGAGGCTGGTCTTCGAGAACTTGCCGAAGGCCTATGCCAATGGCAAGGATCTCGTGGCGCGCGCCCATATGATGAGCGCCGCAGCGATGGGCGCCACCGCCTTCCAGAAGGGGCTCGGCGCCATCCACTCGCTGTCGCATCCGGTCGGTGCGCTTTACGACACCCATCACGGCATGACCAATGCAGTGTTCATGCCCTATGTGCTGGCCTTCAACCGCGACTCCATCGAGGAGCGTATTGCCCGGCTCGCCGCCTATTGCGGCATCAAGGGTGGTTTCGACGGCTTCGCCAAGGCGATCATCAAGCTGCGCAAGGAATTGAAGGTGCCGCACGCGCTGCCGGGCCTGATCAAGGGGCTCGATATGGACAAGAAGCGCAAGGCGCTGATCGCCGACATGGCGGTGGTCGATCCGACCGCCGGTGGCAACCCGGTCAAGCTGACCAAGAAGGCGGCGCTGACCCTCCTCGAAAACGCCATCGCCGGAACGATCTGAGGCGTTTTCGGCACAGGAAAGTGATTTGAAAAGGGGCTGCAAAAACAAGGGGGAGGATGACGGGCAAGGCAGAAACTAGTTAGCCGGAAAAAGAATCGCGAAGCGATTGCTACATCAGGTTAAAAAGAGTTTACTTTTTCGCACTGCGAGCAGCCGGTTTCACAAAGCTTTCATCTGGCTGTCACATGAAAACGATACCGGATCGCAGGCGTCCAACGGCGTCAGTTCAACGGAGAGAACACATGTTCAAATTCACGGGGAAAGTGCTTTCCCTTTCGGCCGCGGCGCTTTTCGCGTCGACGGTGATTTCGTCCGCGGATTCGATGGACGATCTCGTCAAGGCCGCCAAGGCCGAAGGCCAGCTTACCACCATCGCGCTGCCGCATGACTGGTGCGGTTACGGCGACGTCATCGCAGGTTTCAAGGCGAAGTATCCGGAAATCACGGTCAACGAACTCAACCCCGATGCCGGTTCCGGCGACGAGGTCGAGGCGATCAAGGCCAACAAGGACAACAAGGGTCCGCAAGCGCCCGACGTTATCGACGTCGGTCTGTCCTTCGGCCCGACCGCCAAGGCCGATGGCCTGTTGATGCCTTACAAGGTGTCGACCTGGGACTCGATCCCGGACAGCGCCAAGGATGCCGATGGCGCCTGGTACGGTGACTACTACGGCGTTCTGTCGATGATGGTGAACAAGGATCTGGTCAAGGAATCGCCGACCGACTGGGCCGACCTGCTGAAGCCGGAATTTGCCAACTCGGTCGCCCTTGCCGGTGATCCGCGCGCCTCGAACCAGGCCATCCAAGCGGTGTATGCCGCCGGTCTGTCGTCGGGCGCTGCCGCTGGCGAAGCTGCCGGCACCGCTGGCCTCGACTTCTTCAAGAAGCTCAACGCCGCTGGCAACTTCGTTCCGGTCGTCGGCAAGCCCGCAACGCTCGCCCAGGGCCAGACCCCGATCCTGATCAATTGGGACTACAATGCGCTTGCAGGTCGCGACACGCTGAAGGGCAACCCGCCCGTCGACGTCGTCGTGCCGAAGACCGGCGTTGTCGCTGGCGTCTACGTGCAGGCGATCAGCGCCTATGCGCCGCATCCGAACGCAGCCAAGCTCTGGATGGAGTATCTCTATTCCGACGAAGGCCAGGTCGCCTGGCTGAAGGGCTATTGCCACCCGATCCGCTTCAATGATCTCGCCAAGAACGGCAAGATCCCGGCGGACGTGCTGGCCAAGCTGCCACCGGCTGAGTCCTATGCCTCGGCCGTGTTCCCGACGCTCGACGAGCAGGGCAAGGCCAAGGAAGCCATCAGCAAGAACTGGGACGCCGTTGTCGGCGCCAACGTCAAGTAAGACTTGAGATCCGCCGGGCGGCCGCGAGGCCGCCCGGTCTTTCCTCGAAGACGGTAGCCGGCGCATGACCGACCTCTCGCTTTCAAATCAGACAATGGCTGCCAAGCCCGCGCCGCCCAACGCGGCGGCCGCGTTCCGTTTGCCGACACAATGGATCGGCGTGGCACCCTTCTTCATCTTTGCCCTGATGTTTCTGATCCTGCCCACGCTCTATCTCGTGGTGGGCGCTTTCCAGGGCAGGGAAGGCCAGTTTACGCTGGATAACATCCTGCAACTGGTCAGCGATCCTTCGATCAGCAATTCCTATTGGGTTTCGATCAAGATCAGCTTCTGGTCGGCCATTCTCGGGGCGTTTGCCGGGCTCGCAATAGCGATCGCGATCGTGCGCGGCGGACTTCCAGGCTGGACGCGCTCCGCGACCCTGACGTTCTCGGGCGTCGCCTCGAACTTCGCCGGCTTGCCACTGGCCTTTGCGTTTATAGCAACGCTCGGTCGGGTCGGCATCGTCACAACGCTTCTGCGTGACGTGCTCAACATCAACATCTATGCGATGGGCTTCAATTTCCTCACCACATCGGGCCTGATCGCGGTCTATCTGTTTTTCCAGATTCCGCTGATGGTGGTCATCATCGTGCCGGCCATCGACGGATTGAAGAAGGAATGGGGTGAGGCCGCCGCCACGCTCGGCGCCACTCAATGGCAGTATTGGCGCATGGTGGTCATTCCCGTGATATGGCCGAGCTTCCTCGGCACGGTCATCCTTCTGTTCGCCAATGCCTTCGGCGCCATCGCGACCGCTTATGCGTTTGCCGGTCCGGCGCTCAACATCGTCCCCATCAAGCTCTACTCGCAGATCAATGGCGATGTGCTGCACAACCCGCAACTCGGCTATGCCATCGCTTTCGGCATGATCGTCATCACCGGGCTTGCCAATGTTTTCTACATCTGGTTCCGGACGCGTTCCGAAAGGTGGCTCAAATGAAGTCGGGAAGGTTCTGGGCCTGGGTCGTCTTCATTCTAGGCGCGGCCTATTTCTTCATTCCGCTGCTCGCGACGGTCGAGTTCTCGCTGCGCATGCGGCGTGGCGTCCATTCCTTCGACGCCTATCAGATTGTGCTGGGCGATCCGCGCTTCCAGGCGACCTTCCTGTATTCGGTGATTGCAGCCGTCTTCACCATCATTCTCGGCGTTCTGGTCGTGGTGCCCACCGCCTACTGGATCCGGCTGCGCCTGCCGCAGTTGCGGCCGATCGTTGAGTTCATCACGCTGCTGCCGCTGGTCATTCCAGCCATCGTCATCGTCTTTGGCTACATCAGGATGTACGGCTCGAACTCCCCGTTGCCGTTCCTGGGCAGCAACATGGGTGCGAATGCCTTGCTGGTGATCGGTTATGCAACGCTGGCGCTGCCTTACATGTATCGCGCCGTCGATACCGGTCTGCGCACCATCGATGTGCGCACCTTGACAGAGGCGGCGCAGATTCTGGGTGCCGGCTGGGGTACCATCATTGGCCGAGTCATCCTGCCAAATGTGCTGATCGCGGTGCTGTCTGGCGCCTTCCTCACCTTTGCCATTGTCATCGGCGAATTCACTATGGCGAGCCTCCTCAACCGGCCGGCCTTCGGCCCCTATCTGCAAAACATCGGCGCTAATCGTGCCTATGAGCCAGCGGCCCTTGCCGTCATTGCCTTCGCCATCACCTGGGGCTGCATGTCGCTGATCCAGATCCTGTCCCGTTTCGCGCCGAAATCGGCGAACCGCCCGAACTGAGCGAAAGAACAACACCATGGCCGACCCGTTCCTCTCCATCCAGCACGTTCGAAAATCCTTCGGCGCCACCACGGTCGTGGAGGATTTCAATCTCGACGTCGAGCGCGGCGAATTCGTCTCCTTCCTCGGCCCGTCCGGTTGCGGCAAGACCACCGTGCTGCGCATGGTGGCGGGCTTCGAGGAGCCGAGCGCGGGCACGATCGTCGTCGGTGGCAAGGACATTACGAGGCTGAAGCCCAACCAGCGCAATGTCGGCATGGTGTTCCAGGCCTATGCGCTGTTTCCGAACCTGACCGTGGCGCAGAACATCGGCTTCGGCCTGAAGGTCGCTGGCATGTCCAGGGCGGATATTGATGCTCGTGTCGCCGAGATGCTTGGCATCATCAAGCTGCCGCAGATGGCGGATCGCTATCCCTATCAGCTCTCGGGCGGCCAGCAGCAGCGCATCGCGTTGGCCCGCGCGATCGCGCCGAAGCCGAAGCTGCTGCTGCTGGACGAGCCGCTGTCGGCGCTCGACGCCAAGGTGCGCGTGTCACTGCGCGAGGAAATCCGCTCTATCCAGAAGAAGCTCGGCATCACCACGATCTTTGTCACGCACGACCAGGAAGAGGCGCTGTCGATCTCGGACCGTATCGCCGTCATGTATGGCGGTAAGGCCGAGCAGGTCGGCACGCCGTTCGAGATCTACAACCGCCCGGCAACCAAGTTCGTCGCCAATTTCGTCGGCACGCTGAACGTGCTCGAAGGCACCGTCACCGATGCCGCGGCAGGCACGGTGCGGGTCAATTCAGAACAGGTCTCGCTCAAGGGCAAGCTCAACGGCTCCAAGTCGGGCGACACGCTGTCACTGGCGTTGCGTCCGGAAGCGATTTCGCTCGGCCGCCAGCCCGGCCGCGACTCCAGCCTTTCCGGCGAAATCTCCGAAGTGCATTTCCTCGGCTCGGTCATCCGGGTTCGCGTCGGCATCGGCGGCAACACGGTCTCGCTCGACACCTTCAACAGCCCGGCGACCCCGCCCCCCGCGGTCGGTGAAAAGGCCGAGATATCGTTCTCGTCGAGCGACATGCTGGTGCTGCACTAGGCTGCGACAGCGCTTGCCTAGGCGGGCGCGATGAACGGCTGCGAGACCGTTTGAAAGACAGGCAGTGCTTCCATCCGCTCAGCATGCGCGCAAAGCGCCGGGAAGTCCTTCAGCGAAACCAGCCCGGGATGCGCCTCGCCGATGAAGCGGAGCACCGCGGTAACCGCGATGTCTGCGTGACCGAGGCGGTCACCGACCCAGTATGGTGTCGGCCTCTCCTGACGATCTGCCTCCAGCGCAGTCAGAACGGCTTCGATTTGCGCACGGCAGCGCCTGATCCAGACGTCCGAGACTTTCTCGTGCAATCTCAATTCATAAAACAGGCTGACCGCCTTGTCGCCGAGCCCGGTCGCCAGGGCCGAGATCTTCAGCGCCTGATGGCGAGTCGGTTCGGTCGTCGGAAACATCCTTCGCTCGGCCGGAACGAGACCGTCCAGATAGTCGAGCATCAAATGGCTCTCGATCAGCACTTCGCCATTGTCGAGCACCAGCGTCGGCACCCGCGTCAATGGATTGTAGGGCCGAATCTTGTCGGCATCGCCGAAGGCAGACCACGGCCGGTGCTCGAAGGATACGAGGTCAGTGCAATGCCGACGCGACGAACGAAGGGCGAATCATATTGGCCAATCAGGATCATACCAGTCTTGTACGGCAGGTGGCGGTTTGAGGCGTTCTGCCAGAGGGCTTGAGTTTGATGGCCAATCGACCGCATCCTGCAGGTATATTCGCGCCGGCAATCCCGTCTCACGGATCTAAAGCCCCATGGCTCTTTTCGAACTCACCCTTGTCCTGCTTTTGACTGCCGTCGCGCTGACGGCGCTGTCGCGACGGCTGGAGATTCCCTATCCGTCGCTGCTGGCTTTGGCCGGGGTCGGGATTGCCTTCGTGCCTGGTGCGCCAATGATCGAGATCGATCCGGAACTGGCGCTTGCGCTGTTCATCGCGCCTGTGCTTCTCGACGCCGCCTATGACACCTCGTTGCGCGACCTGAAGCGCTACCGACTGTCGCTGGCACTGCTGGCGCTTGGCGCCGTTGTCTTCACCACCCTGGTGGTTGCGTTCGTCGGCTGGAAGATGGCCGGCCTGCCGATTGCGGCGGCGATCGCGCTCGGCGCCATCGTGGCACCTCCGGATGCGGTGGCGGCATCTGCTGTACTCGGACAATTCAAGGTGCCGCACCGCATCACCGCCATCCTGCAAGGCGAGAGCCTGCTCAACGATGGCACGGCACTGCTGATCTATCGGCTGGCGGTTTCGGCGGCGCTCGGCTCGATCATGCTCAGCAACGCCATTCCGACGATCTTGTTGTCAACCATAGGTAGCTTGGTTGCGGGTTATCTGCTTGGCCGCTTCTCGCTCATGACGCTCACCCGGATCGAGGATGCGGCGAGCAGCACGGTGGTGCAATTCGCCGGAACTTTCGGGGTCTGGATCCTGGCCGACAGGCTCGGCCTTTCGGCCATCATCACCATTGTCGTCTACGCCATGACCCTCGCGCGCAGGGCGCCGCGCCGCATGTCGGCGAGACGCCGCGTCAGCACCTATTCGGTCTGGGAGACGGCCGTCTTCGTGCTCAATGTGCTGGCTTTCGTGCTGATGGGCCTGCAGGCGCGCTCGATCATCGGCCGGCTCTCCGGAGAAGGGCAAGGCGAAGCCTTTCTCTTCGCGGCAACGGTGCTGGCCGTCGTCATCGTGGCGCGCCTCGTCTGGGTGGCGAGTTACGTTGCGATCATAAGATGGTTTGCCCGCTTCGGCAGCGAAGACAGAAGGCGAGATGTGCCGACGTTCGGCGGCGCCGTACTGGTCGGTTGGTGCGGCATGCGGGGGCTGGTGACGCTGGTGGTCGCCATTGCCCTGCCAGCCAATTTTCCCGGCCGCGATCCGATTGTGCTTGCCGCCTTCGCGGTGGTTCTGGGCACCCTGGTGCTGCAAGGCATGAGCCTGAGACCTCTGCTGCGGATCCTCAACTTTGACCCGGACACGACAGTCGACCGCGAAGTAGCGCATGCGCGTGTCGCCATCATGCAGGCCGCGCTCGACGTACTGAGCCGCAAAACGTCAGCCGCGGCAGACGTTGTGCGCGAGCAGTATGAGGCTCAGCGCCTGGTCGCGGAAAACCCGGAGAACGCACAGGCGGCGACCGAATACGACCGGCTGCGCCTTTATGCCATCAACCGCCAGCGCGACACGCTGGAGGAACTGCGCCGCAACGGTACGATCGGTGACGAAGCCTACCACCGGCTTGAAGAGGAAATCGACTGGTCGGAACTGGCGGCATCGCCGGCGGGAAGTTTCCAGCCACTGACGACCACCTGACCGCTGGCCCAGCCCCGTCGCTCGCTCGGCACATTGCAACGCTACTGCCGAACGGCTACTGCCATCACGAAATTGAGCCGGATAAGCAATGAAGCTGGTCAGCTACAACATCCAGTACGGGTTCGGCGGCGACGGCCGCTATGATCTTTCGCGCGCCGCGCGCATCGTTGCCGGCGCCGATATCATCGCCTTGCAGGAGGTCGAGCGGCACTGGCAGCGCAGCAATCACGACGACCAGCCGGAGCTGCTTTCTCGCCTGCTGCCGGACTATCACTGGGTCTATGGCCCGGCCTTCGACATGGATGCCAGCGAGCGGCGCGACGGCCGTCTGTTCAACCGGCGTCGCCAGTTCGGAACCATGGTGCTGTCGAAACTGCCGATCGTCTGGTCGCGGCTGCATGCGCTGCCGATGCGCCGTACGCTGCGGCCGCTCAATACGCGCAATGCGGCACTCGAATGCATGATCCGCACGCCGTCCGGCCCGGTGCGCGTGTTGTCGCTGCATCTCGCTCATATCGCGGCCGAGGAGCGGCTGGAGCAGATCGACTATCTCATGGCCGAGCATCGCCGGGCGCCATCCGATGGCGGACCGTGGAGCGGCGTCGACGACGAGCCCACGCGCAACTGGACCAGCGGCGAAGCCGAGCCGGAAAACCCGCTGGCGGCGATCTGGATGGGTGATTTCAACATGGAGCCGGGCAGCGCCGAATATCGCCGCATCGTCGGCAACACACCCTACCATCGCGGGGCTGCTTATCTCGACGGCTTTGTCGACGCCGCCGCTGTCGCCAGCGAGCCGGCTCAGGATTTCCACACCCATGTGAAGACCATCGACGGCAAGGTGGCAAAACGCCGGCTCGATCATTGCTTCGTCGGTGGCATGTTTGCCGGGCGCGTGCGCTCGATCAGTGCCGACATCGGCGAGATTGCGTCGGATCATTTCCCGCTGCGGGTCGATATCGATCTCGAAACGCCCGGCATCGCCCCATGAGCCGCGCATGACACTTTTCGTCTTCTTCGCAGTGCTTGCCGCCGCCGCCATGCACGCGATCTGGAACGCGCTGGTCAAGGTCCATCTCGACCGCTTCCTGTCGATCACGCTGATGACGCTCGGCATGGGTGCCGCAGCACTCGTGGTGCTGCCCTTCGTCGAAGTGCCGAGGGCGGAGGTGTGGCCCTACATTATCGCCTCCGTCTTTTTCCACATGGGCTACCGGACCTTCCTCATAGGCGCCTACAAGGCCGGCGATTTCGCCCAGACCTATCCGCTGGCGCGCGGCACCGCACCGCTGCTGGCGGCCTTTGGCGGCATGTTCGTCGTTGCCGAGATTCCCGGCCCATTCGCCATTCTCGGCATCTTTTTGTTGTCGGCCGGGACACTGGTGATGTCATTTCGCGGTGGCGCGCATCTGGAGAAACTCAATCTGCGTGCGGTCGGCTTTGCGCTGGGCACCTCGATCTTCATCGCCAGCTACACGCTGTCCGACGGCAGCGGTGCGCGGCTGGCGGCAACGGCGCAGAGCTATGCTGCCTGGCTGTTCATCTGCGACGCCTTTGGCGCGCTGGCGCTGTGCCTCATCTTCCGCGGACCCAAGGCGCTTCCCGTTCTGGCGCGCGACTGGAAGGCCGGGCTGTTCACCGGCGTGCTCAGCGGTGCGGCCTACTGGATCGTGATGTGGGCGATGACCAAGGCGCCGATCGCCTCGGTGGCGTCGCTGCGCGAAACCTCGATCCTGTTTGCCATGATGATCTCCGTGTTCGCGCTCGGCGAGAAGATGACGGGCTGGCGCGGTGCCGCCGCGCTCAGCATCGTTGCGGGTGTCGTCGCGCTCAGACTCGGCTGACCTGGGCCTAACTCTTTGTTTTGACGCAATTCCCAAGGGAAAGCGCTATGCGCTTTTCCCGGGAAAACCGTTTCACACTTTTCCTGGAATTGCTCTAATTGAGCACCGTCATCAGCTGGCCACGTCGTTCCGGACTGAAGCGGATGACGACGATGATGCAGACGGCGACCACGCCGGCAAACAGCGCCAGCGCATAGCTATAGCTGCCTCCGGCGCTTTCTGCGATTCCTGCCTGATAGGGGCCGCCATAGGATGCCGCGAGATTGCCGGCCTGATAGATGAAGCCGGGCAAGGTTGCCCGCACCGCGCCGGGCGAAAGCTCGTTGAGGTGCACCGGGATGACACCCCATGCGCCCTGGACCGCGACCTGCATGATGAAGGCGCCGACGGCGAGCATGAACGGCGTGGTCGAGTAGGCCCACAGCGGAATAGACGGCAGGGCGATCAGGCACGCCAGTGTGATGGCGTTGACGCGGCCGATCTTCTCGGACAGCGCGCCGAATGCCAGGCCACCGACGATGGCGCCGATGTTGGCAACGATCGTGATCCAGCTCACCGTATGCGGATCGAAGCCGTGTTGCTTCTTCAGGAAGGTCGGGTAGAGGTCCTGCGTGCCATGGCTGAAGAAATTGAAGAACATCATCAGCACGACGGCATAGAGTGCGACGCCCCAGTGTTTCTGCAGCGTTTCCCACATGCCGGGTCGGGCCTGTTTCTGCGCTTCGACGAAGGCCGGCGATTCCGGCACGTGCGAGCGGATGAACAGGACAATCAGGGCAGGCACGAAGCTGAGCAGGAACATTGCACGCCAGCCGATCGTGTAGCCGCCGATCGTCTGCTGATAGAGCAGGCCGTAGACCACCGCCGCCAGCAGATAACCGGCCGGATAGCCGCACTGCAGGATACCCGAAACCACACCGCGCGCGCTGGGCGGGATGGATTCCATGGCCAGCGAACTGCCAAGCCCCCATTCGCCGCCCATGGCGATGCCGAACAGAGCGCGCAGCGCAAGAAAGATACCGAGATTGGGTGAGAAGGCGGCCAGCGCGCCGATCACTGAGTAGCTGACGATGTTGAGCATCAGGATGGGCTTGCGCCCATATTTGTCGGCAAGCATGCCGAAGAAGAACGCGCCGATGAAGCGTGTAGCCAAGGTCAGGAACAGTGCCTTGGAGACTGCGGGCACGTCAGCGTGGAATTCGGTCGCGATATCGGTGAGCAGGAATGTCAGAAGGAAGAAATCAAATGCGTCCAGCGTCCAGCCCAGGAACGAGGCCAGGACGGTCTTCTTCTGCTGCGAATTGAGGTTCAAGACCTTCCTCCTTTGCCATCCCCCGGGCAACGATATGTCGCCCGGTTGGCTAAAGAGAACAGCTCTCAGCCGGCTCCAGCGGTCACTTTTTCGTAAGGTCGAGATCGAACACCATCAGTCCGTCCGTGCCGCCTTCGAGAGCCGCAACCAGCCGCGCGCCAGCACGCTGATGCGCCTCGTGCACCAGATAGGCGTCGCGCGCGGCGGCATCGCGGAAATCGATGGTGAAGCCGTGGCTGAAGCCGCGTGCGAACGGCTCCGGACTGACATTGGCGCTGAACTGGACCGTGTCCATGCCGTCGACTACCTGTCGCAGCGCCTCGAGGTCGGCGTGGATCGCCTTGCGTTCGCCGTCGCCGACATCATTGCGGAATTTGACGAAAACACAGTGCCTGATCATTTCTTGCTCCTGAATGCCTAAGCCGCCCGGTTTCCGGAAAACACCGCCGGTGGCAGCGGCTCGCGGCCGAGCACCAGGTCGGCGCCCTTTTCACCGACCATGATGGTCGGCGCATTGGTGTTGGAGGAGGGCACGCGCGGCATCACCGAGGCGTCGCAGACCCGCAGGCCCTCAATGCCGCGCAGCCGCAAGTCCGGCGTCACGACAGCCATGTCGTCATGGCCCATGCGGCAAGTGCCGACCGGGTGGTGGTCGGTCTTGGAACTGCGGCAGGCATAGTCGAACAGTTCGTCGTCGCTGGCGAGTGACGGGCCGGGCAGCACCTCGCGCAGCACGTAGGGGGCAAGCGCCTTCTGCCGCATGATCTCGCGCGCCAGCCGCAGCCCCTTGATCGACATGGCGCGGTCATAGGGATCGGACCAGTAGTTCGGATCGATCAGCGGGTGGTCGGCCGGGTCGGCACTCTTCAGCCGCACCGTGCCGCGCGAGCGCGGCCGCAGGAAGGCCGAGTTCAGGGTGACGCCAGGGTTCTTCAGCTTCTCGACGCCGGCCTCGATGCCGGAGCCCAGACCGAGATGGAACTGGATGTCGGGCGAGGCGGCGGTCGGGTCGGCGTACCAGAAGCCGCCGGTCTCGAACAGGCTGGAGGCCACCGGCCCTTTCTTCAGCAGCATATATTGCAGGCCGGCCCAGGCCGTGCGGTGCAGCTTGGCGTAGTTGTCGTAGGTGTGATCGCCTGTGCATTCGGCGATGACGAACAGGTCGAGATGGTCCTGCATGTTGGAGCCGACGCCGGGCAGATCATGCACCGGTGTGACGCCGACCGCCTTCAGGTGATCGGCCGGGCCGATGCCCGACTGCATCAAGAGCTTCGGGGAGCCGATGGCGCCTGACGAGACGATCACCTCGCGCTCGGCACGCAGGATTTTCTTCTCGCCGCCTGGCCTGTCGACCACCTCGACGCCGATGGCGCGGCCCTTCTCGACGACGATGCGGGTGACCAGCACATCGGTTCGGACGGTCAGATTCTTGCGGGCGCGGATCGGCCTGAGATAGGCCACCGAAGCGGAGGAACGGCGGGCGTCCTTCTGGGTCAACTGGTAATAGCCGACGCCTTCCTGGCTGGCGCCGTTGAAGTCCGGATTGAAGGGGATGCCCATCTCCTGGCCGGCACGAAAATAGGCCTCGCAGATCGGCAGCGGCGAAATCGGGTTCGACACGCCGAGGGGGCCCTGGTCGCCGTGGAAATCGTTGGCGTAGCGCTGGTTGTTCTCGGCGCGTTTGAAGTAAGGCAGCACGTCGCGATAGCCCCAGCCGGCAAGGCCTTCTTCCTTCTCCCAGGCGTCGTAGTCGCGGGCATTGCCGCGCGTGTAGATCTGGGCGTTGATGGAGGAGCCGCCGCCGACCACCTTGGCCTGCGTGTACCAGAAGATGCGGTCCTTCATGTGCTTCTGCGGCACAGTCGACCAACCCCACGAGGCGATACCCTTGGTCATCTTGGCAAAGCCCGCCGGCATGTGGATGTAGGGATGCCAGTCCTTGCCGCCGGCCTCCAGCAGCAGGACCGAATTTGCCGGATCCTCGCTCAACCGGTTGGCCAGAACGCAGCCGGCCGGACCGGCGCCCACGATGATGTAGTCGGTCATGACACTGTCCACTTACAGTCGCGGCACGGAGAGCGCGCCGTCGACATTGATGATCGAGCCGGTCGAAAAGCCGAGCTTGCCGCCGGCGAGCGTCGCCACCACTGCACCGATATCCGATGCTTCGCCCCAGCGCTTTGCCGGCACCAGTCCATCGTCGATGAGGGCGTCGTATTTGGCGGTCACGCCTGCCGTCATGTCGGTGCGGATGATCCCTGGCCGCACCTCGAAAACGCCGATGTTCTCAGGCGCAAGCCGCAGCGCCAGGTTCTTCACCCACATCGAAAGCCCGGCTTTCGAGATGCAGTAGTCCGGCCGTTCGGGCGACGCCATTTCGGCGCTGACCGAGGTGATGGTGATGATCGATTTCGGGTGGTCCCCGGGTACGGCCAGCATCGCCCTGGCGACGGCCTGGCTGAGGAAAACGGTGCCGCGCAGATTGATGCTGAGCGTGCGGTCGAAATGTTCCGGCTGGAGGTCCAGCAGATCACCGCGCACCACGGCGCCAACGCCGGCATTGTTGACGAGACAGTCGATGCGGCCGAAGGCGCGCGTGGCGGCGGCGACGAGGGCTGGATGGTCGTCGAGGTTGGCGATGTCACAACGCACATAGGCGAACTTTGAGCCGCGCGCGGTGATGTCGGCGGCAAGTTCGTCCGGAGGTTGGTCAGCAAGATCGGCGATCAGAATGTCGAAGCCTGCATCGGCCAGCGCTTCGGCGCAGGCCAGCCCAATGCCGCGCGCGCCGCCGGTGACGATGGCCGCCGGGCGGGTCATGCAGCGAGCTCCGTCTTGCGGATATGGTCCGCGACGCGCAGCGCCTGGGCGGCGATCGACAGCGCCGGATTGACGGCGGCCGAGTTGGGCAGGAAGCTGCCATCGACGACGAACAGGTTCCGGTGGTCGAATGAGCGGCAGAAGGGATCAAGCGGCGCGGTGGCCGGATCGTCACCCATCTTCACCGTGCCGCACTGGTGCGACGGTGTGCGCTTGTCGAAGGGCCGCGACAGCACTAGGGGATAACCGCAGGCGCGGAAGTTCTCGCGCATCACCTTGGTCAGTCCGTCGAGCGACTGCATGTTGGAGCGCCGCCACTGCATGACGATGTCCTTGCCGTCGACCATGATGCGGCTTTCCGGATCGGGCAGGTCCTCGCACATCAGATACCAGTCGACGGCGTGGCCGGCCATGAAATCAAGCGCGAATTTCGGCGTGTACTTCACATTGGCCTTCAGCATGTTGCCGTCGATCTTGCCGAGCAGTTGGACATTGCCGAGCGGCTTGCCGCCCTTGCCGTCGGACAGATAATAGTCGTTCAGCATCAGCGTCTTCTGGTAGACGGCATCGTTCCTGCGGCGCGGGTCGATCGCCAGCATGGCGCTGGAATTGTGGTTCATGAAATTGCGGCCAACCTGATCGGAGCGGTTGGCAAGGCCCTTGACATCCCCACTGCGGTTGTTGGGCGAGGGCGAGCGCAGCAGGATGACAGCGGAATTGACCGCGCCGGCCGAGAGGATGACCAGCTTCGGCGACACCTTCTTCAACTCGCCGTTCTGGCGGTAGTGAATCGCGGCGATGGTCTTGCCGTCGGCCGACGCCTCGAGATATTCGACGTAGGCGCTGGTTTCGAGCGTGATGTTCTGGTCAGTCAGGGCTGCCGTCAGCGGTCCCGTTTGTGCGTCGACCTTGCCCTGGCCGGTGTTCGGGAAAGCATCCCAGCCGGTTTTGCCCTCTTTCAGCCAGGTGTCGATGTCGACGCCGAGCGGCAGCGAGGCGGGATGCAGTCCAAGGCCCTTGAGTTCGGCGCGGGCGCGCGCGATGGGCGCTTCGTCGGGCACCGGCTTGAAGGCGTAGGGAATCGAATGGAATGGCTCGGTCGGATCCTCGCCCAGCGCGCCGCGCACGCGAAACAGCTGTTCGGCCCTCGAATACCAGAGCTCGAATTCGTCATAGGAAAACGGCCAGGCCGGCGAGACACCGCCAAAGTGCTCCATGGCGGCAAAATCTTCTTTGCGGTAGCGGATCAGAACCGCGCCGTAGAATTTCGAATTGCCGCCGACATAGTAGTAATTGCCGGGGTTGAAGGTGGCGCCGCCGGCCTCGCGCCACATCTCCTTCGGCCGGTAATGGCCATCGACGAAGATCGAGCGCGTGTCGCGTGCGTGCGGCGTCGCCGGCAACGGCTCGCCACGCTCCAGCATCACGATCGAGGCGCCGCTGCCGGCAAGGCCGGAGGCGATCGTGGCGCCACCTATGCCGGAGCCGATGATGACGATGTCCGGATTTGTCATGGCCGTCAGCGAATGCGGTTCTCGGTCGCCGGATCGAAGAACACCGCCTTGGTCAGGTTGAAGGCGAGCGGCGTGTTGGTGCCCGGCTGGATGTTGGCGTCGGCGCGCAGCCGCGCCACCACGCCCTTGCCGCCGAGATTGGTGACGGCGAAGGTGTCCGAGCCGGCCGGTTCGACGACCTCGATATGGCAGTCGGCGGTGGCGATGTTCGACGCGTTGCGCTCGGCACCTTCCGGATCAGTCAGGGCTTCAGGGCGGACGCCGAAGATGATCGGCTTGCCCTGGAATGCCGACAGGCCGGCAGGCGCATTGGCCATCGGTAGCGAGATCGGCTCGCGCGCCTCACGTTGCAGCACAACGGACAGCGCGTTGCCTGACGTGCCGATCGTCGCCGGGATCAGGTTCATCGCCGGCGAGCCCATGAAATCGGCGACGAAGAGATTGGTCGGGTTGTTGTAGATCTCGGCCGGGGTGCCGAACTGCTGCACCTCGCCATCGCGCATGACGGCGATCTTGGTCGCCAGCGTCATAGCCTCGATCTGGTCATGGGTGACGTAGACGATGGTGGTGCCGGTGGTGGCATGCAGGCGCTTGATCTCGATGCGCATGTCGACGCGCAGCTTGGCGTCGAGGTTGGACAAGGGCTCGTCGAACAGGAACAGTTTGGGATCACGCACTAGCGCCCGGCCCATGGCGACGCGCTGGCGCTGCCCGCCGGAAAGCTGGCCCGGCTTGCGCTGCAGCAGGTGGCCGATCTGCAGCACCTTGGCCACCTTGTCGATTGCCTTCTGGCGCTCCGCCGCCGGCACGCCACGCATCTCCATGCCGAACGAGATGTTTCCGGCCACCGTCATGTTCGGATACAGAGCATAGCTCTGGAACACCATCGCGATGTCGCGCTTCGAGGGATGCAGATCGTTGATGGTGCGTCCATCGACGCGGATTTCGCCCGAGGTGATCGTCTCCAGTCCGGCAATGGTGTTGAGCAAAGTCGACTTGCCGCAGCCCGATGGGCCGACCAGCACCAGGAAGCCGCCTTTCTCCAGTTCGACATCGATCCCCTTGAGGATCTCGACCTGGCCGAAGCGCTTTCTCAGACCATCAATTTCCAGAAAAGCCATCAGATTATCCTTTGACGGCGCCAGCCATGAGACCGCGCACGAAGTAGCGGCCGGCGAGCACATAGATGAGAAGGGTAGGCAGTGCCGCGATCATCGCGGCGGCCATGTTGACGTTGTATTCGACGACGCCGGTCGAAGTGTTGACGACGTTGTTGAGCGCCACCGTCATCGGCATCGCGTCGCCGGTGCCGGCGTAAGCCGAGGCGAACAGGAAGTCGTTCCAGATGTTGGTGAACTGATAGATCACGGTGACGACGAAGATCGGCATCGAATTCGGCAGCATGATGCGGCGGAAGATCTGGAAGAAGGAGGCGCCGTCGACCTGTGCCGCCTTGACCAGTTCGGTCGGGAACGCCTCGTAGTAATTGCGGAAGAACAGCGTGGTGAAGCCGATGCCGTAGACGACGTGGACGAAGACGAGGTTGACCGTCGGGTTGCCGAGGCCGAAGCTCGTTCCGACCGAGTTCTGCAGCGTGACGCCGAAGCGACCGAGGCTGCCGAGGATGGTTGCCATCGGCAACAGCACCGACTGGAACGGAATGAAGCAGGCGAACAGCATCAGTCCGAACACCAGCGTTGCGCCGCGGAAGCGCCATTTGGTCAGCACGTAGCCGTTCAGCGCCCCGAGCATCGTCGAGATCAGCACGGCCGGAACCACCATCTTGATGGAGTTCCAGAAATAGCCCTTGATGCCGGCGCAGGTCAGGCCGACGCAGGTTTCGCCCCAGGCCTTCACCCATGGGTCGAAGGTCGGCACCCTGGGCAGTGCCAGCATGTTGCCGTTCTGGATCTCGTCCATGGTCTTGAACGAGGTCACCAGCATGACGAACAGCGGCATCAGGTAAAACAGCGCAAAGAGCGCCAGCAGCCCGTAGATGACGATGCGGTTGATGATCTTGACGTTGACGCCGCCGGAAGCCTGGCGGGCGGGAGTGGTGACAGCGCTCATCGCGGCTTCTCCCTCAGTTCCGAATAGAGATAGGGCACGATGATGGCGACGATGGTCATCAGCATGATCACGGCGCTGGCCGAGCCGACGGCCATTTCGTTGCGCTTGAACGTGTACTCATACATGAAATTGGAGGGCAGCCAGGCCGAGCCGCCGGGCCCGCCGCTGGTCAGCGCCACGACCAGATCGTAGGATTTGATGGCGAGATGCGCGAGCACGATGAAGGCCGACAGGAAGATCGGCCGCAGCAGCGGGATGACGATGCGGCGGTAGAGCTGGAAGGTGGTGGCGCCGTCGATCTGCGCAGCCTTCATGATCTCGCCGTCGATGCCGCGCAGGCCGGCCAGGAACATCGCCATGATGAAGCCGGAGGCCTGCCAGACGCCGGCAATGACCACCGTGTAGATGACGAAATCCTTGTTCTTGATCCAGTCGAAATGGAAGCTCGTCCAGCCCCATTGATGCAAGGTCTGCTCGAGGCCGAGACCGGGATCGAGGAACCATTTCCAGGCGACGCCGGTGACGATGAAGGACAGCGCCATCGGGTAGAGGTAGATCGGCCGCAGCACGCCTTCGCCGCGGATCTTCTGGTCGAGCAGGATGGCCAGGAACAGGCCGAGAGCCAGGCAGATGGCGATATAGAGAAAGCCGAAAATGCCCATATTGGTGATCGACGTGTACCAGCTCGATGGCGGGTCGGTGT
Source organism: Mesorhizobium sp. Root695 (assembly GCF_001428185.1). Lineage (NCBI taxonomy): Bacteria > Pseudomonadati > Pseudomonadota > Alphaproteobacteria > Hyphomicrobiales > Phyllobacteriaceae > Mesorhizobium > Mesorhizobium sp. Root695. The sequence goes on along the minus strand of NZ_LMHO01000023.1, from coordinate 19,968 downwards.
CGAAGGTCCAGCCCCACAGCCGCTGATAGGCGCGCGAGCCGGTGATGACATAGGACGGGAAGGTCTTGGAATTGGTGAAGGACAGATAGATCGTCCACAGGATGAAGCCGTAGACGAAGACGATGGTGATGGCGAAGCTCGGCGCCAGAACGATCTTCGGCAAGGCGTCCTGCAGCCGCGAGCGCACCGAGGCGCGGTGCCGCTCCGGCGTCAGCTTGATCTGGCTTGTCGCTACGGTGCTCATGGGGCTCCTCCCGTCGACGCGAGGCCAACCAGGTTCGCGGATATTAGTTCGCGGATTTGGGCCTTCCCCGCCGGAGCGGGGAAGGCGTTTTGGGTGTGTGGCGCTTACTTGGCGTCGTCGATGGCCTTGACCAGCTCGGTCACGGCCTCGTCCGAGGTCTTGATCTGACCATGGACGAACTTGGAGACGACATCCTTGTAGGCATTGGCGACCGCCGGAGGCGCACCATAACCCTGGGCCAGCGAGCCGAACAGCGTGCCGCCGTCATTGGCTGCTTTCAGGTCGGCGATGCCCTTCTTGCCGCAAGCGTCGAAGTCGGTGTCCGGAACGTCGGTACGGGCCGGAACCGAACCCTTGACGACGTTAAAGGCCGACTGGAAGCTCTTCGACAGGGTGGCGGTGGCCAACGCAACCTGGGCTGCCTTGCGGTCGTCCGGAACGTTGAACATGCCGAACATGTCGGAGTTGTAGATCACCGAACCGTCGGTGCCCGGGAAGCGATAGCACAGGAAGTCCGTGCCCGGGGTCTTCTTAGCGGCGTGGAACTCACCCTTGGCCCAGTCGCCCATGACCTGAACCAGCGCATCGCCCTTGATGACCATGGCGGTGGCAAGGTTCCAGTCGCGGCCCGAGAAGTTCGGGTCGACATAGGTGACGAGCTTGGCCAGGTTGTCGAACGACTTCTTCATCGTGTCGGATTTGAGCGAAGCGTCGTCGAGGTCGTTGAAGGCCTTCTTGTAGAACTCAGGTCCGCCGGTCGACAGCACGACCGAGTCGAACATGGTGGCTTCCTGCCAGTTCTGGCCACCGAGAGCGAGCGGGATCACGCCTGCCGCCTTGGCCTTGTCGAGCAGGGCAACGAAGTCGTCGAAGGTCTTCGGCTCGGTGCCGCCGATCTTGTCCATGACGGCCTTGTTGATCCACAGCCAGTTGACCGAGTGGACGTTGACCGGAGCCGCGACCCACTTGCCCTCATAGACCGAGAACTTCTGCAGGGCTGCCGGAACGGACTTGTCCCAGCCTTCCTTCTTCGCCGTTTCGGTCAGGTCGCCCATGACGCCGGCAGCGGCATAGTCGAGCACGGTATAGCCGAGCATCTGCGAGGCGGTCGGATAGTTGCCGGCGGCAACCATTGCCTTCAGCGCGGTCATGGCAGCATCGCCGCCGCCGCCGGCCACCGGCACGTCCTTCCAGGCATAGCCTTCCTTGGCCAGGTCACCCTTGAGGACGTTCAGAGCAGCCGCTTCGCCGCCCGACGTCCACCAATGCAGCATCTGGACTTCCTTGACGTCCTCGGCATGGGCCGCGAAAGCCAGGCCCGATGCGAGCGCCGTTCCGATAAGCAGTTTGCGCAACATGTACTTCCTCCCTTGTTGCATTACACGACCGGTGGAAGCCCACCGGGTTCTTCCCAACTCAGCCGACCCACCATCCGGTGCGCTGGCCGCGATGAAACTGGATTGTCTTTTCCTCGGTATAATCCTCGACGGCACGCTTGCCGAGCTCACGTCCGAGGCCGGACTGCTTGTAGCCTCCGAAAGGCAGCTCGGGATAACCTTCCATGAATGTGTTCACCCAGACGGTCCCCGACCGCACCCCACGCGCCACCGACATGCAAGTGTCGATGCTGGCGCTCCACACGCCCGCCGACAAACCATAGGGCGTGTTGTTGGCGATGTGCAACGCCTTTTCAATCGATTCAAAAGTCAACACCGAGAGCACAGGGCCGAATACTTCCTCGCGCGCTATGGCCATATCCTCGGTGACGCCGCGGATGATGGTGGGATCGAGGTATTGGCCGGCACTGGAGGCAAGCTGCTCGCCGCCGCTGTAGACGCTGCTGCCTTGGGTCGCGGCCGCCGCAACGTAACCTGTCACCTTGGCCAAGTGGTCTGACGAGATCATCGCCCCAACCTTGGTACGGTCATCGAGCGGATCGCCGACTGTCACCCTGGCGGTGAGCGCCTTGACGGCGCTGAGAAACTCGTCGGCGATCGCCTCGTGCACGATCAGCCGGCTGCCGGCGTTGCAGCACTCGCCGGCATTGAAGAAGCCGCCGAATACCGCCGCGTCGGCGGCCGCCTCGAGGTCGGCGTCGGGGAAGACGATCTGGCCGTTCTTGCCGCCGAGCTCCATCGAGACTTTCTTCAGCGTTTGCGCGGCCGAGGCCATCGTCATCTTGCCGACGCGGGTGGAGCCGGTGAACGACACCATCTCGACCAGGGGGTGGCTGACCATCGGCGCACCGACGTCGGCGCCGAGACCTGCAAGGATGTTGACGACGCCGGCGGGCAGGCCGGCCTGCATCAGGATATCGCCGAGCACGAAGGTCGAGGCCGAGGTCATTTCGCTCGGCTTGACGACGGCCGTGCAGCCGGCGGCGAGCGCGAAGGGCAGTTTCTGGCTGACGATCAGGAACGGGAAATTCCACGGCGTGATGATCGAGACGACGCCGATCGGTTCGCGCAGCACGACACCCAGCATGGCATCGCCGAGATTGGCGTAGGATTCGCCATGCAGCGTGCGGGCAAGCGAGGCGGCATAGCGCCAGATGTCGACCGCGCCGCCGATCTCGCCGCGTGCCTGGGCGATCGGCTTGCCTGATTCCAGCGCGTCGAGCCGAGCGATGTCTTCCAGCCGCGCCTCGATCAGGTCAGCCGCCTTGAGCAGGAGCGCGGCGCGCTCGGCCGCCTTCATGCGCGGCCATGGACCCGTCTCGAAAGCCCTGTGGGCGGCCTGCATTGCCGCTTCCACTTCGGCCTCGCCAGCCTGTGCATATTGCGAAACGGTGAAGCCGTGGCCGGGGCTCTGGCGCGCAATCGTGCGGCCGTCGCGGGCATCGACATGCTTGCCATCGATCAGCAGCTTGTACGCCTTCGGCGCCGCGGACGCCTCGGCCGGCATAGAAATCTTGAGTAGTGCGTTCATGTTTATCCTCTAGAATCTCGAAAAGGCCGGCTTCTGCTTGGCCCTGAAAGCACCGACGCCGGCCTTGAGGTCGCCGGTCATGGCGATGAAGCCGCTGGCGAGCGCTTCAGTAGCGGCGGCACTTTCCTCGCCTTCGGCGACAGCGATCATCAGCTTGGCGGCCTCCGTTGCCAGCGGCCCGCGCTCGGAGATCTTTTCGGCCCAGGCCTTGGCTTCGTCGTGTGCCTTGCCGGTCTCGACCACCCGGTCGACCACGCCCAAGGCTAGCGCTTCAGCCGCGAGAATGATCTCGCCACCCAGCGCCATGCGCCGCACTGTCTGCGCGCCGAAACGGCGCACGGCGCGCTGCGTGCCGGACCAGCCGGGAACGACGCCGATCGAGGTCTCGGGGAAGCCCAATTTCACTTGTGTTTCCGCCACGCGGAAATCACAAGCCACGGCCAGTTCCAGGCCGCCGCCCAACGCGTGGCCGGACAAAACGGCGATGGTCGGCTGCTTGAGCCGCGCCAGCCGGTCGAAGACGCGGTGGCCGTAGCGCACCCACTGCACCTGGAAATCGGCGGCACTCATCTGCGCCCAGGCCTCGACATCGCCGCCGGCGCAAAAGCCCTTACCTTCGCCGCGCAGCAGCACGACGCGCACGCCGTCCGCGTCTTCGGCCGCGTCAAGCGCTGCCTCCAGCGCGCGCAGCATGGGGATGTCGAGCGCGTTGAATTTCTCCGGCCGGCGCAGCGTGACGATGCCGATGGCGCCATCCTGCTCGCAGGTGACGAGAGGCTCAACCATGCGCGCCTCCGAGCGAGGCGCCGCCATTTAGCGACAGGCCGATAGGCTGGTCCAGATAGAGAGCTTCCGGTGTCGTCTTGAGGTCCTTGGCAACGCCCAACGGAATTTCCGACTGCGCCAGCACGTCGCGCTGCAGGTCAATGCCGGGTGCGAGTTCTGTGACGACCAGGCCCTCCGGCGTCAGCTTCATCACGCAGCGCTCGGTGACATAGGTGATGTCCTGTCCCTGCGCGACCGCCCGCTTGCCCGAAAACGAGATGTGCTCGACCTCCGCGACCACCTTCTTGACCTTGCCCTCCTGGTCGATGCGGATGCCGCCATCGGCCAATGAAAGTTTTGCCCCGGCGTTGAAGAAGCCGGAGAAGACGATCTTCTTTGCCCGCGCGGTGATGTCGACAAAGCCGCCGGCGCCAGCGGTGACATGCGGACGCGCCGAAAGCTTCGAGACGTTGACCGAGCCGTGGCGGTCGATCTGCAGGAAGGACAACAGCGAAGCGTCGAAGCCGCCGGCCTGGAAATAGATGAACTGGTGTGGCGATGGCATGAAGGCGTCGGCGTTCGACGAACAGCCGAACTTGAAGTCGAGCAGCGGCACGCCGCCGACCGCGCCCTGTTCGATCACCCAGGTGACCTTGCCGTGCTGGCCTTCCTCGAGAAGGATGCGCGGAACATTGGCCGAGATGCCGAAGCCGATGTTTACGGCCATGCCGTCGCGCAACTCCATGGCGACGCGGCGCGCGATCACCTTCTGGACGTTCATCTCGGCGTTGCGGAAGCTCGACAGCGGCCGGAAGATTTCTCCGGAGATCGCCGGGTCATAGGGTGTCAGCGTCGTCTGCAACTGGTCGGGTGCAACGACGATGTGGTCGACCAGGACGCCGGGCACGCGCACGTCATGCGGTTTCAGCGTGCCGTTTTCGACGACGCGCTTGACCTGAGCGATGACGACACCGCCATTGTTGCGGGCGGCGAGCGCCTGTTCGAGGCCACCGAGATAGGCGCCCTCATGCTCATAGGTGAGGTTGCCGCGCTCGTCAGCCGACGTGGCGCGGATGATCGAGACGTGCGGCACGATGGAGCGGAAATAGAGCCATTCCTCGCCGTCGAACTGCTGCACCGAAACGATCGGCTCGCTGGCGGCTGCGTTCATGGCGCAGCCCTGGTGGCGTGGGTCGGCGAAGGTGTCGAGGCCGACCTTGGTCAGTACGCCCGGCCGCTTGGCCGCGGCCTCGCGATGCATGTCGAACAGGATGCCGGACGGCACGTTGTAGGCCGCGACCGAATTGTCGCCGATCATCTTCCAGATCTGCGGCGGTTCGGAAGAGGAGGGGCCGGACGGATAGGAGCCGCACAAAGTGCGCCTCAGCAGGCCAGGCTTGGCCAGATGGTCGATACCCCTGATGCCATACATGTCGCCGGCGGCGATCGGATGCAGCGTGGTGATGTTCTTCGGATGGCCTTCTGCGTCGAAGCGTTCGCCGATCGCGGCCAGCACGGCGTCCGGGCAGCCGAGGCCGCTCGACGACGACACGGATACGACCATGCCGTCCTTGATCAGGCTCGCTGCCCGCGCTGCCGAAACCACCTTGCTCAATTCATGCTCCCGAGTCTCGGGTCGATCTTGACGGCCTTGCCGGAGCTGCCCGATTGAAGCGCCGCCTCGGCTGATGCCAGCGACCAGACGCCGTCCTCTCCGGTGGCGGCAGGGGGGCCCTCGCCGCCGATCGCGACGTGGAACTGATGCACGGATCTTGTGTAGAGATCATCGCGGTCGAAGCTCAGTTGCTCCTCGCCCTCGGCAGTGCGCAACAACACCGAACCGTCGGGCTTTTGGGTCATCACATTACTGGCGATCAGCGAGCCTTCCGAACCGTGCACCTCGAAGCCGATGCCGGCGAACTTGGTGGTGAAGCCCTCATGCGACTGGGCGATGATGCCCGATTTGAAGCGCCAGATGCACATGGCGCCATCCTCCAGGCCGCTGCCGGCCATTCCGACCGACTGCGTGAAGCAGGACACCTCTACGGGGTCGTCGTCGAGCACGAAGCGCAGCGTGTCGACATCGTGCACGGTGATGTCGAGCACGACACCGCCGCCGGCTTCCGGCTTGGTGATGCGCCAGCCCTGCAGGTTTTCAGGCAGATAGACGGAATGGAAGACGCGCGCGGCGATCGGCTTGCCGATGCGGCCGGCGGCTATCGCCTCGCGCATGACACGATGGGCGCCGGCGTTGCGCAGATGGTGGTTGGTGCCGAGCACGATGCCGGCTGCCCTGGCGGCGGTGACCATCTTGCGGGCATCGGCGCTGGTCAGCGCCAGCGGCTTTTCGCACAGCACGTGCTTTCCCGCCTTGGTGGCAGCGAGCGCCTGATCGAGATGCAATTCGTTGGTGGTCGAGATGTAGACGGCGTCGATGTCGGCGCCGAGCAGGGCATCAAGCGTCGAGACGGCAAGCGGAATATCGTTCTCCCCGGCATAGGCCATGGCGCGCTCCGGGCTGGAACTCATCACCGCCGCGATCTCGCCATCGCCATGCGCGCGGATGGCGCTGATCATGAACTGTCTGGCGATCGTGCTGGCGCCGATCAAGCCCCATCTGATGCTCATGCCGCGTTCCCCGAACCTGCGGGCCTGTTTCGGGTGCGGCGATCCGGGCCACAGCTTTCCCTGACCACGAGATTGACCGCGCCGATATGGTCCTCGGCCCGCGTGGTGCGCGACTGGATCATTTTCAGCATGACATGCGCGGCGCGTTCGCCGAGGCCCGCCGAGTCCACCGCGACGCTGGTCAGAGCCGGCATGTAGTGCTCGGCCTCCACCACATCGTCGAAGCCGACGACGGCAAAATCAGCTCCCGGCTCAAGCCCGCGCTTGCGCAGCGCCAGCATGGCGCCAAACGCGACCGCGTCGTTGAAGCACAGAGCCGCAGTCGGCGGTTCAGCCATCGCGAGAGCGGTTTCCAGGCACGAAATGCCGCCTTTGCGGCTGGTCTCGCCCTCGACGATCAGTATGTCGCGGGCGGCGACGCCAAGCGTCTCGCAGGCCTCACGAAAGCCACCCAGCCGCTCGTGATAGACGACGAGGTCGGACGAGCCGCCGAAGAAGGCCAGCCGGCGATGCCCCTTGCCGATGAGATGTGCGGCGGCAAGATAGGCGCCGCGATGATTGTCGGGCGCGATCACCGGGATGCGGCTTTCCGGCAGCCGCCGCATGGCGAAGACGACCGGCACGCCCGCCGTCTCGATCCGCCGGAAGGCGCTCGGCGTCGTGCCGCGTGCCGGCGACACGATGAGGCCGGCGACGCCTTGCTCCATCAGCGATTTCAGCACTTCTTCCTGGCGCACCGGATTTTCCGCAGTGTTGGCGATGAACGGCACGATGCCGGCCGACTGGAAGACGCGTTCCATGCCGACCGCCAGTTCCGCGAAAAAGGGATTGGTGAGATCGTTGATGACCATGCCGATGACGTTGGAGTGAGCCTTGCGCAGATTGGCGGCGCCGCGGTTGTAGACGTAACCGACATCCTCGATCGCCTTGCGAACCTTGCTTGTCGTCTCAGGCCGGATCCGCCCGCTGCCCTGGAGCACGAGCGATACCGTCGATTTGGACACGCCTGCTTCGCGGGCGATGTCGAATATCGTCGCCTTGGCCCGGCTGGCCATCCCTATGCATCCTCTCGACTTCATGATCAAAATCTATTGGAACGTTCTAATCACCGGTTCGACGTCGAGTCAACCAGGATTTTTTCCTCGGCCTGAAAGATCGATTGCCCGTACTCAAATGGCATAAGATGCAAGGCTTTCCCTGTTGCGATGCAGCATTTGCCCGTGAATGAGCTCTGAATCTTAAAGGTTCTTGATTTATTGGAACGTTCCATTTATAGGCGCTACAAAGGGAGAGATCGATGGACATTTCCTTGCCTGGTGAGGATGGCCGCAGCGCCCGCTACGCGCTTGCCGGCCAGCCGGTGCGGCCGGTGATCGGCGCGCGGTTTTCGCGCATCGCCTATGCCGCCGCGCACGTCGTTGCCGATCCGCTTGCGATGACCGATCCGTGGTCCAGGCCGGTGGTCGACTGGGACAGGACAATGGCGTTCCGGCACCATCTGTGGCGACTCGGCTTCCGCATCGCCGAGGCGATGGACACCTCCCAGCGCGGCATGGGTTTCGACTGGGCAAATGCACAGGAATTGATCCGCCGCTCGATCGCGGAAGCGCGCACCGTCGATGGCGCCGATCTCGCTTCGGGCGCCGGGACAGACCATCTGGCGCCGAGCGCCGCCAGAACAGTCGACGACGTCATCAAGGCCTATGAAGAGCAGTTTGCTTTCATCGAAGGGCTCGGCGGCAAGACGATCATGATGGCCAGCCGGGCGCTGGCAGCGGTGGCCAAAGGTCCGGACGACTATATCAGCGTCTATGACCGTATTCTGAGCCAGGCCTCCGGCAAGGTGATCCTGCACTGGCTGGGCGACATGTTCGATCCGGCGCTCAGGGGCTATTGGGGCAGCAGCGACTTCGAGGCCGCGCTTGACACAGTGGTTGCCATCATCGAACGCCACGCCGGTAAGGTGGAGGGCATAAAAATCTCGCTGCTCGATGCCGGCAAGGAGGTCGCACTTAGAGACCGGTTGCCGGACGGCATCGTCATGTTTACCGGCGACGACTTCAACTATCCCGAACTGATCGCCGGCGACGAGAAAAGACATTCGCATGCACTGCTCGGCATTTTCGACGCCACCGCGCCGGTCGCCAACGCAGCGCTGGCGAAACTGGCCGAGGGGGACCGCGCCGGCTATGACGCATTGATGGCGCCAACCGTGCCGCTATCTCGAAAAATCTTCGAGGCACCGACCGAATACTACAAGGCTGGCATCGTCTTCATGGCCTGGCTGAACGGCCATCAGGACCATTTTGCGATGGTCGGCGGCATGCAGTCGGCGCGCGGCATCCGTCACTATGCCGATGTCTTCCGCCTTGCCGATCAGGCCGGATTGCTGGCCGATCCGGAACTGGCGGTTGCCAGGATGAAGAGTCTTTGCACTGTCGCGGGCGTTTGATCTCGGGAAATTGGTTCTCATCACTGAGGTGACGGGCCAGGATGGCCGGACGTCCCGTCTCTAGAACAATTCACCGTTTCACGGAAACGGCGAGCCGCTCTAACCCCTTGTTTTGACGCAATTCCGGACGGAAAACCGTTTCACACTTTTTCTGGAATTGCTCTAGCGCCTTCGCCACGGCCAAAAGGGCGCGATCGCCTCATCTGGATGGAAAATGGGCTTGGTCGACCTTTCCAGGTCGGCAGGTGGGATCCCCGTGGGATCATGGTCCGCCAGGTCGAGAAGCAGCGGCCCAAGCCGATCCGGATCGATGGTTTCGGCCGACATGGGGTGTGGCTTGTTCTCGTGGGCAACAAGCCAGCGCAGCGCCTGAACCAGCCCCAGTCCCTCGGCAGTCCGGTGCTGCCAGAGATTGTCGCCGACCGAAGACAGGACACGGGCCAGTGACGTCCAGCCTTGCAGGGTGAACATGGCGTAGTGTCTGGGCCGGGTGCGCAACAGTTCCCTGGGCAATGAACCGTCGGCCGCGACCTGGGCCGCGAATCTCTCCCGAGCATAAAGGCTGACCTTGGCCAGCGTGGCGCTGTCGCCAAGAAACGTGGCGATCGATGCCCGCTGCAAATCGTAGAACGTCCCTTGGTTGCTGCTGCTGTAGAAGGCGGTCGCGGCTGCCGGTGCGGTGTCCAGCCATTCGCGGTAGGAACCAAGCCAGGCTCTGAACGCCTCGCGTTCCTCGTCGCCGAGCACTCCTGTTCGCTCGATCAGGCGCACGGCATCCAGGAAGAAATAGAAATCCTTCAGTTCGATGATGCCGTGGCCGGACCCTTCATTGCTGTCGTGGCCCGACCGCACCTGCGCATAGCGTAAATGCGGGTTCATTCTTGTCCTGGAATCGACAAACCATGCGCGGATCAGCCCCGCGGCATGGGCGGCATAATGATGTCCGCCAAGCACGGTTGCGGCCAGCGCAAGCACGGTTGTGTCGTCGAAGACGCGCTGCAAGCGCGTGCGATCGTAGGTTTCGCTTCCTGCTTCATACAATGCCGTGCCGGGCGTGCGTTCGCCATCGCGCTGAACATAGGGCAGGCCATCGGGTCTGTCGGGGTCGGGCCACCAATAAGGCGCTGGATGAAAATAGTCCTGGGGATCCCCGCTGGGGGCCAGGCCAGTCTTGTCGAGCACGCTGAAAGGACCGCGGGCGAGCGCCTGGCCGGCCGCGGCTTCGAGATGGCGCAGGATGGGAGCGTCCTTCACCGCGTGGGCAGCACCCAGGGCGTCTTCGTCATAAAAAGCCAGGTGGGAGGTATCAAGCCGAGCGGCAACCGCCCTGGCGTCGCATTGATCGACCATGTCGACGATCGCCTGGTCGCGGCTGACCAGGCGCGCGACGGAGCCGGCCTTGCCGATCTCCAGATGCGAGCGCCCTGAATCCAGGCGCGCCACCCAGCCCGCCTTCTGGAACAGCCCGGCCTCCGCTGCCCTGGACGGGCGCTGAAAATCCCAGACGTCGTCGCGGTAGCGATCCCAGGAGCCGGGAACTCCCAACCTCCACAACATCTCGATTTTTGGCCGCCTCCCGTAGCCATAGTTTTCGTCGAACAGCTGTGTGGTGTCAGCTCGAAATATGATCTGCGGCTCTTCCTCGGCCGGCGGCTGGAAATCCTGGTCTAGCAGAAGCGCGTTGTCGACAATGCGCGCCACGGCGTAGGGAAGGTGCGGGTTTTTCTCGATCGCGGACCGTATCCGCTGGAACGCAGACCCTGTCAGGTAGCAGTTCCCGTCCCAGGGCATCAGCCATTTTGCCCTGTCACGAGCAATCGCGAGCGCGGCGTTGCGCGCTCCATTGTTGTTCATCACATAGAGATTCTTGCTGCGGCGGATGTGCGTTTCGTAACGCGCGGACTGTGCTCCGCTCGCCCGGCCTTTCTCCGAGAATCTGAGGTCGCCGGCGGCAAGCCGATCGATGTCCCAGGATATCTTCCGGTACGCATCGAGCTCGAAGGGGATTGTGTGAAAATTCTGGCGGCGGCTTTCGAGCAGGCCGATGATCCGGGCTTCCTCGTCGGTGTCGACTATCCGGTTGACGATCCAGAATTTTTCGCATCCCTCGAAGGCCGGTTCGTTGTCCAGAATAAATAGTACGTTGTCGTATGACTGGCCTTTGCGGTGTCGCGGTTCCAGATCGTTGCCGATGATCCGGACGAGCATGAAAGTGTCGGCAGTCTGCGAGATCGGCGAGGCCGTGTAAGTCTCGCGGGCCGCCTCGATCCGGTTGCCGAGGCCGCGTCGGTATTCAGCGTTCTGCTTTGCCGAAATGAGCGCGCTGCTCAATGTCGACCATGGTGATTGCAATTGGGCGCGCACGCGTTTCAGTTCGCGATAGATCTTCGGCCAGGGCGACAGCTTTGCCTTTCCACGCCGTGAACTCATGGCAGTATCTCGGGAGCCCAGGTCCCGATCACAGGCTCGGGGACACGCGCAATTTCGCCAACCATTCCGATTTCGGTGCTGGACCATTTCTGATGGTGAGGTGACCGAGCCCTGCGTAGTCCAACGTGATCAATCATGGAAAACGTCTCTCGCATGCAACGTTGAGAATGTCCTGCTTACGGTTTCGCGGCATCGATGACGTCAGGCGTGCCAGGCAGCGCCGACAAGACAATGCGATAAATCACGTCCGAAAACCACATGGCATGGCGAATGCCGCGGCATCGGCGATGTGCCTTATGGCGAAGGCAAGCTCGCAAGAGATTTTCGCCGGTGATCGCAACTTTCTTTTGAACCAATTTCTCCCGAGACGCGACCAAGCGGTGTGTCCAAACACGGTCCATCAAGGAGAGCGTCTAATGCTTACTGTTTCAAGAAACGTCCTTTTGGCCGCCATCGCCGTTTCGGTGCTGGCCGGCTGCAAGACAACCGGCCCGAGGGAATGCGACAGGCTGAAACCTGGCGTCACCTACAACGGCAAATGCTGCGGCATCGGCGAGCCTTGCCGCGAAGGCAAGGGCGGCACGCCGGATAGGCCGGGAAATACACCCGATCCAGAGCCGCAATGATCTGATAGACCGTGGCCCGTTCCGGTCAAACGCCGGGACGGGCGCGTTGCATTCCGAAAACTGGCAGTGCCAGTTTCCTTCGGGAACGAACGAAATTGTCCAGTTCTGGCGAGCCGGCCAGGATGTCGATCTAAGTCTGACTTTCTGGGATTGGATGATGGACGTGACAGGGAACCTGTGACCCCCGCAATGTCAATGTAGTGCTTTGTTTGTTTTCATTGAACGTTTCTGTGCCGTTTCGGTGCCAACAGTTCTTCTTGCGGGCGTGTCTAGACCATGACGCCGCGTCAAGAATCGGCTGGCCTTCGAGGCGCGGCGGACCTATCCCGCTGGCCGGCGTTGCGGCTTTCCTCCCATTCGTGCGACGCCGGCCTTCCCGCGCCCGCGACGCTATCCACATTGCCGGTGGTGGCATCGAGTACACCTCTCGGCGGTAGTCCCTCATGCTGATGCGCTCTGGCTCTCACGTTAGAGTCAGTACATGCTTCGGGTCAGCCGGTGCCGCGCCTCACCAAGCCAGACTGGTCAGGCCCAGCGGCCGCCGCAAGTGTCCCCCTATGATCTATGCCGCTGGGCCGCCCAGGCTCCGTCAGCGCTTCACCTTCGGTGTGATCTCTTCGATCTGTGCCTTTACCCCATCCAGCGGCAGCGTTCCTTCAAGATTCGCCAGCACGATGTCGCAGTGGTGAGCCGTTGCCGGATTGGCGTGTTTACCTAGGGACGCACGACATTTGGTAGGTCTCATTACTCGCAGGAAGAAGCGCCCCGAGCGAGTGGGCAACGTATCACCCAGAAAGGCACTTACGGTGAGAAGAGATTGCGACATCGAGTCGTCATGCCTTGGGATATTGCCACTTCGTGTATCCCATCTCGGATTTGATCTGGGACAAATCGTCCGCTTCGGCCATATGCAACAAATGCTTTCAAGTGTTGTCGATCCGCTAGGAGAAGAACAAATGAAAGTTGTCATTGTCGCCTCGCTGGGGCTAGTACTTGCGGGTTGCGTCAGCGAAAGTCCTTATGTTTCCCTGCCCGGTTACGCCTACAAGACCCAACCTGGGTGCAAGCGTCACGAACCCCCTTCAAAGTTCGATGCTAACTGCGATTGTCCTGCGAAGGGAATCAAGAACTTCCACCCCCCGGTGCACTGTCCCTTTTAACCCAGCGGATAGTTGCGCGTAGTTTCCCTTGCTGCTGTCTCGGCCGGTCGCCTGAAGTTTGCGGCGCGGGATTAGTTCCTTACCGACGTTGCCTTACAAAGCAGTGGATGATGAGCGGTGGGGCATGGCTTGGCGAACAAGTCCAATGTTCTCTCTGATGCCAGATTAGCCGCCTGATGTCGGAGGTTCTATGGGGCGCCCGAGCCCAGTGGTAATCGGGCTTATAATTCTGGTACCTCTGTATCGCGCAGCTTCCATCCACAGTGCCAGCGCGATATAGGGACTACGTCCTTTAACCTGGTATTCGCGACCTCGACACGTCCCTGTTGCGATCCAAACTGTTTTTGAACGTTGATGGATTGTGACGCCCAGTGTCTTTGCTTGCTCGAAAATCACCATCCTGCTCATGCTCTTGCTGTAGCCTTATTGGGTGCAAATCGACGTTTACCCCGAGATGCTTTATCCGTATTGATCTAAGTCAAGGCTGTCGCCAAAAGCAATCAGCGCGGTAACGCTGCGGTGATCAGGAGAGTCGCAGCTGTAGCCGGTGCCTCAGCCATCCCGCAACACGCGCCAAATATCCGCCCAGTAAGCCGTTACAAATGACGCCAAAGCCGCCGCAGCCATGCCGGTCACGCCTAAGGCACCGAAGCCCATCAGCTTCCACCGTGTGACTTCGGCAGTGACGGCCTTCACACCCGTCAAGCGGTGGAAGCTCATCGACGAGAACACCCGTTATGAGGCTGCCAGGCGGGCCGGCGAGCCCGTGTCGGCCTATCTGTATGTAATCAGCTACATGGGGCACGGGATTGCTTCCGTCCGGACCGCTTGCGATATGGCGATTGATAACGCCTGGCTTCATCCAGCCGTCACCGGTCAGCCGGCGATCACGCCTCACGTCCTGCGCCATACCCGCGCAACCTGGACGATGTTCGCAGGCGAGGGAATCTGGGAAGCAGCTGGAGCGCTCGGCATGTCGAACGCGTCCGAGGCTCAGGCCAGGTTTCTGTGCCAATCGGCACAAGGGCTTAGCTAGGTATTTGAAAGGATGGTGGGCGTGACAGGGATTGAACCTGTGACCCCTGCAATGTCAATGCAGTGCTCTCCCGCTGAGCTACACGCCCATCCGAAGCCGCGCATACACCATTTTTGATCCAGCGCGTCAATAGCAGGAAAAAGGAAAGAAGGCGTCGTCTCGCCGCAGCGGCGAACCGGCGCCGATGCCTAAAGCGCGCCGCACTTCAGGTCTTTGTTTCACGCATGTCGTTTTCCCAAAACCGGGACCGCTTCTGGGTGGCATGCATTGGCTCGGAAAGCGGGTCAGGCCGCCTGCAGCATCTTCTCGACCTCGTTGACGAGGTCGCGCAGGTGGAACGGCTTCGACAGCACCTTGGCGTCTTTCGGCGCCTTGGAATCCGGGTTCAGCGCGACGGCGGCGAAACCGGTGATGAACATGACCTTCAAATCAGGATCGATCTCGGTGGCGCGCCGCGCCAGTTCGATGCCGTCCATCTCCGGCATGACGATGTCGGTCAACAGCAGCGAGAACGGTTCCTCGCGCAGCCGTTCATAGGCGCTGGCGCCATTGTCGAAATCGCTGACCTGGTAACCGGCGCGCTCCAGCGCCTTGACGAGGAACCGACGCATATCGTCGTCGTCTTCCGCCAGAAGAATGCGTGCCATGATATCCCGTCCGAATCACCCGCCCGAGATTGCCGTTGGGCAACCTCGTTAACCATCCTCTATATGAGGAGGTGAGGGTAAACATCAAGTGAACGAGAACGGCGATGATCCATATTTGCGCAGCGGCGTGGCCGCTGAAATGCTGGACACGCGGCCAGCAAGGTGGCACTTTCACATCATGATGCACAGGTGCTTTCGGGTTCGCTCAAATTGAAGACGGCAGCCGAGGATTTTTCGGTCTTTCCACCCTTCGAAATCCGGTCGGGCGCCGAGCAGCGCGTCCCCTTCCTCTTCAACTCACCGCATAGCGGCCGCTACTATCCCGAACGCTTCCTTGCCATGGCAAGGCTGGACCGCAACGCCATCCGCCGGTCGGAAGACTGTTACGTCGATGAGCTGTTCGGCGGCGCCGTCGCGCTCGGCGCACCGCTGTTGGCGGCGAATTTCCCGCGCGCATATCTCGATGTCAACCGCGAGCCGTGGGAACTCGATCCGCGCATGTTCGCCGAGCCGGTGCCGTCCTTCTGCAACATTCGCTCGGCGCGGGTGGCGGGCGGGCTTGGCACGGTTCCCAAGCTGGTCGGTGAGGGACTCGACATCTATTCCGGCCGCCTGCCGCTGGCCGAAGCGGTCGCCCGCATCGAGGCTGTCTACAAGCCCTATCACGAGACATTGAAGCGGCTTTTGACCAGGACCCATGCGCGGTTCGGCTTTGCCGTGCTGATCGACTGTCATTCGATGCCGGCAAGCATCCGTGTCGGCGACAGCGGCCTGCGGCCCGACTTCATCATCGGCGACCGTTTCGGCATCTCGGCCACTGCGGCCCTGACCGAGACCGCGATCGGCCTCCTCACCGCCATGGGCTATACGGTCGCGCACAACAAACCTTACGCCGGCG
Organism: Mesorhizobium sp. Root695; assembly: GCF_001428185.1. Taxonomy (NCBI): domain Bacteria; kingdom Pseudomonadati; phylum Pseudomonadota; class Alphaproteobacteria; order Hyphomicrobiales; family Phyllobacteriaceae; genus Mesorhizobium; species Mesorhizobium sp. Root695. The sequence goes on along the minus strand of NZ_LMHO01000023.1, from coordinate 4,154 downwards.
GCTTCATCACCGAACACTATGGCCGCCCGGCCCGCCATCTGCATGCACTGCAGATCGAGGTCAATCGCGGGCTCTACATGAACGAGCGGACATTCGAGAAGGCCGTGGGCTTCGACGCGCTGGCCGACGATCTGACGCGATTTTCGGCCGACCTGATGTCGATGCCCGACCATCATTTCGTCGATCTGCCGCTGGCAGCGGAGTGAGCTCGCAATCGCGGCGTAAAAAAAGACCGCATCGTTTGCACGATACGGTCGAAGTCTAGGGAGGAAACGCCCAAGGAGGGCATGGACAGGAGAACCTGTCCGAGGCCGAGGGTATTGTGCGCTGCACAAATGTCAAGCGACCTTCAGGCTTTTTTAATTCACTCTGATGTGGAAATTGCGTTTCGACGTTGTATGTGTGACATCCAGGCAACAGATACCGTCGCGGATAAATCGATAAACCCCCTTGTTTTGGCACGGAAATGGCGGCAAAGCCCGGCTCGGGCGTGCTGCAATGCGGGAGAATCAGTTGGATATCAGCATCGATTTCATGCGCCGCATGGCGCAGGCGGCGGCGGCGGAAACCTTGCCGCGCTTTCGCAGCCAGGGTGCTGTCGCCAACAAGGAAAAGGGCAGTTTCGACCCGGTCACCGAGGCCGATCGCGAGGCCGAGCGCGCTATCCGCGCGCTGATATCGGCTGAGTATCCCCACCATGGCATTCTTGGTGAGGAGCATGGCAGCGAGAACATTTCGAGCCGGCATGTCTGGGTGATCGACCCGATCGACGGCACACGCGCCTTCATTTCCGGCCTGCCGGTGTGGGGGACGCTGGTCGGGCTGACGGTCGACGGCGATGCCGTTGCCGGCATGATGGCGCAGCCCTTCACCGGTGAGCTGTTCTACGCCAACGCCTCGGGTTCCCACTATGAAGGGCCGGGCGGGCCACGCAAGCTTTCGACGCGCAAGACGACCAATCTCGCTGAAGCGACGCTGTTCACCACTACGCCGGCGCTGTACAAGGGCGCGGCGCGCGAGCGTTACGACCAGTTCGAAAAGCAGGTCCAACTCGCCCGTTACGGCGCCGATTGTTATGCCTTCGCAATGATCGCCTCAGGAAGCGTCGATATCGTCGCCGATCCCGGCTTGAAGCCCTACGACATCGTGGCGCTGATCCCGATCATCGAGAAGGCCGGCGGTGTCGTCACCACATTCGATGGCGGCCCGGCGGAGAAGGGCGGCGACGTGCTCGCCGCAGCAACGCCAGAGCTTCACGCAGCCGCCATGGCCGCCTTGCGCGGCTGAGATATCAGCGTTTCCTTGCAGCGGACTTCGACAGTCCTGACGCGGATCGGGTTGGCGTCCAGCTGGCAATCGCAGGCAGCGCAGGTTTTCTCGGTCATGATCTCATCTCCATGGCGTTCAGTTCGACGCGGGCAGCAGTTCGGGGCGATGCGGGCTGTCAGAATCTTTAGCATTTTGCCTTCGGCGGGCTCACGCAACTGACAACAGGGTGTCAGTAGGCACCGGCTATGGAAGGGTCATTGCCAGAGGGAGAACCAGACATGCCTACGCACTCAACAGCCAGCCGCGCCCATGACATTCCGGCGGACGGCCGCAGCGATTTCGATTTCTTCTTCGGCAATTGGGATGTCAGCCATCGAAGGCTGCAAAAGCGTCTGACGGGCGACACCAACTGGGACGAATTCGCCGGCACATGCGAGGTCCGTCCGCTGCTTGGTGGCCTCGGCAATGTCGACGACAATGTCATCGACCTGCCCGACGGCGGCTATCGTGCCGCCACGGTGCGGACCTTCGATACGGCGACACGGCAATGGTCGATCTGGTGGATCGATGGCCGCAACCCCCTGACCATCGACGTTCCGGTGCGCGGTGCGTTTACCGACGGCGTCGGCACGTTTATGTGTGAGGACGTCTTCGACGGACAGCCGATCCGGGTTCGTTTCCTCTGGTCGGAGATCGCGCAAAACACGGCGCGCTGGGAGCAGGCCTTTTCGCAGGATGGCGGCACCACCTGGGAGACCAACTGGATCATGGAGTTTGCCCGCCAGCCGTGAACCAGCGATCGGCGCCTATCAGGCAGTCGGGTCGTCGCTGCCGGGAATGAAGGCATCGAAGGCGGCGAGCAATTGCTCGCGGTAGATGTCGGCTTCCTGCAGGATTTCGTGGCGGGAGCCGTCGATCATCAGCAGCGAACCGAGCCGCAAACGCCTGGCGTAGGCCTCCACGGCCCTGGTTGAGACAACCTGGTCGGCGCCAGCGGCGATTATCATCAGAGGCACCTGAATCCGAGCCATGAAGTCGGGATCGCTGACCGCTTCGGACGCTTCGGCGGCCGCCGCCAGCCAGCGGATCGTCGGGCCACCAATCGCCAGTTGCGGATACTCTTCGTAGATCCGCGTGTTGCGCCGATAGCGCGCCGGGTCCGACGTCAGCTTGTTGGTCCCGAAGGGGGCCGTCACCTTCGGCCGCGGACCCCAGGCGGCATAGAGCCGGCCGAGGCCGAGAGCGCAGAACAGCGAACAGACACGGCGAACCGTTGATATCGAAACCGGCAGGTCGGGCAGCGTCAGGAATGGCGCGATCAGCACCATGCGCCGCACGCGGTTTACCATCGACGGCGCGGCAAGCAGCGTGATCGTGGCGCCGGCAGAGTGGGCGAGGATGTAGTATGGGCCGCGGCAATCGGGCAGCACGATCTCCTCGAAAAATTGTTCGAGGTCTGCCGTATAGTCGCGGAAGCTCCTGACATAGCCGCGCTGGCGATCACGGATCAGCCGGTCGGAATCGCCCTGCCCGCGCCAGTCGAGGGTGGCGATGCCAAAGCCGCGATCGGCAAGGTTGCGGATGGTTTCGAAATATTTCTCGATGCACTCGTTGCGGCCGGTGAGGAGCACCACGGTGCCCTTCATCGGGCGAGCGACCGCGCCGAACAGGCCATAGCGGATATTCTTGCGGTCACGCGTGGTGAAGAAGCCGCCGGTGGCGTTTTCCGGCCGCGGATTGCCCTCAACTTCGTGAAAAAGGGAGTTCTCGGTGAAAAGATCCGTCATTCGGCGCTTCGTGTTCGGCGTCTGGCGTGCCGCCTGTGCTGGCTGGCTCAACTACGGTGATAGACGCCCATGCGTCAAAAGCAAAGGAATTCCCTCTGATGGAGGCTGCAACGGGGAAGGCCGGAAGCCGCTTGAAAGCGTGCTTCCGGCCTCTGTCGATCCGGGAGGAAGGGACGTTAACACCCGGTCGGCCTCGTTGCGGCGCCTGTTGTGCAATCGGCGCCGCGAGTCCTTGATCCTGGATGCACTCTAGCGCCGGCTGCCTGAACGCGCGCCGAAGCGCCGGTTCATCTGCCGTTCATCGGGGAATCAGCCGCACGGCTTTTGCCGCCAGGCGAAATCTTGAAATGCTTTCGAGCGCTCCCCAAATGTCTCATGCGGTCGCCAATGTCGGGGCCGCTGGTCCAGCCGAAACGCCGCTCAAGGGTTTCGCGCCGGCCATACGCAAACCATGTTGCTCAACAGGAGAACACCTCATGCGTCACGTTGATTTTTCCCCGCTTTATCGCTCGACCGTCGGCTTCGACCGTCTTTTCACCATGCTGGATTCGCTTGCGCAGCCGGATGGCGCGCAGACCTATCCGCCCTACAACATCGAGCGTACCGGCGAGGATTCCTATCGCATCTCGATGGCGGTTGCCGGCTTCTCCGACGAGGAAATCTCGATCGAAGCCCACCGCAACGTGCTGACCGTGAAAGGTGAGCGCAAGGACGAGGGCACTGGCGAAGGGTCCGAACTGCTCTACCGCGGCATTGCCTCGAGGGCTTTCGAGCGGCGCTTCCAGCTTGCCGACCACGTCGAAGTCGTCGGTGCTTCGCTGAGGAACGGCCTGCTGTTCGTCGACCTCAAGCGCAACATCCCCGAGGAGCTGAAGCCGCGCAAGATCGCCATTACGGCGTCTTCGGCCAAGGCCAAGCAGATCGAGGCCAAGACCGCGGCATAAAGTGCCTAAAGTACAAGTCTCCTCCCGAGACGGAAGCGGCGCCGGAAGGCGCCGCTCAGACTGCTGACAAACCCCGTCGATTTTCGGCGGGGTTTTTTGTTATGTGATTGAAGTGTCTTGGACAGTTTGTGTCAGGAGATTTTGGCAGGAGGCA